>DASXZB010000143.1:0-10224 GCA_036502145.1 Solirubrobacteraceae bacterium | reverse complement strand
GGGGCCCAGCGAGCCGGTCGGCCCGAATGCCGGGGACTTGGTCGAGGTAGGCGTTTGGCTGCCCGAGCCGCCAGACGGCTGGCTCGTCGAAGACATAGAGGCAGACGAAGACGATGAACTCCCCCCACTGACGGGAGTTGTGGGAGTCGTCTGCGGAGCGGAGGGTGTAGTGGCCTGCGGAGTGCTCACCACGACGCTGTGATGCGCGACCGGGACGGAGGCCGCCGCTCGAGACCGGTGGCTACTGGTCGCGCGTGGGTGACGGCCGCCGCCGCGCCGGCGAGTCCCGCGGACCGCCTTCGCACGGTGCGCGCGGTGTGTGACCCCGGCGTGGATCGGCCGACTGAGGACTGGATGCCAAGGCTCGATGGCTTCGCTTTCGATGACCCGCCCCGAAACTTGTGGCTGATGACTTCCGTCGACTCCAATCACGGTCAGGGCGACGGCCGCGGCAACCGCGAGAGCGCCGATGCCCACCACCCGCCTCCGCAGTCCCAGGCGGCGGGGCAAACGGGGCCCAGCGAGGCCGGCCGGTGGCGCTGGGTCCTGGTCCTCGTCTGGCTTGTCGCCGAGCGAGTCCGCCAGCCCAAATGACGGGTTGCCGTTCCAGAAGTCCTCGTAGCCGCCGGGCTCGAGCTCGGCCGTGGAAACCGCGGCACCGCGATCCGCGCGACGCTTGCGAGCATCCTCCAGAATGGCGACCCTGCCGCCCTGACCTTCCTGGCTGCTGTCCTGCCCTTGAGGCATCTCCCAGACCGCACAGTAGCACTAATAGCGCTAGACTTTCCTTCGTGAGCGACGACGATCTGCTGACCCTGCCGGAGATCGCAACGATACTCGGAGTGAACCCGTCGACGGTGCGCCTATGGGTCAAGGAGCAGCGGCTGCCGGCGCAGAAACAGGGCGGCCGCAAATGGCTGGTCTATCGCGGCGACCTGGACCAGATGCTCGCCGATCAACCCAGAATCGGCCATCCCCGTCGCGGCCGCGCCGGGGATCGCGAACTGCCCGAAGATTGGGGCGAGCATGGACCGGAGGCGAGCTTCGATCTCGCCAGTTCGGCGGGGCCGATTCGGAGGCCACGTTGAGCGAGCCGCTGGTTTCCAGGCAGGCCGCGATCGAGCACCTGCGCAGGTCCGATCAGCGCTGGGCGGCGGCAGTTCAAGCGTTCAACCCGTATGCGGCTCGCCTGCGCAACCTGGCCGAGGCAGCCGAGGACCACAGCCGCGTCCTCACCCTGGCCGATCTGGCCAACGTTGAATGGAACCCCCGCCCGGGCGCCAGCAAGCTGAGACTGGCTTATGGCCTCGAAGAGGGCAGCGGTCGCCCCGGCCCACGGCCGCTGTGGTCGCAGTTCGACAAGGCCGTCAAGCAGCTCGGCCTGGCCCTCGAAGGCGACAGCATGGCCGCGCTCGCCCGCGCGTTCGGTCAGCTTTCGTCGGTGGCCGCCCAGCTCGCAGACGCATCCGAAACCGAAGTGCCCGAAGAGCAGCGCCACGCAGGCTGAACCTGCCACGCAATCCGCGACGGTGGCGCCTGGCTCTTTCCTCGGAGGGTGTCGCCCACCCAGGGGCGCACGCGATTGGCAACGGTGCTTACCGTGCCCCACAGGCGCCGACCGACGCCTGGACCGAGCCGGAAAAGCGACCATATTCGTACCTTTTCCAGCACCCATCACCAGATCGCCCCCCTGGGTCCAAACACCCGCTCGATCGAGCGCCGGCAGCGGAATCCAAAGCTGCGGCGGGTTATCGAGTTCGCATAGCGCCGGCGTTCTACGCGGGACCCTCGCGTGAAAGGATCTGCTCCCCATGGGACACCGCGCATTGCGCCTGGGCGGACTCGGGACCACCGTCTTCACCGAGATGACCGCCCTGGCCGTGGACACCGGCGCAATCAACCTCGGCCAGGGGTTTCCCGATAGCGACGGGCCTCCGGCCGTGATCGAGGCCGCCGTGGCCGCGCTGCGCGGCGGCGAGAACCAGTACGCGCCACTGCCGGGCGTGCCGGTGCTGCGCGAGGCGGTGCTCGAGCACCAGCGCCATTGCTACGGCCTCGAGCCCGAGGACGTGCTGATCACCTTCGGCGCCACCGAGGCGATCGCCGCCGCGCTGTTGGCACTCTGCGATCCCGGCGACGAGGTCGTGGTACTCGAGCCCTACTACGACTCCTATGCCGCCTGCATCGCCTTTGCGGGCGCCACGCGCCGGCCGGTGACGCTGCGCCCGCCGCAGTTCGCGCTCGACGCCGATGCGCTTCGCGCCGCCATCACCCCTCGCGCGCGCGTGATCCTGATCAATTCGCCCCACAACCCCACCGGCCGGGTCCTCGACCGGGCCGAGCTGGAGCTGATCGCCGCCGCCTGCCGCGAGCACGATCTGATCTGTATCAGCGACGAGGTCTACGAGCACCTGGTCTACGACGGCGAGCACATCCCACCGGCGACGCTGCCGGGGATGGCCGAGCGGACTCTGACGATCTCCAGCGTCGGCAAGTCGTTCTCGTTCACCGGCTGGAAGATCGGCTGGTGCTCGGGGCCGGCCGGGCTGGTGGCGGCCACGCGCACGGTCAAGCAGTTCTTGACCTTCGCCGGCGGGACTCCGCTGCAGCACGGGGCGGCGGCCGCGCTGCGCCTGCCGCCGTCGGTGCTGCAGGCGCTCCGTGACGACCTGAGGGGCAAGCGCGACCAGCTGTGCGCCGGGCTGAGGGCCGCCGGGCTGGAGCCGCTGGTCCCGGCGGCGACCTACTTCGTCAACGTGGACGTCGGCACCGACGCGGTCGAGTACTGCACCACGCTGCCTGAGCGCTACGGGATCGTCGCGATCCCGACGAGCGTCTTCTACGACGACAAGGCGCCGGCGCGGACCCTGGTGCGGTTTGCCTTCTGCAAGCGCGAAGAGGTGATCGCCGAGGCGGCCCGCCGGCTGGCGAGCTGAGCTCCCGGGCGTCCGGCGTCGGCTACCCCACGGGCCAGCGCGCAACGCCACGGACCCGTTCTCAGCTGCCGGTGACCGCGACCTGAGCCCAGCCGGTGGCGTCCTGACCGCGTGTCGCCGCGGCGGTGATCACTGTCTTTCCGGACGGCGTCGGGACCGAGACCTGGAAGTGGCCCGCGGTGTCGGCGATGGTTTCGCGCAGCACCGTCGGGTTGGTGGCCGAGCTCGGCTGGCCGGCCTCGACCTCGATCCGGGCTCCCGGCGCGGAGGTTCCGTTGACCACCGTCGTCGAGGTCGAGACGGTCGATCCGTCGGCCGGCGAAGCGATCGAGACCGGTAGCTGGCTGGGGCCGGCGCCATCGAGGTAGCGGGCGCGGGTGATCGTAGGCTGGTCGAGCAGAGTCCCGCTCTGGAGGTCGCGCACCAGCCGCACGTAGGTGGCCTGCGCCCACACCAGGGGTCCCGCCGAGCCGGCGGCCTCCCCGTTTACGAAGCCGATCGACGCCGTGGCCGGGTCGGCGCCGTAGGGAGAGGCGGGATCGTTGGGATCCTCCCAGATCTGCTCGGGCAGCAGACCGACGCCAAACGCCATCCGCTGGAGGTCGACGGCCAGGCTCGAGGCTCCGGTGCCGTCGCCGGCTTGGAGCTGCTGTTCGGCGCGCTCCTCGCTGAGCAGGGGCCACGGGTGCCCCGACCCCTTCCCCGGTCCGAACCAGGGGGCGCCCGTCGGCGCGCAGTCGGTCGGGTCGGGCTTGTAGCAGTCGCCGTAGCCGTCGCTGGACCCGTTGGCCTGAATGCCATATCGGTGCCATCCAGGTCCCGACGGCGTCGGGCTCCGGAGCACCGAGTCGACGACTCCCAGCGAAGTCTGCACGTCAGGGTCGTCCGCCGGCAGCTCGCCCAACCGCGTCAGCTCCAAAAAGCCGGCGTCGATGATCAACCGCTGATCGACGCCACTGGCGCTGCCGTTGCCCAGGTCATAGGTCTGGGCCGTGTTGGGATTCCCGCTCACCGACTCACGGATGAAGTAGCGGTGCCCGTCGTAGGGGCCGGTCGTGGTAACGGTCCAAGCCTTGACCTCGCGCTGGTAGTGGTCGGCGGTCGCCAGGTAGAGATTCGCGCGCGCGGGGTCACCGGCGGCCTGGGCCAGCCGGCTGGCAGCAACCAGGCCGGCGATCTCGGCCGCGATCGTCGATGGCGAGTACCCGGGGTGCTCCTCCCACCGCTCGGCGCCGGTCGAGGGACCGTGATCGACGATGTAATCGGCGGCGGGTCGGATGTGGTCGCGGTACAGCGCGGCGTCGCCGGCAAAGCCGGCCTCCCACGCCATCAGCAGTGGGTATGCGACCTCATCGATCTCCGACAGGCCGAAGGTGTCGGGCGCGACCGCCCCGTCCAACAGCGAGTCGCGGGGAAAGCTGCCGTCGGGCTGCTGGGCGCGGTCGAACAGGAATGACACCATCTGGCGCGCGCTGTTCCGATCGCCCTCGGCCAGCAGGCCGGTGAACGTCTCGTAGCTGTCGCGGGCGAATACCTCGCGGTAGGTCCAGCCCGGATGCGTCGTGTCGGCCGGGACGGCCTGCCCCCACGGATCGGTTGGCGAAGCCACGAAGGCGCCGACGTTGGTCTTGTCCTCGGCTGCCTTGACCACGTTGGCCGACAGCCAGTACATCCGCTGCATCGCGGCATTCTGCGCGCCTGAGAACCCGGGCAACGCGCTGGGAGGACGACGCAGGCCACTGTCATAGGCGCTCCAGCCCTGCACGTAGTCGGCCTGCATCCGCGCAAACGGCCGCCGCGCGCTGCGCTCGGCGGTGCTCGTGGCGGCCGCGGCGCTGGGACCGAAGCCGAGCGCCAGCCGGAACGGGCGCCCGGGCACCATCTTCACCCGGGCGGTCTGCACGACGTTGCCGTCGTCGGCCGATCGGTAGCGGCTGATCAGCTGATGGTGGTCGTCGAGCTGGACGAGTCCGTCGCTGGCGGTGCCCACGAACCCGCTCGACTCGGCGTTGAACGGCCGGCTCCCCACCAGCGCGCCGACAACCTGAGCCGCGAACGGTCCGCTGGGAACGGTTGTATCCGACGACACCAGCGCGGTCGTCGCCGGGTCCACGGTGGCGTCGTTGGGCCCTCCGTTCGTAGTGCCTCCACCGCCGGTGTTGTCGACCGTGGCGTCATAGCGGACGTAGACCTGGAGGTGCCTCAGGCTGCGCCGAGCGCCGGCCAGAGGCTCGAGGGTCGTGCGCATCACCACACTGGCGCGGTCTGGATCGGTGAGGTAGTCGGTGGTCAGCGCAAAGCCGTGCTTGGCGTCGGTGCTGGTCACCCGGCACACCATCCCACTGCGATCCGGGGAGCTGACCGAATAGGCCATGTCGCGCTGCTGGAGGTCGGCAAACGTCCTGCCGTCGGTGACGATGTACTGCAGCGTCTTGAGGTTGGTGTTCTCAAGTGTCGGGCTGTACACATCTGAGAGCACTCCGCCGGCGACGGTGAACCACACTTTGGAGGTGGTGTTGGGAGCGGTGCCCAGACAGTCCTTGCGGGCCACGTCGAGATAGGACTGCGCTCCCGGTCCTCCGGGCGCCGCGCCGGCCGGACGCGAAGCCGGAGCTCCGGCCGCGGCGGCGGTCCCGGGGCTGACCAAAACTGCAGCCGCCGCCAATACACCGAACACCAGAGCCCGTAGCGGCTTTCGCGACATCCAGACCGCGCTTCTACCCGCGCCCGCTAAGCGGCAAACCGGACCCATCCCGGAGCCCCCCTGGGCGGGCTCGCTCCGCCGCAGACCTCATCGGTCGGCTCGCGCCGCCGCAGACCTTAACGGTCGCTATCAAGGCTCCGGTCGCCCTTGACCCTCACACTGACCGTTGCTGCAATGGTGACGGTCGGGGGACACAGTGACAGTGGATCGCACTGTCACATTCCCGTAATAACTTAACAAAGGAGAACGCATGCGCACGCTCGCACGCGTGTCAGTGATCGCTGCGCTGGTGGCGGCATTCGCCGTAGCGCCGGCGGTCGCGTCTGCGCATTCTGACCATCGCTCGCCGGTGGTGGGATACGTATACGTCAACGACAACACCGCCCCGGCGAACGCTGTCGCGGGCTTTGCCCGTCACCTGGACGGCACCCTGACGGCCTTGCCGGGCTCGCCGTTCGCCACCGGCGGCGCCGGCACGGCGTCGGGACTGGCCTCGCAGGGGGCCCTTCAGTCCGCCGATCACGGCCGCTACCTGCTGGCCGTCGACGGCGGCTCAAACCAGATTTCGGTCCTGCGGGTGCACCGCGACGGGCGTCTGGCCCTGGTGCGAAGCGGACCCGTCTCGTCGGACGGGGCCAAGCCGGTCAGCATCGCCGTGCATGACCACCTGGTCTACGTGGCAAACGCCGGAGCCGGCGGCAGCGACTACACCGGCTTCGCCTTGACTCGCCACGGCCGCCTGGTCGCCCTCCCGGGCACGACCTTCCCGCTGCTTGACTCCGCAACGCCCGGCGACGTGTTGTTCAACGGTGACGGAACCCGGCTGGTGGGCACACGGGTCGGGACCGACCAGATCGACAGCTTCGTGGTCGGGTCCGGCGGCCGCTTGACGGCAGCGCCGGGCTCTCCGTACGCCGCCCAGGGTCCGGGTCCGTTCGGAAGCGAGTTCAGTCCCACCGATCCCAGCGCGCTCTACGTCTCCAATGCGCACGGCGGGACCGCAGCCGGGACCGTTTCCGCGTTCCGCGACGGGTCCGCGGGCGCCCTGAGCTCGATCGGCTCGTCTCCGTTCCCTGACGGCCAGACAGCTCCGTGCTGGGTCGAGATCAGCCACAACGGCCGGTTCCTGTTCACCGTCAACACCGGGCAGCCGAGCATCTCGCGCTACGCGATCGGCGGCGACGGTTCGCTGGCGCTGCTCGGCAGCACCGGGTTCAAGGACCCGACCGGTCTGGCTCCGGTGGACGCCCGGCTCAGCCCCGCCGGCGACACCCTGTGGGTCGTTGGCGGCGGTGGCAAGGTGGTCAGCGCCTTCGCCGTGCGCGGCGGCGACCTGACCGAGTTGCCGTCCTCGCCGACAGCGCTGCCCGCCGACTCGGCGCCGTCCGGGATCGTCGTGCTGTAGGGCTTCTGGCGATGGGAGGGGCTGGCGCAGCCCGGCGTCGAGCCGGGGCGCTCAGCCCCTCCCTCGGCAGCCGGCCGACAGACCGCCAGCCGACAGACCCTCAGCGGTCCGCCGGCAGCCCGGAGGCCGATAAGGTCATCGCATGGCCCGCCAGGACAACACGGTCCGCCCCGGAAGCTCGACCGCGGCGGTACACGGCGGGCGCGCGCCGGACCGTCCGTGGCCGCGCGGGATGACCACGCCGGTGTTCCAGTCCTCGACCTACGAACTGGACGGGGCCGCCTATGAGGACATCGCGCGGACCGGCGGGACCGAGACCTGGTGGTACTCGCGGCTGGGCAACCCCACCGTCGACGCCGTCGCCGCCAAGGTCGCGGCGCTCGAGGGCGCGCCGGCCGCGCAGGCGTTTGCCTCCGGCATGGCGGCGATCACCGCCACGGTGATGACCGCCGCGCCGCCGGGCGGCCGGATCGTGGCCGCGCGTGAGCTCTACGGTGAGGCGTTTACGCTGCTCGACCAGGTCGTCCCCGAGTCCGGGCGGTCGGTGACCTTCGTTGCCATGAGCGACCTCGAGGCCTGGCGCCGCGAGCTTCCCGGCGCCGACGCGGCGTATGTGGAGACGCTGTCCAACCCGATGCTGCGGGTGGCCGATCTGCCCACGATCGCCGGCCTGGCCCGCGATCACGGCGCCACCGCGATCGTCGACAGCACCTTCGCCTCCCCGGTCAACGTCCGGCCCCTGGAGCACGGCTTCGATCTCGTCGTGCACTCGGCGACCAAGTACCTGGGCGGTCATTCGGACCTGATGGCTGGCGTCGTCGCCGGCTCGGAGCCGCTGGTCGCTCGGATAACGGCGATTGCCAAGACGTTCGGCGGCTGCCTGGACCCGCTCACCGCCGCCACCCTCGACCGCAGCCTGAAGACGCTGGTATTGCGGATGGAGCGCCACAACGACAACGCGCTGGCGATCGCGCGCTGGCTGCGGGCGCAGGACCAGGTCGAGGCGGTCAGCTACCCGCTGCTGGACGACCATCCCGACGTGGCCCTGGCCCGGACCCTGCTGGCCGGGGGCTCGGGGATCGTCACCTTCCGGGCCGAAGGGGGCGACGCTCGCGCCGGCGCGCTGATGGACGCTCTGAGCCTGATCGTCCAGGCCACCAGCCTCGGGGGCGTCGAATCGCTGGTCAGCGCCCCCTACAACACCTCGCATCGTCAGCTGTCGGCCGACCAGCGCAGCGCGATCGGGATCCTCCCGGGAACGCTTCGGCTGTCGGTGGGAGTCGAGGACGTCGCCGACCTGATCGACGACCTCGGCGCCGCCCTCACAGCATCAGCGCCAGCGGTGTCTGGAGACCGAGCCGGATATCGCTGAGAAAGCGCGCCGCGTCGGCGCCGTACAGGATCCGGTGATCGCAGCTCAGGGTCAGCGTCAGCAGGTGGTGCGAGACCAGCCCGCCGTCGACCAGCTCCGGTAGCGCACGAGCAGCGCCGACCCCCAGAATCGCCGCCTGGGGCGGATTGATCACCGGCGTGATCGCGGTCATCCCGAACATCCCCAGGTTCGAGACGGTGAAGGTGGCGCCTGACAGCTCCGGCGGCGTGACAGTGCCGTCGCGGACCCGTTCGGCCAGCCGGCGGGACTCGGCCGCGATGTCCCCCAGCGAGCGCTCGTCGGCATCGAAGATCGTCGGCACGATCAGCGAATCCTCGGCGGCCACGGCCACCCCGACGTTGATCCGCTGGTGCAGCTCGAAGCTCCCTTCTCGGTATGAGCCGTTCGCCCGCGGGTGCTTGCGCAGGGCCAGCGCGCAGGCCTTGACGATGAAGTCGTTGACCGACGGCACGAGCTGCTGCTCGCCGACGCCCCGCTTGAGCTCTGCGCGCAACCCGAGCAGCGCGTCGACCTCGGCTTCGGTCTGAACCTGGAAGTGCGGGATCGTCGCCTTGGCCTCGGCCATGCGGCGGGCGATCAGCTGCTGGCGGCGGCTCAGCGGCTGGGTCCTGGCGTCCGAGCCGCTATGCCGGTCTGGCGCGGACGGAGTCGGCACCGGGGCGGGCGGAGTCGGCCCGGCGGCGGACGGAGTCGGCCCGCGGGCGGGCGCGGGCGCCACGCCCACGCCGGCCCGGTCGGCCACGTCGGCACGGGTGATCCGCCCCCGGGGCCCGCTGCCCTGAAGCTCGCCCAGCTCGACACCGTGCTCTCGCGCCAGGCGACGAGCCAGCGGGGTCGCCCTGACATCCGCCGCCGAACCGTTGCCGCCGCTGGCAGTTGGCGCGGGCGCCGCCGCGCTCGGCTCCAGCTCGGCCGGCTCCACAGGCTGGGTCGCGGCCGGTTGCCCGCTCCCTTCAACGGGCCCGCCGTCGTCGTCGGCCTCGCCAGCGACCCCTAGATGCGCGATCGGCGCCCCGACCGGCAGCGTCTGGCCGACCGTCGCGACGATCCTCAGCGTGCCCTCGGCCGGGGACTCGTAGGTCATCGTCGCCTTGTCGGTCTCGATCTCGAGCAGCTCGTCGCCGACCGCGATCCGCTCGCCGTCCTCCTTGAGCCAGCTGAGGATGGTCCCCTCCTGCATCGAGTCCGACAGGCTGGGCATCGTGATCTCGGTCATGGCATCAGGTCCAGTGCGGCACCGACGATGGTCTCAGTATCGATCCCGAAGTGACGGTAGAGATCCTCGACGTCGCCCGACTGGCCGAAGTCGTCCACCCCCAGACAGGCCACGGGAACGTTGCGGACCGAGCCCAGGAAGCTGAGGGTGTGCGGATGGCCGTCGAGCACGGTGACGATCGGCGCTGCCCGGTCGGCGGGCAGTAGCACGTCCAGGATCTCCTCGGGGCCGTCGGCCAGTCCCTGGCGGGCCCGCAGGGCGCGGAACGCCAGGTCAGGCGAGGTCAGGCAGACCACGTCGACCGCTGTGCCGGCCTCGGTCAGCTCGTCGGCGGCGGCCAGCAGCTCGGGCATCACGGCGCCGGCGCCGACCAGCGTCACCGACGGCCCCGTCGGCGCGCGGCGCAGCACGTAGCCGCCGGCGAGCACCTGGGCGCGCCGCTGCGCCTGCGCTTCCGCGTCGGCCGGGAGCTCGGACAGGCTCTGGTCGATCGGCCGAGTGGTCAGCCGGAAGTAGGCCGACCATCCGCCGGGGCGGCCGAGCGCGGCCAGCGACGCCAGAAGGGTCCAT
>DASXZB010000142.1:0-15415 GCA_036502145.1 Solirubrobacteraceae bacterium | reverse complement strand
GGCGCGCGAAGCCGTAGATGCCGCCCTGGAGCACCTCCTCGGCACCGCACGAGACCAGCAGCAGACGCAGCCCGCTGAGCGGCTGGGCAGCGACCAGCTCGGCGAGCGCGACCAGCACCGCCACCGCGGCAAGGTTGTCGTTGGCGCCGGGGACCACCGGGCCGCGGGCGACGTCCTCGAAGGCCGCGGCGGCGATCGCCGAGCCGGCGGCCCCGGCCGCGAGCATCGCCGGCCGGGCGCGGCCGGCGCCGAGCGCGACCAGCAGCGGGCCGCCGAGGACCAGCCACCACAGCGGCAGCGAGGTGTCCTTGCGCTCCAGCAACCCGGGGAAGCGCTCTCCGAACCATCGCTGGGCGCGGTCGTCGAAGATCATTCCGGCCGTGGCGGCGTCGTGGTGGGCGAACACCACCAGCGTGCGCTGCGCGCCGGCGTCGCCGCACGATCCGACGACGTTCCAGGTCGTCTTCGGCGCGGCGCAAGCGCGGCGCGCCAGCCGGGGGCCGTTGGAGACGTCGTCGGCGATCGCGGCCGTGACCGCCGCCGCCGCGCCGCCGGCCAGGCGTCGCGCCATGGGGCGCCGGGCGGCGAGCGCGGTCAATCCGGCGAGCGCGCCGGCACCCGACAGCAAGCTCATCACGCGCGCGTAGCCGTCGCGGAACTCCTCGGCCTCGACCTGGGCCGGGCAGCCGGCTGCGGTCAGCCGGGCCGCGATCCAGTCGGCGGCCTGGCGCTCTCCGTCGGAGCCGGCGCGGCGCTCGATCGGCGCCAGCGTTTGCACCACCTCACGCAGGGTCTCCTCACCCGGCGGGAGGGGGCTCACGCCGGCTGCAGGTTCTCGAAGATCGCGGCGAGGCCCTGGCCACCGCCGATGCACATCGTCTCCAGCCCGTACCGTCCGCCGCGGCGGCGAAGCTCGCGCAGCAGCGTGGCCAGGATCCGGCCGCCGGTGGCCCCGATGGGGTGCCCCAGGGAGATCCCCGAGCCGTTGACGTTGACTCGCTCCAACCCGTCGTCGAGGTCCCACTCCCGCAGCACGGCGAGCGCCTGCGCGGCGAATGCCTCGTTGAGCTCGATCAGGTCCATCTGGTCCAGAGACAGGCCGGCACGCGCCATCGCCTTGGCAGTGGCCGGAACCGGCCCGATGCCCATCGTCTTGGGCGCCACGCCGGCCACGGCCCAGCTCACCAGCCGCGCGAACGGCTGCAGGCCGAGCTCGTCGGCGCGCTCGGCGTGGGTGACGATGCAGACGGCGGCGCCGTCGTTCTGGCCGCTGGCGTTGCCGGCGGTGACCGTAGCCTCGGGGTCCTTGCGGATCATCACCGGGCGCAGCGAGCCGAGGCTCTCCAGCGTGGCGTCGGGCCGGGGATGCTCGTCGCGGTCGATCGTGCGCGTGCCGTTCTTGCGGTCCCGGACCTCGACCGGGACGATCTCCTCGGCGAACGCGCCGCGCTCGTGGGCGTCGACGGCGCGCTGATGGGATCGCAGCGCCAGCTCGTCCTGCTCCCGGCGGGGGATCTTGTACTCGCGGCGGAGATTCTCGGCGGTCTCGATCATCCCGCCGGGCACCGGGTAGTGGGTGCCGCCGGCGGTGACCCGTCCGCGGACCAGCCGGTCCTCGAGCATCGCGCCGCCCGACCTCGCGCCCCACCGCAGGCTGGTGGAGTAGAGCTCGGTCTGGCTCATGCTCTCCGCACCGCCGGCCAGCACCAGATCGGCGGCGCCGGTCTGGACCTGCATGCCGGCCTCGATCACCGCCTGCAGTCCCGAGCCGCAGCGCCGGTCGATCTGCAGGCCGGGCACCTCGACCGGGAGCCCGGCGTCGAGAGCGGCGACGCGTCCCAGCGCGGGGGCCTCGCCGTTGGCATAGCCCTGGCCGAGCAGGACGTCATCGACCTGGTCGACGGGGAGTTTGCCGCGCTCGATCAGCGCCTTGAGAACCGTGGTGGCGAGGTCGGTCACCGGCACGTCACGGAACATGCCGCCGAACCGGCCCACCGGGGTGCGAACCGGCTCGCAGATCAGAGCGTCGCGCATCGCCGCCAGCTTAGTGGCTCGCGCTGCGAGTGACCTCGGATGGCGGGCCTTGACTCTCACGCCACGTCAGGCTCTACGGTGCTCCGCATGCGAACCGTAGGCGAGGTTTCCCGGCTCACCGGGGTCACAGTCCGCACGCTTCACCACTACGACCAGATCGGTCTGCTCAGCCCGAGCGGACGGTCCGACGCCGGGTACCGGCTGTACGGCTACGAGGACCTGACGCGCTTGCAGGAGATCCTGGTCTGGCGTCAGCTGGGCTTCTCGCTCGAGGAGATCCAGCAGCTGCTCGACGACCCCGGCCACGATCGGATCCAGGCGCTGCGCCGGCAGCGCCAGCTGGTCGAGCTCGAGGCCGAGCGACTCGCCGCCACCGCACGAGCCATCGACGCGGCGCTGTCAGCCCACCAGACCGGAGTGCAGATCAAGGAGAGCGAGATGTTCAAGGACTTCGACCCGAGCCAGTACGAGGAGGAAGCCAGGGAGCGCTGTGGCCACACCGAGGCCTACCGGGAGTCAGCGCGTCGCACCGCTCGGTACGGCGACCGCGAGTGGGCCGAGATCCGGGCCGAGGCCGACCAGGTCGTGGGCGACTTCGCGGCGCTCATGGCGGCCGGCGAACCGGCCGGCGACGAGCCGGCCCGGGCGGTGGCCGAGCGCCATCGCGCTCACCTGACGCGCTGGTTCTTCCCAGTCTCCCCGCAGATGCACCGCAACCTGGCCGAGCTGTTCATCGGCGATCCCCGTTTTGCCGCCAACTACGACAGGGTCGCCGCCGGGCTGTCCGGCTACGTCCACGACGCCATCGTCGCCAACGCCGCGGGCCCGGAGGCGGTCAGTCGGTGATCGCGATGTGGCCGGGGTGGGCGGCGACCCGCGTCAGCCACTGACGCACCGCGGGGTAGGGCTGGAGCTCGAAGCCTCCCTCGGGGGCGACGTGGGTGTATGCGAACAGGGCGATGTCGGCGATCGTGTAGCGGTCGCCGACCAGGAACTCCCGCGTTGCCAGCTGGCGGTCGAGCGCGCGCAACGCCGCCGCGCCGGCCTTGCGCTTGGCTTCCAGCTCGGCCTCGGGGACGTGGATCCCGGCCATCTCCCAGAACCTGACCACGGCGATGTTCGGCTCGTGGCTGTACTGCTCGAAGAACAGCCACTGCAGCACCTGTGCGCGCTGGAACCCGTCCGCCGGCAGGTACTCGGTCCCCTCGGCGAAGTGAAACAGGATCGCGCCGGACTCCGCCAGCGCTCTGCCGTCGTCGAACACCAGCGTGGGGACCCGCAGCGCGGGGTTGAGCTCGCCCAGCACCTCGGGACGGTCGGAGCGATTGAACACGTCGAGCTCGCGGCGCTCGTAGTCGATCCCGAGCATCGCGAACAGGAGCCTGACCTTGTAGCAGTTGCCTGATAGGGCGTTGTTGTAGAGCAGCATCGGCGGCCGAAGGTAACCCTAGGCGGCGGGGAGCGGTGCCCGGGGCTGGATCACACGGACGCCGCCCTTGGGCGCCAGCGTGATGGCTCGGAACTGCGCCTTGGCGACGCGGGGGTCGGCCGCCGTCAGCGCGGTGCGCTCCAGGACCCGCGAGACCACCGTTCGCATCTCCACCAGCGCGAAGCTGGCGCCCAGGCAGCGGCGCGTGCCGCCCCCGAACGGCAGCCAGGTGTAGGTGTCGGGGGCGTCGGGCGCCAGGAAGCGCTCGGGCCAGAACCGCGACGGGTTGGGATACAGGTCGCCGCGCCGGTGGATGGTGCGGATCGACGGGTTGATCTCGATTCCGGGCGGAACCTCGTAGCCGTTGAGGCGGAAGGGCTCCTCTCGGACCACCCGGCCGACCCCGGGAATCACCGGCCGCATCCGCAGGGCCTCCTTGACGACCGCGTCCAGATAGCGATCCTCGCGCTGGGACGCCTGGGCCAGGACGCGCGGCTCGTGCAGCAGCAGGTCGAGCGTCCAAGCCAGGCCGGTGGCCGTTGTCTCGTGTCCGGCCAGCAGCAGCGTCAGCAGCTCGTCGCGCACTTCGCGGTCCGAGAGCCCGTCGCCCGCCTCGTCGCGCGCCAGCAGCAGGGCGGAGAAGACGTCGTCGCGCTCGGCCAGGTCGGGCTCCTGGCGGCGGCGGGCGATCTCCGCGTAGACGATCTCGTCCACGGCATGCTTGCGGGCCTCGAACTCGCGCGCCGCCCGGCGATCGTCACGGCCACGGACCACCGCCGAGATCATCATCAGCCCGCGAGGGCGCGACAGCGGCTCGATCATCGCTCGCAGCCGCCGGCGCAGCTCCTCCTCGGCGGCCCCGGGCTCGTAACCGAACACCGCCTTGAGGATCACCCGCAGCGTCAGCGACTGCATGCTCTCCAGCAGCCTGAACGGCTCGCCGACCGGCCACGCGTCGATCTCGCGGTCGGCGGAGTCGCGCATCGTCTCGGCGTGGGTCAGCATCCGCTGGCCGTGAAACGCCGGCAGCAGCAGGCGGCGGTGGCGGAGGTGCTCGGGGCCGTCGAGCAACAGCACCGAGCGCTGGCCGACAATCGGCCCCAGCAGCGCGTTGGCCTCGCCGGCGTGCAGCCGCTCGTTGGATCCCTTGAACACCGCCTTGACCAGCTCTGGGTCGAACACCATCACGAACCGCTGGTCAAACAGCGTTCCGAACGTGATCGCGTCGCCGTAGCGCCGCCGGCAGGCCTCCAGAAAGCGCGCGCCGCCGAGCAGGAAGCCGAACGTCTGCAGGACGCGCGGCAGGCGCGGGCCGGGCGGGAGCGGCAGGGAGCCGGCGGCCGGGACGTCCGCCGGCTCGGTGGTGGGTTGCGTCGCGGTCATACCTTCACGGGCTCGCTGCCGCCGGTCACTCCGAGCGGGCGGCACATGTGATTCCAAACGGGCGGCACATTCCTCAGCCGCCGACGGTACCAACCGCTGCAACGTTCCCGGCAAGCCTATGAATGACCGCTTCCCCGGTGCAGAATCGGCCCCAAATGAGGAGTGAGGCTCGGGTTGATGAGGCGGGGCGCCCCTGGGTGCCGCTTTCCGCGGGTCAACTGAGCGCCCGACGCGCCCTCAAGCGCCGCCAGCGCCGGCGCCGGCGGGTGGCGGTGGTGGCCATGACGATGGTGGTCGCGGCGGCGGCCCTCCTGGTCGGCGTGAGCACCGGCGGCAACGGCCGGACCGGCGCCGCCGAAGGGCGCGCCGCGGTGAGGGCTGATCACGGCAAGTCCGCCGCTTCCAGTCGCGCCCACCCTCGGCTGACCGAGCCGCTCCAGGATCAAGCCGAGCTGGAGCACCGGCAGGTCGGCAGGGTGCTCGCCTATACGCCGTACGTGCGGCTGGCCGGCCGCCGCCGCCGCGACGTCGCGCTGACCTTCGACGACGGACCCGGGCCGTACACGGTGAAGATCATCTCGATCCTGCGGCGCGATCACGCCACCGCAACCTTCTTCACGATCGGCGAGGAGGTCCGGGCGTTCCCGCGGCTGGTGGGGACCGAGGCTCGCGACGGGTTCGAGGTCGGCGACCACACCGAGACCCACGCCTACCTGCAGGAGATCTCGTCCACGGCTCAGCGCCAACAGATCGCCGGCGCCGCCGAGGCGATCCGCCACGCCGGCGCGCCGCAGCCCTCGCTGTTCCGGCCGCCATACGGCTCGTTCAACGCCACCACCCTGTCGATCCTCCAGCGCCAGCGGCTGCTGATGGTGCTGTGGAGCGTCGATACCAGCGACTACTCGCGGCCGGGGACGGCGAAGATCGCCCACGCCGCGCTGACGGGGATCGCTCCGGGGGCGATCATCCTGATGCACGACGGTGGCGGCGACCGCTCGGAGACCGCGGCGGCGCTGCCGAAGATCATCCGCGGGCTGCGCAAGCGCGGCTTTCACCTGGTCACGGTCTCGCAACTGGTGGCAGCCGACCCGCCGCCGCACGGCCAGCCACCGCCGCAGCCGCTTTCGGGAATCGGCTGATCCCGGCGAGCCGGGCTGACGCATCTGTCAGAGTAATTTCAAGCTTGTCTGCGAACTTGGACTCGTCCCCGGAAAGGCGGAGTCCCGATGAAATTCATTCGCACAGTCTCAACCGGCCGTCTGTTGGCCTCGATCGTCGGCCTCGCCGTCGCGATAGCGGCGGGAACCGCGATCGCCGTTGCCGCGTCCGGCACCGGTCCCGTCCCGGGAAACCAGCCTCTGGCCTCGGCGGCCCACAAGGCGCTGGCGGCGCCGGCCGTGACCGGGATCACCGCTGACATCTCGTTCACCAACCACCTGATCGACTCCTCAGCCTTCACCGGGCAGAACGTCGACCCGATTCTGCAGGGCGCCACCGGGCGGTTGTGGCTCTCCAACGACCACCGTCTGCGCCTGGAGCTGCAGTCCGACAACGGCGACGCCCAGGTCGTGGTCAACAAGCGCTCGTTCTGGGCCTCCGATCCGGCGTCGCACACCGTCTACGAGGGCACGCTGCCGGCCGACAAGGCCGGCGCCAAGGACAAGACCACGGCCGGTCAGGCCGTTCCTACGATGAACCAACTGCAGCGTGACCTCAACAAGCTGCGCAAGCGAGTCAACGTCTCCGGCGCGATTCCCAGCGACGTCGCCGGCCAGTCCGCCTACACGGTGAGCGTCTCGCCCAAGCACGACGGCGGCCTGCTGGGACAGGCCCAGCTCGCCTGGGACGCGATCAAGGGCGTCCCGCTGCGCGTCGCGGTCTACGCCAAGAACAACGCCACCCCGGTGCTGGAGCTCAAGGCGACCAACATCTCCTACGGCACGGTCCCGGCGTCTGATTTCAACGTCACCCCGCCGGCCGGCTCCAAGGTCGTGAAGGTCTCCTCGGCCGGCAAGAGCCCGACGGACGCCAAGGCGGCAAAGATCGCCAAGGCGGCCAAGCGCGGCGCCCGCGCCCACCACCAGATCACCGGCGTGGCGGCCGTGGCCCAGCGGCTCCCGTTCAAGCTCGTGGCCCCGCGCAAGCTGGTGGGCCTGCCCCGCCAGAGCGTGCAGCTGATGGACTGGGGCGGCAAGCCGGCCGCGCTCGTGAGCTACGGGCAGAACCTGGGCGGGATCGCGGTGCTCGAGCAGACCGCCCCCGCCGGCAAGGCGGCCAACCCGGCCTCGGGCGGCGGCGTCGGCAGCGGCCTGTCGCTGCCCACGGTCTCGATCCGCGGGGCCACCGGCCAGGAGCTCGATACCGCGCTGGGGACCATGGTGCGGTTCACGCGCGGTGGCGTCGCCTACACGGTGATCGGATCGGTCCCGTCGACGGCGGCCGACGCGGCGGCGCGAGGACTGTGAGCGACGGCCTCGCGCCGGTCGAGGTTCGGGGGCTTGTCAAGCGCTACGGCGAGCTGACCGCCGTGGCCGGTGTCGACCTCACCGTCAACACCGGTGACGTGTACGGCTACCTGGGTCCCAACGGCGCGGGCAAGACGACCTCGTTGCGGATGATGCTGGGGCTGATCCGGCCCACCGAGGGAAGCGTTCGCCTGTTCGGCCGTGACCCCATGGAGAGCGTTCGCGCGCTGGAGGGGGTTGCCGGGTTCGTGGAGGCGCCGACCTTCTATCCGTACCTGAGCGCCCGCAAGAACCTGGAGATGCTGGCCGCCTACGACGGCGGCGGCGCCTCCGGTCGCGTCGACTCCGCGCTGGAGACCGTCGAGCTCACCGACCGGGCCAAGGATCGCGTGGGGGGCTATTCGCACGGGATGCGCCAGCGGCTGGGGATCGCGGCGGCGCTGCTGCGCCAGCCCAGGCTGCTGCTGCTCGACGAGCCGGCCACGGGCCTGGACCCGGCGGGCATGCGCGACATGCGGCTGCTGATCCGCCGCCTCGCCGACCAGGGCATCACCGTGCTGCTGTCGAGCCATCTGCTGACCGAGGTCGAGGACGTCTGCAACCGGGTGGCGATCGTGCGCTCGGGCAGGATCGTCTACGAGGGCGAGATCGCGGAGCTCAAGCGGGGCGCCGGGACCTCCTATCGCCTCGAGACGACCGACGACGAGCTGGCCCTGGCGGTGTGCCGCGCCCAGCCCGGCGTCGGCGACGTCCGGAGCCAGAACGCAAGGATCACGTTCACCTCCGACGAGTCGACGGCCGCCGAGCTCTCGCAGGCGCTGATCGAGGCGGGCGCGCTGATCCGGGCGCTGGCGCCCCAGACCGTCACCCTGGAGGACCTGTTCTTCCGGTTCACCGAGGGCGACGAGCCCGAGGGGCCGGCTCCGCCCTCCGACCCAGCTCCCGCCCAGGCGGCCCGCTGATGCCCTCGGTCGCGACCGTCTACCGCTGGGAGCTGTTCAAGCTGCGCCACCAGAAGCGCACCTACCTGGGTCTGGGCGCTGCCGTGCTGGTGCCGATCCTGTTCGTACTGGCGATCCACTTCCGACACCGCAGCCGCGGCGGGGATTTCGCGTTCTCCTCCTACCTGGACCGCAGTGGCCTGGCCGTCCCGCTGGTGATCCTGCTGTTCGGCGCGGTCTGGATGTTCCCGCTCATCACCGCTTTGGTGGCCGGCGACATCTTCGCCTCCGAGGACCACAACGGGACCCTGAAGACGATCTTCACCCGCTCGCTGGAGCGCTGGCAGGTGTTCGCCGGCAAGACGCTGGCCGCCTCCACCTACGCGATCCTGGCGATCTTCATCTGCGGGACGGTGGCGGTGATCGCGGGCAGCATCCAGTCGGGGTTCAATTCGTTGCAGAGCCTCTCGGGCACGATCGTCTCCGCGCCCAAGGCGCTGGAGCTGGTGTACGTCAGCCTGCTCATCTACCTGATCCCGATTGCGGCCATCGTCTGCATCGGGCTGCTGCTGTCGGCGCTGACGCGCAACAGTGCGGCGGCCGTGGTGGGAACGCTGATGGTGTCGCTGCTGATCCAGCTGATCGGGATCCTGCCGGGCCTGGGAAGCTTGCAGCCGTACCTGCTCAGCACCCAGTTCAACGCCTGGCAGGGGCTGCTGCGGACGCCGATCGACTGGGAGCCGATCGTGCGCGCGGCCTGGGTCTGCGCGCTCTACGGCCTGCCGGCGCTGCTGGCGTGCTTCTTGGTGTTCATGCGGCGCGATGTCGCCGGTGGATGACACGGGCAGCGTTCGCGACCGGGTACTGGTCGTAGACGACGACCCGCCATTGCGGCGGATGCTGGCGCGCACCCTCGGCGCCGAGGGGTTCGAGGTCACGGTGGCCGGCGACGGGGCGGCGGCGCTGATGGCCGCCGAGCGATCCGCCCCCGACGTGATCGTGCTGGACGTCGCGATGCCGGCCATCGACGGGTTGTCAGTGTGCCGGCGGCTGCGGGTCAAGGGGTTGCCGACCCCGATCCTGATGCTGACCGCCCGCGATGCGGTCGCCGATCGGGTCTCCGGCCTGGAGGCCGGCGCCGATGACTACCTGGTCAAGCCGTTCGCGGTCGAGGAGCTGATCGCGAGGTTGCGGGCGCTGACCCGGCGCGGGCGCGAGGCCCCCACGGTGCTCTCCTACGCCGACCTGACGCTGGACCTGGAGACGCGGACCGCCGGTCGCAGCGGGCGTTCGATCGTGCTCACCGGCCGCGAGGCGGCGCTGCTCGAGCTGCTGCTTCGCGCACCGGGCAACACCGTGACCCGCGACCGGGCGATCGATGAGATCTGGGAGGGGGCCGCCGAGGCCAACGTGGTCGACCGCTACGTGACCCGGTTGCGGCGCAAGCTCGGCGAGCCGCCGCTGATCAAGACCCTCAGGGGGTCCGGCTTCGTCCTGCGGGCCTAGTTGCGGTTCCTGCGCTCCGCGCCGCCAGTGCGCTCTCGGCGCCCGGCGCTCAGCGCGAGCCGAGCAGCTCGTGGACTCCGTCCTCGGGCACCGGCTGGCTGAACAGGTAACCCTGGGCGCCGTCGCAGCCGAGATCCCTGAGGTGAGCGAGCTGCGTGTCGGTCTCGACCCCCTCGGCGACGACGGTGAGCCCGAGCGCGTGACCGAGCTCGACCACCGCTCGCACCAGCGCCGTCTCGGCGGGCTGGCGGCCCAGCGTCGAGACGAAGCTCTGGTGCAGCTTGAGCGTGTCGACCGGGAGGTCCCTGAGGCTGGCCAGCGACGAGTGGCCCATCCCGAAGTCGTCGATCGCCAGCGTCACCCCGATCTCGCTCAGCGCCAGCAGCATCGACAAGGTGCGCTGCGGGTTGTGCTGGACGGTGTCCTCGGTCACCTCCAGGCACAGCGCGCTGGGGTCGGCGCCGCTGGCCTGCATGGTGTCGGCCAGCCGGGTGACCAGCCCCGGATCCTCGAGCTGGCGGGCCGACAGGTTGACCGAGATCGTCACCCCGGGTCGCGACTGTCGCCAGCGCCCCACGTGCTGGAGCGCCTGCTCGAGCACCCAGTCGCCGATCGGGACGATCAGGCCGGTGTCCTCGGCGACCTCGATGAAGTCGCGCGGCTGCATCAGCCCCCGCTCCGGGTGCTCCCAGCGCAACAGCGCCTCGAACCCCACCAGCCCAGTTCCCCCGTTGAGCGACACCCGCGGCTGGTAGTGAACCCGCAGCTCGGACCGTTTCAGAGCGGACCGGAGCGCCGCTTCGAGCTCGAGCTGCTGGCTGGCGCGCGAGCGCGAAGACTCGTCGAACAGCTCCAGTCGGGCGCCGCCGTGCTCCTTGGCGCGGTACATCGCGGCGTCGGCGTCCCGGATGACCTGCGAGGGCGCGACCGAAGGATCGGTGACCATGGCGATACCGATGCTCACCGCCGCTGACACCTCGCCGCTATCGACCGTCAGCGGCCGACCGGCCGAACGGCTGATCCGCTCTGCGATCAGCAGCGCCTGGCGCTCGCTCTCGAGCTCCTCGAACAGGAAGGTGAACTCGTCGCCGCCGAACCGGGCGACCGTGTCCATGGGGCGCAGCATCTCCCGGAAGCGACCGGCCAGTACGGTGAGCAGCAGGTCGCCCGTGGGATGCCCCATCGAATCGTTGATCTGCTTGAAGCTGTCGACGTCGAGAAACAGGACCGCCAGCGGCGCGCCGGTCCGCCGCGAGCGATCGAGGGCCACTGTCAGGCGATCGTTGAACAGAGCGCGGTTGGGCAGGCCGGTGAGCGGGTCGTGCAGCGCCTGATGGGCGAGCTCGACCTCGGAGCGCTTGCGCTCGATCGCGTAGCGCACGGCGCGGGCGAGCAGGGCGGGGTTGAGCTCGGACTTCAGCAGGTAGTCCTGGGCCCCGGCCTTGACGGCGGCCAGCCCGATCTCCTCGTCCGGTCGATCGGAGAGGACGATGATCGGCACGTCAGGAGCGGCGCTGCGGAGGTGCTCCAGCGGCTCGAGCGGATCGCCCTCCGCGGTGGGAAGGTCGAGCAGGGCGCAGGTGGCGCCGTGGTCGCGGAGCTCCTGGGCGGCGTCGGCGAAGCGCTGGGCGTGCGCGATCACCACCGCCTGCGTCCAGGCCGCGCGGAGCATCTCCCCGGTCAGCATCGCGGCCCGCGGATCCTCCTGCACGAGCAGCACCCTGGCGGGGGAGCCGGAGCCAACCTCGCGGGTCACATCTGGCCCTCATTTGCGGTGGCGGCCGACCAGGAGCCGCGGTGGTGCTTCACGTCAACCCTCCCTGTCACCTTTGATCATGAAAACACAACTTTGAGAGCTTTGGGTCCACCGGGGGTTCGGTGCGGCTGCTGAGCAGCCTCTGGGCGCGGCTCACGGCGGCCGCGGTGGTGGCGATCCTGGCCGCGGTGGTGCTGTTTGCCGTGGTCACGGTGGTGGTCGCCAACCGCGAGCTGCGCAGCTCGCTGGACACGGCGCTGCGCCAGCGCGCGCAGGACGTCGCCCAGCTCGCGGTCTCGGCCCCGGCGGTCCTGAGCTCGCCCGGCGCCCTGGAGAGCCCGGGCTCGGGGCGCCAGCTCGCGGTCGAGGTGCTCGACGCGCGCGGGCGGATCGTGGCCCGGTCGCTGACCTTGGGGGCACAGCTGCTGCCGGAGGGCCGACTCGCGGACGCGGCCCGCCGGCGCGGGCGGACCGGGGTGCAGGACATCGAGCTCGACGGCCGTCCGTACCGGATGTACGCGGCTCCGATCGCGCAGGCCGGCGGTCCGGCCGCCGGCGGCGCGGTGCTGGTGGCCTCCGACACCAGCGACATCTCCCACACCATCTCCAGCCTCGGAGTTGCGGTGGCGCTGGCCGGCGCCGCGATCGTGGTGCTGGCGGCGATCGCGGCCGCGGTCCTGACCCGGCGCGGGCTGCGGCCGCTGCGGCGGCTGGCCGTGGCGGCGGGGGAGATCGAGCGGACCGCCGATCCGTCGCGGCGGTTGCCGGCCGCCCCCACGCTGGACGAGATCGGCCAGCTCACCGGCGTGCTCAACCGGATGCTGGGCTCGTTGGAACAGGCCCGGACCGGCGAGCGCCGGCTGCTGGCCGACGCCTCGCACGAGCTGCGCACGCCGGTGACCGCCCTGCTCGGAAACGTCGAGTACGCGGTCCGCCACGGCGCCGACGACGAGGTCCTCGACGAGCTGCGCCACGACGCGCTACGGCTGGCCCACCTGGTCGACGCTCTGTTGGCTCTGGAGCGTGCAGACGCCGCCTCCCGGGTGCTCGAGCCGGTGAAGCTCGACCGGCTGGTGCGCGCCGCCGTGGCGGCGCACGACCACCGGCGGGTGCTGGCCGGCCGGCTCGACGCCGTCACCGTCGCCGGCGACGAGGAGGCGCTGCGCCGCGCCGTCTCGAACCTGATCGAGAACGGGCTGGTGCACGGCCCCGAAGGCGGCACGGTGACCGTCAGCGTGATCGGCGCCGATGCGGTGGCCCGGGTGGCGGTCCGCGATCAGGGGCCGGGACCGGACCCCGGCCAGCGCGAGCATCTGTTCGAGCGCTTCTGGCGCGGACCCGACGCCGCCGAGCGGCCGGGCTCGGGACTGGGGCTGTCGATCGTGGCGGCGATCGCCGAGCGCCACGGGGGCCGGGTGGTGGTCGACGGGCCGGAGTTCGCGCTCGAGCTACCGGTCGGCTGAGCCTCAGCCGGCGCGGCGCGGCGGTGGGCTCAACTCGGCCGGGGGCTCCCCGGCGGTCGGCTCGCGCAGGGCCAGCTGCCACCAGCCGACGTCCCACCACCGGCCGTGCTTGTAGCCGATGTCACGGTAGATGCCGACCGGCTGAAAGCCGAACGACTCGTGCAGGCGGACGCTGGCCGGATTGGGGAGGCCGATTCCCGCACACGCGATGTAGACGCCCTGGTCCCTCAGCATCGGCAGCAGCTCCCCGTAGAGCGCCCGGCCGACGCCGCGGCGGTGGTGATCGGCCGAGATGTAGACGGCCGTGTCGGCACTCCAGCGATAGGCGGCGCGGGCGTGGTGTTGGGAGCCGTAGGCGTAGCCCACAACCTGGCCATCGAGCTCGGCGACCAGCCACGGGTAGGCGCTGCCGACGCGCCGCATCCGCGCGCCGAGCTCGGCGGCGTCGGGTGGCTGATACTCGAACGAGGCGACGGAGTCGGTGACGAACGGGGCGTAGACGGCGGCGCAGGCGGCCGCGTCAGCGACGGGATCGGCGTGGCGGATCAGCACCGCCCGCACTGTAGGGAAGGCTCAGCGGCGGGCCGGGGTGGCTCGGCGGCGGGGCGGGGCCGGGGTGGCTCAGTGGCGGGCCGGAGTGGCTCAGTGGCGGGGCAGGGCCGGCGCGATCAGCGACCGCACCACCTCGCGGGTCGCCGCCGGGTCGTGAAGCGGCAGCACGCTCTCGGGGATCAGCACGAACGAGGCGCCGAGGCGCAGCGCGAGCTCGGCCAGCACCTCGGGATCGCCGGGGGCCAGCTCGCCGGATGCCTGGCCGTCGCGGATCAGCCCGACCAGGAACTCGCGCACCAGCCGGAAGGCGGCGCTGTCGTCGCGGGTGAGCTCCGCCAGCAGCGCCTCGGGCTCGAAGCGGGCCAGGCGCTCGAGCATGGGGTGCTCGCGGATCACCGCGAGCGTGGCCGTGAACAGCGACGCCAGCCGTTCGTCGGCCGGGTCGTCGGGATCGAGCGCGTCGGCGATCCGGGCTAGGCAGCGCCGGGTCTCGCGGACGGTCAGCGAGTCGACCAGCGCTGCCTTGGTGGCGAACCGCCGGTACACGGTCATCCGGCCGACCCCGGCCCGGCGCGCCACGTCATCCATGGTCAGGTTGCCGAGTCCCGAGGCGGCGGCCAGGGCCAGCGCGGCGTCGAGGATGCGGTCCGACGTCGCGTCGTGGGCGGGGGAGACGGCGGGGTCGAGCGCCAGGGCCAGGACGCGGGCGGCTTCGCTGGCAGGCATCGTCCCAGCCTACGCCGCGCGCTCGGCGCCGGCCAGCGCGCGCCGGTCGCCGCTGCTCTGTCCGAGCGGCCCGCGGGCGATCGCCCGTTGGCGAACGCGCAGCGAGCCGGGGCCCATGATCCGCAGCCGGGCCGGCAGCACCGGGGTGAGGGCACGGCTGAGCCGGCCCAGCCGGTCCAGCGCCCGCTGATCGGCGTCGCTCCAGGGAATCTCGAGGCGCCGGCGCAGCTCGGGCGCCAGCAGTCCGACGCCGCCGAGCCACAGGGCCCGCCGGGCGGGAACCCGGACCGCGTCCCAGAGGATCGTGGGGAGCGGGAGCGGCGGCGGCGACATCTGCACCGAGCGCAGCACCCGGTGCAGCGTCTGGTTGGGCTCGAGCACGGTCTGCGAGGTGTCCTCGAAGTAGGTCTCGAACTCGCGCCAGGTGCCGGGGAGCTCTCCGGGCCGGACCCCGATCAGCTGCCCCAGCGAGCTGTACTCGCGATAGAAGCGCTCGACCTGGTCGGGGCCCATCGGTCGCCCGAACTGCCGGTGGCCGCCGACGTAGGAGTGCAACAGCGTGGCGTGGACCCAGGCGTAGGCGCCGGGCTCGAGCGCGTAGTAGCGCCGGCCGTCCTCGCGCGTCCCCGTGAAGCCCTTGTGGAGGTTGCGCAGGCGGCGGCCGGCGGCGATCGCCCGCTCCCCGCCGTAGACCAGCAGGTAAACGTAGTCGAGCGTGCGCAGCAGCCGGTTCCAGGGCCGGCGGTCGAAGTCCGAGTAGTCGCGCACCCCGGCGCCGACGGTGGGGTGGGCGACCTGGAGCAGCAGCGGATAGAGCATCACCAGGTACAGCCGGGCGTCGCTGGCGTAGCGCCAGGTGATCGAGTTGGGGCCGACCAGCAGGGCGCGGGCCTGGTCGTCGTCGAGAGCGTGGAATCGATCCGGTGATTCGGTATGCACGGTACGGAAGATATCAAATGCGTACCATTCGACTGATAGCGATGAACGTTATGCGCTCTGGCCCCTCGGCAAACGTCCCAATCGACCCGGCCGCACGAGCATTGGGACGTTTGCCGGGGCCCCGACCGGGTGTCGGGAGGAGCCGCAGGGTCGACGGTCTTGGCGTCGGGCGATGGCGGCGGGGCGATGTCGTTGGGGCGACGGCGGGCGGGCCGGGCTCC
>DASXZB010000141.1:0-20507 GCA_036502145.1 Solirubrobacteraceae bacterium | reverse complement strand
AGCTGCTGCGGACGTTCACCCCCGACGTGGCCCTGGTCGATCTGTTCCTGGTCGGCGAGTCCGGTGCCGACGTCTGTGACTCGATCCGCAAGGCGTCGCCAGCCACGCGCGTGCTGCTGATCTCCGGGTCGGGGCGGATGTCGCCGGCGGCGGCGCGAGCCGCCGGAGCCTCGGGCTTCGTGTCCAAGGTCTGGGACGCGCGCGAGGTGGCCCGGGCGGTGCGGAGGGTGGGCCTGGGGATGACGGTGTTTGCGCCGACCGCTGAGCAGCCGGCGCCGCTGCTGACCGGGCGCGAGCGCGAGGTGCTCGACCTGATCGCGGCCGGCTCGACCAACCGTGAGATCGCCGAGCGGCTGTTCCTGTCCCCGCACACCGTCAAGGAGCACACCAGCGCGGTGTATCGCAAGCTGAACGCCCGCAACCGGGCCGAGGCGGTGCAGCGGGCGCAGCGGATGGGCCTGATCGGCTGAGCCGGCTCAGCGCCGGCGCATGAACCACTCCACGGCAGGGAGCTTGAGCGCGTGGGGCAGATACCGCGCTGCCAGCATCGCCGTCCGGATCTGCAGCCCCGGGACAACCACCCGGCGGCCATCGGCGAGGCCCTTGACCCCGGCCCGGGCGGCGTCCTCGGCGGTCACCCAGGCCGGGCGCGGGACCGCCTTCTCAAACGCCTGGCCGCCGGCCTGCCAGCCGGCGGCGTCCCAGAACTCGGTCGACACCGGTCCCGGGGCCAGCGCGGTGACGGTGACCCCGGAGCCATGCAGCTCCTGGTGGATCGCCTCCGAGAAGGTCAGCACGTAGGCCTTGGCGGCCGAATAGCCGGCCGAGTAGGGCAGCGGTTGCATGCCGGCCGTGGAGGCCACGTTGAGGATCGCGCCGCGGCCGCGCTGCACCATCGCCGGCAGGAAGGCCGAGCTCAGCGCCACGGGCGCCTCCACCAGAACGCGCACCTGTTCGAGCTCGCGCTCGGGGTCAGAGTCGGCAAACGCGCCGCCGGTGGCAAAGCCGGCGTTGTTGACCAGGATCTCGACGTCGAGCCCCAGCGACTCCACGCGGCCCGGCAGCCGCTGGCGTGACGCGGGCTTTGACAGGTCGCAGCCGATCGCCTCGGCGCGGACTCCGTGGTCGGCGCTGAGCTGGTCGGCGAGCTCGTCGAGCTTCTCCTTGCGCCTGGCCACCAGCACAACGCCGTGGCCGCGGCGGGCCAGCTCCTGAGCGATGGCCGATCCGATTCCCGCGGACGCGCCGGTGATCAGCGCGGCCGACGTGGACTTTGGCTTCGGCAGGCCCATGGAGCGCCAGACTACATACCGTTCAGAGACACCGTCATCCGGTGTGCTAGGGCCAAGGCGGCCTGCTCCCCCCGAACGGGGGGAAAGCCACGTCACGCATGTATCAACCCCCTGTGCCCTGCGTACGTTCAATGCGATGAGCTCTGCCACCAAGACCCTGTTTGCCGGGCAGGGATTCCAGGCCCCTGAGATGCGCGACACCGTCGCCGAGCACCCCGGTGCCTGAGACCCGGACCGACGGCTGCGCGCTGGTGACCGGCGCCTCACGCGGGATCGGGGCCGCGATCGCCCGCATGATCGCCTCCGACGGCTGGGCGGTGGGAGTCAACTACCGCTCCGATAGGGCCGGCGCCGAGGCGGTGGTGTCCCAGATCGAGGATTCCGGCGGGAGCGCGGTCGCCGTGGCCGGCGACGTCTGCGAAAGCGATGTCCCCGACCAACTGTTCGACGAGCTCGAGTCGCGCTTCGAGCGCCCGGTGCTGGTGCTGGTCAACAACGCCGGGATCAGCGACGACGACCTCACCCCATCGCTGACCGACGACGCCTGGGACTCGGTGATCAATACCGATTTGAATGCCGCCTTCCGACTGACCCGCCGCGCGCTGAAGCCGATGATGCGCGCCCGCTCGGGCCGGATCGTCAACGTCTCCTCGGTGGTCGGGCTGCGCGCCAACCCTGGCCAGGCCAACTACGCGGCCGCCAAGGCCGGGCTGATAGCGCTGACCCGCACCGCTGCCGTGGAGGTCGCCCGGCGTGGCATCACCATCAACGCTGTGGCCCCCGGCTGGATCGACACCGACATGACCGCGGAGGTCTCCAAGGACCTGCTGGCGCAGGTTCCGGCGCGCCGAGCGGGAACACCGGAGGAGGTGGCGGCCTGCGTGCGCTTTCTCGCGTCCGACTCGGCGAGCTACGTGACGGGAGCGGTGCTCTCCGTGGACGGCGGGCTCGCCGCGTGAACCAACTACTCAACTAGGAGCAGCAGATGTCAGTGACAACGCAGCAGGTCGAGGGCCGGGTGGTGGAGACGCTCGCGAGCTTCGGCCCCGATGAGAGCCAGATCAGCCGGGCGGCGACGTTCGAGGAGCTCGACATCGACTCGCTCGATCTCGTCGAGCTGGCCCAGGTGGTCGAAGACGAGTACGGCGTGGTCCTCAAGGGCGAGGACATGAAGGAGCTCAAGACCGTCGGCGACGCCATCGACCTGATCGTGGAGCGGGCCGAGTAGTGCTCCCCGACCCATCTGGGAAGCGGCGGTAGTGGCTCCTTTGCCGGAGCGACGCAGGGTCGTGGTCACCGGGCTGGGCGCGGTCACTCCGCTCGGCGCCGGCGCCGACACACTGCACGAGCGGTGGGTGGCCGGCGAGGTCGGGATCACCGACGGAGCCGGCTGGTGCCGGGACTTCGACGCCAAGGAGTTCCTGTCGGTCAAGGAGGTACGGCGGCTGGACCGCTTCTCGCAGTTCGCGCTGGTGGCGTCGAGCGAGGCCATCACCCAGGCCGGGTGGAACGCCGAGGCGCCGTATGACCCGCTGCGAGTTGGCTGCGTGATCGCGACCGGAATCGGCGGGCAGTACACGGTCGAGACCCAGCTCGACGTGCTGCGCGAGCGCGGACCGAAGATGGTCTCCCCGCTGGGGATCCCCCAGTACATGCCCAACGCGGCCACCGCGGCGGTGACCATGAAGCACTCGCTGCGGGGACAGAGCTACGGCGTGGTCTCGGCCTGCGCCAGCGGGGCTCACGCGGTCGGCTCGGCGCTGCGGATGATCCAGTACGGCGACGCCGACGCCGTGGTCTGCGGGGGGACCGAGGCGACGCTGACGAAGTTCGCGTTCGCCTCCTTCACCGCGATGCAGGCGCTCTCGCCGACCGGGATCTCGCGTCCCTTCGACGCCCGCCGCGACGGCTTCGTGATGGGCGAGGGATCCGGGATGCTGGTGCTCGAGGAGGCCGAGGCGGCCGCCGCCCGCGGCGCCACGATCCTCGGTGAAATCGTCGGCTACGGCTCCACTACCGACGCCCATCACCTGACCGCGCCCGAGCCCACCGGCGAGCCGGCGTCGCGAGCGATCGAGCTGGCGATCGCCGACGCCGGCGGCGAGCCGACGGACGTCGACTACATAAACGCCCACGGCACCTCCACACCGCTCAACGACGCCGCCGAGACGGCGGCCATCAAGCTGGCGCTGGGCGATCATGCCAAGCGGATCCCGGTGTCCTCGACCAAGTCGACGGTCGGCCACCTGCTCGGGGCCGCCGGCGCCGTGGAGGCGGTGGCGACGGTGCGGACGCTGCAGACCGGGGTGATCGGTCCCACGCTCGGCTACGAGGTCCCCGACCCCGAGCTGGACCTCGACTACGTGCCCGGGGAAGCCCGCCCGCTGATCGCCTCCAACGGCCATCCGCCGCTGGCGATCTCCAACTCGTTCGCGTTCGGCGGCCACAACGTCGCGCTGGCCCTGCGCGGGGCGCCGAAGTGAGCGTCACCGCCACCCCCTCGTCTTCGCGCCGGCTGCAGCCGATCGAGCGCCTCGAGGCGCTGTGCGACCCGGGCTCGATTCGCGTCCTGCGCTCGCGGGCGCGCTCGGCTCGGCTCGGCAACCGCGCCGTTCCGGGCGACGGTGTGGTCGGGGCGACCGCCCTGGTTGACGGGCGGCCCATCGCCTGCTACGCCCAGGACGGCGCGTTTTTGGGCGGCTCGCTGGGCGAGCGCCACGCCGACACGATCGTGCGGGTGCTGGAGCTGGCCGGCCGGGCCCGCACCCCGGTGGTCGGGTTCGTCGAATCCGGCGGGGCGCGGATGCAGGAGGGCACCGCCGCCCTGGCCGGCTACGGAAGGATCTTCCGCCAGACCGTGGCGCTGACCGGCGTCGTGCCCCAGATCACTGTGGTGTCCGGTGCCTCCGCCGGTGGCGGCGCCTACGCGCCGGCGCTCACCGACCTGATCGTGATGACCGAGGACGCCGCGATGTTCCTGACCGGCCCCGGAGTGGTCCGCGAGGCGCTCGGCGAGGAGATCGACGCCGACGGCTTGGGCGGGCCCCACGTCCACGCTCGCAACGGTGTCTGCCACCTGGTGGAGTCCGACGAGACCAGCGCCGCGGCGCGGGTCCGCGATCTGCTCGGCTACCTGCCGTCATCCGCGGGGCGGGCGCTGCCCCGGATCGCCGCTCTGGAGCCTGTGGAGAGCGACCCCGGGAGGTTCGTCCCCTCCGCGCCCCGCCGCGCCTACGACGTCCGCGACGCGCTGGGCGCGATCGTCGACCGCGACTCGCTAACCGAGCTGTGCCCGCGGTGGGCGCGCAACATGGTCACCGCGCTGGCGCGCCTGGACGGGCAGCCGGTCGGCATCGTCGCCAACCAGCCGCGGTACCTGGGCGGCGTCCTCGACGCCACCAGCTCGGAGAAGGCGGCGCGGTTCGTGGGTTTCTGCAACTCGTTCGGGATCCCCCTGATCGCCTTCGTCGACACCCCCGGCTTCATGCCCGGCTCCAAGCAGGAGCAGGCCGGGGTGATCCGGCACGGCGCCTCGCTGGTCCGCGCCTTCGCCGGGGCCACGGTGCCGAAGCTCACGGTGGTGCTGCGCAAGTCCTACGGCGGGGCGTACATAACGATGAACTCGCGCGATCTCGGCGCCGACATGGTCCTGGCCTGGCCGGAGGCCGAACTCGGGATCATGAGCGCGCGGGTGGCGGTGGGCATCGTCAACCGCCGCGAGCTGCGAGTCGCCGGCGACCCCGACGCCGAGCGCGACCGGCTGGCCGACGCCTACGCGCGTGACCATCTGGGGGCCGACACCGCCGCCGGCGAGGGCTTCGTCGACGAGATCATCGAGCCGTCCGAGACCCGGGACCGGCTGGCCGGGGCGCTGAACGCCTTCGCCGCCGGGTCGGTGGCGCGCCCGTGATCCTGTCGGGCAAGCGGCTGCTGATCACCGGCGTTATCACCAAGGACTCGATCGCCTTCCACGCTGCCGAGCAGGCCCAGCGCGAGGGGGCAACGGTGGTTCTGACCAGCTTCGGGCGGGTGCGGCGGATGACCGAGCGCGCCGCCCAGCGGCTGCCCGAGCCGGTTGAGGTGCTCGAGCTCGACGTCAACAAGCCCCAGGATCTGGAGGCGGTGGCGGCCGACCTCGGCGACCGCTGGGGCGAGGTGGACGGGGTGCTGCACGCGATCGCGTTCGCGCCCGAGGATGCGCTGGGAGGGAAATTTATGACCGCGCCGGCCCAGAGCGCGATCGACGCCTTTCAGACCAGCGCGTTCTCGCTGAAGGCACTTGGCGCGGCGCTGGCGCCGCTGATGCCGCGCGGCTCGGGGATCGTGGGGATGGACTTCGACGCCACCGTGGCCTGGCCGATCTATGACTGGATGGGGGTCGCCAAGGCCGCGCTGGAGTCGGTCTCGCGCTACCTGGCCCGCGACCTCGGACCGCAGGGAGTCAGGGTGAACCTGGTCTCGGCAGGGCCGCTCGGGACGGTCGCGGCCCGCGGCATCCCGGGCTTCGACCAGCTCGCCGATCTGTGGCGCCGCCAGGCGCCGCTGGGTTGGGATATCGAGGATCCGGTGCCGGTGGCGCGCTCGATCTGCTGGCTGCTGTCGGACTACGCGCAGGGGATCAGCGGCGAGATCATCCACGTCGACGGTGGCTTTCACGCCGTCGGCGCGCCCTCGTCTGCCTGAGCGCTCTCGGTCCCCGGGGCGGCGGGTTCTCAGACCGGTACGTGCGGGCGGGGCAGGTCTCCGACGGTACGTGATGCATCTGGGTTCCGCATACCCCAACCCAGACGACCCACGTGTTGCGGCCGGTCAGCGAAACAGGTCCTCGGAGGGGTCGCGCAAGAGCGCCAAGGCGCCCGGACCGTCGGCGGCGGTCACGTGGCGACCGGCGCCGCTGACCAGCACGGCAGGCTGCATCGCGTCCTTGGCCCGCGCCAGGTCGGCCGCGGCGGCCAGCTCGTCGGCGACCGCGATCCAGGTGGCCCGGAGCTCCCGGCCGCGGGCGTCGGTCAGCCCCCGCCAGTCCTCCAGTGGCGCCAGCCCGGCGCACCCGATCGCCACGTCGCACTGACCGTGGCGCCAGGCGCGGCCAAAGGAGTCGGTGATCAGGACCGCCGGAGCGGCTGGGAGCTCGTCGGCCAATCGCCGTCGCAGCCTGCGGGCCGAGTCGTCGGGATCGACCGGGAGCAGGATCACCGTGTCGTCGTCTGTGGAGTTGGAGGCGTCGACGCCGGCGTTGGCGCAGACGAAGCCGTGGTGGGTGACCGAGATCAGCACGCCGCGCGCGACCCGCCTGATCTCCGCCGACTCGTCGAGCACGATCTGCACATGGCGCGGATCCTTCTGCAGATCGGCGGCCAGCGATAGCGCCCTTGGGCTCGGCGTCACCGACGACAGGGCGCGGGTTCGTCCCTCGGCTTTGGAGACGACCTTGTGGGCCAGGACCAGGACGTCGTCACTCGCCGGCCTGCCCGGGGGCATCGCCGCCGCGATCAGGGCGGCCAAGTCGTCGCCCCGCCGCACCTCCGGGATGCCCTCCAGCGCCACCGCAGCGACCATTGCCATCGGCTACCGGGCGCTCACGACGCGGTCAGGCGCGACTGCGCGAGAGCTGGCGGAGCATCCCGCGAGTGTGCGCGGCACCGCCATGGCTGTTCAGCAACCCGGACTCCACGGCCGCCAGGTCGGCGGGCGTGTCGACGTCGACGGCCAGCGACGGCACCTGCACCGTCTCCACCTCGACCCCGGCGGCGCGGGCATCGGACTCGTGGCGGTCGTGGCTGCCAGGGCCGAAGGACGGGGCGAGCGAGTCCGGCGGGGTCAGGAGCAATGCGTTGGTGCCGGTGCCGTGACGGTCGGGGACGACCAGTGCCGAACGCGCGCCCGCCGGGTGGCGGATCAGCTCGTCAACCTGATCGGGCGCGAGCAGCGGGCAGTCGCCGGGAACCAGCAGCACGCGGTCGGCTCCCAGCTCCAGCGCCCGCTGGACCCCGAGCCTCGCCGCTTCGTTGTGGCCCTGCTCCTCGTCCTCGACCACCAGCGCGCCGTAGCCTCCGGCGATCCGCTCCGCGCCGTGGTGGTTGGTGACCACCAGGACCTGATCCACCAGCGAGGCCCGGCGTAGTGCCACCAGGACGTCGGAATACATCGCCTCGACCAGCGCGCGGCGCGGAGTCGAGTCGAGCCCGTCGCTCAAGCGCTCCTTGGCGTGCTCGAAGCTCTTGATCGGGAGGATCGCGAAGGTGGTCGTGGCCATGGGCGCTGAAAGCTAGTCGGTTCGGCGGAGGGTCACGCCAGCGCCACCGCGAACTCGAGCGTGCGCCGCGCGAGTCGTTCGCGGGCCTGCGCGGTATCCATGAGAACGTCGGTCTCGAGCAGGCGCACGGCGTCGGTGCGCTGGTCGGCCACCAGCCCGTCGAGCAGCCCCTCGTAGACGGAGGCGACCCCGGAGCTGGTCAAAGGCTGTCCCAGCCACTGCATGAACACGGCCGTCGGTCCCTTCAGGACCTTTCCGCCGATCACTGGGCTGACCGCGACCACCGGCGCCGGGCTGTCACGGATCGCCTCGCGCAGGCCGGCCAAAGCCAGGATCGGGCCGATCGAGATGACCGGATTCGAAGGACCGATCACGATTGCGCGGGCCGTTGCGATCGCCTCGAGCGCACCGGAGGTCGGCGACGCAGCGCCGATGTGGCGAAAGTCGACATCGAGGACGGGCCCCCGACCTCCGCGCTTGATCATGAACTCCTGCAGCGGCCACCATCCAGCCTCGTCCAGGATCCGCGTGCGAACCGGCCGGTCACTCATCGGCAGCACCCTGGCCGAAACGCCCAGGGCGGCTGCGATGCGGGCCTGGGCCTCGGTCTGGGTCGCGCCGCCGACGAGGCTGCGCGCGCGCTCGATCCCGATCGCCAGGTCGCGGTCGCCGAGTGAGAACCAGACCTCGACGCCGAGCTCGCGCAGGCCGTCCATGACGTGGAAGGTGTCGCCGTCCAGTCCCCAGCCGCGGGCGTCGATGCGGTCCGCAAGCCAGAAGGTGATCAGGTCGGGGTCCGGGGAGACGTATGCGCCGTAGATCTCGACGTCGTCCCCGGTGTTGGCGATGACCACCAGCTGGTCGCCACCGACCACGTCGAGCATTCCGCGGGCCAGCTTGGCTCCACCGGTTCCACCGGCGAGAACGACGACCGGCCCGGTCACCGGTCGAGGCCGGTGATCTTTATTCCCGCAATAGCCTTGTTGCGGATGTTGACCGAGATGATCAGCGCCGTCAGCTGCTCGATGATCCCCGCCATCTCGAGCGCGCCGCAGTCGACGGCGCGCAGTCCCTCGATCCGGCCGACGAGCTCGGCGACCCGGGCCTTGTCGGCGCGGCGGTCGCCGCACACCAGCACGTCCTCGTCGAGCCGATGCTCGAGATCGGTGCACAGCGCGGCGCTGACGGTGTGAAACGCCGACACCACCCGCACGCCGTCGGGCACCAGCTCCCGGGCCTGCTGCGCCGCTGACCCCTGCCAGACCCCGAGCGTGCGCGTCGCCTTACCGCCCACGGCGGTGGCCAGCGGAACCGTGGTGTCGATCAGGAGCTGGCCTTCACGCAGCACCGCCTTGAGCTTGCCCAGCGTCTGGGCCTGCGAGCCGAACGGCACCGTCAGGATCACGATCTCGCCCTGGGTGACCGCCTCCTCGTTCGGCAGCCCCCGGAACGAGGCCTGGGGTACGTCGGCCGCCGCTCGAGCCGCAGCGTCCTCGGCGCGGCCGGCGTCCCGCGAGCCGATCACGATCGGCACCCCCGCTTGGCCGAGTCTCAGCGCGAGCCCGAATCCGAGGGCCCCCGTCCCTCCGATGATGCTCACGGGATCCGACACAGACCCGGCAGTCTATGTCCGCCTCAGGATCTATAGTTCTCCTCTGGTTGCGCAGACGAGCTTTGTGGATCACGGGGGCAATTGCGTTGGGGGCATCGGCGCCGGTGGCCGGTGCTGCCGCGACGGGGCCCCAGCCGTTGCAGGTGCAGAGCTCGTCGCTGGTTCAGCAGGGCCGCCAGGTGACCTGGAAGCTGCAGCTGACCACCCCGTTCTCGCCCGCCGCGCTGGCCAGCGGAGGGCGTTCGCTGTGCCTGCTTCTGGAGCGCGTCAGCAACGGCAGCCCGACCGGCCAGCTGTGCGTGGCGGGCCCGCTGCCCGGGGGCCACAACGCCCGGCTCCTGTATCAGAAGATCGGCAGCTCGGGGCCCGGCCAGGCGGTGGCCGTCAATGCGTCGGTTACGCGCGCGGGGTCGCGCACGCTCGCGGCCACGTTCAGACCCACCAGCTTCGGCGTCGCGTACCGGTCGCTTCGCTGGCAGGTGATCAACACCCTGCGGCCGCCCGCGTGCACGCCGCCCAAGCCCAACCGGGTCGGCTGCTTGACACTGTTTCCGGCCAAGCCGGCGCTCGCCAGGCTGCACACGCCGCAGCTGGTGGGATGCGTCCCCAGTGGGTCCCCGTTTGTCAACAGCGGACCTGGCAACCGTCGCGTCGTCGCGCTGACCTTCGACGACGGCCCTTGGTACGACACGCCCCAGTTCCTGGATGTCCTCGAGCACTACCACGTGGTGGCCACGTTCTTCGAGATCGGCGAGCAGATCAGCACCTACGGGCAGGGCGGCGCCGTGGAGCGCCGGATGCTGGCCGACGGGGACATGATCGGCGACCACACCTGGAGCCACCCCAACGTATCCGGTGCCGGGAGCTTCGCCGCCGGCCAGATCAGCTCCACGGCGGGCGCGATCAAGCGGGCGACGCGCGGCTTCGCGCCCTGTCTGTTCCGGGCACCGTACGGCGCCACCAGCCCGGCGCTCATCTCCGAGGCACGGTCGATGGGTTTCACCACGATCCAGTGGGACGTCGATCCGACCGACTGGGCGCGGCCCGGGACCGGCGCGATCTCCAGCCGGGTCGTCGGTGGCGCCCGCCCGGGCTCGATCATCCTCCAGCACGACGGCGGCGGTGATCGTTCGGAAACCCTGGCCGCGCTGCCGCAGGAGATCCAGACGCTCCGTAGCCGGGGCTACAAGTTCGAGACCGTCACGCAGCTGCTGGGGCAGCGGCTGATCTATCGCTAGCACTCGGTCGCAGATCGGCGTCGATCGCGTCGACGAGCGTCAGGGCCAGCGCCAGCAGCCTGTCGACCGAGTCGCGGTCCACCGCCTCGGGGAGGTCGCCGCGCTGGTGCGACCGCGGGACGAGGCCACGATCGTCCAGGCACCCGATCGCGATCGCGGGCAGCCCGGCGAATCGACCGGGGTAGGCGGGCGCCATCCCGCGCCCCGAGTGGGGCCGCGCGTCCAGATCGGTCCCGGGCCCGGTGGCCCGCGCGGCGATCCCCGCGAGCCGAGGCAGGTAGCGAAGTGTGATCAGGGGGCCGTCGCTGGTCCACCACACCGGGTCACCGCCGCCGCACGGCCCGATCCCGAGCACCACGGCCTTCGAAGGCTTCAGCTCGCGCCGGTGCCGGCGCAGGTACCGGTTCAGTCCGATCATCGCGCCGTCTCCGGCTCCCTGCAGGACGACCTCGACGCTGAGGCGCCGCGGTGGCGCCACGTCCAGGGCTCGCGCCAGCGCAACGGCCACCGCCACTCCGCTGGCGTTGTCGCCGGCCGCCGGGCCGAACGCCGAAGTGGCGAGCTCGAGCAGGAGCGCCAGCGCCAGCACCAACCCGGCCGTGGGGATCACCTGGGCGATCCCGAGCGCGCTGCCCGCCGCCCCCTGCGAGCGCAGGACCGCCGTGGCCAGCAACCAGAGGAACGCGATCGCCATCCAGCCCAGCCAGCCCGGCACGACCCCCCCGGTGAGCCGTCTGGCGCTTGCCGAGAACCGCCGCAGCGGCTCTCGATAGACCAGCCCGGTCCGTCCGGCGTCATAGTTGGCGGTCACGATCAGACGAACGTTCTCGGTCTCACCGGCCGGCCGGCTGACGACGTTCTGGCTCGCTCGCTCGGGCGTCAGGCGCCGTCCCAGCGACCGTCCGGTGACGCCGTCGAGCGCGAGCAGCACCAGCGCCAGCAGAATCAGCGCCCCACCGACCTTGGGCGAGTGGACCGAGATCAGACTGCCGGCCAGCGCCGCAGCCACGTGCCACACGGTGGCCAGCGCCCAGTTCGGGCGACACCAGAAGCTCTCGACGCCGGCGTCGCGTTGCGGCGTCCGCAGCTCGTCGGCGAGCCACAGCGCGCAGCGACGTTCGGCGTCCGAGCCCGCTCCGCGGTGCTCGAACTCGCCCAGGGCGGCGATTGTCTCGGCTGTCCCCATCCGTCCGCCATGATCCCAGGCGGTGCGGGGCTCCGGGCCGGCTCGCCAGGGCCGATGCGGGCGTCCCGGCCCCCGGGCCGGGGTCGTGAGCCGGGCTGAGATCGTGTAAAACCGGGTGCCATGAGCGACGACGACGAGGCCGGGCTGCTGGCCGTCGCGCGCCGGGCGGCGCACGCGGCAGGGACCGAGCTGCGGTCGCGCTTCGGCCACAGCCAGCCGGGGATCCGGACCAAGAGCACTCCCACCGACCTGGTCTCCGAAGCCGACGTCGCCGCCGAGCAGGGGATTCGCGAGGTACTCGCCGAGCTCGCGCCCGACGATGCGATCCTGGGCGAGGAGGGGGGCCAGACCGATGGGGGCGGAGACCGGCGCTGGGTCATCGACCCGCTCGACGGCACGATCAACTTCCTCTTCGGAGTGCCCCAGTTCGCCGTCAGCGTGGCCTGCGAGGACCACCGCGGAACGGTCGTCGGCGCGGTGCTCGACCCGCTCCGCGACGAGTGCTTCACGGCCACCCGTTCGGGCCCGCCGGAGCTCAACGGGGTGAGGATCGCGGCCGCGGATCGCCAGGAGCTCTCGACCGCCCTGGTGGCGACCGGATTCGCCTACGCGGCCGAGGTGCGCGCCCGCCAAGCGGCCGTGCTGAGCCGCGTCCTGCCGCGAGTCCGCGACATCCGTCGAGCGGGGGCAGCCGCGCTGGATCTTGCGTGGTGCGCGTGCGGGCGCTACGACGCCTACTACGAACGGGGGCTGAAGGCCTGGGACTACGCGGCCGGAGCGTTGATCGTCGCTCGGGCCGGCCTGACCGTGCGCGCGCTGCCGGCCGGCGACGGCCCGGAGGGGCTGTTGGCGGCGCCGCCGGCCATGGTCGACGAGTTGCAGGACCTGGTGCTGGGCTTGTAAGGCCGGCGTTGCTTACCGCCTCTCCAGCTCCCCGGCGGCCGAAATTTCTCACAATTGGCGAGGCGCATCGTTAAGCTGCCGGTTGCTGGGCAAGTGAGGGTGCCGTAAACAACGCGGAGGGACCGTCGCGATGATCCATGCACGAACTCGTGCCAGACGCCGGAAGATCCGGCCGACCATCCTGGCGATGGTCTCTGTCTTCGTCCTGGCCGGCGCCGGAGCGGCGTGGGCGTTTGCGCCGCTTCCCCCCGGCGCTCAGGTCAACGACGACCCAGGGGCCGGAATCAACCCGGCGCTCAATGTCAGCGGCGAGGCTCCGAATGCCGACGTCGTCGGGGGCGCGCTTACGGCCGGCAAGGTGGCGGTCCCGTGGGCGATCTTCCGTCAGAACACGTCGGGCGCCGATCAGGTATTCGTGCGCTCGTTTGCCGGGGGCGCGTGGTTGACCCGGGGCAACGGGACCATCGGGGGCAAGTCGAGTGCGAGTCCCACAACCGTGCCTGGCTCGCTGAACTTCGATCAGGGCGTGGACGGCGAGGCGCCGGCGATCGACTTCGCCGGAGCCGGTCGCACCGTGCCGTGGGCGACCTGGTACGAGGCCACGACGGCGTTCAGCGGCACGGACAACATCTTCGCCAGCCGCTTCGACAACACCGGTGGCAAGTGGATCTTCGGCGGGCAGAGTCGTGGCACCGGGACCGGCACCGCCCCGATCCCATCGCTCAACATTCACACCGATCAGAACGCCGAGAACCCGTCGGTGGCCGGCGGCTCGGCCGTCGATCCGACCAAGCCCGGTCCCTGGATTGCGTGGCAGGAGACCGACAACTCGACGGCCACCCCGCCGCATCAGATTTTCGTGGTCAGACCTGTCGGCCCCGGCTCGACGGACTGCACCGGCGTCACGCCGACCGGCGGCCTTCCACTCGGCGGGTTCTGCTGGCAGCAGACCGGGATCGAGCGAGCCGGCACTGGTGCCAAGGACCCGAGCCTGAACGTCGATCCGACCCGAGACGGCATCGAGCCCGACATCGCCTTCACCGGCGCAAACGACGCTGTGCCCTGGGTGGTCTGGTACGAGACCGGTTCGACTGGGCTTCCGGGACTCAACGGCACCACCGGGATGGTGTTCGCGGCCAAGGGGATCGGTGGCGACCCCACCGCCGATGGGGGCTTTCACTGGACGGATGTCGGCAACAAGCCTCCTCAGCAGGAGCTTGACACCACCGGCACGAACAAATTCGGCGGCTGCGCGGAGAACCTGCCCGCCGAGCAGGCGTGCTCGCTGAACTCCGACCCCACCGCTGATGCCGAGGACCCGCGCGTTGCCGCCGGCACCATGAACCCCGCCAACCCCACGGTTCCGTGGGTGGCCTGGGATGAGATCGTGGGCGGCGTGCACCAGGTGTTCGTCTCCCGGCTGGTCGGAGGGCCGACCGGCAACTTCGTGATCGCCAACGGCGCCCAGCCGATCTCCACCGGCCAGGGGGACGCGACCCGTCCCGACATCACGTTCGACGGCAACACGCCGTACGTGTCGTGGCGCCAGAACGTCGGCGGAGTCGAGCTCGGCTTCTCCGGCCACTTCGTCAACCCGGCCAACCCGACGTTCGTGCTCGACGAGAGCGATGTTCCGTTGACGTCCACGGCCGACGTCCGCGAGCCGATCTCGTCGGGCTGCATCGCGACCCCGTTCAACAGTGACGGAGCCGCCTGTCAGGGAGGCGCCGTCGGCACGCCGTTCTTCCTGTTCACCAACTCTGGGCTGGCCACGCGGTCGCTGTTCTCCGACGCCTACGCACCCGACACGCCGGCGACCGCGCCGCCGTCCGGCGTGAGCACCTCAGGCGGGACCCTGAACGGGACCGTCAATCCGAACGGGGCGTCGGTACGGGTCTCGTTCGACTTCGGACCGACTGCGGCGTACGGCCAGACGCTGGCGGCCGGAGCGACCGGGCCGGCCGACGCGGCGACGCTGTTCAGTGCGCCGATCGGCGGGCTGGCGCCCGGGACCACGATCCACTACCGGGCCGTGGCGACCAGCGACTTCGGGACGTTCCAGGGCGCTGATCAGACGCTGACGACGGCTACGGTGCCCCCGCCCCCGAAGCCGCCACCGCCACCGCCTCCGCCTCCGCCTCCAGGGCCGACCTCCACGATCGGCAAGGCGTCGATCTCGAAGGTGTCGGTTTCCGGCACGCACGTGAGTCTGAAGGCTGTCTGCAAGGGCACGCCGGCGCAGAAGTGCAAGCTGTCGTTCAAGCTCACGATCACCGAGACGCTGCTGGGCAAGAAGGTGATCGCGATCTCAGCGAAGGCCAAGAAGCCGAAGAAGACCCATCGGACGGTCGGCCTCGGGAGCACCAACCGCACCCTGGCCGGCGGCAAGAGCAAGACCGTGAAGGTCTTCCTCAACGGCAAGGGCAAGGGGCTGCTGGCCAAGCGACACACGCTGAGGGTCAGGCTCAAGGGCACTCAGTCGCTGGCCAAGAAGAAGACCAAGACCGTGGTCAACCGCAAGGTCACGTTCAAGGCCCCGAAGCACAAGAAGAAGAAGAAGTAGGGGTAACTTGAAGCGTGAACACCGGGGCGGCCGACACGGTCGCCCCGGTGTGGCCTTCCGTCGCGGGCCATAGACTTAGCCTCCCGCGGCGGTGGTGGAACGGTAGACACGATGCCCTCAAAAGGCATTGTCCTTCGGGACGTGTGGGTTCGAATCCCACTCGCCGCATGGGCCGCGGGCATGGGTTGCCGCTGGCGAGGTCAGGCGGTGGCGGCTTCGGGGCCGCGGCCGACCGGCTTGCTGCCGCGCTTCTGGGCCTCTTCGTCGGGGACCTCTGACTCGACGTTCCAGCCCTGCGAGAAGGCGATCATCGCCACCACTATCAGCGCCACCTCAACCGGGATCATCAGGATCGTCAAGAAGGCGAGAGTGCTGGGCGTGAACCCGCTGCCCCCCAGCAGCGACTGCGGCGCCGCGAAGCCCGAATGGTTGCGGTCCGACCAGCTCGTCCCGGCCAGGCCGGTTCCGGCGATCACGGCGACGATCAGCAACAGGATCGCCAGCGCCGCCGCGATCGGCAGCAGTCCGCGTGCCCAGCGCCAGATGTAGATCGCGATCAGCACGTAGACGATGCACCAGATGAAGTTGACCGGCTTCAGCCCCTGCAGCTTGCTCCAGCCGCCGATCGTCACCAGCAGCATGAGCGCCACCGACGCCAGCAGGATCAGCACCACCAGCAGCCGAGTCAGCTTGCACGAGGCCTTGTCGCGATTCGGATGGATGACCGTGTAGCCGGGCCGGATGTTCCGAACTTGCGCCACGGCCGCGGACCATACATTCTCAAACGGCCGCGTGCAGCAGTTTCCGGCTTATTGGCCGACCGAGCCGCGCTCCTTAGAATCGGGGCTGCAGATGGTCGCGCGGGCGTGGCGGAACTGGTCTACGCGCCGGCTTTAGGTGCCGGTGGGCGACATGCCCTTGGGGGTTCGAGTCCCTCCGCCCGCATTGCCTCGCCAGCGAATCGAGGCGCCGCTCTGCCGAGCGCCCGGTAAGAGCCTTGCACGCGCCCACCGGATGATGCCGCCACGCCCCAGCGGATGACGCTGCCCGGGCGCCCAGCGGATGACGCTGCCGGGCGCCCAGCGGATGGCGCTGCCGGGCGCCCAGCGGATGCCGCCGCCACGCGGAATCCGGCCACGGCCGGGTACCATCGCTGGGCACTCAGGGGAGTGAGTTAATGGCTATGCGCATGGTCTCCAAAACCATGAATCCGGGTTCGAATCCCGGCTCCCCTGCTCAGTGGAATCGCACACCGTCTACCGGACCTTCAACACCTCGCACCGCCGCGAGTTCATCCGGATCACCGAGGATGTAGCCGACGCCGTCCGCGAGGCCGGAATCGCCGAGGGGATGGCGATGGTCTGCGCGATGCACATCACGGCCGGCGTCTGGATCAACGACGACGAGCCGGGGATCCAGGCCGACGCGCTGGAGTGGCTTGACAAGCTGGCGCCCCCGAGCTGGCAGGAGCCCGACGGCGACGTGGCCCGCGAGCTGCTGCCCAACCCCGGCGACTACCGCCACCACCGCGGGGGCGAGGACAACGGCGACGCCCATCTCAAGAACCTGCTGGTCCACCATCAGGTGATCGTCCCGGTCACCGAGGGCCGGCTGGACCTCGGTCCCTGGCAGCAGATCTTCTACTGCGAGTTCGACGGCGGCCGGCCCAAGCGGCTGGTGATCAAGGTCCTGGGGGAGTAGGCGCTGCAGCCCTCGCGGGTGTTCGCCGAAGGCGTGCTGGCGGGACGGGTCGCCCTGGTCACCGGTGGCGGCACCAACCTGGGCAAAGCCGCGGCGGCCGAGCTGGCGCGGTGCGGCGCGTCGGTGATCATCGCCGGGCGGCGGGCCGAGGTGCTCGAGCAGACCGCGACCGAGATCGGCGACCGCTGCACGTTCGTCTCCGGCGACATCCGCGAGCGCGACGGCGCCGCGACGATCATCGCCGCCGCGCTGGATCGCCACGGACGGCTCGACCTGCTGCTCAACAACGCCGGTGGACAGTACTTCGTTCCCGCCGAGGGCATCACCGGCAAGGGCTGGAACGCCGTTCAAGGACTCAACGTCGGCGGCACCTTGGCGATGTCCGAGACGGCGTACGAACTGGCCATGCGCCCCGCCGGGAGCGGCACGATCGTCAACGTGACCGTGTCGCCGCACCACGGGATGCCGGCGATGGCCCACACCGGCACCGCCCGGGCGGCCGTGGAGGCGCTGACGCGAGAACTTGCGCTGCGGTGGAGCGGTGGTGGCGTGTCGGTGGTGGCCGTCGCGCTGGGCCGGCTCGCCACCGAGTCGCTGCGCAAGTACCCCGCCGAGCTGTGGCGCAGCGCCGCTCGATCGGTGCCGCTCCAGCGCCTGGGCGAGGTGGAGGAGTACGGCTGGCTGGTGGCGCTGCTGGCCACGCCGATGGGGCAGGCCCTTTCGGGCTCGGTGGTGACCCTCGACGGCGCGCTCGACAACTGGACCGGGCCCTGGCCGCCGGAAGGGCTGGCCAGGGACGGCCAGGTTCCAACCGAGGACCGAGTCGCGCAGTAGCCGACCGCCCCAGTCGAGGCCTGCGACCGCGGTACGATTGCAGCCCGTGCGGGCGAAGTGTTGTGGTTGCACAGAAGCCTTCCAAGCTTCTAGGGCGGGTTCGATTCCCGTCGCCCGCTCCTGTCGATCAGGCCGCGCGCCGGAGGGCCCGCGTGAACCTATCCCCGCGTGGGGCGGTTATCATCGGCCGACCACGGGGAGTGGCGCAGTCTGGTAGCGCACCCGGCTGGGGGCCGGGCGGTCGCAGGTTCAAATCCTGTCTCCCCGATTCAACGAAAGCCCCGCTCACGCGGGGTTTTTGTTTGGGCAAGTGAGCGTTCCGATGGTTGGGTTTGTACCGTCTGTGTACCGTTCACCGGATCGCAATGCCGGGGCGTCTGCTTTCGGTGGTCACGCCATCTTCCGGCCGGCAAGCTCGTGTGTGTGCCCGCGACTCCACGCGGGCCTCGTTGGGTGGCAAGCGTTCGCGCGCTGGGACCTCGTGGGTGGACCCGATCACGCGTCCTCGTGGCGATGGACGCCCACCTCGACGAGTGTTCCGTCGCCAAGCAGGCGTCCGGGTAGACGCGCTAATCGCCGATTGCGGGGCCGGCGCAAAGGCGCGCGGGATCGACCAACTGCATAGGCAGACCCGGTCCGCAGGGATCTGATCGCCGGCCATCGGAAGGTCGCCATTGCGATCGCAGGTCGGACGCCGGCACCGCGACCGAAGCGATCGTCGGCGCTGATGAGCGCTGGCGCCTGAATGCAGCAGCGCGGGCTCGTCGAGGCCGTGCTGCTGGGACACGGCTCAAGCAGTCACGCCCGCGCGGTGACCGCTTCGCACCGCGAGAAGAAGTGCGGCGGTGACCGGCGAAACGACTGCTCGGACACGAAGGAAGGAGCCCGTTGAACTCAGTTCGCGACGTTCGCCGCGGGGGCTGATCGCGCTCATGGCACCTAAGCTGCGCGACGCGCGGGCGCGGCACCCCCGCCGGGTGATTCGGGCATGGGAGGCGTGCGCACAGCGCTCGTTGCCGTCGGCGGCGCCTCGCGCACGCCGCGGACGACCCCAGCAAACCGAAAATATGTGCCTCGGCTGACGCCCGCAGGTACAGTTGAGCCGCAGGCTCACCCAACCGAGGAGACCGCCATGCTCCGCCGCAGCATCAGCCGGCTACGCCCGCCGTCCCTGCCGACCGCGATCTCGCTGCTGGCGCTGTCGATCGCCATCACGGGCACCGCGTACGCCGCCGCCCCAACACTGTTCAGCATCGCGGACCAAACGACGCCGGCGAATACCGCCAAGGTTAGCGCCGCCGGCGCGCTGAGCACCACCGGGACGGTCTCCGGAACGGTCAGCGCCATCCCCGCCGCGCCGAAGACGCCGTTCAGCTTCCCCTCGGCCAGCTTCACGGACGGCGGTGCGACGATCCAATTCGGCGCGACCAGCGCCACGGTCGCGTTCACCGGCTTCCGCGTGGCCAACCAGTCGTCGGTCTCGACCACCCTGACCATCTACCAGTACGGCGAGCCGTCGGCTTCCTGCTCGTCCTCCCCCACCTCCTCGCGCTTCCTCGGCCAGTTCTCGGTGCCCGCCGGGCAGACGGTCGACGAGCAGCGGACCACCCCGCAGATCGTCAAGCCACTCACAGGGAGCCCCTACTGGTGCTTCGTCACCTTCGCCAGCGGTTCCGGCGGCTCGGCCTTCTACACCACGTACAGCGGCTACGTAGTCTCGGGGACGTTCTCGCCCGCCACCACGGGAGGCCCGACGGCAAAGATCGATCCCACCACCGCGCTGCGGGGCGAGACCCGGGCGGAGGTCGCAGCTCGGTGAGGAGACAGCGGAGAGCTCGGCACGTCTTGCGAGCCCACGACAAGCATGGGTTCTTGCGGCACGTCGCTTGCGAGTTCGCCCAATCCGAAGCGCGCGATTAGGGGGTCCGCACGATCGCTTTCGATGGCCCGCGGCCACGAGCCGGGCGACTGCTTCGGCGACGTCTGGATCACGCGGCCGGCTGACATCGGACGAGCGCTTCGCCGCGAACGCGATCGTCAGCTCGTTGGACCGTCGACGAGCCGGTCAGCGCCGTTGCGGTCAGCAGCCATCAGGCATCCGTGTGGGCCGCGTGAGCCGCGGCGCCGATACGTCGGCCCCGATTCTGCATATGTAAACGAGGGGTCTTGGCGCGCCTCGCGCTGGGCCCTGCAACCGGCGAGGACGGCCTCTGAGGGGAGGATTGGGCGGTCCATCGTCGTCCGTTAGGAGGGCAACATGCATGCCGTTCTGTATGACGCTGCCGGTCATCGTCGTTCGCCGGTCACGATGCCTGGCTTTCACGAGGGTCGCGCGCCGAGGAACAAGGGCCGGCGGTATCAGGCAGATCCGCCCACGGTTGAGGAGATCATCGCCGTGATGCGTCAAGCCGGCAGCAACGCCGATGGAGTGAGGTTGCGGGCGTTGATCGTGCTCTTGTGGCGGGCGGGTTTGCGGATCGGTGAGGCGCTCGATTTGGCCGAGACCGAGCTCGATGCGGCTCGCGGTGCTGTCCCGGTACGTCGCGGTCAGGGTGGTGGTCGTCGCGAGGTCGGGATGGAGCGCTGGGCATGGTCGCAGCTGGAGTCGTGGCTGGCGGTGCGCCGTCAGCTGCCGGTTGGTGCGCTGTTGTGTGTGATTCACGGCGCGTCCGCCGGTCGGCGCTGGGACCCATCTTCGGCTCGAAAGCAGCTGGCGCGCACCGCAGCGCAGGCGGGTGTGCGGCGACGGTTCGCACCACATTAGCTGCGTCATGCGCACGCGGTAGAGATGGCGCATGAGGGAGTGCCCCTGGTCGTAATCCAGCGCCAGCTCGGGCACACGAAGGCGGGTCGCCGCTGACGCGGCCCGCCCGGCTTTCCGCGCAAAGAGTTTCACCGACGCAGACCGGCACGACCCAGTCG
>DASXZB010000140.1:0-35294 GCA_036502145.1 Solirubrobacteraceae bacterium | reverse complement strand
GGGGGGGGGGTTGCGGGTCCTGCGGGGTGGGTTGCGGGTCCTGCGGGGTGGGTTGCGGGTCCTGCGGGGGGCGCTCGCTCATCGCCTGGGGCGCTCGGTCATCGCAGCGGGCGCCGGTGGATCAGCACCTGGTAGACCCCGAACCGCCGCACCGGCCGGAAGCTCGCTGCCAGGTAGCGATCGAGGATGTGCACGCCGCTGGATCTCCCCGCGCCATTGGGCTCGACCTCCGTCGCCCGCGGATCGTGCCAGCGGATCACCACGCGGGTGTGCGAGGCCTCGAGCGAGGCCACCATCTCGCGCTGCACCGGCGCGGTGGTGACCACACCGGGCTGCATCACGTCGTAGGCGGTGGGGTTGGGATGGCCGAGGATCACGTACAGCAACGCGTCGCCCGCGTGCACGAGATCAAAGCGCGGGACGGCCACGAAGACCGGCTCCCCGGGGGTGGTGATGGCTCCGATCTCGGCCTCGAGGCCGCCCAGGGCGCGGGCGTCGGCGGGGTCGGTCTGCACGCCGCTGCCGGCCGGACCGGGCACCGCCGCCAGAGCCGGTGGGTGCAGCGCCTGGCCGGCGCGCCGCTCGACCCCGTGGATCGCGATCAGGGCCAGCGCCAGCAGCAGCGCGAGCCGCAGGGTCAAGACCCGCGCCGCCGCGGCCGCCCAGGCCAGCATGATCGGCAGCACCGCAGCCAGCGGAACGAGGTGAAACTCGTCGGTACGGCCCAGCAGATATCCCAGTCCGACCACCGCCAGCGGGGCCACCGACCACGCTCCGGGCTCGGGCGCACGGGCTCGGGCGCGGGCCATGATCCCGCCCCACAGCGCGGCGGTGGCGTGGGCGGCGCGGCCGCGGGTCGCGATCGCGGCCCCCATCGCCAGCGCCCACAGCGCCAGCCCGACCACCAAGATCAGCGGGATGTAGAACTCGATCAGCTTGCTGGGGCGCAGCGGCCCAGTGAAGCCAAGCGGGAACGGCAACCGCTGCAGCCCCTGGACGGCGTAGAAGCCGAGCGTGTCGTGGAACATCGCGTGGGGGGCGGCGGCGTAGAACGGAGCCAGCGTGGCCGCTCCCACCACGATCCCCACCGCGGCGGTGCGCAGCCGGCGGCCCGGCGGCGCCTCGAGCATCGCCCCCAGGATCGCCGCCACTCCGAGCTCGAAGCGAAACAGGCAGGTCAGCCCGGCCAGCACGCCGCCCCAGGCCGGGCGCCGGCGGCTGAGCAGCAATGCGCCGAACGCGAGCGCCAGCGCCGGCGGATTGGGGCCAGGAAGGCTAGGGTAGGCCATCGCCGCCGCCACCGCCAGCCACGCGGCGAGGGCATAGCTCTCAGGGGCGCGCCGCCTCGCCAGCCGGTAGGCCAGTAGCGCGACCACGGCGTCGGTCGCGGTCGCCACCACCCGCCAGGCCAGCAGCGACGCCCCAAACATCTCGTGCAGCGCGGCCAGGGCCAGCGGCTGACCGGGCGGGTAGTTGAGCCAGAAATCGCGGTACGGCCACTGCCCCGACGCGATCCGCGCGCCGGCCTGGAGCATCAGCCCCTCGTCGTGGGGAGAGATCCCCTGCAGGATGGTGAAGCCCGAAAGCGCGGCGCCGAGGACCAGCAACAGCAGTGAGAGCCAGCGGCTGGGAGGACTCTTGGGAGCGCTCAGGGACACCGGCGAGCGCCCGTAGTAGGAGCTCAGAGCCGGGTTGCGAGAGGGCCGCCGCCGCGGCTTGACGCTTACGCTCAGACTGGCCCCGCCGCCCGCCGACACGGGGCTGCGGGAGCCACCATCCGACATGTGCTGGCGAGTCTATCCCCGCGGCAGACGTGTACGGTCCGGATGATGGTGCAGGTGCGGTGAGGATCGGGGTCGACGCCCGGACGCTGACCGGGTTCAGAGGGGTTCCGCGTTACGCGCGCACGCTGCTCGAGACGCTGGCCCGCGAGTACCCCCAGGACGAGTTCCGGCTGTTCGTCCCCGGGCGCGAGGAGCTGCCGGCGGCGGCGGCCCTGCGCACCATGCCCAACGTCGCCGTCCACCGCCATCGGCTCTCCGGTCGGGTGCTGTTCGGCGCCGCCGCGATCGCGCGCCGTCCCCGCCTGGACCGCCTGCTCGGCGGCGCGGTTGATGTGATGTGGGCACCAACCGTCGCGCCGATGGCGCTTTCGGCGGGGGTCCCGCTCGTGCTCACGGTGCAGGACCTGAGCTTCGAGCTTCGCCCGCATGACTTCACCTCCTACGAGCGCGTTTGGCACGCCCTGGCCCGCCCCCGCACGCTGGCCCGCCGGGCGCAACTGGTGATCGTGCTCGCCGAGCCGACCCGGCAGCAGCTGATTGCGCGGTGGGGGCTCGGCGCCGAGGCGGTGCGGGTGGTGCCGGCCGGCGTCCGGGGCGTCGGCGAGCCGGCGGATCCCAACGGCACCCTGGGCCGGTTGGGGCTCTCGGAGGGCTCGTATTTGCTGGCGGTGGGCGCGCTGGAGCCGCGCAAGGCCCCACTGCTGTTGTCCGATGCCTTCGCCCGGGCTCGGCGCCGCGGCCTCGGCGCCGAGCTGGTGTTCGCCGGCGAGGGCCGTCTCGCCGACCAGCTCTCGGGCCCCGGGGTCAGGCTGCTGGGCCGGGTCAGCGATGACGAGCTCGACGCGCTCTACACGGGCGCCGTGGCGCTGGTGATGCCGTCGCTGCTGGAGGGGTACGGGCTGCCGGTCCGCGAGGCGCTGGCCCGCGGCACCCCTGCGGTGATCAGCGATCTGCCCGTCTTCGGCGAGGACCTCTCGCAGGCGGTGCTCCGGGTCCCGGCCGGCGACGAGACGGCGCTGGCGGACGCCCTGGTTCAGATCGCCGGCGACGACGGGCTGCGCAGCCGCCTGGCGCTGGCCTGCCGGCCGGCGGTGGCCGGGATGACCTGGAGCCAGGCGGCGCGGCGTACGCGGGCGGTGCTGGCCGAGGCCGCTGCCGCGGGTGGCTAGGGCGGTGGTTCTCGACGCTGTGGGGCCGTCGGTGGTGATCCCCAACTGGAACGGCTTGCGATGGCTGCCGGCGTGCCTGGAGTCGCTCGCGGCCCAGGAGCTCGCGCCCGCCGAGGTGATCGTCGTCGACAACGGCTCCGGCGACGCCTCGCTCGAGTATCTGCGCTCCGAGCACCCGGAGGTGCGAGTGATCGAGATGGGCTCCAACACCGGCTTCGCGGTCGCGGCCAACCGGGGGCTGGAGGCGGCCGGCGGGGAGCTGGTGGCCCTGGTCAACACCGATGTCGTCCTGGAGCCCGACTGGCTGCGGCGGATGGCCGGCGCGCTGGCCGCCAACCCGCAGGCCGCGTCGGTCACCGGCAAGATGCTCGACCTCGCCGATCGGCGCTACGTCTACGACGCCGGCGATGTCCTGCGCCGGGACGGCGCCTGTGACCAGCGAGGCCGGTTTTTGATCGACGACGGTCGCTGGGATGCTCCCGGCGAGGTGTTCGGGGCCTGCGCCGGGGCGGCGGTCTATCGCCGCTCGGTGGTGCTGGGCGCGGGCGGCTTCGACGAGCGGTACTTCGCCTATCTCGAGGACGTCGACCTGGCGCTCCGGCTTCGCCTGGGAGGCTGGCGCTGTCGCTACGAGCCCGCGGTCGCCCTGCACGCCGGGGAGGGCTCCTCGCACCAGCTGCCCGGAGCCCACCACTACCTGGTGCAGCGCAACACACTGTTGCTGGTGGCAAAGGCGTTTGACGTGCGGTGGCTGGGGCTGGTCGCCTACCGCCAGCTGTCGTGGCTGCGCGAGGCGGCGCGCGAACGGCGGTTGGGGCTGTTCCTGCGGGCCACCGCGGCCGGGGTGTGGCTGGCCGCGGGTGTTGCGCTGCGGGGAGAGCGGCGGGCGTTGCGGGCCGCCGCCCGGGTTCCGATGTCCGAGGCGATACCGGCCGCCGCGATCCGGCGACCGGCTCGGTCCAGGTAGCCCCGGCGCCCTGCGGCCCCGGGGCCTCGCAACCGCGGTCCAGGTGGCTCGGGCGGCCCTGTGGCGGGGTAGCTCCGCTACCGCGGTCCAGGTGGCTCCGGCGGCGCTGCGGCCCGGGTAGCCCCGGCAACCGCCCAGGTCCAGCTGGAGCTTTAGATAGGATTTAGTTCTGCTCGCGGCGGCCACCCGGCGGGGCACAAGACAAATGATGAGCATCGACGCGAGCACCCTCCCACGGATCGGGATTCCGCTGGCCCCACCGCGCCTGCGGGTGGCGTCGGAGTGGATGTCCACTCGCGACCAGTCCAACTGGCCCGAGCCCCCATCGGGTGAGGGCCGCCCGGTGATGCTGATCCCGGGGTTCATGGCCGGCGACACCAGCCTGACCCGGATGGCGGTCTGGCTGCGCGGCGGCGGCTACACGCTGGCGCGCAGCGGAATCCGCTGGAACACCGCCTGCATGGAGCCGACGGTCGTCGAACTGCAGCAGCGCCTGGAGCGCGCCACCGACGAGGCCGGCCAGCCGGCGCTGCTGATCGGCCAGAGTCGCGGTGGGAGCATCGCGCGGGCGCTTTCAGTGCTGGCGCCCGAGCTCGTCGACACGCTGGTCACGCTGGGCGCGCCGTTGCTCGACCAGCTGGCGGTACGCCCGCGAGTGTGGCCTTCGATCATCACGGTCGGCACGCTAGGCACCATCGGTGTGCCCGGGATGTTCAGCGCCAGCTGCCTGCGCGGCGAATGCTGCGCGCGTTCGCTGGCGGCGATCATCGCCCCGTTCCCGGAGCACATCCGCTTCGTCTCGGTCTACTCGCGCAGCGACGAGGTGGTGCGCTGGGAGGCCTGCCTGGACTCCGCCGCCGAGCTGCTGGAGGTCGACTCCAGCCACGTGGGCATGGGCTGGTCCCGGGACGTCTGGACCGCCCTGACCGCCGAGCTCTCAGCGCCCCGGGCCTAAGCAACCCGGGTCGGAGCGGAGCGCCCCCTCGGGCGAAGGCGGTGCGCCCCCGGGCCGGACCGGAGCGCCCTCTCGGCCGGACCGGAGCGCCCTCTCGGCCGGGCAAGCGCGACAAACCCACTGACCGCACGGCGGATTTGTCGCATCCGACCCGCCAGACGTGCATCTGGCGACAAATCCGACAGCCGACGCCGGATTTGTCGCATTCGGCGTGGGTGCGCAGAGGATCCCCACTCGGCACGGGTAGAAGCGCGGGCCGCCGCCGGCGGGCCAGCCGCCGGTCAGACCCGCGCCCGGGCCCGGGCTGATTTCACCCGCGCGGTCCGGTCGAGCTGCACCTTGCGCAGCCGCACCGCCCCCGGCGTGACCTCCACGCACTCGTCGGCGCGCAGGAACTCCAGCGCCTGGTCCAGCGACAGCTCGCGCTTGGGCACCAGCCGGACCAGCTCTTCGGCGGTCGAGGAGCGCATGTTGGTCAGATGCTTCTCCTTGGTCGCGTTGACGTCGAGATCCTCGGCGCGGGAGTTCTCGCCGACGATCATCCCCTCGTAGACCGGGTCGCCCGGCTCGACGAACAGCGTCCCGCGCTCCTGCAGGTTGAACAGCGCGAACGCCGCCACGTTCCCGCGCCTGTCTGAGACCAGCGAGCCGGTCGGCCGGGTGCGCAGGTCGCCGTGCCAGGGCTCCCAGCGGTCGAACACGTGGTGCACCAACCCGGTGCCGCGGGTCTCGGTCAAGAACTCGGTTCGGAAGCCGATCAGCCCCCGGGCCGGGACCAGGTACTCCATCCGCACCCAGCCGGTGCCGTGGTTGACCATCTGCTCCAGGCGGCCCTTGCGCAGCGCCAGCAGCTGGGTGATCACGCCCACGTACTCCTCGGGCGCGTCGACGCTCATCCGCTCCACCGGCTCGCAAACCTGGCCGTCGATTTCCCGCGTCACCACCTGGGGCTTGCCGACTGTGAGCTCGAAGCCCTCGCGGCGCATCAGCTCGACCAGGATCGCCAGCGCCAGCTCGCCTCGGCCCTGGACCTCCCAGACCTCGGGGCGCTCGGTCTCGTGCACCCGCAGCGAAACGTTGCCGACCAGCTCGCGCTCGAGCCGGGCCTTGACCTGGCTGGCCGTCAACAGGGTGCCGTCCCGGCCGGCGAGCGGCGAGCTGTTGATCCCGATCGTCACCGACAGCGACGGCTCGTCGACGGTGATCACCGGCAGCGGCCGAGGATCCTCGGCGTCGGCGAGCGTCTCCCCGATCGTGATCTCGGGGATTCCGGCGACCGAGATGATCTCTCCCGCCTGCGCCGATGCCGCCTCCACCCGGTCCAGGGCCTCGGTCACGTAGAGCTCGGAGATCCGCACGCGTTCCACCGAGCCGTCGCTGCGGCACCAGGCCACCGTCTCGCCCCGGCGAATGGTCCCGTGGCGCACCCGGCAGATCGCCAGGCGCCCCACGTACGGCGAGGCATCGAGGTTGGTGACGTGGGCCTGCAGGGGATGGTCCGGGTCGTACTCGGGCGCCGGCACGCGGGAGACCAGCAGATCGAGCAGCGGACGGAGATCGTCGCCCTCCACGGCCGGGTCGAGCGAGGCGCGCCCGGCCTTGGCGTTGGTGTAGACGATCGGGAAGTCGATCTGGGATTCGTCGGCGTCGAGGTCCAGGAACAGCTCGTAGACCTCGTCGACCACTGCGTCAATACGAGCATCCGGACGATCGACTTTGTTGACCACCAGGATCACCGGCAGCCGGCGCTCCAGCGCCTTGCGCAGCACGAACCTGGTCTGGGGCAGCGGTCCCTCGCTGGCGTCGACCAGCAGCAGCACCCCGTCGACCATCGTCAGCCCTCGCTCCACCTCGCCCCCGAAGTCGGCGTGGCCCGGCGTGTCGACGATGTTGAGCTTGACATCGCCGTATCGGATCGCGGTGTTCTTGGCCAGGATCGTGATCCCCTTCTCGCGCTCCAGGTCCATCGAGTCCAGGACGCGCACCGCCACCGCCTGCCCGGCGCGAAACACGCCGGACTGCCACAGCAGCGCGTCGACCAGCGTCGTCTTGCCGTGGTCGACGTGAGCGATGATCGCGATGTTGCGGATGTCGGAGCGGATCGCCATGGGGCGGGCTACGTTAGCCGCCCCGGGCCGTTCACAGATCGACTGCATCTGGCCGCGGCGCGTCGCCCTACTATCCGGAGCATGAGCGACATTCGCGATCCGCTCGAGGCGGAGCGGTTGCTCACAGACGCGCCCGAGGCGCTCCACACCCGGCGCGACTTCCTCCGGCGGACCGCGGTCACGGCCGGCCTGGCCGCCTCGATGGGACTGGTACTGGATCCGGACACGCTGGTCGCCGAAGCGGCCCGCCGCCAGCGCCAGGTGAAGCTCCCCTCACCGCGCAACCTGCCGATCGACACCTTCGTGGTGCTGATGATGGAGAACCGCTCCTTTGATCACTACCTGGGGTGGCTGCCCGGCGCCGACGGCCGCCAGTCCGGCCTGCAGTTCACCGACAAGCAGGGTCACACCCACTCCACCCACCGGCTCAAGGACGTCTTTCAGGGGTGCGGCTTCCTCGACCCCGACCACTCCTGGCGGGGCGGGCGCACCGAGCTCGACGGCGGGCGCATGGACGGCTTCCTGCGTGCTCAGAGCGACCTGTTCTCGATCGGCTACTACACCCAGGACGACCTTCCGTTCACGCCCCGCGTGGCCCAGGCATTCACCGCCTTTGACCGCTTCTTCTGCTCGCTGCTGTCCTCGACCTATCCCAACCGTGAGTACATGCATGCCGGCCAGTCCTACGGCAAGACCGACAACTCGCTGCCGTCGGGGCCGGGCTTTCCCGACACCACGATCTTCAACGCCCTCTCCAGCAAGGGGATCTCGAATCAATACTTCTTCACCGACATCCCGGTGTCGGCGCTGTGGGGCACGCCGGGCCTGTCGCGCTCCAGCCAGGTGCAGACGTTCTACGAGCGCGCCGCGGCCGGGACGCTGCCGGCGCTGTCGTTCGTGGACCCGTCGTTTCAGGGCGAGGACCAGGGCACCTCGGGCGACGAGCATCCGCTCGGTGACGTCCGGGTCGGCCAGGCGTTCATCGCCGACGTGGTGCACGCGTTCATGGAGTCCCCGCAGTACCGCCGGGGCGCCCTGTTCATCGTCTATGACGAATGGGGCGGCTTCTTTGACCACGTGGTGCCGCCGCGGGTGCCAGACCTCCGCACCAGCACCGATCTGGACCGGGACTTCGGCCAGATGGGGTTCCGGATTCCCGCCGTGGTCGTCTCGCCGTACGCCCGCCGCGGCCACGTCGACCACTCCGTCTACGGCTTCGAGTCGATCCTGAAGATGATCCGCTACCGCTATGGCCTGGACCCGCTGACGCCGCGCGACCTGTACGCCAACAACATCGGCGCCGCGTTTGATTTCGAGACCCCAGACTTCGCGCCGCCGTCGCTGCCCCAGCCGGCCGAGGTGATCGCTTCGGCCTGTCCCGGCTCGCCGCCGGTCGACAGCGGCGGCACGGGGATCGACGGCGGCGGGATCCTCGGCACCCCGCTGCCGATCCCGGGCCTGGAGCGCCACGCCGCCAAGCACGCCAAGCGCGCCAAGCCGCACGACCTCTACAACCTCGTCTCCAGCGGGTATCTCGAGCGGCTGCACTTCGACTACAAGCCGGCCACCCCGGCGACGATGTACCGCCACCCGTCCAAGCTGGGGATGCGCGTGTGAGGCGGCGCGCGTGAGGCTGCGCGCGGCGCTCGCGGCGACGGCCGCCGCACTGGCCGGGGCTCCGGCGATGCCGCCACCGCCGGCAGCGGCCGATAGCTTGACCCCGATCACCGTCTCGCTGACATCCACGCCGGTGGCCCGGCTGCACGCCAAGTACAAGGTCAAGGCAGCGATCGCCGCTGATCCCGGAGTGCTCGACGTCGCCGAGCAGCCGGTGCGGATCGGGGTCAAGCTCGCCACCGAGTGCGGCGGCGACTACGAGCACACCACCGGCCCGGCCGTCCTCAACCAGCATCTGAAGCCTCAGCCCTCCGTGGGACGGGCCTACGAGGGCACCCTCACCGGCTGGGGTCGGCCGACCGCGTACGGGACCGAGACACTGTGCATGTTCATCGAGGACAGAATCGGGCGGGTCTACGCCAGCGACCAGTCCGACCAGGTCGATATCTCAAAGCCGTGCACCACCGCCGCAAGCCATTACGACAAGGCCGACAGGTCGCTCAGACGCGCCCAGCACCAACTGCGCCGGGCGCGGTCGGAGTCGGCTCGCCGGCGGCTGAAGCGGACCGTGGCCCGGCGCAAGCGGACGCTGGCCGCCGATCGCCGCAAGGGTGTCGCCGCCTGCGGCCGCGGTGTCGCGCTGTGAGCTGCCGGTGGCCGGTGTGGGCGCTGGCGCTGTTGCTGGCGGCCTGTGGCGGCTCGGCCACCGGAGCGGCCCACGCCGCGGCCGCGCCTCCGGTCCGCCACGTGTTCGTGATCGTGCTCGAGAACGAGTCGGCGGGGGTGAGCTTCGGTCCCAACTCGCCGGCGCCCTATCTGTCTCGGACGCTACGAGCCCAGGGCGCGTTCCTGCCCAACTACCACGGCACCGGGCACGAGAGCAACGACAACTACATCTCGATGATCAGCGGCCAGGCACCCAACGTCCAGAACCAGGCCGACTGCCAGAGCTTCGACAACTTCATCCCGGCGACGATCGGCGCCCTCGGCCAGGCGCAGGGGACCGGCTGCGTCTACCCGTCCGGAGTCCAGACCATCGCCTCCCAGCTGACCACCGCCGGCTTCACCTGGGAGGACTACAACGAGGACATGGGCGCCGACCCGTCACGCGAGCCGGCGGTCTGCGCCCACCCGGCGATCGACACCACCGACAACACCCAGAAGGCCACGGCAACCGATCAGTACGCCACCCGCCACAACCCGTTCGTCTACTTCCACTCCATCATCGACGACACCACGCTGTGTGACACCCATGTCGTCAACCTCGACAAGCTGCCGCAGGCGCTGAGCACCGCGGCCGCCACCCCCAACTACGCATTCATCACGCCTGACCTGTGCGATGACGGCCACGACGCCCCCTGCGCCAACGGCGACCCCGGCGGCCTGGTCCAGGCGGACCGTTTCCTGCGCACCTGGGTGCCGCAGATCACGGGCTCGCCGGCCTTTCGCCAGGATGGTCTGCTGATCGTCACCTTCGACGAGTCCTCGACCAGCGACGACAGCGCGTGCTGTGGCGAGATCCCGGGCCCCGGCAGCCCCGCGCCGGGGATCAACGGCCCTGGCGGCGGGCAAGTGGGCGCGGTGCTGCTGTCGCCCTGCATCGCGCCCGGAACCGTGTCGCAGGTCCCCTACAACCACTACTCGATGCTGCGCAGCATCGAGGACATGTTCGGACTCTCGCACCTCGGCTACGCCCAGCTTGACGGCGAGGCGCCATTCGGGACCGACATCTTCAACCGCAGCTGTGGGTCGGCGGCTCCGCAGGCGACGATCCACGCCCCGCCGCTGCTGTCGTCGGTCTCATCGTGGGCGCGGATCCCGGTCCGCTGGAGCGCCACCACCGCCGGTGGGACGGCGCTGAGCTCCTTCACGGTGGCGGTCCGCGACGCCAGTGCCCGCAAGCCGCGGTGGCGAACGATCGCCCGCGCCACCCCGCGCACCGCGTTGACGTTCCGAGCCGCCCTCGGTCACACCTACACCTTCGCCGCCCAAGCGGTCAACCAGGCCGGAGAGGCCAGCCCGCGGGCCAGCGCCACGGTGGTGGTTCCCAGCGGCGACCGCCCGGCCAAAGGTCGCTTCAGTCGTGGCTGGCAGGTGCGCAGGGTGCGCGGCGCCTGGCAGGGACGCGCGATCTCGAGCACTCGGAAGGGGGCCACATTCGCGCTGCGCTACACCGGCGCCACGGTTTCCCTGATCGGCGAGCGAAGCGCCGGCGGCGGGGTGGCCCGCGTCATCCTGGACGGCCGCTCGCGCACTGTGCATCTGCATGCCTCGGGGCGCCGGACGCGCCAGGTGATCTACAGCGCCAAGCTGCGCTCGCGGGTGCACCGCCTCGGGGTCGAGGTCCTCCGGGGTGCGGTGGCGCTCGAGGGCGTGGCGATCGCCTCGCGCCGGATCTGACCGGCCGCTTAGTCGGTTTCCGCGGCCCGGCTGGGTTCGGAGGCCAGCCCGTTGCCCGAATCGGCGCCCGCCGCCAGGTCGGCGGAGTCCGAGCCTGATGACAGCTCCGCCTGCGGACCGGCCTGGAGCTGCTTGTCGCCGGCGGAGCTCTCGCCGCCGGCTTGCGCCTTGCCGCTGTTGGCCAGCGAGTCGACCAACGAGCCCACCAGGTCGATCGGCATCGGGAACACCACCGTCGAGTTCTGATTGCCGCCGATCTCACGCAGCGTCTGCAGATAACGCAGCTGCAGCGCGATCGGGTGCTCGCCGATCACCTCGGCGGCCTGAGTGAGCTTGGCGGCGGCCTGGAATTCCCCTTCGGCGTTGATGATCTTGGCCCGCCGCTCGCGCTCGGCCTCGGCCTGGCGGGCGATCGCGTGCTGCATGCGCTCCGGGATCTCCACGTCCTTGATCTCCACCGTCGTCACCTTGATCCCCCACGGCTCGGTCTGGGTGTCGATCACCTGCTGCAGCGACTCGTTGAGGTGCTCGCGCTCTGACAGCAGCGTGTCGAGATCGGCGGTGCCGAGAATCGAGCGCAGCGACGTCTGCGCGATCTGCATCGTGGCGCCGTTGAAGTTCTCGACTTCGGTGACCGCGCGGTTCGGATCGATCACCCGGTAGTAGGCGACCGCGGTTACCCGCGCGGGGATGTTGTCGCGGGTGATGATCTCCTGCGGCGGAATCGTCAGGGTCACGGTGCGCAGGCTGATCCTGACCAGGCGGTCGATCGACGGGATCAGCAGCAGCAAGCCGGGGCCGCGCTGGTCCATCAACCGTCCCAGGCGAAACACCACGCCGCGCTCGTACTCTCGCAGCACCCTGACCGACATCGCCGCCGCGGTGAGCGTCAGAAACAGCAGTACACCGATGACGACGATGATTGCGGTGATCACGGCAGCTCCCATTCTTCGGCTCTTCGGACGGATAAGGTCAGGCCGGTGAGCCGCTCCACGACGACCTGGTCACCGGTGCGGATCTCCAGTTCGGGCTCGTGACCGGTGGAGCGCCGGGCGCGCCACAGCGCCCCGTCGACGGCCACGCTGCCGTCGTGCTCGCTCCAGTTGCGCACCACCCCGATGTGGCCCACGATCCCCTCCGCGCCGGTCCGGACGCGTCGCCCGGCCACGACGGCGCCGTGCTTGACCGACAGCGCCAGCACGCCGACCCCAAAGCCGGCCAGCACCGTTCCCGACAGTAGTCCCACGATCACCCCGGCGCCCAGGCCGCTGATCGCGAGGACCGCTCCGAGGGCCATCGCCAGGACTCCCACCCCGCCCACCACCCCGTGCGAGGGGTAATGAACCTCGGCCACGGCGACTACAGCTCCGACTACCAACAGAACGATTCCGAGCTCAGTCACACCTCAAATCGTACGCCTCGCAAACCGCCGGGATGTTTGCTTGCTTGCCCGACGCGCAATCATGCAGGGGAGAAAGCTCCCCGTCCCCAGAGGTCGCGAATGAACCACGACGAGATGCACCACCTTGCCCAGCGCCTGCGGATCGACTCGATCCGGGCGGCGGCCGCCGCGTCGTCGGGCCATCCGACCTCTTCGATGTCGGCAGCCGACCTGATGGCGGTCCTGATGGCCCGCTACCTGCGCTACGACTACGACACCCCGGACAACCCCAACAACGATCACCTGATCTTCTCCAAGGGCCACGCGTCGCCGTTGGTCTACGCCATGTTCCGTGCCGCCGACGCCATCAGCGACGAGGAGCTGCTCACCTTCCGCCAGTTCGGCTCCAGGCTCGAGGGCCATCCGACCCCGGTCCTGCCCTGGGTCGACGTCGCCACCGGCTCCCTCGGGCAGGGCCTCCCGATCGCCGCGGGGATCGCTCTCTGCGCCCGTGACCTGGACCGGCTCCCGTACCGGGTGTGGGCCCTGTGCGGCGACTCCGAGATGGCCGAGGGATCGATCTGGGAGGCCGTCGAGCACGCCGGGGTCGAGGGGCTCGACAACCTGGTGGCGATCATCGACGTCAACCGTCTCGGTCAGCGCGGCGAGACGATGCACGGCTGGAACCTCGAGTCCTACGCCCAGCGCGCCAAGGCCGGGGGTTGGAACGCGATCGAGATCGACGGCCACGACACGGTCGAGATCGATCGTGCCTACGCCGAGGCCGAGGCAACTTCGGATCGTCCCACGATGATCATCGCTCGCACCATCAAGGGCTACGGCGCCAGCGAGACGGCCAACGTCGAGGGCAAGCACGGCCAGCCGCTCAAGGACCCCGACAAGGCGATCCAGGAGCTCGGCGACGTGCCCCACATCCACGTCGATGTCGCCAAGCCTGAGAGCGTCGGCGAGCCGCACAAGTTCGACTCCGACCGCTCGGCACCGGTGCCCAGCTACGAGGTCGGCGGCGATCCGGTCCCCACTCGCAAGGCGTTTGGCGAGGGGTTGGCGGCGGTCATGCGCCGCCGCGGCGACGTCGTCGCGATCGACGGTGAGGTCGGTAACTCGACCCACCTCGAAGAGGTCACCAAGGACACCCCGGAGCGCTACTTCGAGGCCTACATCGCCGAGCAGATGATGATCTCGACCGCGGTGGGCTTCCAGGTTCGAGGCTGGACTCCGTTCGGGGCCACCTTCGCGGCCTTCCTGTCTCGGGCCTATGACTTCATCCGGATGTCGGTCATCTCGCAGGCCAAGCTGTGCCTGAACGGCTCCCACGCCGGCGTGTCGATCGGCGAGGACGGCCCCTCGCAGATGGCGCTCGAGGACCTGGCCGAGTTCCGGGCCCTGGGCGGCTCGGTCGTGCTCTACCCGTCCGATCCCAACCAGACCGTGAAGCTGGTGGCCGAGATGGCCGACTTCGACGGAATCTCCTACCTGCGCTCCACCCGGGGTGGCTATCCCACGCTGTACGGCGCCGACGAGGAGTTCAAGATCGGAGGCTCGCGCGTGGTCCGTGAGTCAGACGACGACCAGGTGACGCTGATCGGGGCCGGCGTGACCTTGCACGAGGCGGTCAAGGCCGCCGACACGCTGGCCGACGAGGGCATCAACGCCCGCGTGATCGATCTGTATTCGGTCAAGCCGGTCGATATCGACACGCTCACCGCGGCCTCCCAGGCCACCGGGGGACGGCTGATCGTGGCCGAGGACCACTGGCCGGAGGGCGGCATCGGCGACGCCGTGCTGAGCGCGTTTGCCGACACCGACGAGCGCCCGCGTGTGGTCAAGCTCGGTGTCGATCACCTTCCCGGTTCGGGAAAGCCGGCCGAGCTGCTGGCCGACTGCGGGATCGACGCCGACCACATCGCCCAGGCGGCGCGGCGGCTGGCCGAGCTCGGTCCCCAGATCTCGCGGGCCGCGGCCGGCGCGGGCTGAGCCCCGGGCTGAGTCTGCGGGCTGAATCCGCGGGCTGAGCGGTAACCGAAGACCAGCGGCGATCGCCGCCACCGCGCGCGTATCCGTGGCACGCGCGGTTCCCTGCCCCGTACGATCCCCCGCATGCCCGAGGGGTTGTCGCCGTCAGAGGTCGGCAAGGAGATCGCCGAGCACAAGCAGCGCTCGGCCGAGGCCACCGAACAGGAATCGACCGACCACCACGATCGCTGGCTGTCGATCATCGAGGCGGTGTTGCTGTCGCTGGTGGCGGTGCTGGCCGCCTACTCGGGCTACGCGGCCGCCAAGTGGGGCACCGAGTCCTCGGTCACACTGGCCAAGGCCTCGGCGCTGCGCACCAAGTCAAACCGCTACGACACCGAGGCCATCGTCACCCGCACGCTGGACTCGGTCTCCTTCAACGCCTGGTTCACGGCGTTCGTAAACGGCCACCGCACGGCCGAGCGACTCGCTGTGAAGCGCTTTCGTCCCGGTTACCGGCCGGCCTTCCAGGCCTGGCTGGCCACCGACCCGGCGCACAACCCCAAGGCACCGCCCGGACCGGCCTACATGCCGCAATATGTGATCCCAGAGGCCACGGCCGCCACCGCCGCCGAGCGGCAGGCCGACGCCTCGTTCACTGAAGGCTCCGATGCCGGCTCGACCGCCGACAAGTACATCCGCGACACAGTCTTTCTGGCGACCGTCCTGTTCCTGGTCGGGATCAGCGGCCACTTCCGCATCCGTGCCGCCCGCTACGGACTGATCGGCGTCGGCGCCCTGCTGCTGGTGTTCTCGGTGATTCAGCTCCTGGGCCTGCCGGAGCCGCCCTGATCGCGGTTGCGATCGGTCAGAGCGGCCGAATTCAAGCCGTGCGCCGCCGCAGTCGATTGATGGGGCAGATGTCGATGTCGCGGATCGAAGCGGGCCGGAGTGACCGGATCTGACCGGCGGCCGACCCCCCGCTCGTGGCCCCGCCTGGCGTTCGCACTGGTTGTGCTGGTGGCCGCGGTCGTCGCGGTGGTGCTGATCGCGCGCGGCTCGGATCACCGGAGCGCCGGGCCGGGCCGATCGGCAGTCGCTTCGGAGGCCAGCGCGGCCGCCGCGGTCGGCCCCGAGCAGGCCGAGCTATCGATCGGCGCCCGCGAGCGGGTCACACCGATCCCGCACTCATTCCTGGGCTTCTCCACCGAGTACTGGACCCTGCCCGTCGACGAGCATCACCTCGCTCTGTACCGGCGCGTCCTGTCGCAGATCCACGTGCCCGGAGACGGGCGGTTCGTGCTGCGAATCGGCGGCGACTCCTCAGACCACGCGATCTGGGACCCGACCTCGAGCCGGCTGCCGCCCTGGGCATTCGAGGTCACCCCCAGGCTGGTGGCGCGGACGGCGAAGATCGTGCGCCAGATGCGCCTGCGGCTCATCGTCGACCTCAACACGCTGACCAGCACGCCACGGATCGCGGGCGACTGGGCGCGGGCCGCCGAGGCCCACCTGCCGGCCGGGAGCATCATCGGCTTCGAGATCGGAAACGAGCCGGATCTCTACTCGCGCAGCACCTGGGCCCACCAGCTCCGGCACTCCGGCTTCAACCTGGCGCGGCTCCCCGCGACGATCACCCCATCGAGCTACGTCGGCGACTACAACCGGTTCGCTCGCGCCCTCACCCGGGTGGCGGCCGGGGTGCCGCTGCTGGCCCCGGCGCTGGCCAATCCCGATCGTGACCGGAACTGGATCTCCACGCTGCTGGCCGGTCCGCATCCCGGCCTGCGGGTGATCAGCGCCCACCGTTATCCGTACTCGGCCTGCTCGCGGCCGGGACGGCCCCAGTATCCGACGGTTCAGAAGCTGCTCAGCGAGCAGGCCACGGCGGGGATGGCGCGTTCGGTCAAGCCCGCGGTGGCGCTGGCCCGCCGAGCCGGGCTTCCGGTCCGCATGACCGAGATCAACTCCGTCACCTGCGGTGGAGTGCCGGGGGTCAGCAATTCGTTCGCCACCGCGCTGTGGGCACCCGACGCCCTGTTCGAGCTGGTCCGGGCGGGGGTGCAGGGGGTCAACCTGCACGTTCGGGTGTTCTCGATCAACGCTCCGTTTCGCTTCGACCGCCGTGGAGTCCGCGCCTGGCCGCTGCTCTATGGCCTGATCCTGTTCAAGCGGATGCTCGGGCCCGACTCCCGGCTGGTCGCCGTCCATCTGCGCAGCCCCCGGGCCCGGCGCCTGAAGGCCTGGGCGGTGCGGGTTGGCGCCGACACCCTCAACGTGCTGCTGATCGACAAGGGAGGCCGGGCGGTCAAGGTCGGCCTCGATCTGCCCGCCACCGGCCCGGCCGTCGTCCAGCGCCTGCTGGCGCCATCGGCCTCGTCGCGGTCCCGGGTCACGCTGGCCGGACAGCGCCTTGACGACCAGGTCGGCTGGGCCGGCCCCGCCCGTCTGCAGACGGTCAGGCCGGCCGCCGGCCGCTACTCGGTCTCGGTCCGGGGCCAGAGCGCCGCTCTGCTCACGGTCCATGTGGCTCACACCACGCTGGCCGGGCAGCCGGGGTAGCGCCGCTTCACGCCGGGAGCGGGTGCTCAGGCGTGATGCTCGGCCTGCGAAGGCGTCGTCACCCACTGGTGTCGGCGCGACTCCCAGATCGAGACCTGCGGCGGCTGGAATGAGGGATCGGCAAACCCGCCGACCGGGACCGCGACCACGTCGGGCGCCGAGCCCAGCACGTAGTAGACGGTCGCTCCGCACTCCGGACAGAAGTGATACGTCCTTGGATCGCCTTCGTCGGAGACGCGGACGAACTCGTGCGAGCGTCCGGCGATGCGAGCGCGATCGCGCGGGAACCGCGCCTGAAATCCGAATGCGCTCCCCGTCCGGCGCTGGCACGCCAGGCAGTGGCATACCGAGACCCGCGTCGGCTCTCCCTCCACCTCCACCCGCAGCTGACCGCAACTGCAGGCCGCTTCGCGCTTCACCGTGGCGGACACGTCAGCTCGGTGCGAAGAAGCTGGCCGCCCGACGCTCCATCTCCTCGGACGTCAGGCGCTCGATGCGCTGGCTCATCATCCACTGCTGACCGAACGGGTCGCGGAGGCGGCCGCCACGCTCCCCGTAGAACTGATCGGCGAGCGGGTACAGGACCTCGGCTCCAGCTGCGACCGCGCGCTCCCAGGCGGCATCGACGTCCTCCCAATACGTCGCCATGATCGCGCTGACCACTCCGCCGAGGGACTCCGGCGAGCCGGCCGGGGCACCGTCGCCGGCCTCCTCGGTGATCATCACCACCGCGTCGCCGATCCGTACCTCGGCGTGAATCACCTCGCCATCCGGCCCGGTGAACCGCTCCCCGAGCTCTTGCGCGTCGAACGCGTTGCGGTAGAAGTCGATCGCCGCGGCGCCGTTGCGAACGACCAGTCGCGGCGTGACCGTATGAAGGTGCTCGGGGACGGGCGCGACGGGCCCGGTTACATCGCTTGACATGGGTGGCCTCCTTTGACGACTGCAGTCCATTTTCGCAGCCTTACCGCCCCTCTCGCCAGGGCGTCGTCTAGGGGATCCGAACGTCGTGGCGCTCGCTCGCCACGCGTAGCTCCTCGTCGCTGAGCTCCGCTTCCGTGACCGGGGTGACGAGCGTCCAGTGGTGGCCCACTGGGCAATGCTGCCCTCTCCACCAGCCAAGCCGAAGCGATTTCAGCGATGCCGCCGGGATCCAGATCGTCGTGAACAGATGGCCCTGGCGGCAGCGGACCACCACGTTGCCACCGAGGCGGTGGCTGCGCAGCCACAGGGCGAGTGTCTCCAGCGCGACCGCTGTCACGGCGATGGCGATCAGACGCGGGGAGCGACGGCGACCGGACCGCTTGGAGAATCGGCGTCGACGGGGACCGCGGTGGCGGGACATAGCGTTGCCTCCTGGTTTACCAGCGCCGACCTGCTGCTGCACCCGGTCCGCCTGCGCATCATCCAAGCCTTCCTGGGCGAGGCGATGAGCCCCGAGGATCACCACCACGCGTTCATGGCCTACATCGCCGGCCTGGTCGGCGACTTCGACCGTTACCTGAGCCGCGACGACATCGACCCCTTGCGCGATGGGGTGGGCTATCGAATCGCCGGTCTGTGGCTCGACGACAGCGAGCACGCCGAGTTCCTCCGAGACCTCGCTCGCGTGATCCAGCCCCGCATGGCCAATGGCCCAAAGCCTGGGCGGCGGCGGATCCTCGGGACTGTGCTCCTCCTCACAGAGGACGCCCCGGCCTGACCGATTGATTTTCGGCTCCGGGCCGGTCTATCCCTACACACCATGCGTACCGACTCGCCGAAAGGAACCGCCATGACTCTCGACAAGCGCACCCGCTGGGTGGCTCTGATCCTGCTGTGCATGGGCTCGCTGATGATCGTGCTCGACACCACGATCGTCAACGTCGCCCTGCCCTCGATCCGCGAGGACCTCGGCTTCTCGCAGACCTCGCTGGCCTGGGTGGTCAACGCCTACATGCTCACCTTCGGCGGTTTCCTTTTGCTGGGCGGACGGCTCGGAGACCACTTCGGTCACCGGCGCCTGTTCATCGGCGGCATCACCCTGTTCACGCTCGCTTCGCTGGCCTGCGGGACGGCCGGAACGCAGGGCTTCCTGGTGGCGGCGCGAGCGGTGCAGGGGTTCGGCGGCGCCATCGTCTCCGCCGTCGCGCTGTCGCTGATCGTGTCGCTGTTCGTCGAACCCGCCGAGCGCGCCAAGGCGATGGGCGTGTTCGGTTTCGTGGCCGCCGGCGGTGGCACGCTCGGGGTTCTGCTGGGCGGCGTACTGACCGACGTGCTCGACTGGCACTGGATCTTCCTCGTCAACGTCCCCATCGGCGTCGCGGTCGGCATCGCCTCGATGCGGGTGCTGCCCGCCGGGGCCCGTGCCGCGGCGGGCGAGCGACTCGACGTGGCCGGCGCGGTGGTGGTGACGAGCGGGCTGATCCTCGCGGTCTACGCGATCATCAACGGCAATCACGCCGGATGGCTGTCGGCCCAGACGCTCGGCCTGCTCGCCGCCGCGGCCGTCCTGATCGCCGGGTTTTTGGTGCTCGAGTCTCGTGTGCGCGCCCCGCTCGTCCCGCTTGCCCTGTTCCGGCTGCGCAACCTGGCCACCGCCAACGTGGTCGGCGTGCTGTGGGCGGCCGCGATGTTCGCCTGGTTCTTCCTGTCCGCTCTGTACCTCCAGCTGGTGCTCGGGTACAGCCCGCTTCAGGTCGGCTTGGCCTTCCTGCCCGCGAACCTGATCATGGCCACGCTCTCGCTGGGACTCTCCGCCAAGCTGGTGATGCGCTTCGGGATCAAGCTCCCGCTGGCGAGCGGTCTCGGCTTGGCGGCCATCGGGCTGGCGCTGCTGGCACGCGCGCCGGTCGGCGGCCACTACACGCTCGACGTCCTACCGAGCATGATGCTGCTGGGATTCGGGGCCGGCACGGCTCTGAACCCGGTGCTGCTGGCGGCGATGGGCGACGTCGAGCAGAGCGAGGCCGGCCTGGCGTCCGGAGTCGTCAACACCTCGTTCATGATGGGCGGGGCGCTGGGCCTCGCGGTGCTGGCCAGCGTCGCCGCCTCGCGGACCTCCCACCTGGTGGCGTCTGGTCACAGTCAGGCGGATGCGCTGGTGGGTGGCTATCACGTCGCGTTTTTGATCGGCGCCGCGTTCGCGGCCGTCGCGGCGATCTTGAGCGCCCAGCTGCTGAGGGCCCCGAGCGGGTCGCCAGCGGGCGCGAGCGCCGGCTCCGATACCGACGGTGAGCTCGCGTTCGACTGCTCGCGCGTCTAGGCCTTGCCGGTGAGCGCGTAGGAGAGCTGGCGTCGTGAGTTGATGCCGAGCTCAGCGGGCTCTCCACTCGCCGATTGGGAAACGCCAACCCTCGGCGGGTCGGTTCCGAGGTGACACCCGTGTGGCACACCGGCTAGCCGACCGGCGTGCCCCTGGCTTGAGTCCGCGGAGCCGACGGGCGAGCCGGGAGATTCGCGATGATCCCGCCGACCGACAGAAAGGATCGACAGTGGATCAGCCCAGCGAGACTCTCACCCTCGAGCGACTCGATACCTTGGTGGGGAAGTGGACCATGGAGGCGGCGCCAGTCGGCGGCCCGCCGTTTCCGGGCGAGGCGGCGGTCACGTTTGAGTGGCTGAACGGAAGGAAGTTCCTGATCGAGCGGTGGGCTGTACCCAGCGCCTTCGACGGCATCGCGGTCATCGGCGCCGGCGAGCAGCCCGACAGCTTGCGGCGGCACTACTTCGATGCACGCGGTGAGCACCGTGTCTACGAGATGACGTTTCGCGACGGCGTCTGGACGCAGTGGCGAGACGCCTCCGACCCCTTTCCGCAGCGCTTCAGCGCCACCTTCGCCGACGATGCCAAGACCATCTCCGGTCGCTGGGAGAAGGCCACAGACGGCTCGACCTGGGAGGACGACATCGACATCGTCTACCGCCGGATGGCCTGAGGGATTGAAGACATGGCCCACCGACGCCGGATACTTCGCATCGGGCTCGTCGCCTTGGCAGTGCCCGACATCGTCGTCGGCGGCTGGCTGCTGTTCGCCCCCAGATCCTTCTACGACGATTTCCCGGGCTTCGGACATCGCTGGGTCGGCGCCCTCGGCCCCTACAGCCAGCACGCGTTCAGCGACTTCGGTGGCGCGCTGCTGGCGATCGCCCTGCTGACGTGCCTCGCCGCCGTCTGGATGGAGCGCCGCCTGGTTCAGGCCGCGCTGCTGACGGTTCTGCTCGAGTCGGTCTCGCATTTCATCTATCACCTGTCACGGTTGGGGACGCTCCCCACCGGCGATGACATCGCGAACCAGCTTTCGCTCGCCTACGGTGTCGTGCTCTCGCTCTGGTTGCTGTGGCTGACGCGTCGCGTGGCTTGGAGCGTCAGTGAAGCCGTGCCGCTCACGGTCAGCGGCAGCCGTTGAGACCTGGCTGAGCAGTGGCTCCTCGTCGTCGCCACCCACGACCGCCGCTTCCGGTGCGACCTGCGACTCAACCGGGCGCTTGGTCTGTGACCGGCGACGCGGGACGGTCCAGGTCTCGTTCTATTCGCGGTCGGGCAGTGTGTCGTCGCCCCGGGTTGGCGCGGAGGGGGGCGGGATGCGGTGCCCCTCGGCGACGACTTCGAAGTCTGCGCCGTAGACGATCTCGACCGCTCCGAGGACGTCGATGGTGTGAATTGCGTTGGCGCCGCGTTTGGCGGCGATCCGGCTCGCTTCCTCGGTGACGGTGGTGACTACGTCGCGGTCCAGTTTGGGGCCGGGAGTCGGTGGCGTCTCGAGCTCGGAGCCGGGGCCTTCGTCGGGCGACTCGTCCGTGACCCCGAGCGCAGCCAGAACTACCCCGGCGTCCCCGTGCTGGCGAAGCGCACGCAGCCAGCGCTGGACCTGTGCCTGGGGAGAACGAGCGAACGGCAGCGCGGTTGCGGCGAGAGCGAGGACCACCGCCGCGTCATCGCTCAGGAGCGCTCCGGGGGAGGCCCGTTCAGCCAAGCCCGGATCAGGTTCGGTCGCCAGCTCCTCCTCGCCCTGCTCGAGTGGCGCTGCTGCGGACGGGAGGGCCGCTGCGTGCGGCTCCCGGAGATAGGCGAGCGCGTCGTCCACGGTCGAGAACAGGTTGAACGCCTGGTCCAGGCCGGTGACTTCAAAGAGCTTCAGGATGCCCGGGCTGGCAGCGGCGAGGGTGAGCAGTCCATCATCGGGCAGGCTGCGCTTGACCACCACCAGCACACTCAGCGCGGTCGAATCCATAAACCCGACCTGCGAGAGATCGATTACGAGCTGGGAGTGTCCGCGGTCCAGCAGATCGGCCAGCGCCCACTTGAGACTGGGGGCGGAGCTGAGATCCAGATCGCCCTTCAATGCGACCACGGTCCAGCGACCATCCACGGAGCGATGGCTAAACGCCAGCGAGGCAGGAGTCCGCACAGACCGATCAGACACGTACGTCAACTCGTATCGGCCGATGCCGCAGGCGGCATTAGTTCTCCTCATCCAGTCCTGGACACACGGACCACCCGGCCGCAGGACGGCGCGCCGACTCGTTCTGGGCCCAGGTCGAGCGCGCAGTTGAGCGCTCCCGCCCTGGAAACGTGGGCCTCGTTCGTCGAGGCACCCGAGGTCGTCACCTCGACCGTGGAGGAAGTGACCGGCCGGCCGGCGCGGCATTTCCGCGACTGGGCCTTCGACCACGCCGATGCATTCCGATGACGAGCGCCTGAGGGAAACCTAGGTCCCGGACCGGCGCAACACGGCCGATGAGATGATGTTCCAAACGCCCACGCAAAGCACGCATCTTCATGCCCACCGAGATCTTGATCGCAGAGCAACGGGCCGCGTTCAACGTCCCTGCCGAGATCGCGTACTTCAACACCGCGAGCCTCGCCCCACAGCTGCATCGCGTAAGGATCGCCGGCCAGGCCGCGCTTGACCGCCGCGGGCGCCCGTGGGCTATCTCCGCGACGGACTGGTTTGCCGATGTCGAACGTCTGCGCTGGCTGTTTGCACAGCTGATCGGCGCAACCGCCGACGGCGTGGCGCTCGTGCCGGCCACGAGCTACGGCTTCGCCACCGCAGCGCGCAACCTGCCGCTGCGCTCCGGCCGGCGGGTGCTCGTGCTGGCCGAGGAGTACCCCTCGGGCATCTACACCTGGCGGGCTGCCGCCCGGCGATCAGGCGCCGAGACGCTGACTGTCGTCCGCGAGCCCGGTCAGAGCTGGACCGATGCGGTGCTCGCTGCGCTCGATGACCGCGTCTCGATCGTGAGCGTGCCGAACGTGCATTGGACCGATGGCGCGTTGCTGGATCTGACCGCGATCGCGCGGCGAACCCGGGACGTCGGGGCACGACTGGTGATCGACGCCAGCCAGTCGGTGGGCGCGATGCCGCTCGACGTCGACGTGCTGCGCCCAGACTTCCTGATCACCGTCGGCTACAAGTGGCTGCTCGGCCCGTTCAGCGTGGGCTACCTATACGTCGCCGAGGAGCACCGCAATGGCGAGCCGCTCGAGGAGAACTGGATCAACCGCGCCGGCTCAGAGGACTTTGCGGCGCTCGTCGACTACCGCGATGAATACCAGCCGGGCGCGAGGCGCTTCGATTCCGGTCAGCGGACGAAGTTCGAGCTGATCCCAATGGCGATCGCCGCGCTCGAGCAGATCATCGCCTGGGAGGTCCCACGCATCGCCGCGACCCTTGCCACCCGCACCGCGGGCATCGCCCGACACGCGTCGCGGCTCGGGTTCGCCACCGCACGCGACGAGCAGCGCGGACCTCACATGCTTGGCATCCGCCTGCCGGAGAGCGCCCGTGCGCGAGCGGCCGCCTCGCTCGCCGAGGCCAACTGCTTCGCCGCCATCCGCGGATCCTCGCTGCGGATCTCACCCCACCTGCACACAACCGACCGAGACGTCCGGCGCCTACTCGACGGGCTCGCGAGCCTGGCTGAACCGATCCAGTAACCCTCCGGCCGGGCAATCCCGCTCGAGTACCACAACCGCCGGGACAGGGTCCGATCTGAGTGCCGAGGACTGGCTACGGTGAGTGCATCATCGGCTGACGCCGTACAGGCCGGCGGCGGTCGAGGAGATCGGTATGTTCATGCCTCGGTTCGACATATGAGCGGTGGGCCCATCGCACCTGGATGGTCTTTCCCCCTCGGCGCCTCACTCAGCCTCCGCGAGCGCTGCCTACTTGCGCTCGAGGACGAGTTTTGTGGCCGGCTCAAGCCATGCTTCGTCGGCTCGATCCCAGGGCACGATCGTGGTCGGCACTGCGAGCGGGTCGAAGCGTCCCTCGGCGAACAGCTCGAGGACCACGGGCAGCAGGCGTCGTGAATCGGCTCGGGATAGATGAAAGGTGATTCCGCGCGTGTACATCTCCAGCAGGGGCAGGGCGACTGTGGGGGCGAAATGGATTGCCACCGACGTGCAGAACCCGTAGTCGTCGGTGGAGCGCAGGACCGAATGCAGTCCGTCAATCTCGCCCGTGGCCTCTACGGTGATCGCTGCGCGGTCATACCGTCGCGGCCAGGGGCCCTGCTGATGTTCGACGTCGGCACCGAGCGTGGTGGCTGCGGCGCACCGCTGCGCGTCGCGGTCGACGTAGCGCACGCGGCCGGACCCCAGAGCGCGCGCGAACGAGATCGCGTACAGACCGATCGAGGCAGCCGCACCGCCGACGATCAGCACCTCGGCACCGGGATGTTCCGCGAGCTGCGGGCCGACGGCGCGGTAGGCATCGCACGCATTGTCGGGCAGCGCGCACAGTGCGCTGGCGCTGCCCTGGGCAGCTAGCAGGAGCATGTGGTCGGCAGCTGGGACAGCGAGAACGTCCGCCACCGCGCCGCCATGGCCGCCACCCGCCTCGCCGAATCCGAATGCACCGCCAGCTCGCGCGCGATAGGTGTGGCAGGCGCCGAAGCGCCCGTCACGGCAGGCTGGGCACGTCCCGCAGGACACCTGAAACGGCACCAGCACTCGCTCCCCGACACGGCGCTTGTTGACCTCGTCTCCCACGGCGATAATTTCGCCAACCGTCTCGTGCCCGACAGCGAATGGCCCAGGGAACAGACCGGAGGCCGCCATCGGCCGATCGAGATCGCAGCGAGCGACGGCGAGCGGACGCACGAGCGCGCCGCGTGGGTCGGATAGCTGAGGATCCGGAGCCTCCTGCCACCGGACGAGTCCGGCTTCGAGGAACACGAGCTGACGCACCATCCAGCAGCCTAACCACCACCAGACCAGACCACCGCACGTCAGGAAGCTCCGCACCTCACAGCAAACAAGGGAAACGTCACCCAGCAGCTTCCCGGGCTGGGCGATCGCAGACGCGCGCCTTGACGCGTGACTCAGCCGAGCGAGCGATCGAAAGCGACCCGCCGTTTAGCCTTGCCAGGTGTGGGGTAGATTCGCGCACTGCGATGCCCGCAATGGGAGGAGTGAGGTCACGGGTAGCGCTCCTCGGAGCGATCGTCGGAGTGGCGCTGACCGCGCTTGCGGCAGCTTCGGCGTCGGCCAACGTATTGCTTGTCGGGACGTACAACGGGATCGCAGGCAAGTACAAGTCAATTCAGACTGCCGTCGACCATGCGAAGTCCGGGGACTGGATCCTGGTCGGTCCGGGCGATTACCACGAGCAGGCTGACCATCGAGCGAACCCGGGGCCGCAGCCCGCTGACCAGCCGGCTGGGGTGGTGATCGGCACTCCTAACATCCACCTGCGCGGGATGGCTCGCAACGGCGTGATTGTCGACGGGACGCTGCCGGGTTCGCCGCCTTGCTCGAACAGCCCGGCCGCTCAGGATTTCGGGCCGCTCGGGCCGAGTGGGACGCCACTGGGGCGAAACGGGATCCTGGTGTGGAAGACCAACAACACTTGGATCGAGAACCTGACCGTTTGCAACTTCCTTGGCGGGAGTGGCAGCGCCGGCAACGAGGTGTGGTGGAACGGCGGCGACGGCGGAGGCCGTATAGACCTGAACGGCTTCTGGGCGAACTACCTGAACGCCACCTCCACCTACTACGGCGGTGAGAGCACGGCCGCCGCCTATGGGATCTTCGCCAGCGACTCGACGAACGGATCGTTCAACTACTCCTATGCGAGCAACATGAACGACTCCAACTACTACGTCGGCGCCTGCCAGCAGCAGTGCAACACGACGCTTGACCACGTGTGGTCGCAGTACTCGTCGCTCGGGTACTCCGGGACTAACTCCGGCGGGACATTGGTGGTGAAGAACTCGGAGTTCGACCATAACCAGGATGGCTTCGACACCAACAGCCAGAACAACGACGACTGGCCCTCCCCGCAGGACGGGTCCTGTCCGAATGGCCAGGTCAGCCCGGTCACCGGGACCCACTCGTGCTGGGTCTTCATGAACAACTACGTGCACGACAACAACAACCCGAACGTGCCAGGAGCGGGCGTCGCCGCTGCCGGGCCGGTCGGAACCGGGATGACAATCTCTGGCGGGCGCAACGACACGGTGATGAATAACCGCTTTGACAACAACGGAGCATGGGGGGCCCTGTTCCTGCCCTACCCGGACACCGAGACCCCGCCGCCCGATGCCCCTAACTGCCGGGGTGGCATCGTCTCAAACCCGTCGAACCTGTGTCTGTACGACGACTGGGGTAACGCGCTGCTGAACAACTCGTTCAGCAACAACGGGTTCTTTGGAAACGACACGAACGGCGACTTCGGCGAGATCACCGAGACTGCGGCGCCGACCAACTGCTTCAGCGAGAACACCGATCCGAACCGCGTTACGAGCTCGCCGCCGAACCTCCAGCGGCAGAAGCCGGTCTGCAACGGCCAGACGGTGCCGCCCGATCCCAACCCGCGGCTGACCAACCAGGTCGCGTGTGACTCTCAGTTCTTCGCTTCACTCTTGCCGACCGGCGCCGAGCCATGTACGCCTGGCTCCAGCTACCCCCGCAGGACTCATGTCGACATGCCGCCGCTTCCGACCAGCCAGCTGCCGAGCCTGCCCAACCCGTGCGCCGACGTACCGAAGAACCCGTGGTGTCCATAGCGCCGATCACCCACGTAACACTTGCGCGAGCGCATCGCAGCGTTCGGCTGGGCATGTTGCTCGCAATACTCATGCTGGTCGGGGTTGCGAGCCCACCGCCTGCCTCTGCGGCGTCGTTCAGCGTCCATGGCAGCGCCGAGCAGGTATACGTCACCGGTCTCGGGCCCGGGGCCAGCGCGTCGCTTCTTACGTCCGGCGGCAGTGCGCTCTACACGCAGAACGCCGACTCGCTCGGAGGGCTTCTGTTCCGCGACGTGCCGCCGGGCAAGGGGTACCGCGTGCAGCTGAATCCGAACGGCCCCAAGTCCGGCTCGATCACGGTCCACTCCGATGCGGCGGCGCCCTGGGACCCGGATATCTACAACCAGTCGATTCCAGACAACGGCTACACGTATCTCACCACGCGCGACGGCACCGAGCTGGCGATCGACGTGCATCCACCTACCAGCCCGGCCGGAGAGCCGGGTGCTCCGTCCTTCATCCACCTTCCGACGTTCCCGGCCAACACGAGCTACGCCCCTCCCTACCCCACGCTGATCGAGTACTCGGGCTACGGCTATGCAGACCCGTCCGGACCCGAGAACGGCATCGCGGTCCTCGCGAACCTTATGGGCTTCGCGGTGGTCGACGTCAACATGCGCGGGACGGGGTGCTCAGGCGGCGCCTATGACTTCTTCGAGCCGCTGCAGAATCTAGATGGCTACGACGTGATCGAGACGATCGCCCACCAGCCGTGGGTGCTCGGCAAGAAGGTCGGCATGATGGGCATCTCCTACGGGGGCATCAGCCAGCTGTTCACTGCTCAGCTCGACCCGCCGGATCTGGAAGCGATCTCGCCGCTATCGGTGATCGACGCGACAGCGACCACCCTGTACCCGGGCGGGATCCTCAACACCGGATTCGCGGTTCCGTGGGCCGAGCAGCGACAGCAGGAGGCCCAGCCGGCTCCCGCTCCGGGCACGCAGCCCTATGCCACCCAGCAGATCCAGTCCGGCGATCAGACCTGCAAGGACAACCAGGTCCTGCACGGCGAGGCGACGGACCTTATGGCCAAGATCCGAGCCAACAACTACTACAACCCCTCCACGGCGGACCCGCTGGATCCGGTGACCTTCGTCAACAAGATCAACGTGCCGACGTTCCTGGTCTGCCAGTGGGAGGACGAGCAGACCGGCGGCCACTGTCCCAACCTCGTCCAACACTTCACCGGTACGAGCAAGAAGTGGTTCACCTTCACTAACGGCGCTCACATCGACTCACTCGACCCGTACACCTACGACCGCTGGTACGACTTTCTGCAGTTATACGTCGCCCACAAAGCACCGATTGTCAACCAGGCGGCAACGAGGGCCGCCGCACCGGCGATCTATCAGTCCGCGATGGGTCTCCCGCAGAACGACGTCGTCACGCTGCCGCCGGACCCCATCCAAGAGCAGCCGACCTACCAATCCGCGCTATCCGCCTTCGAGGCGTTGCCCGAAGTGCGGGTCCTGTTCGACAACGGAGCCGGGCGCTTGGCCGGCGCCAGTTCGAACCCAGGCGACCCGTACCCCGCGTTTGAGCAGTCGTTTTCGGACGTCCCGATCCCCGGCACCACCGCGCGCACCTGGTACTTCGGCCCGCGCGGCACGCTAAACGACAGCGCTCCGGCGAGCGCCGGGACTGACACCTATACCTCCGAGGCCTCAGCGCTGCCGCTGACCGACTACTCAAGCAACACCGGAGCAGGCGGCCTGTGGGGCAACGCGTCCCAGTGGGAATGGAAGTGGCAGCAGAACCCGTCCCGCTCCGCGGTCTCCTACACGTCAGCGCCACTGAGCGCCAACACCACAGTGATCGGCGGCGGAGCCGTCGACGCCTGGATTCAGTCATCCACGCCGGACGTCGACCTTCAAGCCACGATCAGCGAGGTGCGCCCGGACGGCCACGAGACGTTCGTTCAGGACGGCTGGCTCCGCGCGAGCGAGCGCAAGCTCGCCACGACATCGGACAACATCTTCAAGCAGGCGCCCACGACCGTCGAGCCGATTCCCACCTTCCTGGCCTCCGACGCCCAGCCCATGCCGGCGGGGCAATTCGCCGAGGTCAAGGTTCCGCTCTACTTCGAAGGCCACGTGTACCGCGCCAGCTCGCGGATAAGAGTCACGATTGCCGCCCCGAATGGAACGCAGCCGATCTGGTCATTCGACGAGACACAGCCCTCGGCTGGTACTGCCACCGAATCGGTCACGTTCTCGCCGAGCATGCCATCGAGCCTGGTGCTTCCGGTGGTCCCGGGAGTGAGCGCTCCGGCCGGATTACCGCCGTGCCCGAGCCTGCGCAACGAGCCCTGCCGGTAGGTGAGCCCGCCGGGTCGTCGCACTTAGCTCGCTCCACAACCCCTGATGCCGACATGCATTGTCGCCGACTGACGATGAGACGTTCCGCTTCCACATCGGGCCACCACCACGAAGGCGGACCTTCACAAGCTCATCGACGAGTTGCCCGACACCGCGGTCGAGGGAGCAGCTGTGCTCCTGCGGGGGATCATCAAGGGCCCCATTGATCCTGAACAGGCATGGTTCTGGACGCCTGAGTGGCAGAGCGGCGAGCGTGAGGCGGGGACGGAGATCGCCGAAGGCTCAGGTGTCGTATTCCACTCCACCGACGAGTTCATCGCGCATCTCGAGAGCTTGCCGCCGGCGAGTCGGACTGAGATTGCCGACCCACCAAGAGCTGGCGCGCTTCCTCAGAGACTGGCCGGCCCTCACTTCCGAGCAGCGTGCGGCGTTCCTGCGCGTCGCCGCTGTTCGTCGCTGGGCTCGCCAGCCAGGTCCGAGGCGGTCCGGACGCGAGATCGCCTATATACACAGGGGATCCTGAGAATGGAGCTAGGGGTGTCTGGGTTCAGGACATATGTCCCAGGTGATAGGTCCCTGATGTCTCGGGACATAGGTCACACCTTCTGGGCTGGTCTGGGCTGAGCTTGCGGCGGTCGTCGCGGAGGCGCAGCCCGTAAGGCGACGCCGTAGCGGCGATCGCCGCCGCGGCCTTGTCCGGGGGCGGGCTGAGAGTCGCGGGCATGTCCCGATCTCGTGTTGCTGTTCTTCAGGTCGTCTCCCAGCAGTTATCCGTGACCCAGGCCGCTGCCGAGCACGGGATCTCGCGCCGGCATCTGCACCGCCTCCTGGCCCGCTACCGAGAAGGAGGCCTGGAAGGGCTCGAGCCGCGCTCGCGACGCCCGAGGACGACGCCGATCGCGACGTCTGAGGAAGTTCGCGGGCGGGTGATCGACCTCCGAGCGCAGCTGAGAGCCGGCGGATTGGATGCCGGAGCCCACACGATCGGCTGGCACCTCGAGCAGGAAGGTCACAAGCCGCCGGCGCCAGCGACGATCAGCCGGATTTTGAACCAGGCCGGGCTGATCTGCCCGCAGCCGCGCAAGCGGCCCAGATCGTCCTATCTGCGATTCGAGATGGCTCAGCCGAACGAGCTGTGGCAGTCGGACTTCATCCACTGGAGCCTGGTCGACGGAACCGACGTCGAGGTCCTGAACTGGCTGGATGACCACTCCCGCTAGCTGGTGTCCTGCACGGCGCATCGGCCGGTGACCGGCGATGACGTGGTGATCGTATTCCTAAGCCTCGTCGAGGAATACGGGCCGCCAGCGGCAACGCTCACCGACAACGGCAGCGTCTACACCTCCCGCTTCACCGGCGGGCGCAACGCGTTCGAATACGTCCTGCCGCTACTCGGCATCCGGCAGAAGATGGGTCCCCAGGACACCCCCAGACCCAAGGCAAGACCGAACGTTTCCACCAAACGCTGCAGCGCTGGCTCGCGGCCAGGCCAACGGCACGAACGATCGCCGAACTCCAACAGCAGCTCGATCAATTCCGTGAGCACTACAACGAACGCCGCCCCCACCGCGCCCTTCAACGCAGAACGCCAGGGCAGGCATACCGAGCGACTCCGAAGGCCGCCCCTGCCAGCAACGGCCACGCGCCCGGCCACTACCGCCTGCGCTACGACCGGCTCGACCCCAAAGGCAAGATGAGCCTGCGCCGCGCCGGCCGCATGCACCACCTCGGCATCGGCGCCAAACACGCCCGCACACGCGTCCTCGCGTTCGCCGACGACCACCACATCACCGTTGCCCACCTCAGCACCGGCGAAATCCTCTCCGTCCATCTGATCGAGCCCCACAAGACCTACTGGCGCAACCAAAACAAACAGCCCGGCCGCTGGCCGAGCTCCCAAAAGTGAGACCTATGACGCGAGACATGTGAGACCTATGTCCCGAGACATCACAATGATGGAGCTAGGGGGACTCGAACCCCCGACCTCCTGGGTGCGATCCAGGCGCTCTCCCAACTGAGCTATAGCCCCGTGCGGCGGCGTGGGCCGCGCGGTGTGGCGCCTAGTGTAGCCCCGCCCGGCATCCCGCCCGGGTTGGACATCGAGTCAGATCCTCTCGGCCAATCTTCTCGGATCCTCCGTTCTGCGCCGGTACGCGCCGCAAACGGCCAGTTGACGAGCTTTCAAGCGGGATTGACGAGGCTCTTCGCGCTGATCGTCGTCATCCCGATGGCCGGCCCCGGTGTGCTCATCTTCCGGTTGATCGGCGATCCCGAGCGTGGCAGAAAACGCGGGCCTCAATAGCTCGCCACGGTCTTTACCAGCCTCTATGTGGGCGCCAGCCGGTCGGCCAGCTTCGATGCGCCCAGCGTCGCGCTCGCTGCGTAACCGACATCGTGCGCGAAACTCGCGTCATCTCGATGTTGCGGCGGCTACGGGGAGTTACGAGATTGCCGTCATCCTCCCCCCAGACCGATCTGGAGCGAACCTACGCAGTCGCCGAGCCCATCCGCTGGAGTCGCTCTAGTCGATGGACGCGCCCCTGGTGGACGGAACGGCCTGCTGGAGACCCGGTTTTCCGGCATCCTCGTACGGTCGTCGAGGACGTGCTCATTGCGGCCGCTGACGGTGCCCTCGACTTGGTCAAGGGCCAGGGGAAGAACAAGACCGTAAGAGCGGTTGCGGAGGTCGCGCAGGTGGTCGGTGGCCGCTAGGCTTTGTCGCATGGGTCTTCTTGATGAAGCAATTCGCGAGCACCTGGATCTCAAACGGCGCCGCGGCGCCGACCCGACCGAAGTGGAACGCGACGAGCGTGAAGCCCTGGGCCCGGTGAGAAGAGCGCCTGAGAATTCACCGGGCACCGACGCGCCGTCAGCCTCGCCGGCCGCCTTCGCCTATGACCAGGAGGACGACTGGGAGGACGAGCCGCTGCCGGAGACTCCGCGTTCGCGGGCCCGTCGTATCCGGGAGGAGTCCCAGCCGGATCTCCACGACGAGGCAGCGGTCGAGGACGAGCCGCAGCCGGCGCCCGAGCATCGGCCATCGCGGCTGGCCCGGATCTTCGGCAAGCCAGAGCCTGAGCCCGTGGCCGAGCCGGCGGAGTACGAGGCCGAACCCGAGTACGACGACGAACTCGAGGTCGGAGAGGAGCGAACTGGGACAGTGCGCAGACGCGAGGTCGAAGAGGAGCCCCCGCACAGCGCCCGCAGCCCGCGTAGCGACGATACCGCGGCGTTCGACACCGAGGAAGCGTTCGAGCGGTCGGAGCCCTCTGAGCCCTCAGACCCGTCGGCGCAGGAGGACGAGGACGTGCTCGAAGAGACGCCGGAGTTCCTCCAGGACACCCCGGATCACGATCGCTTGTGGTTCGAGCAGCGGCCGCCGAAGGACTTCGACTTCGACGGCTAACACAGCCTTAGCTTTCCGCCAACCGGCTACTTTCGGCCGGCCCTGAGCGGTTAAAAGCGCGCATCTTCGACCCGGTTTCGCGCCATTGACGGGTGGGGCCCGGTCGGCTATACAAATTGCACCAAGTCGGTGAGGATTTCCTGAGAAAGGATCTGGCTTGTTCTTCCGGCAAGTGCTCTATCGAGATCTAGGCTGCGCCTCGTACATCTTCGGGGGCGGCAACGGGGCGGTGGTCGTCGACCCACGGTGGGACATCGACATCTACCTGGAGATCGCCCGCAGCGAGCGCCAGAAGATCAAACACGTGATCGACACCCACGACCATGCAGACCACGTCTCCGGTCGCCTGCGCCTGGTCGCCGCCACTGGGGCCCAGTCCCATCGTCCCGACCCTGGAGGGGAGTTTTCCGACGGGATCGTGGCCGGTGACGAGATCGCGGTCGGACCGCTGCGTGTCCGGGCGATCGCGACGCCGGGTCACCGCCCCGAGCACCTGGCCTTCGCGGTTTCCGACCTCTCTCGCAGCGAGGAGCCGTGGATGCTCCTGACCGGCGACTCGCTGCTGGTCGGCGACATCGCTCGGCCGGATCTCGCCTCCGAGGCGAGCGAGGGCGCGCGGGCCCTGCATTCCAGCTTGCAGAGCCTTCTTGGGCTGGGCGACCACGTCGAAGTCTGGCCCGCCCATGTGGGCGGATCGCTGTGCGGCGGGGCTGGGCTCAGCGGCAAGACCAGCTCGACGATCGGCTTTGAGCGGCTAAACGATCCGCTACTGATGATGGGCCAGGAGCAATTCGTCTCCAGCCTGACCGCGAGCTTGCCGCCGCGCCCGCCGAACATCGGTCGGGTGGTCGCCCTGAACCGCCGGCGCCAGCACGCTGACCCCGACGAGTTTGAGCTGCTCCGCGGTCGCGAGTTGGGCGCGGTTCTGGAATCCGGCGCGACAGTGCTCGATTCGCGCCTGCCTGACCAATTCGACGCCGGTCATCTCGCCGGCGCCATCAACCTCCCGGTCATCGCGCCCGGGGTCGGCACGCGTGCGGGCTGGGCGCTGGATCCAGAGCAGCGGATCGTGATCGTCGCGCTGGATGTGGTCGAAGCCGAGCAGATGGCGAGCTCCCTGCAGGCGGTGGGCTTCTGGTTCTTGGCCGGCTACGGGCTGGCCGATTCTGAGTCCTGGAGGTCTGCCGGTCTGCCGGTCGCCGAAGCTGGCTCCTGGAACCTCGACCAGCTCGAGGATGGCCTCCGCCGAGACTCGGTCGAGCTGGTCGATGTCCGCGAGCTCGACGAGTGGACCACCGGTCATGTCCCAGGCTCGCACCACGTCCCGCTCAACCGCCTGCGTGACGTCGGCGCGGTTCGCTTGCCGGAGAACGGCCGCACGACCGCCGTGGCCTGCGCGGCAGGCATCCGGGCCGCCTTTGCCGCCAGTCTGTTCCGCCGAGCCGGCCGCCGCGACGTCGTGCGCGTCGCGGGGGGAGGCGTCCCCGATCTGGGCGCCCGGGGGCTGGAGCTCGAGCTGGGATTGACCTGACCCGCCGCGTTTGGCGGGGCAGGCGAGGCCGTCGGCGGCTGGCGGTGCGCCGTTAAACTCGCAATTCAGCGGGGCCATAGCTCAGTTGGGAGAGCGCCTGCTTTGCAAGCAGGAGGTCGCCGGTTCGATCCCGGCTGGCTCCATTGTAGGAAAGTGCTGCAAATGCCCGCTTTCTCGCCAGGGCGACGGCGGTTCCGGTGGCGAGCCGGGGTGCATGAGGGGTGAACTGGGATCTTGGCAGCGTTCTCCGCTGCTGCGCTTAGCCCCCGAGCGGAGGCTGCGCGTTGCGCCTGAGAGTGCTGCTTCTGGCGACCGATGTCGCTCCTATGTCAATGGCTTGTCGCTGTTTGCGGGAGTGGGCCTATCTGGTGCATTGCATGAAGTAGGGGGCGTTGCCGACGATGGGGGCTGGCGTGTCGTTGATGTTGGTGGAGTTCTGTGAGCGAGGGCTTTGATCTGAGGCGGGGGTGCGGAGGTGTTGCCAGACGCGTCGGGCGAGGTGGCGTTTGAGGCAGCGGAGCGCTTCTTTGCGTGATTTGCCTTCGGTTTGTTTGCGGGCGAGGTAGGCGGTGGCGTCAGGGTCCCAGTTGCCTTTGTTGACCGCGAGGCGGTGAAGGGCGCAGTTGAGCTGGCGGTTGCCGCCGCGGTCCAGGCGGTGGCGGTGGGTGGCGCCCGAGGAGGCGGGGATCGGTGCGGCGGCGCCGGTACGTGCGAGCTTGGCGTCGGTGGCGAACCGGTCAGCGCCGGCGATCTCGCCGATCAGCTTCGCGGCAGTCAGGGGCCCGCAGCCTCGCTCGGCCAGTAGCTGTGGCGCGTAGCTTTTGACGAGCGCGGTGAGTTCTGTCTCGAGTTCGCGGATCCGGCTGGTGCGAGCGGTGATCTGGCGCACGAGCTCGCGCGCGATCCGGACCCGCGCTGTCTGCTGCGCTCGCGAGAGCCGGCGCGAGGCCTTCCCCAGCCACTTGGTCGTGTCCAGCGCTCCGGCCGGGATCTCGAACTCGGGCCAGAGATCGTGCAGATGCCAGCGCAGCCGCTGCTGATCGCTGGTCCGCGCGGCGATCAGATCCTCGCGATGATCGACCAGCAGGCGAATGTCGAGCGC
>DASXZB010000139.1:0-14118 GCA_036502145.1 Solirubrobacteraceae bacterium | reverse complement strand
ACCGACACCGGCTCGCCGAGCGCGGCCCAGACGTTGTTGAAGTTCACTCCGGCGGCCATGACGCGGACGATCACCTCGAACGCGCCCGGCTCAGGCACCTCGATCTCCTCGATCTGGAATGCGTCTACCGGCTCGCCAAAGCGCTCCTCGCGGATGACCCAGGCCGCCATCGTCGGCGGCAGTTCGCCCGGTTCGGTCTCGACGTGTGCGACTTGGCTTGAATCGACGGCCACTCGACTAACACCTTCCTGGGGTTGCGAACCCGCCCGTCCCGAGCGGGCGGCGGTCTTCTCGGATCGTAGCGGTGGACCGTCGCCCGCGAGTCGCGGTACGCGGACGTTCAGGCGACCGTGAGCTCGGCCTCGGCGGGGGCTGGCTCGGTCTCTGGCGTCTCGGCCGGCGTGGGAGCGCGCTGGATCAGGGCCAGGGCGGTGAACGCGCCGATCACGCTCACCGCGGCGCCGATCGTCAGACCGGTGCTCAGGGCCGATACGAAGGCGTGCCGGACCGCCGAGACGATCTGCGCCGACGTGCCGTGGCCGGTGGGGACGGACCCGCTGCCCAGCGCGTTGGCCAGCGCCCCGCGGGTCGCGGCTGGGACATGGGGGATCCGCGAGTCGAGCTCGGAGCGCCCAATCGTCGTCACCAGCGCACCCATCACCGCGACCCCGAAGGTGCCGCCGACCATGCGGCTCATCGACGTCACGCCCGACGCAAGACCGGCCTTGGTCCGGTCCACGGCATTCATCGCGGAGGTGGTCATCGGCGACATCACCAGACCCATGCCGAACCCCATCAGCACGAAGCCCGGCAGCAGCAGCCCGTAGCCGGTGTGCACGGTCATCCGAGACTGGATGAACAGCGCCGAGGCCACGACCAGGAGTCCGGCCGTGATCAACGGCCGCGGCCCGATCCGGTCCGTGAGCCGTCCGGCGATGGGGCCCATGAAGATGATCACCAGCGTCGAGGGCAGGAAGCGGATGCCGGCCTGAAGCGGGGAGAAGTGCAGGAAGTTCTGCATGTACAGAGCCAGGAAGAAGAACTGCGAGAGCATCGCGAAGGTGACGATGAACGCCACCAGGTTCGCCCCCAGAAACGACCTCGAGCGGAAGAACGCGAAATCGACCATGGGCGCCTTGACACGCCGCTCGATCGCGAAGAAGGCGGCGAGCGAGACGGCGGCCACCGCGAACAGAGCGATGGTCCTGGGTGAGCCCCAGTGCCAGGTGTTGCCCTCCACCAGGGCCAGGACCAGCGTGGTCAACCCGACCGTCAGCGCGGCGATCCCGGGGTAGTCGACGGTCCTGGCCACGGTCTCGTCGCGGGTCTCGCGAGCCGCGAACAGGGTCACGGCCAGCGCCACCACGGCGATTGGGGGGTTGATGAAGAAGATCGCGCGCCAGCTCACCTGCTCGGTGAGAAAGCCGCCGAGGACCGGGCCGATCGCCAGTGCCATCGCGCTGACCCCGGCCCAGGTCCCGATCGCCATCCCGCGCTGGTGGGGCGGGAAGGCCTGGGTGATGATCGACAGCGTCGCCGGCATCATGAACGCGGCGCCGATGCCCTGGACGGCTCGGAACGCGACCAGCGTGGTGTCGTTGGGCGCAAAGCCGATCGCGGCGCTCGAGACCCCGAACACCACCACCCCGAACAGGAACATCCGGCGCCGCCCGAAGATGTCGCCGAGCCGGCCGCCGGTCACCATCAGCACGGCGAACGTCAGCGTGTACGCGTTGACGGTCCACTCGAGCGCCGACAGCGAGGCGTGCAGGTCGCGCTGGATCGACGGCAGGGCGACGTTCACGACGGTGTTGTCGAGCATGATCATGAACAGCGCGAAGCACATCGCTCCGAGCGTCCACCAGCGGCTGTTCTCGTCGTTGACCAGCCGGTGGCGGTGGGCGAGGATGCGGTTGGTCACGGCTTTAGATTCCTTCCGGTCGGCAGACGGCCACGTCGTCGCGCTGGAGGAGCTTTGCCAGCGCTCCGGCGAGCAGGCGACGCTCGTCATCGTTCAAGGTCTCGGTGAACTGCTCGAGGCCGCTCAGCCGGGCGGCGTTCAGCTTGGCGATCACCGCGCGCCCGACGTCGGTCAGCCGGATCCGCTTCATCCGGCGATCCTCGACGTCCTCGTGGCGCTCGATCATTCCGCGGCGCACGAGGTCGTCGACGGTCCGGCTGGCGGCGGGCAGCGACACCGGTACTAGCCCGGCGGCCTCCTTGAGCGTGAGCTCGCGGGTGGCCCCCTCCAGCTGGTGCAGGAGCTTGATCTGGGTAATCGTCAGATCCAGCACGCCCATCGCCTCGAACAGGTCGGCGTTGCAGTTCTTGTGCAGGAACACCACCAGCGCGTAGAGGTCGGCGGCCAGGTCGTCGCGGCGCCGGGCCGCGGGGGAGCTAGGCTGAGTTGCTGGCTGGCTGGCGGTGGACGCGGCGGGGGCGTCGGCGGGCTTGGTTTGGGGCCCGACCCCTTCGGGCTGCTGGTCCTGCTGCTGCGCCGCCGCCGGTGTAGTTACTTGCACGCAAGCAAGTATTGCACACAAGTTGTGTTTGCGCAATCGCAAGCATAGCTACCGGGGAGGCCCACGGGTGAGACCACCGAGTTCGCGGCAAGCCCGTCGGCGCCGGTCCACGGGTGAGACCACCGAGTTCGCGGCAAGCCCGGCGGCGCCGGTCCACGGGTGAGACCACCGAGTTCGCGGCAAGCCCGGCGGCGCCTGTGCACAACTTCCACCGATCGCCCTCGGTCCAGGGGCCCCGGGAACTCTTGGACGCCGAGCGTGCAGAAGGTCGCAAGCCGTGTCGCCGGCACCGGCGGGATGGATCGAGTGCACGCCGATGCCGCCGGGCCACGCCAGACCGGCGGGGCACGCCGATGCCGCGGCAGGCGCCGCGCTCGTCAGACGGCCGGCCCGGCGCGAGCAGCAACGAAGGCTAGGGCTGCAGCAGATCGTTGCTGGAGCTCTTGCGCTGGCGCCCGATGTGGATCGACGCGGCGCGGACCGAGGACGGCCCCGCCAGCGACGCGTCCGTGCTCCCGCGGGCAGCGGTGGCGATCGTGTAGTCGCCGGGCTTGAAGTCGACCTGGACCTGGGTGGTGCCCTCGGGGTTGATTGGGGCGGTGCTGGCGAGCGCGTGGCTCTGGCCCGCCTTGGAGATCGCCAGCGACTCGGCCTTGCTGGCCTGGTTGGTGACCACGAACACGACCGGGCCGGCGCCGACCGAGGTGGGCGAGACCGAGACCTTGGCATCGTTGACGTACACGGTCAGGTTGACCGGCGTCGGAGGCCGCAGCTGGGAAGCGGCCTGACCGCCGCCGCCGCCACACGCGGTCACCGCAAGCACCGTGAGCCCCAGAATCCCGATCATCCTGATGCGATCCATGGCTTCGATCCGGCTCTCCTGTTCGCGATCCCTGGTGCCGACCGTGTGCTCCGAACACGGCCCGATCCGGCGCGAACCCTACCCGACGCCAGACCGGGGTTCTAGTTCACCTCAGGCGGCCGAGGCCGTCAAACTCTCCCGCTCCTGCTCGATTCGCCGTAATTCGGTCTGAAGCTCGCTCCAGGACTCCGACTCGGCGCGCTCGTACTCCTCACCTGTCAGGTCGCGCAGGCGCTCGCTGTACGAGATCCAAGCCTGGCGGGTACCCGCTTCCAGCTCGCGGAGCTGTTCGATTTCGGGGGCGACGGACGTCAACTGAGGACTCCTTCCCTAGATGCCATTGCCGATGCTACCCGGACTGGCGGTCAACAAGCACACCTCTAAGTTGGTTTTCCGAGAGTTTTCCGAGAGGATGCAAGGCCCGCTGCACAACGTCCGAGGCCAGGCGTATCACGGGCGGGGTGCAATTGCTGTCCGCGCCGATCGCCACGGCCGAGTTCATCGCGCTCGACACCGAGACCAACGGGCTCGCCGGAGATGACTGCGAGCTGACCGAGGTCGGCACTGTGCTGGTCGGCGGCGGAGAGCTTCACGATCGCTGGAGCTCGCTGGTGCGGACCAGCGCGCCGCTGCGCCGGGGCATCCAGCGCTTCACCGGCATCACCCAGGCGATGGTCGACGGTGCACCCTCGCTCGAAGCGGTTCTGCCGACGGTCCGCGACCTGCTCGAGGGGCGGGTACTGGTGGCCCACAACGCGCCGTTCGACCGCCGGGTCCTGCGCCAGGCGTTTGCCCGGATCGGGCTTCAGTGGCCCGATCCGCCGGTGATCTGCACTGCGGCGCTGGCCCGCGCCGTGCTCCCGCTCCAGCGCCAGCGCGGCCTCGGCGTGCTCGCCGACGCGCTCGGAATCGAGGTCCACCAGGCCCACCGGGCGCTCGCCGACGCCGAGACCTGCGCCCGCGTGCTGTGCGCGCTGTTCCCGCGTCTGTGCGCAAATGCGTCATCGGTCGCCGACGCGCTGGCGCTGCTTTCGCCGCGGCGGCGGCCCCGGCGCGTCGCCGCACCGAAGAACGCGATGCCCGAAGGATTTCCCGGCCGCGACCAGCCCGAGTTCGCCGAGCTTCCCCGTGACCCCGGCGTGTACCTGTTCCGCGACGGCTCGGGCCGCGTCCTCTACGTCGGCAAGTCGGTCTCGATCCGCAGCCGGGCTCGGGCCCACTTCGCGCCATCGGCGGCGCCGGCCGGATGGACCAGCCACGCGGCGGTGGTCGATTACCGCGTGACGAGATCAGAGCTGGCCGCGCTGGTGCTCGAGAACCGCCTGATCAAGGAGCTTCGCCCGCCAGGCAACAAGCGTCTGAACAAGCGCGATGACCGGCTGGTCTACATCCGCTGCCGGCTCGACATCCCGTTTCCGATCCTGGAGGTGGCGCGCGACCCGGCTGCCGGGCACGCGGTCACGATCGGACCTCTGCGCGGCCGCCGGCTGGCGCTCGAGCTGGTCGAGCAGCTGGACTCGCTGTTCGGCCTGCGCCACTGCGGCCGCCGCCTGCCACGCCGTGACCATCCGTCCGCCTACGGGCAGATGGGCCGATGCCTGTCGCCGTGCCTGGGGGACCTGGACCCCAACCTGTACCGCCGCCGACTGGACGAGGTCCTGCGTCTGTTCGTGGTCGAAGCCCAGGGCGAGCTGGCCGGGGCGCCACTGCTTCAGCACGTGGAGGCTCAGATGCGCGCCGCCGCCGCGCGCCAGCACTACGAGCGGGCGGCCTCGCTGAGACGACGGTCCCGGCGGCTGCACTCGGTCCTGGAGCGGCTCGGCGGGGTGCTCGAGGCGACGCACGCTCGCCCCCGGCTGCTGCTGGCCCGCCACCCCACCGGCCCAGAGCTGGATGGCTTCTGGCTGGCCGGCGGCCGGCTGGTCGACTGGGGCCCGCTCGACGCCGATCCCCACCAGCTTCAAGAGCGAACCGCCGCGGCGTTGCGAAGGGCCGGGCGGATTGGCGAGCTCGGCGCGCACGTCCCGCCGGACGAGGTCGACGAGGTCCGGATCGTGGGCAGCTGGCTGGCCGCGCACCCTGGCACGCCGCAGCTGGCCCTGCGCCCGGAGCCCGACGGCACGGCGCTCACCGCGTTCGTGCAGCGAAGCGCCGGGGCGCCGGAACCGGAGGGCGACGACCGCGGCGCCTCCGCGCCCGAACGGGAGCCCGAAGACGAGAGCGGCGCGTCAGCGATCGAACGGGAGCTCGGCGACGACCGCGGCGCCTCCGTGCCCGAACCGGAGCTCGAAGACGAGCGCGGCGCGTCAGCGCTCGAACGGGAGCTCGACGACGACCGCCTTGATCTCGTCGGGGCCGACCGTGACCTGTGAGCCGGGCGGCGCCTCTCGCCGGACCAGCGCGAGCCCGATCGGTCCCAGCGCGGGCGACTCGGCGACCGACCCCAGGCGGCCCACCGTGCGCGCGCCGAACGCGATCTCGTCACCGGTCCGGGCCGGCAGCGACAGCCGCAGCCCCCGCAGGGTCCGGTTGGGCTTGCCGCGGTAGAACAGACGGGCCACCGTCTCCTGCCCGACATAACAGCCCTTGGTGAACGAGACCGCGCGGCCGTTGAGGTCGGCCTCCTGCGGGATCACGGTGTCGTCAAGATCGACGCCGTAGCGCGGCCGGCCGCGCTCGATGCGGACCACCTCGGCGGCGCTCTGCGAAACCGGCGTCGCGCCGGCGCTCTGCAGCGCCGTCATCAGCGCGCCGGTGTCGGCGGCGGCGCAGAACAGGTCGAGGCCCAGATCGGTCCGGACCGCCCGCACGGCGAGTCCGTCGATCTCGCCGGCGACATGCGAATGCTCCAGATCGCCCGGCTCCAGCTCGCACACGGCACCGGTGGCCGGTCCCAGCAGCGAGATCATCCCTGTCTCCAGCGTGCGCTTGTGCAGCTGGGCGGCGTAGCCGATGCTGAAGCGGCGGATCATGTTGAACAGCTCCTGGAGCGCCATCCGCTCGGTGTCGAGCAGGAGCTCGTCGCCGGTGTCGAGAATGCGCAGGTCGCCGAGCATCTTTCCCTTGGGGGTCAGGAACGTGGCGTAGCACCCGGTTCCCGGGGTCAGCGCCTCGACATCGTTTGAGACCTGACCCTGGAGAAAGCTCTTGGCCTGCTCTCCGGTCAGCGCCAGCTTCCCGCGCTCGGAGCGATCGACCAGGCCGCAGCCCTCGGTGATCGCGGTGTACCCGGGGTCTGAGACGCCAAGCGATGCCATGCCCAAGAGGATAGGGAACCTCAAACGCCCGGGATCGTGTCTATTCCGGCCCGGGATCGTGTCGATTCCGGTGCCCGGGGATCGTGTCTATCTCGGAACCTAAACCGCTGCGCCACCTTGCCAAAATCATAATTTAGGCGTACCATAACTTCTATGACGGTCAGCCACGAAGCCGATGTGCTGCGCTCTTCCGCGGTCGAGGACTACACCAAGGCGATCTACGCCCTGGAGGCCCGGATCCACGAGGGCCAGGCGGTCAGCACGACCGCCCTGGCCGGGCGGCTCGGTGTCACCGCCGCGTCGGCCTCAGGCATGGTCAAGCGACTCGGCGAGCTGGGGCTGGTCACGCACGAGCCCTATCACGGGGTGGTGCTGACCGAGGCCGGCCGGCGGATCGCGCTCGAGGTGATCCGCCACCACCGGCTGCTGGAGCTGTATCTGGTCGAGAGCCTGGGCGTCCCTTGGGACCGCGTCCACCAGGAGGCCGAGGTGCTCGAGCACGTGCTCTCCGAGGAGCTCGAGGAGCTGATCGCGGCCAAGCTCGGGGACCCCACCCGCGACCCCCACGGCGATCCCATCCCAAGCCGAAACCTGACCATCGAGGAGACTCCGACCGAGAGCCTGCAGTCGCTCGAGGCCGGGACGCGCGGCCGGTTCACCCGCGTCTCCGATGCCGATCCCGAGATGCTGCGCTATCTCGCCGACCGCGGGATCGCTCCCGGCGACGAGCTGGAGGTGGTCGAGCGCCAGCCTTTCGGCGGTCCGCTGTTCGTGCGCTTCGACCGCGACATCCATCCCCTCGGCGGCGATCTGGCCCGCGCCATGCGCGTGGAGGTCAGCGCGTGAGCCAGCTGCCGATGCCCGTCCGTGAGCCGGCGCTCGAAGGGGCCACCGCCGACGGCCACGCGATAGGAATCGCTGAGGCCCCCGGGACCCCGCTGGAGCGACTGCTGGCCAAGGGGAGGCTGCGCGCAACTCTGGCGATGCTCGGCCCGGCGTTCGTGGCCGCGGTCGCCTACGTGGACCCCGGCAACTTCGCCACCAACATCTCGGCCGGCGCCAAGTACGGCTACGGCCTGCTCTGGGTGGTGCTGCTGGCGAACCTGATCGCGATGCTGATCCAGTACCTGTCGGCGAAGCTGGGGATCGCCACCGACCGCAACCTCCCCGAGCTGTGCCGGGAGCGGTTCCCGCGCTGGGTCAGCTGGGGCCTGTGGGTCCAGGCCGAGGTGATGGCGATGGCCACCGACGTGGCCGAGTTCCTGGGCGCTGCGCTGGGGCTCAACCTGCTGTTCGGAGTGCCGCTGCTGCCGGCCGGGCTGATCACCGGGGCGATCGCGTTCGCGATCCTCGAACTGCAGCGGCGCGGCTACCGCGGCTTCGAGCTGGCGATCGCGGCGCTGCTGGGGCTGGTGTTCGCGGGCTTCTTGTACGAGATGCTGCGGATCGGCCCCTCGGCACATCAGGCGCTCGAGGGGCTGGTGCCCAGCTTGAGCGGCGGCGGAGCCGTCTATCTGGCCGTCGGGATCGTCGGCGCGACGGTGATGCCGCACGTGATCTATCTGCACTCCGCGCTCACCAACGGTCGGATGCCCGTCCGCGACGACGCCGAGCGCCGGCGGGTGCTGCGCTTTGAGCGGATCGACGTGATCGTGGCCCTGGGGCTGGCCGGGGTGATCAACCTGGCGATGCTGGTGGTGGCGGCGAAGCTGTTCCACGTTCCGGGGCTGGCCGGCCTGGACTCGATTCCGGGTGCCCACCAGGAGTTCGGGCGCCTGGTTGGGGGCGGGGCGGCGCTGGCCTTTGCGGTGGCTCTGTTCGCCTCCGGGGCGTCATCGTCGAGCGTCGGGACGTTTGCCGGTCAGGTGGTGATGGCCGGCTTCATCGACATCAAGGTGAAGCTCTGGCTGCGGCGCGCGGTGACGATGCTGCCGGCGCTGATAATCCTCGCTCTTGGCGTCAGCCCCACGGGCGCGCTGGTTCTCAGCCAGGTGGTGCTGTCGTTCGGGATTCCGTTCGCGCTGGTCCCGCTGGTGATGCTGACCGGACGGCGCGACGTGATGGGCGTCCACGTCAACCGCCGCCTGACGATGGTGGTCGCCTACGCGGTCGCGGGCGCGATCAGCGCGATGAACGCGTTCCTGATCTACCAGCAGCTGCTGGGCTGAGTACGCTTGCTCTAGATGGCCTCGCTGGCGCAGAACTTCGAAGAGATCGTCGCCTCGCTGCCTGACGACTGGACCGACCTGGAGTTCGATCTCAGGATCTTCGACGAGCGCCGCTACGTCGACGCCGCGGTGATGCTGGTCACGGCCAACCCACAGCCCTACTCCCGCCACGACTGGCACTGGCGGCTGGTCGTCGCGCACCGCTTCGGCCACGGTACCCCGGTGCCGTCGATCCACCTGGGGCTCAAGCTGCTCGACGACGCGGGGATCGAGGGCGAGCTGGCCCTGCGTGAGGTCCGGACCGGCCGCGCCGAGGTGGTCCAGATGTGGGGGCGGACCGAGTCGGTACGCGAAGAGTTCAGGCGCCTGCGGGCGCAGTGACCAGTGGCCCGCGCGGTCGCGTTCGTACCGGATCTCCTATTCGGGTCAAACGTCGTCGGCGCGCTCCAGGCCGGCGGCCACGAGCCGGTGCTGGTCGGCGCACCGGACCAGCTGGCGCGCGAGCTCGCCACGGCCGACGTCCTGATCGTCGACCTGACCGCCGATGCGCGGGCCCGGATCGAGCTCGCCGAGCCCTTCCTGGGAGCCGGAAAGCCGCGGACGCTGGCCTTCTTCTCGCACGTCGAATCCGAGGTGCGCGACGCGGCGCAGCGGGCCGGCTTTGACCTGGTGGTCCCGCGCTCCCGGATGGCCCGGGCGGCGGCGGCGCTGGTCGACCAGCTGATGAACGCCTAGTGACTCGGGACAGTGGTGGCGCCGCGGGGCAAAAACCGAGCGTCGAACGTCGCGGCCACGTTCGGCGGCCGGCGGACGATCCCGAACCGGGCCTCCCACCGCGCCCAGGCCCTCAATGAAGCCAGATCCAGCTCGCCGACGGTGCCGCCGGGCAGCCTGAAGGCCGGCAGCAGAGCCTGGAGCTGGGGCTTCACCAGCCCCGGGTCAAGCCCGGGCACCCGCGCCTCGAGCGCCCGCGCCCCCGCCCCCGGGTCGGCGAGCACGGCCCGGTAGCCCCGCACCAGCGCGTGGACCACTCCCCGGGCCAGCCCGGGGTCTGACCGCAGCGAAGACGCGGTCGCGCACAACACCAGCTCGGGGTAGGACGGGGCCCCGTAGCGCTCGACGCGGAAGACGTGAAAGCCGGGGCGCCGGCGCTCGATCGTCACGCCTTCGTCGTTCCAGAACGCGGTGGCGGCCTTCACTCGGCCGGCCAGCAGGTCGGCCACGGCGTTGAATCCGATCGTCACCGTCCGCACCCTGGCGGGATCGCCGCCGTCGCCGGCCACCACCGAGTGCAGCACCGCCGTATCGCTCGGGACCCCGGTCACGCCGACCGTCTGCCCGTGGAGCGCCCGGGGATCGCGAATCGCCGGCGCCGCGATCACCGCCGCCAGCGGCCGCTGCACTAGGGCCATGATCCCGACGATGCTCTCGCCGCGCTCGCGGGCGATGGCGAGATCGTGGATGTCGAGGATGGCGAAGTTGGCGCGCCCGGTCTCGAGCAGCTTGATCGAGTCCGTCGAGGCCGAGGGCACGACCACGTGCAACCGCGCCCCGGCACTCACGTCATAGCCGCGGGCCAGCGCGGCGTAGATCCCGGCGTGGACGGCGTTGGGCTGGAAGTCGAGCACGACCGTCGCCGGGCGTGGAGAGTGTGCGCCGGACGACGCGGATCCGCAGCCGCCGAGCACGGCCGCCGCAAGCAGCGCGAGCAGGCAGACACCGAGAGGCAGACGCCGCATCCGGCGGCAGCATAGGCCGCCGAGCGCCCCTCGTAGAATCCGCCTCGAGCATGCGCCGCCGCGTCACGTTTAGCCGAAACCTCACGCTGTCGCTGTCGCGGACCTGCCGCTGCTACTGCAAGTACTGCGCGTTCGCCACCCACCAGCCGCATCTGTACGACCCCGACGAGGTGCTGGAGATCCTCGACCGGGCCGGCCAGCGCCACCGCGTCAAGGAGCTGCTGGTGCTGACCGGAGAGGCCCCCGAGCACCATCCGAAGGTCGCCGCCAGGCTGAGCGAGTACGGCCACCACGACTTCACCTCTTACGTGACCTGGGTGTGCGAGCGCGCGCTGGAACGCGGGATCCTGCCCCACACCAACCTCGGCGTTGTCTCGAAGACCGATCTGGCTCGGTTGCGGGCTGTCACCGCCTCCCAGGGGCTGATGCTGGAGTCGGTCTCGGAGCGGCTGATGGAGACCGTTCACGCCGGATCGCCCACCAAGCATCCGACACGCCGGATCGAGACCATAAGCACCGCCGGGGAGCTCAGGATCCCGTTCACCAGCGGGATCCTGGTCGGGATCGGCGAAAGCGAGGACGAGCGCATGGCATCGCTGGCCAAGCTGGCCGAGCTGCACGCCGCGCACGGCCATCTGCAGGAGGTGATCCTGCAGAACTTCGTCCCCCATCAGAGCTACTACGGACGCGAGCCGGCGCAGATCGCCGACGCCGCCGCCCGCGAGTACTGGCGCACCGGGGTGGGACACGGCCCGGGGGCGACCGGTGTCGACGCTCCCAAGTGGGCCTGCCCGGTGACGCTGCAGGACATGAAGCGGCTGATCGCCGAGGCCCGGCGGCTGATGCCCGAGATCGGGATCCAAGTCCCGCCCAACCTGTCCGACTGGTGGCCGGAGCTGGTCAGCGCCGGCGCCACCGACCTGGGCGGCCTGAGCGCCAACGGCGACCACATCTCCCCGGAGCATCCGTTCCCATCCCCGGCCCAGGTCCGCAAGCGGCTGGCCGTGGACGGCGTCGCGCTGAGCGAGCGGCTGTGCGTCTACCCCGAGTACATCGATCCCGAATGGATCTCCGAACCGGTGCTCGATGTCATCAAGAGCCGCTACTGGTCGTTCATCCCCCGCCGGGGCAGCGGCCGTCGCGCCCAGCTGTCGGTGGCCGGCGACCTGGCGCCGCGCGCGATCGAGCGGGCGCAGGCCGGTAGAGCGCTGACCCCGGACGAGCTGACCGCGCTGTTCTCCGAGCAGCGGCCCGAGGTGATCGAGGACATGCGCTGCGCCGCCGACGAGCTCCGCCGCCGGCTGGCCGGCGACACGGTGACGTTCGTGGTCAACCGCAACATCAACGTCTCCAACGTGTGCGTGGTGGGGTGCGCGTTCTGCGGCTTTGGCCAGTCGAAGCGCTCACCGGACGCCTACGAGCACTCCGAGGCCGAGTTCGCGCGCCGGGTGGGGGAGGCGCTCGAGGCCGGCGCCACCGAGATCTGCATCCAGTCCGGGATCCACCCCGACTGGGATCTGGAGGACTACCTGGGCTGGCTGCGCTTCGCCAAGCGGCTGGCCCCCCAGCTGCACCTCCACGCCTACTCGCCGATGGAGGTGGCCCACATGTGCGACGTCAGCGGGCTGGCGCCGCGGGCGGTGTTCGCGAAACTGCGCGAGGCCGGTCTCGGCTCCACGCCGGGGACCGCGGCCGAGGTCCTGCACGACGGCGTGCGCGAGCGGATCTCGCCCAACAAGCTGCCGGTGGCCCGCTGGGTGGAGATCATCGAGGCCTCGCACGCCACCGGGATCCGCTCCACCGCGACCGTGATGTTCGGGCACATCGAGGAGCCCTCCGAGCTCGCCGAGCACATGCGGGTGGTCCGCGAGCTGCAGGAGCGCACCGGGGGCTTGACGGAATTCGTGCCGCTGTCGTTCATCCCCTTCCACACCCTGCTGGGCCGCACCCACGGGGTGCAGGAGATCTCCCGTGAGGAGAACCTCAAGCACACCGCGGCCTTCCGCCTGGCGCTCGGCGAGACCGTCACCAACCTCCAGGCGAGCTGGGTCAAGATGGGTCTCGACGCTGCCACCGAGGCGCTGCGCTGGGGGGTCAACGACCTCGGCGGGACGCTGATGGAGGAGTCGATCTCGCGGATGGCCGGCAGCTACCACGGGGTCAGGCTCGAGCCCGAGGATCTGATCGCGGCCGCCCATCGGGCCGGGCGCCCGGCGGCGGAGCGGACCACGCTGTACGAGCTGCGCCGCCACTACCCGCTAGCGGTCTCTGTGTGAGCCCGGAGCGCCCGCCCGCGCTGTTCGCCGGCGTCGAGCCGCTGGAGGTGTTCGTCGACCTGCTCGCCGACCTCGACACCGACACCTCCTCCACTGAATTCTACGACCGCATCTGCGAGGCCATCTGCCGCCTGACCACTATGCGCCGGGCGGCGATCTTCATGGCCGACCTCAGCCGGCGGCGGGTCCGGCCGGTGGGCTCCCACGGGACCTCGTTCGCGCAGTTGGCGCGGCTCGATCCCACCCCCGCGCTGATCTCGACCCCGATCGCGCGCCGCGCCCTGCTCGAGGACCAGGTGGTGGTCGTCTCGCAGGGGATCGAGGACGCGGTGCCGTCCGAGTACGCCCGGCTGTTCGGGATCACCACCCTGGTCTGTACGCCGCTGAGCGCCGCCGGCCGCGCCTATGGCGTGATCCTGGCCGACCGGGGAGGCTTGCGCTTCGAGCTGACCGACGGCGAGCGGCACCTGCTGTGGACGCTCGGCAAGACCGCGGCCCTGGTGGCGACCGCGCGCAACGCCACCCGTCAGCAGGAGCGCGCCCGGCACCTGGGGGAGCGACTGGAGCTGGCCCGGGAGATCCACGAGCGGGTGATGCAGCGCCTGTTCGGGGTCTCGCTGGCGCTGAGCGCCGAGAAGTCGCTGGATGCCGAGGAGCGCGACCGCTGCCTGGTCGAGATGCAGGAGGCGCTGAGCGACCTGCGCCGCGCCCTGGAGCGGCCCCTGGCGCCCGTGGCCCAGGAGACCGGGACCACGCTGGCCGCCGAGCTGCGGCGCGCCGCCGACGGCCCCGGGCCCCAGATCCTGATCGGCTGGGAGGAGGGGGTGACCGTGCCGCCGGAGGTCGAGCCGCTGGCTCAGTCGGTGCTGGCCGAGGCGCTGCGCAACGTCGCCAAGCACGCCAAGCCCTCGCAGGTCGAGGTGCTGGTCGGCGCCGACGACGACACGTTCACGCTGGAGATCCGAAACGACGGGGTCTCATCAGGCGCGCGGGGAGCCGGCATGGGACTCCGGCTGGCCGCCTTCGAGGCGCTCCAGCACGGCGGGATGGTGGAGTTCGGAGCGCTCCAGACGGGTCGCTGGAGGGTGCGGCTGGTCGTGCCGGTCGGACAGGTGGCGGCCTGATGGAGCCGGCCCGCCCGGCGCAGAGGCTCTCGGAGCGGCGGCTGCGGGTCCTGGTGGTCGACGATCACGACGTCGTCCACTGGGGGTTTCGGGTGCTGCTCGGCGAGCAACCGTGGGTGGAGCGCTGCCTGGCCGCCCGCAACGGCGCCGAGGCGCTCGAGCTGCTGCAG
>DASXZB010000138.1:0-48507 GCA_036502145.1 Solirubrobacteraceae bacterium | reverse complement strand
ATCGAGCCGGGCTCTCGCCGGCGGCAACGGCGGGGGCTTGACAGCACTGATGTGCGCGCTCACAATTTCAGGCGGGCTGTACCGCGTATCCAGGCGCGGGCAGGGACCGATCGCACAAGCGGCTGGGCGTGCACGCGCCCGGCCACTCGGGTCAGTCACAGGAGATGAGGTAGAGGCATGCCCTCCAGCACGAGCACGCGGCCGATTCGTCGGCGAACGCACATCGGGCGACTGGCGGCGCTGGCCGTGGCCGTGGCCGCCGCCTGGACGGCCTGGCCGGCGACGGTCTCGGCGAGGACGCAGCCCGTGTCGGCCCGTACGGCCACCACCCACACGGTGTCCTACGACCACTACTCGTTCATGATCGACGGGCGTCGCACGTACCTGTGGTCGGGGGAGTTCCACTACTTCCGCCTGCCCAGCCCCGACCTCTGGCGCGACATTTTCCAGAAGATGAAGGCCGCTGGGTTCAACGCCGTCTCGCTGTACTTCGACTGGGACTATCACTCCCCGCGTCCCGGGGTCTATGACTTCACGGGTGTCCGTGACGTGGACAAACTGCTCGACATGGCACAACAGGCCGGGCTATACGTGATCGTGCGCCCAGCCCCGTACATCAACGCCGAGGTCGACTCTGGCGGCCTGCCCGGCTGGCTGACCACGAAGGCCGAGAACAACCGTAGCGCCGACCCTCGCTTCCTGCAGTACGCGTATGAGTGGATGACGCAGATCGACCAGCACATCGCCCGACATCAGCTGACCAATGGAACGGGTTCGGTGATCGCCTACCAGATCGAGAACGAGTACTACAACGGTTCCGCGGCCGGGCGCACCTACATGCAGGACCTGGAGAACAAGGCACGGGCGGACGGCATCACGGTCCCCCTGACGGGCAACAACAACGGCACCTTCAACTCGGGCACCGGGGAGCTGAACGTCGACGGTCCCGACTCCTATCCGCAGGGGTTCAACTGCTCAAACCCGTCGCAGTGGAACGGCGTCCCGAACATCTCCTATGACCATCCGGCCGACAAGCCGCTGTACTCACCCGAGTTCCAGGGCGGCGCGTTCGACCCATGGGGCGGTCCGGGCTACGACAAGTGCGCTCAGCTGATCAACGACCAGTTCGCAAACGTCTTCTACAAGCAGAACATCGCCGTCGGCGCCACCGCGCAGAGCTTCTACATGACCTACGGCGGAACGAACTGGGGCTGGCTGGGCATCCCGGAGAATTACACCTCCTACGACTACGGGGCCGCGATCCGGGAGAGCCGGCAGCTCGACCCCAAGTACTACGAGGACAAGCTCATCGGCTACTTCACCCAGGCCGTGACGCCGCTGACCAAAACCGACCTGATCAACGCCCAGCCCCCCGACAACCCGGCGATCGTCGACACGGCGCGAATCAACCCCGACACGGGGACCCAGTTCCACGTCCTGCGCCATGCCGACTCAACGTCGACGTCGGTCGACCGCACCCACATAGCGATCGACTTCAACGCGAAGCCGATCCCGGAGATCACCTACACCTACGACGACACCGACCCGGCACTGAGTTACGCCGGCAACTGGTCGCACGTCGCCAACCAGGGCTACACCGGCGGTGACTACAAGAACACGGAGTCGTTCTCGAACACCGCGGGTGATTCGATGAGCGTGACCTTCACTGGCACGGCAGTGCGCTGGATCGGCTCACAGACCAACAACCACGGTTTCGCGGACGTCTACATCGATGGAGTCAAGCAGGCGACGGTCGACTGCTCGGGCAACGCCGATCAAGCGGTGCTGTTCTCCAAGACGGGGCTGAGCAGCGGGACGCACACCTTGAAGATCGTTGTGGATGGCACGCACAGCAGCGCTTCCACCGACAACTACGTCTCGATCGACGCGATCGACGTCCCCACCGGGCCCCAGACCACCCCAACCTATCCCGTGGTGCCGCAGCAGCCCGGAACCGCGATCACCCTGGACGGGCGCGACTCGCAAATCATCGTCGCCAACCACAAGCTGGGAGACTCCCAGCTGCAGTACTCGACCTCGGAGATCATGACCGAAGCGACGATCGCCAGTCGCGATATCGCCGTGCTCTACGGTGACTCAGGCAGCGACGGCGAAACCGTACTGCACTACGGGTCCAAGCCTCAGGTTCGGGCCAGCGGTGGCGCGGTGACCACCAGTTGGGACTCCCAGCGCGGAGATCTGCGCCTCGACTATCAGCACACCGGACTGATCCGCGTCACCGTCACTCCCTCCGGGCAACGACCGCTGCTGCTATTGATTGCGGACAAGCCGACAGCGGAGACGTTCTGGCGCCAGGACACCGCCGCCGGGCCGGTGCTGGTCCGCGGTACGCATCTGCTGCGAACCGCCGTCAGCAGTGCCGGCGGACGACAGCTGGCGCTCACCGGGGACAACGGCTCCGATCGCACCTTTGAGGTGTTCAGCTCCGCGAGCCAGGTGACCTGGAACGGTCGGCCGGTGGGGACCACTACAACCCCGAGTGGCAGCCTGGTGGGGTCCATCCCGGTCGCGGCGACGGTCCACCTACCCGCTCTGACCCACTGGAGGCATCAGGAGGAATCCCCCGAGGCGGCGCCGGGCTTTGACGATTCGGGCTGGCAGGTGGCGGACAAGACCACCACCAACAGCGTCACGCCAGTGCAGTCACTGCCGATCCTGTACGCCGACGACTACGGGTTCCATACCGGCAATGTCTGGTACCGGGGACATTTCCAAGCCACCGGCAACGAGACGGGCGTTCATCTCGTATCGGACTCCGGCGGCGGCGCCCAGGCGTTCTCGGCCTGGATCAACGGACAGTTCCTGGGAAGTTCGACGACGGGCAGCGCCGACTTCGCCTTCCCGGCTGGATCGCTGCATCAGGGCGGCGACAACGTCATCTCCGTCCTCACGGTCAACATGGGCCACGAGGAGGACTACAACTCGACCGACGCCAACAAGACCGCCCGCGGCCTGACCACCGCAGCGCTCACCGGCTCTCCGAGCACGGCGGTGACCTGGCGCATTCAGGGCAACCTCGGCGGTGAGGATATCCAGGATCCAGTGCGTGGCCCGCTGGCCTACGGCGGCCTGTTCGGCGAGCGCGCGGGATGGGACCTGCCGGGCTACCCCGACGCGCGATGGGCTCCGGTGACACTGCCCTCCTCTGACACGCGAGCGGGCGTTTCGTGGTATCGCACGACCGTCTCGCTGCACCTGCCCGCCGGCCAGGACACGTCCATCGGCGTGACGTTCTCCGACAACCCCAGCCGGCGCTACCGTGCCCTGCTGTACGTCAACGGCTGGCAGTTAGGCGACTACGTCAACTACCGCGGACCCCAGCACAGCTTCCCAATTCCCAACGGGATCCTGAGGACCAATGGGAGCAACACGATCGCCATTGCCGTGTGGAACCTCGACTCCAGTACCGGGGGTCTGGGCCAAGTGTCGCTGACGAACTACGGCAGCTATGCCTCCTCGTTGAGCGTCAGTCCGGTCTCCAGCCCGGGCTATTAGGCAGTGCCCCGCGCCCGCGGGAGGCGATGAACGATCGGCCACTTCCTGTCCGCCGGCAGCGTCAGACACCGAGGACTCGATCACCGATCGGACGCGTAGGGGTCGCAATCAGGTCAAGTGGCGGTTACCGGGGCTTTCCTTGATGGGCACGGCTGGGCTCGAACCAGCGACCTCTCGCGTGTGAAGCGACCGGCACCTGGCGTCCCAAGGCCCTGGCCGAGCGTCTGGCGCTGGTTCCTGGCCGCTGGGTTCTTGGCCGCTGGGATCAGCGGATGCGGAAGATTTTGGGGGTGGCCAGTTCACGCACCACGGCGTGTCGGGACAGCGCGCGCAGCGTGAGCAGATAGCGTCCTGGGTTTAGGCGTGTGCCGTTGATCCGAAGCGTCCACGGGATTACGTGGTGGCCTTTGTTGAACTTGCCGAGCGGGATGCGACCGACGTTGCGCAGCTTGAACTCGTGGCGGCCGAGCACCGTGTGCCGTCCGACGATCCGCTGCACGAGGATCCCGACGCCCGCGCTCGCGGCGAGCGTGACGGCGGCTTGATCGATCATGAGATGGGCGCCGGCGAACAGGTTCTTCGTGTAGAGCGAGACGTTGCCGACGGCCCGGCTCGTGATCGCGCCGAGGTCGACCCCGGCGGGGTCGAGCAGCAGTTGGGTGTCGGTGTCCCACAGGAACAGTCGGTCGTGGCCGTCGCCACCGTGGCGGACGAACGCGATGTAGCGACCGTCGGCCGTCACCGCCGGCTGGGACTCGTCGTGCGGCGAGTCCACGATCGCGGGCAGGAGGCTCGGCGTGCCTAGGAAGCCGTCTGGCGTACCCGGTCGAAACTCGATGTCGCCCGGTCCGAGGGCGCCGTTGCTGCTGACCTTGCGTGCGTCGAAGAGCACGAACGGAGCGGTGTTCCCTGCCTGCATCGCGGGGTGCCCGTAGGACTCGTTGTTGTTGGTCAGCAGGTCGACGGGTGGCCCGTCGATGAACATCACACCGCTCGGCCGGCCATCATCGAACACAAACTGGGCCAGGAAGCCATTGAAGCCTGGATGCGCCGTTTGGTCCGTTCTTCCGCTGCCCGGGACGGTTCCGGCGACGGCCAGGGCGCCGTGACTGTGGGACCCGCTGGGAAAGCCCACCCCGGTGAACGTGAGCTCCTGGTTGCCGCCACCCGTGGCACCCGCGCTCATTGGGCGGCCAGTCATCACCTCTGCATCGCCGGGGCCACTGGTCGGCAACACCGACGGGTCCGATGGCGGCGTCTGAATGACCTCGAAGGCGTTGAACAGATCGACGCTCTGCTCGGTGTTCAGATCCACGGCGATGATCCGCACGGTCCCTGCCGCGCTGTCTTTGCGCTCGAAGGTCAGCACCGACCCGTCAGAGGTGATGCTCGGGTGCAACTCATCGGCGGTCGTGTTCACGCCGGCTGGCAGCGGAATAACCGCTCCCGTTGATGCATTCACGATCTCGATGTCGAAATCGCTGCGCAACCCAGGCGCGTGCACCTCGACGGCAGCGAAGACATCGGCCCGAGCTGCGCCAGCCGACAACGCGCAGACCGCCGCCATCGCAGCAAATACGGAACGAGCCGAGATCAACCCAACCACCCCCAAAGCATCGCCCACCGGCCGAACCTCCTACTCACAGAGCCCGCAGGCAAGATCAACCCGCTTGCGGTTCGAGGCGCCCTCACCGGCCAATGGCCCGGCTGCACCGAGCTGCGCGCTACCACCCTCACCGGATGCGGATGACGTTGGGCGTGGCAAGGTCCCGGATCACGCCTCGTCTCGATAGCGCCCTGAGCGTCACGAGATAACGACCCCGTCTGAGACGTTTGCCATCGACGCGCAGGTTCCACCGGAGATGATGACGGCCCTTGCGGAACCGACCGAGCGGCACCCGCCCCACCATCCGCAGCCTGTACTCGCGACGCCCGAGGATCCGCCGCCGGCCCACGATGCGCTGAACCAGGATCCCCAAACCCGAGCCAAGCCGGGTCTCGACGTTGACCAGCGCCACCTCGGACACCTGCGAAATTGTCACCTGGCCGATCGAGAACACCGGCTGGGTAAACAGGCTGACACTACCGCCCCCGCGGCTACTGATGGCTCCGAGATCCACGCCGCTAGGGTTGACCAGCAACTGCGTCTCACTGTCCCACAAGACCAAGCGGTCGTGGCCATCGGCGCCGTGGCGCACAAACGCGATGAAGCGCCCATCCGCAGTCACCGCCGGCTGGGACTCGTCCAGCGACGTGTTCACCACGCCCGGCAGCCGGGTCGGTGTACCCCCAATGCCGGAGAAAGTCACCGGCAGGAACTCGATGTCGCCCTGAGCAGAGAACGGGCTGACAGGGGTCGAGCTCCGCCTCGCGAAGAGCACGAACTGAGGATTGCTCGCCGCTAGGGCAGGGTCGTCAAACGAACTCGTCACGGTCTGCGACCCGAGCAGAGGCTCGCCCGGATCACGGACGATCAGCCTGTGAGCGATTCCGCTCACAGCTTGCAGGGCATAGACGCCGCCCGAGGCGGCGGCCACGTCGGCCACCTGACCATTGTCAGGGAACGCAAACTGGGAGTTGACGGTCCCGTGCGGATAGGGCCCCGCCGGGAACGGAGCGAGCGACGTTGTCGTCAGATTCGCCTCGAACGCCGTATTGACCGGCGCAAACGCGCCGCCGGTCACGACCGTCTGCCCATCGGGCGTGATCGACGGAGCCGTAGGCGGGTCCTGAGACGCCTCGACGCCCGTGAACAGGTCACTGCTCTGCCCGGTATGCAGATCCGCAGCGATGATCCGCACCGTCCCCGCCGCGCTGTCCCGGCGCTCCAACACCAGCCGACTCCCGTCCCCCGAGATACTCGGGTGCAGCTCATCCGCGGGCGTGTTCACACCACCGGGCAACGGGACCTGCCCACCCGTCGACGCGTTCACAACCTCGACGTCGAAATCGGTACGGCCTCCCGGCGGCTGGACCTCCACAGCAGCAAACACATCCGCCTCGGCCACCGTCACCGATAGCGTCGAGAACCCCGCGACACCAACAAGACATGCCGTCAGACCAACGACACCAGCCCGCGCCCGGATCACGAAGCCGAACATATCCGCTTGGCCCAAGCAGAGCAAACGCAACGCAACCTCACAACCAGCCGCCTCGCTCTCGGGGACGCTCACGTCCCCGTTCGCTCCGAGCGCCGGTTCACGGTGGCTTGCAGCGACATGACGCCAACCGGGAGACCGCGCGATCGCACCGCCGATCGTCGTCATCACGGCGGGATCCGGCCCACGCGGTACCCGCACCCGCAGCCGCATCCGTCGGCACGTTCGCTGGCGCGCCGCGTCGGGCCGGCGTCCAGTCCGCAGGGCAGATGCCCCTCGGTGCTGTGAGAATCGCGGCCGCCATAGCGTCAGCAACGCTCGACGCTCACCGCGCGGCAGCTGTCGCCACATGTCCTGCGCTGCTCGATGCCCGAAGGCAGCGGTTCGAGGTCACACGACCGTTCGCGTCACCGTCCGCGCCACCCTGGCGGCGCTTCACAGACGCGTCGAGACGACCCTCCTCCACCGCCAGCAAGCTGCACCCCGGCCGACTGGCCGCCACCGACCGCCGAAGACGGTGGCCCTCACCCGCCGGATCCAGCAGTGACAGGCGTATCCAGCGCGACGCGAGTCCTGGTTTCGCTCGACGACGAGCGCCAGCATCGCACGGCAGCTGAGCGGCGGGGTCCACGCGGTCCCTGCCACCCGGAGCGAAAAACAGCGACGATTTCGACGTCGGCAGCCGCACCTCGCGCTACCGCTTCCGGACGTGGTTGTCGCGCGAACCGCCGACGTTGTATGAACGTGACAACGGGTTAACCAGGCGGCGCCCGGCCCCCGGTCTCCGATCGCGATGTTGGCCGAGAAAGCGGACCATAAGGCCGGTTTCTCGGCCAGGATCGCTGGTCAGGCGGTGAGCGGCCTCGCAGCGCGTCCTCGATCCGAACTTCAGCCCCGAGCAGCTGGCTCACGTTTGTCAACTCGTGATAGCCAAACACACTCCGGGCGGGTCTGCGGGACAACTACGGACATGAGCAGCCACGACAGTGGTGTCGTCGCGAATGCCCACGCGGACACCGACGGAGGCAGTCGGGACGCCAGCCAGGAGACCTGAGTTTCGCTCAGGATGAGTCCGCGCCTCGCTCGCAGCGCGTCGGCACCCGGGTAGGACGGCTCCCGCCTCCGCTCCGCGATGTGTCGTGGTTTACGCAGAGAGAGCCGCGACCGGTCGACCTGGTCCCAGCATCTCAGCGACGGCGACTCAACTCTAGGATCTAGTCGCCAAAGCAGGCTTTTCCTGAATGGGCACGGCTGGGCTCGAACCAGCGACCTCTCGCGTGTGAAGCGAGCGCTCTCCCACTGAGCTACGCGCCCGGAGGAATCGGAGCGGAGATTCTACGCCGCGGATGGTGCGCCGGGCGAGGCGAGGCACTACCATCGTTGATGACCGTGCTAGGCGGGGTGCTAGCGGTGCCCTGTACCCGCAATCCGCTCTAGCGGGGCTGAATTCCCTCCCGAGGGGCTCGAGGCCCAGGGTCAGCGCCCCGTCGAAGGCGTTGATGGTTCGGTCCCATCGCGATGAAGACCCGTGAACCAGGTCAGGTCCGGAAGGAAGCAGCCTTAAGCGGTCACCTTCAGGCGCGACGGGGATGCTGGACCGGAGCTTTCAGGCGGCGGCCGCGCCCCGGGTACGGCTTCGACGGAGGGTGCACGGTCAACTCTGAAATCCGCGGCCCCGGAACCTGAGGTCCTGGGGGAGCCGGCGCCCGCAACCTGAGGTCCCGGGAGGCCGCCCCCGGAACCTGAGGTCCCGGGAGCTCGGCGAGTTCCTAGACCAGGGACAGTCCTAGACCAGGGACAGCTGGCCTGCGGACACCCCACGCGCCGCGCCCCAGCCGGCGCCTTCGAGTTCGAGCAGTGCTCGCTTTCGCGCGAGGCCGCCGCCATACCCGGTGAGCGAGCCGTCGGCGCCGATCACCCGGTGGCAGGGGACGATGATCGGGACTGGGGTGGCGCCCACCGCGCTGCCGACCGCGCGCACCCGGTCCGGGCGGCCGATGATCCTCGCCAGCTCGCCGTAGCTGATGGTGGTCCCGTAGGGGATGGCTCGCAACGCGTCCCAGACCCGCTGCTGGAACGGCGTGCCGTTGAGCTCCAGCTCGAGCTCGAACTCCCGGCGCGCACCGGCGAAGTACTCGTCCAGCTGCGCGATGGCGGTCTCGAAGGCCCCCGGCCGGAAGTCCGCGCCGTCGGGTGCGCCCGCGCCGGGGAAGCGGACAGCGTTCAGCCTGCCGTTGGCGCCGCCGGTCAGCGTCAGTGGCCCCAGCGGGCTGCAGTACATGGTGCAAATGGTGGTGATCTCGTTCATGCTCATAAAACGACCTCGGAGCCGTGATCGTGAGATCGGGACGGCCGGCGAGCCGGACGTCGATGACGCCCCCGCGTGAGCCCCGCGGTCGGGCGTGATGGCCTGGCGGCTCTCTAGACTCGAAGGCCCGTGTCCACCGGTCCATCCCTCTATCGCCGCCACCGCCCGCGCACGTTTGCCGACGTCGTCGGACAGGAGCAGGTCGTGCGCACGCTCTCCAATGCCGTGCAGCGCGGCAAGGTCCATCACGCCTACCTGTTCGTCGGCTCACGCGGGACCGGCAAGACCAGTACGGCCAAGATCCTCGCCGCCTGCCTGAACTGCGAGCAGGGCCCGACGATCGAGCCCTGCGGCGTCTGTGAATCGTGCGTCTCGATCGCCGGCGCCACCTCGCTCGACGTGATCGAGATGGACGCGGCCTCCAACAACTCGGTCGACGACATCCGCGATCTGCGCGAGTCGGTCGCCTACGCGCCGGTCTCCGGCCGCCACAAGGTCTACATCCTCGACGAGGCCCACATGCTCTCCCAGCAGGCCTGGAACGCCTTCCTCAAAACGCTGGAGGAGCCGCCGCCGCGCACGATCTTCGTGCTGGCCACGACCGAGGCCCAGAAGGTGCTGCCCACCGTGGTCGATCGCTGCCACCGCTTCGATTTCGGCCGGCCCACGGTGGAGCAGGTGGCGACGGTGCTGGGGCGGGTGGCGGCCAAGGAGCAGATCCAGATCGAGCCCGCCGCGGTGGCCCTGATCGCCCGCCACGCCACCGGGAGCTTCCGGGACGCGCTGGGCACGCTCGAGCAGCTCGTCACTTACTCCGGGGACGAAACCATCGTCTCCGCCGACGTGCTCGCGGTGCTCGGCGTGGCCGATGCCGAGCAGCTGTTCGAGGCGCTCGACGCGGTCGCGGAGCACAGCCCCGCCAATGCGCTGCGCGCCGCGGCCAAGCTGGCCGGCTCGGGTCGCGATCCGGGCCAGGTGCTGCGTGACCTCGAGATCCACGGCCGCGAGCTGCTGACGGTCCAGGTGCTCGAGGAAGTGCCCGAGGAGGTCAGGGTGACGCCCGAGCGGGACCAGCGGCTGCTGGAGCAGGCCCGGGCGCTGAGCGGCGCCGATGTGGTACGGCTGCTCGACTTGGTCGCGGCTGCCCTGGAGGCGACCGCCAACGGCGCGCAGGCGCGGATCCAGCTGGAGCTGGTGCTGATCAAGGCCGCGGCGCCCGAGGTCGACCCGTCCACGACCGCGCTGCTGGCCCGGATCGAGCGATTGGAGGGTGCGCTGCGCGGCGGTGGCGCGTCGCGTGGTAGCAGCCTCGAGGCGGCGCCCGCGCCCGCGGTCCCCGAGCCATCCGCGAGTTCCACCGCCCCCGACCCATCCGCGCTGACCGCGGAGCCGTCCGCGCTCTCCGCGGAGCCGTCCGCGCTCTCCGCGGAGCCATCCGGGCTCTCCGCGGAGCCATCCGGGCTCTCCACGGAGCCATCCGCGCTCTCCACGGAGGCCTCCGCGATCTCCACTGCCCCCGAGCTGGACACGCTGGTCGCCTCCTGGCCCGCGGTGGTCGATGTCGTGCGCCAGAGCAACGCGATGCTCGCTGCGCTGCTCGCCGACGCCCGGCCCGTGGAGCTGGCGGAACGCAACGTGACGGTGGCGTTCCCGACCGGCGCGGCGTTCTTGAAGCGCAAGGCCGAGCAGGACGACCATCGCCGGGCCGCCGCCGACGCCCTGCGGTCGGTGACCGGCACCGCGCTCGCGCTGCGCTACGAGCTTCGCGACGAGGATCTGGCGCCGGTGGCACAAGACGCTCCCGGCCTCACCGGCGAGGAGCTCGTGAAACGCTTCATGGAGGAGTTCGACGCCGAGGAAGTGCTCGACGACCCCGATCAGGAAGAGGCCAAATAGCCCCCATGCCCCAGCCGCCCAACATGCAGCAGCTGCTCAAGCAGGCCCAGAAGATGCAGGAAGACATGCTCGCCGCGCAGGAGTCGCTCAAGGACGAGGTCGTGGACGCCTCCGCGGGCGGCGGCATGGTCACCGTGCAAGTGACCGGGGATCTGGCCCTGAAGTCGATCAAGATCGACCCCCAGGCCGTCGACCCCGACGACGTCGAGCTGCTCCAGGACATGGTCCTGGCGGCGGTCAACGAGGGTCTGCGCTCGGCGCAGGAGCTCGCGGCCTCGAAGATGGGCGGGATCGCCGGCGGAATGGGGGGCCTGGGCCTCCCGGGCCTCTAGGCACGGCACGGACAGCCACCGGCCTTGTACGCACCGCCCGTCCAGAAGCTGATCAGCGAGCTGTCAAAGCTCCCTGGCGTCGGTGGGCGCACCGCCCAGCGCCTGGCCTTCCACATCCTGCGCGCCGGCGACGAGGAGGCGATGGCGCTGGCCGAGGCGATTCGCGAGGTCAAGCAGCGGATCGGCTTGTGTAACGAATGCTTCAACCTGGCCGACGGGCCGCGGTGCCGGATCTGCGACGACGCGCGCCGCGACCCCGAGCTGATCTGCGTCGTCGAGGAGCCCTCGGACGTGATCTCGATTGAGCGCACGCACGAGTTCGGCGGCCGCTACCACGTGCTCGGCGGCGCGCTGTCGCCGATCGACGGCATCGATCCCGAGGATCTGAAGATCGCTGAGCTCTACGCCCGGGCCGAGAACGGCGAGCTGCGCGAGGTGGTGATCGCCACCAACCCCACCACCACCGGCGAGGCGACCGCGCTGCACATCGCGGCCGGTCTCCGGGACCGGCTCCCGGAGCTGTCGGTTACCCGTCTGGCCAGTGGCCTGCCGGTGGGGGCAGACCTGGAGTACGCCGACGAGCTGACGCTCGGCCGGGCGCTCGCCGGGCGCCGCGCGGTCTAGCCGGCTCGCCGCCGGATCGGCGCGCCGTAGAGAGTCTGGACCGAGAGACCGCGCCGTAGAGAAGGTCTGGACCTAGACACCGAGCTCGGCGACCAGCGAGCGGTAGACGGCGAAGGCGAGCTTGGGCGTGTAGGCGTCGGTCATCAGACCGTAGCGGTCCTCGAAGCTGGAGCTCGCGGAGGCGGCGTCGCGCAGGTCGAACCAGCGGTAGTCGGTGACGTTGTAGAGCGCACGATCAGCTTCGACGGTGTTGATCGCCGCCCGCATCACCTGAACCTGCATCTGCTCGGTCCTTCCCGGTCCGGTCGGATAGCCGTTCTCGGAAACGTGCAGCGCAACCCGCGCAGGAATCCCAGCCAGCGGCAGATAATTGGTTCGCAGGCTGGCCAGCGCCGTCTGCATCGTGCTGGCGGTGGCTGCGGGCAGGCTGCCCGGACTCTCCGGGCCCCAAGTGCCAGGGTAGACGTCGAGGCCGACCCAGTCCAGCGACCTGACGAAGCTGGCGCCGCCTTGAGCACCGAGCTGGCGCCAGAACCCAGAATCGCCGTTCGAATACGCCCAGTTGAAGCCGACCTTGACCTGGCCGTAGCCGCTGGCGAGTATCTGCTGCTTGGCGGCGATCACGCCGGCGATCAGAGCGTCCTGCGCCCCGGCGTAGTAGCCGTCGGCAGCGTTGGGAGCGCCGCTTATGTTGGCTTCGTTGGTCACCTGCAGCGCGACGAAGCGCCGGTTGGCACCGAACGAGCTGAGCGCCGCGTGCACGAAGTCCACGAATCCGGAGACGTCGGCGGCGGATCCGCCCCCGTCCGGGCGATAGGTGAGGACCAGTTCGATCTCGAAGCCGGCGCCGGTGTACTGAGCGATCTGCTGGCCGAGTTGCTGAGCTGCCGACCAGCCGCGCGGCCCCGTGTATGAGGCGTACAGATGCAGGACGAACGGGACGCTCGCCGGTCGGAGCTCCTCGAGGGCCTGCAGCCGCTTGGCGGGATCCTCCGGCTTGAGCTGCCCGCTCGGTCCCACGGTGCCGGCGGCGCCGCCCGGATAGATCCCGAACGTCAGCGGCCGCGAGGCCAAGCCCGACGAATTGAGGTACGAGTAAGCCACTGCACGCGCACGAAACGACGCTCTGGCCCCGGCTCCGGCTGAGAACGCCAGCGCCAGCGCGATTATCGCCGCTGGCACCAAGGCCGACAAGGCGCGATACCGGACACGCCGGCGCCGAGGGCTCGGCCCGGAAGGGCAGGCGAACGGGGAGAGGCTGCGGAGCGGGTCCACCGTTCCTGCTTCGTCCGCCTGGTTGGCCAACACGAGCAAATCGAGTCCGAGTCGTCATTTCGTCTACCCCGAGTCCCGATTGGCCAACCTTCGGTGCTTCGCGTTTGATCAAACAGATGTCCAGATGCGCTATGCTTCGCTCAAGGTTCCGCGGGCAAGCGGGGCCGGACCCAACTTTGGGCTCCAGGGATGGAGTCCTCTAGCGAGCGCACTTCAAGGATGAGACATAGTTCCGCGCTAAATGGCGCCCCCGCGGGGGTCGCCGAAGCCGACCCGTCCCCGTTGGCGGACCGTGCGAGCCGTCCGGCCGTCTGGGCGCGTCTTGCCTTGGACCGAAGCGGGCGGCTCGAGCTGCTCCGCAAGCGAACGCGTCGACTCGAGCTCGACGACGATCTCGACCTCGAGTTGGTCGCCGCTCGCACCCGAGGGCTGAGCGCCCCCGACATACGCAAGCTCGTAGACGAAGCCTGCCGGTTCCGTGCGCTGCGCGAGGCTGTCCAGCTCAATCAGGACGACTTCACGCAGGCGCTGAGGGCGATGGAGCTGTCGGTGGGCGGGCGGCTGGTTATGTCCGATCGCGAGTGCTCCCGGCTGGCCTATTCCGAGGCGGGCCGCGCCCTGATCGGCCTGCTCCAGCCCGGTGCCGACTGCACCGTCAGGGCATCGGTCTTCAGCACGGCCCGGATCCGGCGCCGGGCCATGATCGCCAGCGACGGTGGCCACCGGTTGCGTGGCGAGGCGTCTCGCCGAGCCCGCATCATTGGTTTGCTCGCGGGCGAGACGGCGGTCCGAATGGCCTTCGACGAGCCGGGAGACGAGGGACGGTCCGACCGCGACGAGGCGGGGGTGCTGGCTCGCGGTTACCTCGCGCACCGGCCGTCGGGCAACGGGGACGCGTTCGCCGCCGCAGTGCCCCCGCTCATCTCACTGGACCCGGTCGAGAGGGCCGCCCGCCACGAGTGCCGCACTCCCGCGCCAGCCGGCAGCACCGCCCGCGAGACCCACCGTACGCTCTACGAGTCCGAGCGTCGCGCCGAGGAGCTACTGCGCGAGCACCGCGAGGCACTCGATTCGCTGGCTGGCGCCCTGCTCGCGCGCGAGACACTCGACCAAGGCGAGATCGCCGCGCTGGCTCATCCTCGTCCCGACGCCGGGCGAGGCACGATCGCTGCGCTCGAAGAAGTCCCACACAGGAGCGTCGCCGTGATGTCCCGTGCGCAGCATCTGCGCTACTTGGGCCTGGCCGGCCTCTGGGTGGCGGTCAGCGTTGGCTTCTGGCTGTGGTGGCTGGGTGCGGGGAGCGCCGGCGCGCCGTGGCTGTACTGGCTGCAGACGGTGATGCTCTTCTACCAGGTGACACTGCTGCCCACGATCTACTGGATGTTCGTGGGGCGCATGCGGCGTCCGGTCGAGATCCCCGCGCCGCCCGGGGTAAAGGTCGCGATGGTCACCCTCTGCGTGCCCAGTCACGAGTCGCTGGCAGTGATCACTGCCCAGCTCGACGCGCTGCGCGAGGTCACCTACCCGCACGACAGCTGGGTCCTTGACGAGGGTAACTCCGCCGCGGTGCGAAGGCTGGCCCGCGAGCGCGGCGTGAAGTACTTCAGTCGTAAGGGGATCGCCAGCTGGAACGAGCCCGCGCCCCCGTTTCAGATCTCCACCAAGGCCGGCAACGTGAACGCCTGGCTGGACCACGTTGCGTCCCTCGGCCTGCATTACGAGGTGTTCGTGCAACTGGATGTCGATCACCACCCGCGACCGGATTACCTCGATCGCACGCTGGGCTACTTCCGCGACCCCTCGGTGGCCTGGGTACAGGCGCCGAGCGTGGTGGGCAATGTCGAAAACTGGGCGGCGCGCGGTCTGGCCGAGCAGGATCTGTTGTTCCACGGACCGCTTCAGATGGGCTTCTACGGCCACAGCCGCACCCCTTTCATCATCGGCTCACACACGACCTACCGGACCGCCGCGGTACGGGAGATCGGCGGCTTCCAGCCCACTCGGGCCGAGGACCACCTCGACACTGTGGTCCTCGGCGCCGACGGCTACACCGGTGTGTTCGTCCCGGACCTGATCGCCGTCGGCGACGGTCCGGACGATTTCGCCACCTATCTGCGCCAGCAGTTTGCCTGGGCATACTCGATGATCCAGATCTTCGTACGCCACACGCCGCGTCTGATCCGCCAGTACTCGTTCCGGCAGGCGTGCCAGTTCCTGTTCTGCCAGAGCTGGTACACGATGTGGTCGGTCTCGCTGGCGGTGCTATGGCTGCTTCCGACCGTCGCCCTTGTGATCCGTGAGCCGATCGCGTCAGTCAAGCTGAGCCAGTACCTCATCTACTTCGCGCCGCTGATCCTCGCTTCCGGGCTGATGTGGTGCGAGACTCGAAAGTGGTTCCAGCCCGGCGGCGTCAGGTTGTCATGGCGCGGCATCCTGCTCGGGGTGGCCCGGTGGCCGGTAGTGCTCTGGGCGTTCATCAACGTGGTGCTGCGCATCAAGCGGCCGTACATGATCACGCCCAAGGGGGTGGCCAGCGCCGGACCGCCGTCGCTCGGCCTCTACGGTCCCGGCCTTGGTCTGGCTGCGGTTCCGCTGATGGCCCTGTGGGGCTTTCAGCTCAGCGGCGGCGGCGGCCCGGTGGAGGGCTACTGCCTGCTGGCTTTGCTCAACGCGGCGCTCGGCCTGGTCCTGGTGATCACCACGGTCGGCCTCGAGATCCGCGCCGCCGCCGCGGGAGCCGACCGCAGAACGACGATCCGCCGTCGGACCGGCGTGATCGCGGCCAGCGGCTTGCTGCTGGTCTCGCTGGTGGTTTCGACGGTGCTGGTCTGGCAGCCGATGGTGCAGGCGATCTCGTGAGCGAGGCGGAGAACATCTTGGCCGCACCGCTGCAGCACCCTCGTCGCCGCTGGGCGTGGATCGCGCCGTTGGTCATGCTGCTTGCGGTACTTGGCCTGCTGGCACTGCAGCAGAACCTCATCCTCGCCCGGTCGATAAAGCCCCTCGGTCCCTGGCCGGTTCCGCCGCCCCACTCGGCGACCGTCGACCTCGGCGTCACCACCCTGCCGCTGGCGCGCAACCCCTGGCGGCTCTGGCAGCCGTCCGATCTCGTGTCCGTGAACAGGTTCGAGCATGCCGTGCACCTGCACGCCAGCGTCGTGATGTGGTACGCGGACTGGCGTGCGGCGCCGCCCGCGCTGGCCCAGCTGAACGCCGTCGCGCTCCGCGGAAGCGTGCCCGAGATCACCTGGGAGCCGTGGGACGCCACCGGAAAGCTGTTCGAGGCGCAGCCCCGCTATGCGCTGCGCAACCTCGTCGCCGGCAGGTTCGACGCCTATGTCCGTATGTGGGCTCGGCGGCTCGCGGCCTGGGGAAAGCCGGTGCGCCTGCGCTTCGCACAGGAGATGAACGGCAACTGGTATCCCTGGGGGCGCTCGATCAACGGCAACCGGCCGGGTCAGTTCGTCGCAGCCTGGCGGCGGGTACATCGGATCTTCAACCAGGCCGGAGCCCGCAACGTCAGCTGGGTCTGGAGCCCGGTTACCGGCGCGCCGAAGGCATTTTTCCCCGGCCGTAGGGAGGTCGACATGCTCGGCGTCACCTGCCTCAACGGTGGAACCAAGCTGTTCCAGATGCGCTGGCGCAGCTTTTCGCTCATATGCGGGCGCTCGATTCATGCTCTGCACCGGCTGGCTCCGGGCCTCCCGATCGAGCTCTCCGAGGTCGCGTCCGCGAGCGTCGGGGGCAGCAAGTCGGCCTGGATCCGCGCGATGTTCGCGTACTTGGCTCGCCACCACGAGGTCAAGTCCGTGATCTGGTTCGAGCTCCGCAAGGAGGCCGACTGGAGCGTCGAGGACTCACCCTCGGCGACGCTTGCCCTGCGGGCCGGCGTCGGATCGGGCCGGTTTCGCTAGCGACGCGACCTAGCGCCGCGACGTACCCTACGTCGCCGTGCCCGAGCGCGAGACAGTGGTGATGAAGTTCGGCGGCACCTCCGTCGCCGATGCCGGGCGCATCAAGCACGCCGCCCGCCGGATCGTCGGCCAGCGCGAGTCCGGAAAGCGTGTGGTGGCGGTGCTGTCGGCGCGCGGGCAGACCACCGACGAGCTGATCGCGATGGCCGAGGAGGTCTCCCCGGAGCCCGACCGCCGTGAGATGGACATGCTGCTCTCCACCGGCGAGCGGATCTCCTGCGCGCTGTGCGCGATGGCGATCAACGACCTGGGCCACCGGGCGATCTCGCTGACCGGCTCGCAGGCCGGGATCGTGACCGACACGTCCCACACCAAGGCGCGGATCATTGACGTCCGGGCCAACCGCATCAGGGATGCGCTGGGCGAAGATCTGATCGTGCTGGTGGCCGGCTTTCAGGGCGTCTCGACGAGCCGCGACGTCACCACCCTGGGCCGCGGCGGCTCTGACACCACCGCCGTAGCGCTGGCGGCGGCGATCGGGGCCGAGGTGTGCGAGATCTACACCGACGTGGCGGGGGTGTTCAGCGCCGACCCCAGGCTTGTGCCCGACGCGCGCAAGCTCCCCCAGGTCAGCTTCGAGGAGATGCTCGAGATGGCGGCCTCCGGCGCCAAGGTGCTGCAGCTGCGCTCGGTCGAGTACGCCCGGACCCACGGCGTCCGGATCCATTGCCGATCGAGCTTTGACGCCAGTCCAGGTACCTTTGTGCTCGGAGAAGAAGAGACCATGGAACACCCCCTCATCACCGCCGTCACCCACTCCACCGACGAGGCGCGAATCACGCTGATCGGCGTGCCGGACCGTCCCGGCGCCGCGGCATCGATCTTCGGGGCGCTCGCCGACGCCAACTGCAACGTCGACACGATCATCCAGAACGAACCGCGCGAGGACGGACGCGACGCCGAGGTCTCGTTCACGATCGGGACTGAGGATCTGCGCGCCGCCGAGAGCGCGCTCGAGCCGGTGCGGTCCGCGCTCGGCGTCTCGCGCGTGGACACCGACCGGGAGATCGGCAAGGTCTCGATCGTCGGCGCCGGGATGCGCTCGCACCCGGGCGTCGCCGCCAAGGTCTTTCAGACGCTGGCCGGCGAAGGGATCAACATCGAGATGATCTCCACCTCCCCGATCAAGATCTCCTGCATCATCCGCTCTGGCGACGTGCCCCAGGCGGTACGGGCGCTGCACTCGGCGTTCGAGCTCGGCGACGGCGGGATCGAGCCGGAGCGGGGCCCGCGATGACTCAGCCGGACGACACGCGCGCCGCCCGGAATGGCGAGGCCGGATGCCGAGCGGGCGGCAAGCGCGTGGCGGTCGTTGGTGCCACCGGACAGGTGGGGAGGACGATGCTCGAGCTGCTGCGCCAGCGCTCGTTCCCGGCCGACGAGATCGTCCTGTTCGCCACCCCGCGGTCGGCCGGCCTGGAGATCGACGGCCGCGTCGTGCGCGGCCTCGACGAGGACGCCGACCTGACCGGCTTTGAGATCGCGCTGTTCTCGGCTGGGGCGGGAACGTCGCGCGAGTGGGCTCACCGGTTCGCGCACGCCGGCGCGGCGGTGATCGACAATTCCTCCGCCTTCCGGCGCGATCCAAACGTGCCGCTGGTCGTCTCGGAGGTCAACCCGCACGCGCTGCGCAACCACGCCGGCCTGATCGCCAACCCCAACTGCTCGACGATGCAGCTGATGGTGGCGCTGGCCCCGATCCACCGCGCGGCCGGCATCGAGCGGCTGGTCGTGTCCACGTATCAGTCGGTGTCGGGTACCGGCCGCGCCGCGGTGGCCGAGCTCGACGCCCAGTCCCACGCCTCGCTGCACGGGATGGAGATGCCGGCGCCCGAGGTGTATCCACAGCCCATCGGCTTCAACGTCATCGGCGCCGCCGGGAATTTCGCCGACGGCGAGGACCACACCGACGAGGAGCGCAAGATGATGTTCGAGACGCGCAAGATCCTCGAGGACGAGTCGATCGGCATCGCCGTGACCTGCGTGCGCGTGCCGGTCAGGGTGGGCCACTCCGAGGCGGTCAACATCCAGACCCGTGAGCCGCTGGGAGCCGCGGAGGCGCGCGAGCTGCTCGCCGCTGCGCCCGGGCTGAGCCTGGAGGAGGACGTTCCGACGCCGCTGCGTGCCGAGGGCCGCGACGAGGTGTTCGTCGGCCGGATCCGACGCGACGAGTCCCATCCCCGCGCGCTGAGCATGTGGGTGGTCTCGGACAACCTGCGAAAGGGCGCGGCAACCAACGCCGTCCAGATCGCCGAGCTGCTGATGGCGCCGACGAGTACGCCCGCAACTTTCGCCGAGCGCTACGGCCCAGCCCGGACCTGATGCAATCTGGTTCCGTCTACCGGAACCCAGATGACACCCGCCCGCCCGGAGAACAAACCGCTAGGCCGCCGCTCCCGCCACAACTGAAGCCGACCAGTCGATCACCGAGGTCGGCTTCACGACGTGCTTGCCCATCCCGAGCTCCTTGGGGGCCAGGCCGAGGGCGAGCCCCAGCAGCTGCGGCAGGTGGAGGACCGGAAGCCCCAGCTCACGACCCACCACCCGTGACGCCGAGGGCTGCTGCATGTCCAGGTTCAGGTGGCAGAGGGGACACGGGACGACGAGGCAGTCGGCGTCGGCGTCGATGGCGTCGCCGAGGTGGCGGCCGGCCATCGAAAGCGAGGCGTGCTTGTTCATCGTGATGATCGGAAAGCCGCAGCACTTGTAGACCCCGGCGTAGTCGATCACGGTGCCGCCCAGGGCTTCGATGACCATGTGCATGTAGCGATCGCGCGGATGGTCCTCGTCGACGCCGAGGCGGTCGACGGGGCGCACGATGTAGCACCCGTAGAACGGTCCCACCTTGAGGTCGGTGAGCGGCTGCTTGACCTTCGCCTTGAGTGCGTCGAGCCCGATCTCCTCCACCAGCAGCCAGAGCAGGTTCTTGTTGGAGAGCCCGCGCTCGTACACCAATCCCTCGTCGGACAGATTGCCGTTGATGTGCTGGCGGTACTCGGTGTTGGCGTCCAGGCGCTCCTGGCACTCGGACTGCGCGCCCTGACAGGTCGAGCAGATGTTCATCATCAGCTCGCCGTCGGTCTTCTGGGCCAGCGCAAAGGTACGCGCGTTGAGGGTGTCGGCGAGCTCCTGGTTGTGCTCGGCGATCACGCCGGCGCCGCAGCAGGCCGCGCGGTCGAGCTCGATCAGCTCGATGTCGAGCAGCGGCGCCACCTTGGCCATCGAGCCGTGCAGCTCCGGCGTGAACCCGCGGCTCACGCATCCCGGCCAGTATGCGACTTTCATGGACTCTCGCTTTCGCTCGAGGAGGACTCCTTTTCCTCTCCTGGCCCCGGGAACGTCGGCGACTTGTCGGGCTGGGACGGCGGGGAGACCGGCGCCTCGGGCTCTCCTGACGGCATCGACGGCTCGGCCGGAGTCTCGCGCTTCCCGGCACCCTCCTGGCCAGGATCGGGCGCGGGCTCGTCCTCGTAGCCGCTTACGTACAGGTTGAGCTCGACACGCTCGTCGCGGCCCTCCACCTTGTCGTAGATGCCCTTCAGCTGGCCGAGGTCGGACTTCGAAAGCTTGTGGCCGAACATCGCAATCTTGGGGCTCACCTTGCCGCGCACCACCCCGGTGACCACGGTCCCGATCGAGGACAGAAGCTCCTTGCCGGCAGCGGGATGGAACTTGCCGAACCACGAGTTGCCGCCGTAGGAGCGCGGCAGCAGCTCGGCCTCGTTGAGCAGGCCGTAGTCGCGCACCAGCGTGACGAACGCGTCCTCGTGGCGGTGGCCGTTGTTGCGGTCGTCGATCTTCTCGTCGCTGCCGGCGTTGCGACGCAACCGCATGATCTGGCTCATCGGATCGACTCCCTTGGGACAGGCGTCGATGCAGTTGAAGCAGTGGGTGCAGTCGTAGATGCCGTGGGGGTCCTCCGAGAGGTCCTTGAGGCGCTCGTTGCGCTCGGCGTCACGGGGGTCGCCGACGAACCGGTAGGCCTTGGCCAGCGCCGCCGGGCCCACGAACAGGGGGTCGATCTCCATCGACAGGCAGTCCGACACGCAGGCACCGCACTGGATGCAGGCCATCGACTGGGTGACGTCGACCATGTTCTCGTGCGGGACCACGTACTCGCGCTCGGGGACGGGCTGCTTGTTGATCAGAAACGGAGTGACACGCTGGATCTTCTTCCAGTGCACGGCGTCCATGTCCACGATCAGGTCCTTGATCACCGGGATGTTGCCCATCGGCTCGACCTCGATCACCCCACCGCCGTTCGCGTTCGCCTCGCCCTCCTCGCCCGGGTTCCAGCCGACGCCGTGGGCCCGAGCCGCCGCCTCCTCCAGATGGGTGTTGCAGGCCAGGCCGGGCTTCCCGTTCATCCGGACGCCGCAGGACCCGCATATCGCCTGCTGGCACGAGCAGCGGATCCCCACGGATCCGTCCACCTCGTCGCGCACCTTGAGGATCGCGTCGAGCACTGAGTTTCGCTCGCCGAGCTCCACCTGGTGGTCATCCCAATACGCAGCCTCTCCAGACTGTGGATCGAACCGGCGGATCCTCAACGTGTACTCGGGCATTGCGAGCTAATACGTCCTTTCCTGGGGCTCCCACTTGGTGATCGTCACCGGTGAGTAGCTGACTGTGGGTACGTCATCGCCGTTGGCCGTGACATCCACGTGCTTTAGCCATTCGTCGTCGTTGCGCTCGGGGAAGTCGGTGCGGAACTGCGCTCCGCGGGATTCCTTGCGCTCCAGCGCCGCGACCACGATCGCTTCGGCGCAGTCGAGCATGTACCCCAGCTCGATCGCGCCAATCACGTCCTGGTTGAAGATCGTGCCGCGATCGTCGACGGCCGCCTTGGGCGCCTCCTCCTTGAGCCTTCGGATGATCTCATGGGCCTTCTGCAGCCCGTCCTCATCGCGGAACACAGCCACGTACTGATTCATCGTCTCGCCGAGCTCATCCTTGATTGCGGCCACTCGCCGGCCCCCCTGGGGCCGGTCGATGATCTCCCGGATCGCGGCCTCGGTCTTCTCCAGCCGCGACGCGTGGGTCGAGGGCATCGACATGTGCATCGCATCGCGCGCGGCGTGCTCGCCGGAGCGGCGGCCGAAGATCAGCGTGTCCAGCAGCGAGTTCGCGCCGAGACGGTTGCCTCCGTGGACCGAGACGCAGGCCACCTCGCCGGCCGCGTACAGGCCCTCAATGGTGGTCCGGCCGTCGACGTCGGTCTTGACGCCGCCCATGATGTAGTGCTGGCCCGGGTGGATGTGTATCGGCTCGCGAGTGATGTCGACCCCTGCGAAGTCCCGCCCGATATTCACGATTTCCCTCAGCGCCTCCAGCGTGCGGCGGCGCGGGACCTTGGTGATGTCGAGCGCCACCGTGCCGTCGGGGAACCCACGGCCTTCGTTGATCTCGGTCTGCTCGGCCCGGGAGACGACGTCGCGGGAGGCCAGCTCGAGCTTGTTCGGCGCGTAGCGCTCCATGAACCGGTCGCCCTCGGCGTTGAGCAGCCAGGCGCCCTCGCCCCGCGCGCCCTCGGTGATCAGCAGGCCGTTGCCGGCCAGGGTGGTGGGGTGGTACTGGATCATCTCCATGTCCATCAGCCGGGCGCCGATCCGGTAGGCCTGGGCAATCCCGTCGCCGGTCACGATCAGCCCGTTGGTGGTCGGCCTGTAGGCCTGGCCGGCTCCGCCGGAGGCCAAAATCACGTTCTTGGCGTTGAAGACCTGGAGCTCACCGTCGCGCAGGTTGCGGCAGATGGCCCCGGTGCAGCGGCCCGCGTCATCCTGGAGCAGGTCGGTGGTGAACCACTCCTCGTAGCGGTCGATCTGGTCGCCGAACTTCATCAGCTGCTCGTAGAGCACGTGCAGGATCGCGTGGCCGGTGATGTCGGCCACGTAGTAGGTCCGCGCCGCCGAGGCGCCGCCGAAGGCGCGGGTGCCGAGATGGCCGGTCTCGTTGCGGTGGAAGGTCACTCCGGCGTGCTCGAGCCACAGGATCTCCTCGGGGGCCTCCCGGCACATGATCTCGATCGCGTCCTGGTCGCCGAGGTAGTCCGAGCCCTTGATCGTGTCGAATGCGTGCGACTCCCAGGTGTCCTCCGGGTTCAGAGCCGCGTTGATACCCCCGGCGGCGGCGACCGAATGCGAGCGGACCGGATGGACCTTGGAGATGATGGCGACGCTGGCCCCAGCCTGGGCGGCGGCCAGTGCGGCGCGCTGGCCGGCCAGGCCGGCACCGACGATCAGGACATCTTGAGAAGGCACTGACCTGCAATATAGATTGCGCGGCGTTGCCGAGGTCGGCGTCGCCTCCGAGGACCCGCGCCGACGATGTGGCTCACGCCGGGGTGGTCCCGAAGGCCGACTGCAGCGCCCGGCGGACCTGCTCGATCGTCACCACGCCACGCAGCACGCCTTCGCCGTCGACCGCCATCAGCGCGCCCAGCCGGCCCAGTGACTCGGAGGCCAGCAAATCGGTGATCGGGCGATCGGCCTGCACGCGCCAGGCCGCCGCCTCCTCGGACTCGACGATCGAGCCCGCCGTGAGCCATCCTTCCCCGGCGTCGATCGACGCCTGGGCTCGCTCCTGGCGGGCGACGCCGAGAAACCGCCCCGAGGCGTCGACGACCGGAAACCAGGACCACCCGTAGCGCAGGAAGTACTCCTCCATGGCCTGGTTCAGCGCCAGCTCGGACTCGATCGCGACGGGATGGGTATCCATGATGTCGGCGACCCGCACCCCCTCGATGCGCTCGGTCAGGGCGGACTGCAGCAGCGCTCCGCGCGCCGACTGGCCGAGCAGGTAGGCCAGCGCGGCCAGCCACAGGCCGCTGAAGCTGCCATACCCCAGAAGCAGCCAGATCCCAATGCCGGCGAGGATGATCGCGAAGCCCTGACCGAGCCTGGCCGCGACCTGGGTTCCCCGGCGCTTGTCGTTTGTAACCCGCCATACGATCGCGCGGGCGATCCGTCCGCCGTCGAGCGGGAACGCCGGGACGATGTTGAACAGAAACAGGAGCACGTTCATCGGCAGCAGCCAGCTCAGTGACAGCAGCACGGGAGTGATCTGGATGTCGTTGTCGAGGACGATGGCGTGGGTCAGGCGGTGCGCTCCCACGATCGCCATGTCCACGCCGAGGCACACTAGGATCACCAGCAACGTGGCCACTGGGCCCGCCACCGCGATCTTGAACTCCTCGGCGGGGGAATCGGCGTCGCGGCTCATCTTCGTTAGTCCACCGAACAGGAACAGATCAATTCGCTTGACCTCGATCCCCTGCCTGCGCGCTACCAACGCGTGGCCAAGCTCGTGCACGATCAGCGAGGCGAACAGGAGCAGGACGCTGACCACCGTTGTCAGGTACGCCACCGCGTCAGAGCTGTGCAGCGTCTCCCGAAACGGCGTCGAGAGCAAGAAGATCAGCAGGAACAGGATCACGAACCAGCTGGCGTCGACTCCGATCCGAAGGCCAAAAACCTCGAACAACTTGATCGATGTCGAACGGCGCCACATGCTGCAATGGTCGCACAGGCATCCCCGCCCACCGTCCAGGCACTTTCTATGAACCCGAGGAGAAGCGAATGAGTGAGCGTCTCGCCGCGTTGAAGCGGCGGATGGCCGACCTTGCCGATCTGCACCATGCGGCCTCGCTGGCCAGCTGGGATCAGCAGACCATGATGCCGCCGCGGGGCGGTCAGAGCCGGGCCGAATCGCTGGCCACGCTCGAGCGCATCAGTCACGAGCTGCTGGTCGACGACGAGACCGGGCGCCTGATCGAGGGCGCCACCGCCGAGCTTGACGGAGCCGACTACGACTCCGACGACGCCAGCCTGGTGCGGCTGGTGCGAAGAGACTGGGAGAAGGCTCGGCGGGTCCCCACCGACCTCGCCGCCGAGCTGGCGCGAGCCGCGTCGATCGGCCAGGAGGCATGGGTGCTGGCGCGCGAGTCATCGGACTTTGCGGGCTTCGCCCCGCATCTGGAGCACAACATCGACCTGGCCCGCCGCTACGTCGATTGCCACGCCGGGGCCGACGGATTCGAATGCGGCTACGACGTCGTCCTCGACGACTACGAGCCGCAGATGAAGACCACCGCGGTGGCCGCGCTGTTCGAGGAGCTCAAGCAGGAGCTGGTGCCGCTCATCGCCGAGGTGATGGCCAACGCGCAGGCCGTCGACGAGAGTCCCGTTCACGGCCACTTCCCGGTCCCCGAGCAGCGCCGGCTGGTCTCGGAGACTGTCGCGCTGATGGGCTTCGACGCCACCGGATGGCGGATCGATGACACCGTGCATCCGTTTGCGACCAGCATCGGTGGCGGTGACGTTCGGATCACCACTCGCTGGGACGAAGAGTATTTCCCGGCCGGGCTGTACGGCGCTATGCACGAGTGCGGACACGGGCTGTATGAGGCAGGGATTCCCGACTCGCTTCGCCGGTCACCGCTGGGCAACGGTGAGTCCTTGGGCATGCACGAATCCCAGAGCCGGCTGTGGGAGAACATGGTGGGCCGGGGCCGTCCCTTCTGCGGGGTACTGGCGCCCCGGATCGCCGCGGCGTTCGGCGGCGCCCTGACCGAGCTGGAGTCCGATGTCCTCTACCGAGCGGTCAACCGTGTCAATCCGTCCTACATCCGCGTCGAGGCCGACGAGGCCACTTACTCGCTGCACATCATTCTCCGCTTCGAGCTCGAGCAGCAGCTGCTCGACGGCGCGCTCGCGGTCAGGGACCTTCCGGAAGCCTGGAACGCCCGGTTCAAGGAGTACTTCGGCTTCGATGTCGACGACGACGCCAACGGAGTGCTGCAGGATGTGCACTGGTCGGCGGGGCTGATCGGCTACTTCCCAACCTATGCCATCGGCAACCTGATCGCCGGACAGCTGTGGGAGCTGGCGCACGCCCAGCTGCCCGGTCTCGACGATCGGATCGCCGCCGGTGAGCTGGCGCCGCTGCGCGACTGGCTCGGCCAGCACGTGCACCGCTACGGGTCCAAGTTCACCACCACCGAGCTGCTGGAGCGCGAGTCCGCCGGACCGATCTCGGTCAAGCCGTTCACGCGCTATCTCAAGCACAAGCTCGGGGACGTCTACGGGCTCGAGCTCGAGGGCTGAGGCCGGCGCCGGAGGCGGGGCCGGGCCCCGAGAAGGCGCCGCCCGCCGCCGGGCGGCGCCGACGCAACGGCGCTCTATAGCATCAGCCGGCGAGAAAACAGACGCTTTCGCGGACGCACCGCTCGGTGCGCCCCGCGGGTGTCAAGGAAGGAAAACGAATCCATGAGTACACCCCCAAACGGCGGCCAGGCACCAGTGAAAGTCGCGGTAACCGGCGCCGCCGGCCAGATCGGATACGCGATCCTGTTTCGGATCGCCAGCGGTCAGCTGCTCGGCCCCGACACGCCTGTGCACCTATCGCTGCTCGAGATTCCGGACGCCGTCAAGGCGGCCGAGGGAACGGCGATGGAGCTCGATGACTGTGCCTTTCCCCTCCTGACCGGGGTTGACATCTACGACGATCCCAACCAGGCCTTTGACTCCACCAACATCGCGCTGCTGGTCGGCGCGCGCCCCCGCAGCAAGGGGATGGAGCGCAGCGATCTGCTCGAGGCCAACGGCGGGATCTTCAAGCCGCAGGGTGAGGCGCTGAACGCCCACGCCGCGTCGAACATCAAGGTGCTGGTGGTCGGCAATCCCGCCAACACCAACTGCCTGATCGCGCAGAGCAACGCTCCCGACATCCCCCGTGAGCGATTCACGGCGATGATGCGCCTGGACCACAACCGGGCGATCGCGCAGGTGGCCAACAAGACCGGCGCACCGGTCAGCGAGGTCACCAACATGACGATCTGGGGCAACCACTCGGCGACCCAGTATCCGGACGTGTTTCACGCCAAGGTCAGAGGCAACTCGGCGGCCGACGCGATCGGCGACCAGGAGTGGATCGAGAACGACTTCATTCCGACCGTGCAGAAGCGCGGCGCCGCGATCATCGAGGCCCGCGGCGCGTCCAGCGCGGCTTCGGCGGCCAACGCGGCAGTCGACCACGTGCACGACTGGGTCCTGGGCTCGCCGGAGGGCGACTGGGTGTCGATGGCGATTGCCACCGACGGCTCATACGGTATTGACGAAGGGATCTTCTCCGGTCACCCCTGCACCTGCTCGAACGGCGAGTATGAGGTCGTGCAGGGACTCGAGCTCGACGACTTCTCGCGGTCGCGCATCGACGCGACCGTCAAGGAGCTGGGTGAGGAGCGAGACGCGGTCAGGAAGCTCGGCCTGGTCTAGGCCGGCGCAGCACTGGGATTCGTCGGGGAGCGGTCAGTGACATCCGGGCTCGTGGCTGGTGTGCCGCTCGCCCGGATGTCAGCCTCCGCTGTCACCGCTAGGCGGCGGCTGCGGCGGGGTGCCAGCCCTGTCCGTCGCGCTTGACCTGGCCGTCTTCGACGAGCTTCGGCATAACGCGATAGAGGTAATTCGGCTCGATCTTCAGCGATTGAGCGATCTCCGGGATCGTGATCCCGGGCTTTGAGCGCACCAGCTCCAGAGCCTGGGTGGCGCGGGTGTTACCGGCCCGGCGTCCGCGGGGCCGGCCGGCCCTGCGCGTGGAGCGGCGAGTCGCGCGTCGCGTGCTCGAGCGTGTGCTCGAACCAGCGGGCCGACCCGGCCCACGACGACCGCCCACGAGCGCGGACCGAGCCGCCTCGAGCCTGGCCACTTCCTGCTTCAGGGACGCGAGCCTTGAGTCAATGTCCTTGACCGTACTGTCAACGAAATCCGCCAACGTGATCTACCCTCCGTGTGTGTAGACGTAATTGTTCAGCCACAAAGATACACAACAGTTACAGGACCCACGTTGGTTTCCTTGCAGTTGCTGGCGTCTGCGCCCTCGAAAGGGAGCATCCGGGCGGGGCTCGGGCGGCGCAAAACCGCTTTTCGGCTGATCGTCAGGCGGTTTCCAGAAGCTCCTTGAGCTTCGTCAGTGAACGGTGAGCTTCACGTTGGGATGTCGCTCCGACGATCACGCGGCTGGCGACCGCGCCCAGCTTTCCACCGGGGGTCTTGAACTCGTTGGTGTAATGAAACCGGGTCCGGCCCTCTCCGAGGCTGGTCAGCTCGTAGTGGATGGATGCCTGCGAATGGGCGGGACCGGCGCCCTTCCACTGGGCTGAGTTGGGGGCGCTTATCGAGACCACGCTCCATGTCACGTGGAAGGTGAAGCCGCGGACGTGCATCGCCTGCTCCATGCTCGAGCCTTGCCGCAGCGGCGAGTCCGACACGTGCTTCACCGACTTGTGGATCGTGACCCAATCGGCGAGCCGATTGGGGTCCATGACGGTGTCCCAAACCTTTTCGATCGGCGCCGCGATCTCTATGTCGGCCTTCACGATGCTCATAAGCGTGGGCGCACACTAACGTCCTGGAAGCAACGCGGTCGCTTCGATCGTCAGCCAGTGAGCCCGGGACGCAACATCCACTAGCGCGCGGCGAGACGCTCGGTCTGTTCCCAGATCCGCAGCGACCGCTCGATCGCCGCCCGCAGTGAGTGAAGCCTGACCTTCAGTAACTGGGCCGCGTCCTCACCGTCGCGCGGCAGCAGATCGCTAGCCAGGCTCTCCATCAGCGGGCCGATCAGCTCGTACTCCTCGCCGGCGATCACGGTTGCGATGTGGCTGGCGATCGGGGTAAGGGTGAGGCGGCCCAGCCGCAGGGTGGCCCGCTCGACCAGCATCGCGTCGCCGATCCGGCCGATCAGCTCACCGTAGGAGACGACATCGGGCCCGGCGGCGTCGAGCGAGCGGCCGCCGACAAGGTCGCTGGTGGCACATTGCGCCAGCAGCTCCGCGATGTCACGCTCGTCGATCGGCGTGGTCAGGTTGTCGCGCCAGGCCGGCAGTGCGAGCACTGGCAAACGCTCCACGAGGCGCACCAGGAAGCGAAATGGGCGCGACCGGGCACCGATCACGATCGAGGCCCGCAGGGCCACCGACGAGGGTGCGCCCTGCAAGAGGATCCGTTCCACCTCGAGCCGGCTGGCCAGATGGCTCGAGCGTGGACCACCGTATGGGATCAGGCCGCCCAGGTAGACGATCCGTTTGACCCCGGTGGCGCTTGCCGCGGCCGCGAAGCGCTCGGCGGCCATCTGCTCACGCGCGGCAAACCCGTTGGCACCGGCGCGCTCCATGGAGTGGATCAGGAAGTACGCCACCTCGACGCCCTCGAGCGCCCGGTCCAGCCCGCGTCCCGAGATCGCGTCGCCCTCGAAGATCGGAATCTCGGCTGGGAGGCTCTGGGGGGTGCGAGCGAGCCCGGTCACGTGGTGACCGTCGCGCAGCAGCCGCGGCACCACGAGCGAGCCGACGTAACCCGAGACACCGGTGACGAGGATGTTCACTGCGGCCGCGCTGCCCACGGAGCGGGGGTGACAAAGCTGCGATCGAGCTCCGAGGCCCGTGGTGCCCCGGCCAGGGCCAGCGCGGTGTCGAATTCGCTCAGCAGGATCTCGAGCACCCGCTGCACCCCCTCGGCGCCGGCCACGGCCAGGCCGCAGACCGCGGGACGTCCGATCAGCACCGCGCTCGCGCCGAGCGCCAGGGCCTTGAGCACATCGGTGCCGTGCCTGATGCCACCGTCGACCAGCACGTCCATCCGCTCGGCCACCGCGTCGACGATCGCGGGCAGCGCGTCGGCCCCGGCCAGCACGGTGTCGAGCTGGCGTCCACCGTGGTTGGACACGATCACGCCGGCGGCTCCGTGCTCGGCCGCCAGCAGCGCGTCCTCGGCGGTGAGAATTCCCTTGAGCAGCACCGGCAGCGGACTCTCGGCGACGAAGCGCTCGATGTCTGACCAGTTCAGATCGGGATCGACGAGCCGGCCGAACTGACGCGGCGTCATCGTGCCCGAGACGCCGGCGGCGGCCGCCCCGCTGACCTGCTCCGCGTTGGTCGAGCGGACCTCGGTGCGCAGTTCGCGCTCACGGACGCCCGGGACGGGGAGATCGACGGTAACCACCAGGGCCTCGTAGCCGTGGGCCACGGCGCGAGCCACCAGCTCGGCGCTGACCCCGCGGTCGCTGAACACGTAGAGCTGAAACCAGCGCTCGGCGTCGGGCGCCGCCTCGGCCATCCGTTCGGGGGTCGTGGTGGCCAGAGTCGACAGGCAGATGATGGTGTCGGTGGCGGCCGCGCCGCGGGCGGTGGCGACCTCCCCGTCGCGGTGGGCCAGGCGGTGAAAGGCCGTTGGGGCGATCAGGACGGGATGGGCGCGACGGCGGCCCAGCAGCTCGATGCCGAGGTCGCGCTGACCGACGCCGACCAGCACCCGAGGCCGGATCGCCAGACGCTTCCAGGCCGCCTCGTTGTCGCGCAGCGTGATCTCTGAGTTGGCGCCGCCGGCGACATAGCTGTGGGTCGCCGGATCCAGTACCGCGGCGGCGGCGCGCTCGTAGTCATGGAGCGAGATCAGCTGTTCGGAGTCGGTCGAATTCACCGCTCCCAAAGCTACGGAAATTGCGGCTGGTATCGGCGCGGGCCGCAAAGACCCCGCAGTTTGCAGGTATTTACGCCAGCCGGAAGTTCCTGCGTTTTCCGGAAATCGTGGTTGCGCGAGGGGGTGGAAATCCGCTTTGATGCTCCCGCGTCGGTTGAGCTTCACGAGTTGAAACGGAGTGTGGATCAGGCATGGCGAACGGTCGCTCGGCAGCGGCGAAGGCGAGCTGCGAAAACTGCTTCTTTCACCAGAACCATCTGTGTGCGATCGAGACCGCTGTGCCCTGCGCGACCTTCCGCCCGGCTCGGCCGGGCGGCCTGCGCCCCCCCAGCCAGCTTCAGTTCGTGTTCCGCCAAGAGCGCCGTCTACAAGTGGCCTGGGCGTTTCCCACGCCCAGCGAGCAGGTGGCGCTCCACGGCTGAGGCCGGCGGGCGGCGGCGGCTCGGCGTCCCGCCCCCTTGTATATGTTTAGCGCCATGTACTGGCCGCTGATCGGCGGATTCATCGCGTTCCTACTGCTCGCCATCCTCATCGGCTGGCTGGTGGATCCGAGCCGGCGCGGTGACGCTGATCAGAACGGTCACTGACGGTCTGCGAGTCCGGCTGTCGGCTGGGCTGCCGACGGCGCCGGACCCTTCGCGCCCTCCCGCTCGGCGCGCGCCGCGATCCACTCGGCACCCGCCGTATCGGTGACCCCGTGGGCGATGATCGACACGAACACGGTCAGCGCCGCCAGGTTGAAGATCGTCGATCCGGCGGCAATCGGCTGGCCCAGCACCAGCAGCGAGAAGGTCATCGTCGCCACCCCCTTGGGCCCGAACCAGGACATGAACGCCCGGGTGGCGGTGTCGGTCCGGGTTCCGATCAGGGCCGCGAAGACCGCCACCGGCCGGGCCAGGAGCAGCGTGATCGCCACCACGCCCACCGCGGCCCAGCCTGAGCCGAACAGGCCGTGCACCGTCAGCAGCGATCCGAACACGACGAAGATCCCGAGCTTGACGATCTCGACCAGGTCGGCGGACTGGCGCTCGAAGTAACCGCGGAGATCGGGACGCTGTATGCCGAGCACGATCGCCGCCACGTAGACCGAGATCAGCCCGTTGCCGTGCGGGATCAGGACCGCGGCGCCGTAGGCCGCGAACGCGCAGCCCAGCGCGTAGAGCGATTTCTGGTGAGCCGGGATGCCGTCGGCCAGCTGCTCACCGCGGGGCATCAGCCGCGCCGCCACGAAGCCGGCCACCAGCCCCACCCCGAATCCGATCACCAGGTCCTCGAGCACGAATCGCCACCACACGAAGCCCGAGCCACTGGTCGACAGCGCGGCGCTGAACGCCAGCACGGCCGGCAGCGCCAGCCCGTCGTTGAGACCCGACTCCAGGTTCAGTGAGTGGCGGACGATCTGCGGCACGCGTGGGTTGGTGACCACGCTCGAGGACAGCACCGGGTCGGTGGGTGACAGCAGCGCTCCGAGCAGGAACGACTCGGTCCAGGTGAGCCCGACCAGGAGCTTGGCGGCTACCGCGACGATCCCCGCGGTCAGGGGCATCGCCAGCGCCAGCTTGCGAAACGGCAGGTGCCAATGGGACTGCAGCAGCTCGCGATCGACCTCCAGCCCGTCGCGGAACAGGATCACCACCAGCGCGACGGTGGCCAGCTCGCTGACGAAGCCCGACCGGGCGTCGAAGTGCACGACGCCGGTGACTCCTTCGCCGAGGATGAAACCGACCACCACGAACATCGCCGTCAGCGACACGAAGCTGCGGCCGGCGATCCCGGAGATCAGCGCTCCGATCACCAGCAGGCCGCCGAGCACCAGCGCCGCCACCTCGAACTGATGCGACGCTGCCGCGAAGACCAGCGGCAAATGAAGTTGCGACGGGCTCACGCCGATTAGGATCTTGTAGAAGAGGAAGAGAGGAACGGCGTGGAGATCACGGTCCTGGGCAAGTCACCATCCTGGCAGGACGCTGCCGGGGCGTGCAGCGGCTACCTCATAGAGGAGGGCGACTTCAAGCTGGTGCTCGACTGCGGGAACGGCGTGTTCTCCAAGCTGCGCCGCCTCTGCGACTACGTGGACGTCGACGCGGTGGTGATCAGCCACCTGCACGCCGATCACTTCCTCGATCTGGTTCCGTTCAGTTACGCACTGACCTACGCGCCGCGCCAGCAGCCGGTGGCCGTCGGTGGCTGGCCGGGGACCGACGACCCGGCCCGGCCTGACCTCTACGTGCCCAGCGGGGCGGCCAAGGTGTTTCGCCGCATCGTGGGGTGTTGGGGCAAGGAGGACCTGATCGAGAACGCCTTCGACCTGCACGAGTACGCCGGCCCCGATCAGCTCTCGGTGGGGCCGGTGCAGATCCGCTTCTGCGAGGTCCCGCACTACGTGACCACCTATGCCGTGGAGGTCACCACCAACAGCTCGCGGTTTACCTTCAGCGCCGACTGCAAGCCCAACCCGCAGCTGGTCCAGTTCGCCCAGGACACCGATGTGCTGTTGATCGAGGCCACTCTGCCCCGGCCGGAGCGAACCGGGATCCGCGGCCATCTGACGCCCCGCGAGGCCGGCGAGCACGGCAAGCTGGCCCGTGCCCAGCGGGTGGTGCTGACGCACTACTCCGACGAGATGGACCCGGAGTGGGCGCGCCTGGAGGCCGCGGCCAGCTTCGGCGCCCCGGTCGAGCTGGCCACCGAGGGCGCGGTCTACACGCTTTAGCCCTTGGGGCTACGCTTAGCTGAAGATGCCCGAGCGGGACCTGTTTGCGAACTTCGACCGCATGCGCCGTGAGATGGACGAGCTGTTCGGCGACGTCTTGCAGGGCACCGGCATGTCGCGGCGCCGGGCTTTGCGCTGGCCGGCCGTCGATGTCGCCTACGCCTCCGATCCGCCGCGGGCGATCGTCACCGCCGAGCTGGCCGGGATCGAGGTCGATCAGCTGGCGCTGCGGATCGAGGGACGGACGCTGGTGCTGGCGGGGCGGCGCGGTCCCGGCTCGGCCAAGAACGAGGTCTACCAGCAGATCGAGATCGAGCGCGGACCGTTCAAGCGGGTGATCGAGCTCGGCGCCGAGGTCCGCGCCGACGCCGCCACCGCCCGTTACGACCACGGGATGCTGCTGGTCGAGCTGCCGCTGGTGCCGCGTCCGGCACGCTCGCGGGCGGTCCCGATCGAGAGCGGCGAGTCGCAATGATCGACGTCGGCGTCCCCGCCGACGGTGCACAGGAGATCACCCCGGCGGGCGCGCGGCAGTTGCCCGATCAGGTGGCGGTGCTTCCGATGCGCGACACCGTCACCTTCCCGGACATGATGCTGCCGCTCAACGTCGGCCAGGAGCGGAGCATCGAGCTGATAAACGACGTGCTGCGTGGCGACCGCTCGATCGTGATGGTCGCCGGGCGCAACCCGGAGATCGAGGCGCCGGGTCCGTCCGAGCTCTACGAGGTGGGAGTCCTGGGGGCCGTGGCGCGGATGATCCGGCTGCCCGACGGATCGCTGCGGGTCCTGATCGCAGGCGGCCAGCGAGTCCGGATCGAGGACTGGGTGCAGACCGAGCCCTACCTGGTCGCCGCGGTCGCCGAGGCTCCCGATGTCGTCACCGAGAGCGCCGAGCTGGTGGCGCTGATGCGAAACGTCCAGCAGACGTTCACCTCGATCGTGGGGGAGGTCCCCTACCTGCCCGAGGAGCTGCAGGTGATGGTCGCCAACGTCGATGACCCCAGCGTCCTCTCGCACCTGATCGCCGGGGCGCTGCGGCTGCCCACCGCCGAGAAGCAGGCGCTGCTGGAGGAGGTCGACGTGGCCAAGCGGCTGCGGCGGCTGTCGGAGATCCTGGCCCGCGAGCTGGAGGTGGTGGCGATCGGGTCAAAAATCCAATCCCAGGTCCAGTCAGAGCTCGACAAGGGCCAGCGCGAGTATTTCCTGCGCCAGCAGATGAAGGCGATCCAGGAGGAGCTCGGCGAGTCCGACGAGGTAGCGGCCGAGGTCAACGAGCTGCGCGGGCAGCTGGCGGCGATCGACCTCCCCGAGGAGGTGGCAAAGCAGGTCGACCGCGAGCTGAGCCGGTTGGAGCGTCTGCAGCCCGCGATGGCGGAGTACGGCGTGGTACGCAACTACCTGGAGTGGATCGCCTCGCTGCCCTGGGACAAGTCGACCGAGGACAACCTCGACCTCGACCACGCGCGTGAGGTGCTCGACGCCGACCATTACGACATCGAGCAGGTCAAGGATCGGATCCTCGAGTTCCTGGCCGTGCGGTCGCTGAAGCCGGACGCCCGGGGCTCCATATTGCTGTTCGTGGGGCCGCCCGGCGTTGGCAAGACCTCGCTGGGCCGGTCGATGGCGCGAGCGCTGGGACGTACGTTCGAGCGGATCAGCGTCGGCGGGGTGCGCGACGAGGCCGAGATCCGTGGCCACCGCCGGACGTACATCGGGGCCATGCCGGGGGTGATCGTGCGGGCGTTGCGCGACGCCGGAGCCAACAACCCGCTGTTCATGATCGACGAGATCGACAAGATGGGCGCTGACTTCCGGGGCGATCCGGCCAGCGCGATGCTCGAGGTGCTCGATCCCGAGCAGAACCAGGACTTCCGCGACCACTACCTGGATCTGCCATTCGACCTGTCGAACGTGATCTTCGTGACCACCGCCAACACGCTCGACACCATCCCCGGGCCGCTCCGCGACCGGATGGAGGTGATCCAGCTCGCCGGCTACACCGCCTCGGAGAAGCTCGAGATCGGCAAGCGCTACCTAGTGGCGCGCCAAGTGGAGCGAAACGGCCTGACCAGCAGCCGGATCTCGTTCACCGATCCAGCGCTGCGAGCGATCATCTCCGACTACACGCGCGAGGCCGGCGTGCGCCAGCTGGAGCGAGAGATCGGGACCGTGGTGCGCAGGGTGGCCCGGCGGGTCGCCGAGGGCAAGCTGACCCGCAAGATCACGATCACCGAACCGCGGGTCCGCGAGCTGCTCGGAAAGCGCAAATTCTTCTCCGAGGCCCGGCGGCGGACCTCGCGGCCGGGCGTCGCCACCGGACTGGCCTGGACCCCGGTCGGGGGAGAGGTGCTGTTCATCGAGGCCACCGGGATGCCGGGGCGAGGCGGGCTGACCATCACCGGCCAGCTCGGCGACGTGATGCGCGAGTCCGCGCAGGCGGCGCTCTCCTACGTCCGGGCCAGCGCGCCGGAGCTGTTCCCCGACCTGCCATCCGACTGGTTCTCGACCCATGAGATCCACATCCATGTTCCGGCCGGGGCGACCCCCAAGGATGGGCCCAGCGCCGGCGTGGCGATGGTCACGGCACTGGCCTCGCTGCTCTCGGGCCGGCCGGTGCGCTCCGACGTCGCGATGACCGGCGAGGTGACCCTGACCGGCCAGGTGCTCCCGATCGGGGGTCTCAAGGAGAAGGCGCTGGCGGCCCAGCGCAACCGGATCAGAACCGTCATCGCGCCCCAGCTCAACGAGCAGGACATCGACGAGATCCCGGCTCACCTGAGGCGAACGCTGGAGTTTGTCTTCGTCTCCTCTGTCGATGAGGTGCTCGAAGTCGCGCTGGCCCGTCGGCGGGCTCGAGCGTTTCGCGTATCCTGAGCAGCCGGAAGCAGTATCAGCACGTCGGCGGGCCCGGGGGTTTCGCGTATCCTGAGCACTCACCGGCTCCAAACGCACCCGAGGAGATCAATGGCATCACGAAGCAAGAAGGTCGCCAAGGCGGTGCCCTTCAACGCCGCCGACCTGGCGCCTATAGCCAAGGCCACCCCGTACATCCAGCGCCTGATGACTGACTCCGAGCTGCGCGACAACATTCGCACCGCGATGGACTCGACCAAGAGCGCGTACGAGCGGCTGCAGCGGAGCAAGCAGCCGCAGAAGGCGGTCCTGGACGACAAGAAGTTGCAGAAGGACCTGCGCAGGGCGGGTGAGGCTCTTCGTGACGCCAGCACCGCTCTGACCGAGGCTCCGAAGAAGCGTAAGAAGCGTCGCCTGGGCCGCAAGCTCCTGATCCTGGTCGTCGGCGCCGGCGTCGCCATGGCTGCCAGCGAGAAGCTTCGCTCCAAGGTCCTCGACACGCTGTTCGGCGCCGAGGAAGAGTTCCAGTACACGCCGCCGGCGGCGTCCCCGTCGACCCCGCCCGCCAGCCCGGTGACCGCGGCCTAAGGCTCGCGACCGACCGGCATTTTTTTCGAGGGCGCCCTGCGGGGCGCTCTCGGCCTTTAAGGGGCCGGGAGGTACACCACTAGAATCGTGCGCGAATGGAGGCCGCTGCCCTACCCCAGCGCTCGACCGCCGGTGGGCTGTCCGGCGACAAGGCGACCAGGATCGTGGAGGCGATGCGGGCCAGCGTGGCGGTTCGCGGGATCGCCGGCTCGACCTTCGACCACGTCGCGCGCGAGGCCGGAGTGTCACGAGGCCTGCTGCACTACTACTTCGGAACCAAGGAGCGACTGCTGGTCGAGGTGGTGCGGCGCGAGTGCGAGGTGCGCAACGAGCTGCTCGAGCTCGCGGTGGCCGGCGCCGCCAGCGCCGACGAGCTGATCGACGCCCTGGTGCGCAGCTTCGAGGAGATCCTCGGCGAGGGCTCCAGTGGCGTGGTCATGTTCTATGAGCTGTTCACGGTGGGACAGCGCAACCGCGAGATCGCGACCGAGCTCGCCGAGCTGGCCCGCTCCACGCGTGAGCGCCTGGGCGATGCGCTGCGGCTCCACAGCCAGGCCGGGGTCTTCGAGCTGCGCGCGGCGCCGAACGATGTCGCGTCGTTTCTGTTCGCGCTCGCCGACGGAGTGACCATCCGGCGCCTGTCAGAGCCCGAGCTCGACGTGCGCCGGCTGATGGACCAGGCCGTCGCCTCGGCGCGCGCGCTGCTGAAGTGATCGCGGCCGCGGGCCTGACCGGCCCGGGAGCGGCGGTCTTGCCCCGGCCATGCGCCGCCTAGCCGCCGCCGCGGTCCTCGCGCTGATCGTCATCGTGTTCGGGGTCGGGCAGCTGGTGCTGCCGGGGATCGCGACTGACAGCCTCAGGGACCGGCTCGCGCGCTCCGGGCAGGTGCTGGAGGTGCAAGTGCACGCGTTCCCGGCGATCAAGTTGCTGTGGCACCGGGCCGACAGCGTGGTGGTGAAGATGAGCCGCTACCGCTCGGCAGCGGGCAAGCTGGGCGGCACGCTGGGCGAGACCGCCGACGCGGGCAAGCTCGACGCCTCGGCTCAGGAGGTCGACGCCGGGCTGCTGACCCTGCGCAACGCCACGCTGCGAAAGCGCGGCGACGTGCTGACCGGGACCGCCGACGTGACCGAGGCCGATCTGCGGAGGTCGCTGCCGATCCTCCAGTCGCTGGCTCCGGTGGCTTCTGGCAACGGTCAGCTCACGCTCAGGGGCACCGCCAGCCTGTTGGGGGTCAGCGCCACCATCGACGCCACCGTCCGCGCCCAGAACGGAGCCCTGGTGGTACAGCCCGACGTGCCGTTCGGGGGACTGGCCACGATCAATGTGTTCTCCGATCCGGGCATCGAGGTGCAGAGCGTCGGCGCCTCGCCGACGGCGGGCGGGTTCTCGGTCACCGCCACCGCTCGGCTGCGGTGAGCCGAGGCGGGGGGCTCAGGCAGCGGGCAGCTCGCGGGCCAGGAAGCCCGAGGTCAGCGCCCAGGCCCGTGCCGCCGGCTCGGGGCGATGGAACATCTCGGAGTCGTGGTTATCGAACGCGTGGCCGGCGTCGGGCTGGATGTGGCACTCCCAGCCCGGCCGCTGCTCGGCGGCGTCGCACACCCGCTGGGCATCCTCGAGCGCGATGTATTGGTCCTCAGCGCCGAAGTGAAACAGCACCGGACAGGTGATCCGGTCGCTGCGCGACAGGGCGTCGGCGACGCCCGAGCCGTAGTAGCAGACCGCGAGCGCCGGATCGGAGGCGATCGCGACCTCGAAGGCCAGCGCGCCACCCAGGCAGAAGCCCAGTACGCCGACCGGTGGTGCGACCTCCGGCAGATGTCGCAGGTGGTCGACGATCGGTGGCGTGACCTCTGGGAGCTGCCGCAGGTGGTCGAGCGCCACGACCGAATCCTCGACCGCCCCGGCTAGATCGAGCTCGCTCATGGCGGCGAAGGCCTGCTGCAATCCTGCCTGATCGTGGTCGAACTCGGCCCCTGGCGCGGTGCGTCGGTAGAGATCGGGCGCCAGCGCCACGTAGCCGAGCTCGGCCAGTCGCTCGGCGGCACGGCGGATGTAGGTGCCGACGCCGAAGATCTCCATCAGGACCAGCAGGCCGGGACCACGGCCCGAGGCGGGCAGCGCCACGTAGGCCTCCATGTCGCCTCCGCCGGGCATCGCGATGGGTTCGCTGCGGGTCTGGATCGGCACCGCGCGGGAGGCTATCGACAGTGGCCGACGAGCCATCACCGGGCGATCAGCCGCGTCTTGCCGGGGACGTCCCCGGCGGCGATCATCCGGGCAACCTGCGTGCGGTCGTTGTCGAGGTAGCGGTTCAGGAACGCGATCGTCACCCGCTCGACGATCGACAGCTGCGGCTGCTGGTAGGTGTAGGGCGGCAGATGGCCGGCGCCCAGCAGCCAGAGCAGGAACTTCGGGCGCCGGGCCAGCCGGAAGAACGCCTCGGTGAAACGGGGGCGGTTGATCGTGTCCGCGGTCCCCTGGACGGCCAGCAGCGGCGGGCTCGTGGTTGGGAAGGTGAACCCTCCGGTCCCCGGCAGCTCGGCGCCGGACAGGATCACCGCGGCGCGGACGCGGCGGTCGCGGTAGTAGCGGTCATAAGCAGTGGCCAGCGCCGTCTCGCCGCCATCCGACTGGCCGGCGACGGCGACCCGGCCGGCCGCGACGGTGCCCGCCAGTGGATCCCGGGGGTCCGCGGACGCGGCCAGCAGACGGCTGATCACGTACCGCATGTCGCGCGGCTGATTGACCAGGTCGGCTTCGTCCGGTCCCCCTGGGGCCCGGGCGTTCTCGAGCGGGAAGATCGGCGCCGCGACCACGTACCCGGCTCGCGTCCACGCCTGTAACAGCCGGGCGTACGGTCTCGGAGTGACGGCGAAGCCGTGGCCGAACACGACCAGCGGAAACGGTCCGCCGGAGCGCGCGGGGGGAGCGTTGCGGATGTCGGTGCCCGACGCCGGGCCGTCGGCGGGATAGCGGATCACGGTCACCAGCGGGCGCGGCCGTGACCGCCGGCCCGGAGGCCGGATCCGCCGGCTGCGGTCGACGAAGGTGACGATCCGCTCGCCGACGGCGTAGGGCGCGCTGGCCCTGCGGTGCGCGGCGGCGCTGCGGTGCGCGGCGGCGCTGTGGTGCGCGGGGGCGCTGCGGTGCGCGGCGGCGCTGCGGTGCGCGGTGGCGCTGCGGTGCGCGGTGGCCGTCGGGTCCGGCCGGACCGCCGCAGCGCGCGGGGCCGCGTCCCCGCAGCCGGCGGCAGCGATCGCCAAGGCGGCCGCCGCCACCGCCACGAGCGAGCGACCGAGCATCCCGCTCAGCGGACGTAGACGCCGAAGAAGTCCCGGTCGTCCGGAGTCAGATAGCGCTGAGAAGAGCGGTCCATGTCAGCCAGCAGGTTCGCCGCTCCGATCGCGCCCGGCCGCCGGTAGGTGATGAAGCTGGTCCAGTAGGCGTTGATGTCGAGCTCCATCGCGCGGACGGCCCCGGCGCGGATCATGATCGCGGCCAGCGAGCCCACCGTCTGGTCGTTGGCGGCGGCATAGATCAGATTCCCGTGGCGATCGACCCCCACCCCGGAGCGCCACACGCGGACCGCGTTGCCGAGCGTCGCTCCCCACTCGGGACCGTCGGAAAGGTTGGGATTGGGGCGCCGGCCGGAGACGATCAGTGGCAGGTTCTGCCGTGCATAGACGACGTTCTGGCCGGCGTCGGGGCCCCCGGGCCACGCGATCACGTCCAGGCGGCCACTGCGGTACCGGACGATCGTCGCAGAGCCACGGCGCATCGGGGCGTAGGTGTGCCCGCCGATGGCAAATCCGCCGCCGGAATCGGACAGCTTGAAGCCGCTGTTGAATGCTGCCACCAGGTTGTGCCGGCGGCTCGCCGGAAGTTCCAGCGGCCCGCGCGATGGCATGTTGACGGCCGGTTCGAGGCGGCCCGGATAGAGCCACGTCGAGGTACGAGTGTGATCGATCCACGCCACCCCGGCCACCAGCTGCGGGTAGTTGGGGTCAGGACGGAAGCTCGTGACCAACACCGGTGGACGCGACCCGCCGCCGGCGAAGGTCGCCCGCCACACGCCTTCTCCGGGCAGCGCGGGGTGGATCAGCGGCCGTAGCCGGCGGGGCCGGTAGGCGTGGTGAACGCGATGCACACCGCGCGCGGGCTCCCCCGCCGCACCGGGCTGCTGAGGTAGGGCCCGCAGCGCCGGTCCGCCCGTCGCCGGGGTGTTGAGTGAGTAGTAGATCGATTCGACACGGTTGACGAGGCCCCGGGCACCGTTGTCTCGCAACCACTCCACCGTGCGGATCGACAGGCTCGAGTCCGAGGGTCTGGTGAGCATCTCGGCGTACGAGACGACCGCCGGCAAGAGGCACAGCAGCGCCGCCATCACAGCGATCCGCCGCCAGCGGCGGCTCGGTTTGCGGCGCGCTGGAGTTGGTCTGCCGGGCGGGCGGCGGACCACGGGCCGGCGCGCAGGAGCCGTTCTGGTGCGCGTCACCATGGCTCGATCGTCCCAGCGGCGCTCGCAGCCTCACCTAAAGGGACGCTTAGAGCTCCCTCATCAAGCCGGAAGGACGCTGAGAGCTTGATCATCAGGCCGACGGACGCTGAGAGCTCCCTCATCAAGCCGACAGGTCCGGTTCATCGTGCAGACCTACGGTATCGCCGAATGTCGGCCAGCGACCAGCTTCTGCCTGCCCTTTCTCGCCGGCGCCGGGCCAATGCCGCCGTGCTCACCGCGCGGCCCCGGCAGTGGGTAAAGAACGCCCTGGTGATCGCCGCCGCCGGCGCCGCGGGTGCCCTGGGGCGCGACGACGTGCCGCTGCGCGTCGGGCTCGCCGCGGTGGCGTTCTGCCTGCTCTCATCCGGGATCTACGCGCTCAACGACGTTCGTGACGCGGCCGAGGATCGTCTGCACCCGCGAAAGCGCTTTCGGCCGGTCGCGGCCGGCGAGCTCACGCCGCGAGACGCGGTTCTGCTCGGGGTCTGCTGCCTGACCGCCGGGCTGGTGCTGTGCGTCGCCGTCCGCCCGCTGCTGGTCCTGGTCGGTGCCGGCTACGTGGCGCTGACGTTGAGCTACACCTGGCTGTGGCGCCGCATCCTGGTGCTGGACATCGTCGCGATCGCCGGTGGCTTCGTGGTGCGCGCGGTGGCGGGAGGCGTCGCGGCCCCGGTCGAGCTCTCTCGGTGGTTCGTGCTGGTGGTGACCGGCGCGTCGCTGTTCGTCGCCGCCGGCAAGCGTCACGCCGAGCTGCTGCGGACCGCGCGACTGGCCACCCAAACGCCCCGCGGTGATCGGCCGCCGGCAAGCCCAGCCGCCCGTGGCGTGATCCACCGCTACACGCCCGGACTCCTGGGGTTGCTGCTGGCCGGCAGCGGCGCCGTGGCCCTGTTCGCCTACTGGGTCTGGGCCTTCGCCCTGCCCGACGTCGACGGGGTGCCGTGGCGGATGCTGACGGCGGTTCCGTTCAGCGTGGGTCTTCTGCGCTACGCCGCGCTGGTGCGCGAGGGCGCCGGCGAGGCGCCCGAGGAGACCCTCCTCTCGGACCGGATCCTGGTCCTGGTCGGCATCATCTGGCTGGTCCTGTTCGCCCTGACCGTACATGCCACCGGCTGAGCCGGTCATCGCATCGCCTCAAGCCCCCATGCCGACGCCCCGCGCGGACCGGACGCTGCTGGCCGGGTGGGGCGGCGGCCCCGGCGTCCCGGCAGACCTCGTCCAGGCCGCCGGCGTCGAAGCTCTGCGGGCGGTGGTGACGGACCGGAGTGCGGAACGGGTCCGAGGTGGCGCCATCGCCCGCGGCATGGGCCGCAGCTACGGCGACGCGGCCCAGCGGCGAGACGGGCTGGTCCTCGACACGACTTCGCTGAGCAGCTTCGAGCTCGACAGTTCCCGCGGGATCCTGACCACCGAGGCGGGGGCGACGCTGGCGCGGCTGCTGGCCGCGGTCGCGCCCGTCGGCTGGGTGCTGCCGGTCGTGCCCGGCACCCAGCACGTGACCGTGGGCGGCGCGATCGCCGCCGATATCCACGGCAAGAATCACGGCGCGGTTGGGACGTTCGGGCGCCATGTCCAGTCGCTGGGGCTGCTGACGGCCGACGGTGAGGTGGTGGAGGTCTCGCCGGACCGCGACCCCGACCTGTTCAACGCGACGCTCGGCGGCATGGGGCTGACCGGTGTGATCGTCTGGGCGCGGATCGAGCTCGCGCCGTTGCGCAGCCCGTCGCTGCTCGTCGACACCGACCGGATCGACGGGCTGGACGAGGCGCTGGCCGCGCTGCTCGTCCCCGGCGGCTCGCACCGCGTGGCGTGGCTCGACCTGCTCGGCCCGCGGCCGGTGCGAGGGATCGTGACCCGGGCCGAGCCGCTGGCCGAGGCCGAGGCGCCCGAGTCGCGCGCACGGTGCACCGTCGCCACGCGCGTGGCGGTCCCCGGGTGGTGGCCTGGCGGGCTCCTGCGCCCAAGTGCGGTGCGCGCATACAACGCCTACCGGTTCTGGCGCGCGCCGCGCCGCGAGCGCGCCCGCCGCGAGCCGTTCGGCGCCCACATGTTCCCGCTCGACGCCCTTGGCGACTGGCCGCGCCTGTACGGCCGGTCCGGGTTCGTGCAGTACCAACTGGTCCTCCCGCGCGGGCGGGAGGCCGACCTGGAGGTGCTCATCGGGCGGCTGCGGAGCTCCAAGGTGCCGTGCTACCTGGCGGTGCTCAAGGACTTCGGCCCCGCCAACGCCGCTCACCTGTCATTTCCGCTGGCCGGCTGGACGTTGGCGCTGGATATGCCGCGCGCGGCGCCGGGGCTGGCGGCGCTGCTGTCGGGCTTTGACGAGCTGGTGACCGAGGCCGGCGGCAGGGTGTATCTGGCCAAGGACGCCCGCCTGCGACCGGATGCCGTGGCGGCGATGTACCCCCGGCTGGACGAGTGGCGTGCCGTCCGCGACCGGGTCGATCCGGAGCGCCTGTGGTGCTCCGATCTCGCCCTCCGGACCGGGCTGATCGGTGGCCGGCGATGAGCTCTGGTGCCCCCACCAGGGTGCTGCTCGTCGGGGGCACCTCGGAGATCGGCCTGGCGATCGTGCGGCGGCTCGGCGAGCAGGGTTCGGTCCTGCCGGTGCTGCTCGGCCGCGACAGCGCCCGGCTGGAGGCGGCGCTGGGCTCCCTGACCGACGCCGGCGCCGCCGCGGGGTCCGCCGCCGGGTCCGTGGCGGTGGTCGAGGCCACCGATCTGGCCTCGCACCAGCGCGCGGTCACCGACGCGTTCCGTGTGGCGGGCGGCTTTGACGTGGTGGTGATCGCGGTCGGCGTGCTCGGCGCCCAGGCCGGGCTGGACGCCGACCCGGGGGAGGCGGCCGAGGTGATGGAGGTCGATTTCCTGGGCGCGGGATCGCTGCTGCTTCACTGCCTGCGCTCCCTGCGGGCGCAGGGCAACGGCTCCCTGGTGGTGCTCTCGACCGTCGCCGCTGAGCGCCCCCGGGCCGGCAACGCCATCTACGGCGCGGCCAAGGCCGGACTCGATGCCCTGGCCCAGGGGCTGGCCGACGCCTGCGCCGGAAGCGGCGTGCGGGTACTGGTCGTCCGGCCCGGGTTCGTCACCACCCGGATGACGGCGGGGCTGGAGCGGGCGCCGCTGGCCACCACTGCCGAGGCGGTGGCGGAGGCCACGGTGGCGGCGCTGCCCGGGCGGGCGCATACGATCTGGGTGCCGGCTCGCCTGCGGTACGTCTTTGCTTTGCTGAGGCACGTGCCCAGACCGCTGTTCAGGCGGCTGCCCCTGTGAACGCAACCCTTGTCGCCGATCTCGCGCTGGCGGTGGCTGCCGCGGCGCTCGTGCTGATCTTGGCCCCGGGGGTTGCGGTGGTGGCGCTGCTGGCGCTGCTCGTCCTGCTGGTCTGCGGCCTGAGCGTGCTGATCGACTCGCGTCGTGGACGCCGGCGCCGACGGCCGCGGTGAGCGAGTCGACGCCCCCGAAGCTCACCCGACGCGGAGTCCTCGCCGGAGCCGCCGCGGCCGGAGCCGGCGCGGTTCTCGGTCCGGGGATCGGCTGGGCCGCGCGGTCGGAGGAGGGACGCGTCTCTGGCCGGTGGGTCGGAAGGTTGCGCGGTGAATCGGGGCCTGTTGTCGCGGGCCGACGGTTCGTGCTGGCCGGCGTGGAGTGGTCGGCGCCGGCGCGGCCGGCGATCGAGCTGCGGACCCGCTGGCCGGGCGGTGACTGGAGTCGCTGGGCGCAGGCCTCGGTCCAGGGCCACGAGCCGGATGGCGCGCCGCGGTGGCCGCGGCGGAGGTTCGGCGATCCGGTCTGGTTCGGCGGTGCGTGGGAGGTGCAGCTTCGCAGCGCGGGACCGGTGGAGGGGGTGCGCATCCATTTCGTGGCGCCGATCGCTGCGGGCGCCCAGCCGGGCGGGGCGGGCGCCCAGCCGGGCGCGGCGGGCGCCCAGCCGGGCGCGGCGGCCGCCGCGTTGAACCTGGCTACGCCGGTCCTGGACGCCGGACCCGGTCAGCCTGAGATCATCGCCCGCTCGGCGTGGGCCGGCGCCCACGCAAGGCCGGTCAGCCCGCCGTTCTACGGCTCGATCCGGCTGGCCTTCGTGCACCACACCGACAACCCCAATGGCTACGGGCCCGGGGAGGTGCCGGCGATGCTGCTGGCGATCTTCGACTACCACCGCTTCGTCCGCGGCTACCGTGACATCGCCTACAACTTCATCATCGACGCCTTTGGCCGGATCTGGGAGGCGCGAGCGGGCGGGATCGACGAGCCGGTGCTCGGCGCCCACGCCGGCGGCTTCAACGCCGTCTCAACCGGGGTCGCGGTGCTGGGGACGTTCATGTCAGCGATCCCTCCGCCGCCGGCCCTGGACGCGCTCAACCACCTGCTGGCCTGGAAGCTGTCGCTCCACGGAGTGCCCGTGCTCGGCCGGGTCGGCGTCCGGGTCAACTCCGCCGACGCCTTCTACACGCCGTTCGCACCCCGGCAGCTGGTGCACCTCGACCGCGTCTCAGGCCACCGCGACGGCGACCTGACCGACTGCCCGGGAAACGCCTTCTACGGCCGGTTGGGGTCGCTGCGCCCGCAGATCGCCGCGCTCACCGGCACGCCCGCGAAGCTGAGCATCGCAGCGTCGCCGGCGACGGTGACGCCCGGGGGCTCGGTGACACTCAGCGGCGGCCTGACGATGCTCAACGGTGGCCAGCCGCTGGCGGGGGCGCCGATCGAGGTCCAGCGGATCGCCGGCGGGGCCGAGACCACGATCGCCACCGCGGTGACCGACGCCACCGGCGCTTGGTCGCTTCCGGTGACGGTGGCGCGGGACGAGGTCCTGCGTGCACTGCATCGCCCGGCGCCGGCCTCGGTGTCAGAGCTGGTGGCGATCGGCGTCGTGCCCGTGCTGACTCTGGCGCTGGCCGGCTCGTCGCCGCCGCGCGTCAGCGGGACGATCGTGCCCGCCAAGGCCACCGTTGTGCTCGATACCTACGAGCTGTCGGGACGCGGGCACCGTCGCCTGCTCAACCGCCGCCGGGTCAGGGTGCGGGGCGGGCGGTTCGGCGCCCGGGTGCCCGGCGCTCGCCGGGGACGGAGGCTGGCGGTGGTGGCGCGGACCGCCGAGGGAGGGGGGTCGCTTGCCGGCCAGTCGCCCACGGTGTTGGTCTCGCTCTAACGGGTGGTGCGGGCCGTTCACGCCGCGGCGAGCTTGGGCGAGCTCCACGGCGAGCGCAGCCGCCGCTCCAGCTCGTCGCCGAGGTCGTCGATCGCGATCCGGTCCTGGGCCAGGGTGTCGCGGTCGCGCACGGTGACCGTCCGATCGTCCAGCGACTGGTGGTCGATGGTGATCGCCCAGGGCGTCCCGATCTCGTCCTGGCGCCGGTAACGGCGGCCGATCGCGCCGCCCTCGTCGTACTCGGCCTGCATCCGCTCACGCAGCTCGGCGTACACCTGGCGGGCCTGCTCGGGCTGGCCGTCCTTGCGAACCAGCGGCAGCACCGCGACCTTCACCGGGGCCAGCTGCGGGTGCAGCCGCAACACGGTCCGGGTCTCACCCTCGATCTCGTCCTCGTCGTAGGCGTCGACCAGGAACGCCAGCATCGCCCGGTCGGCGCCGGCGGCGGGCTCGATCACGTGCGGGACGTAGCGCTCGCCGGTGGCGGTGTCGACGTATTCGAGCTTCTGGCCGGAGTGCTTGGCGTGCTGGGTGAGATCGAAGTCGCCGCGGTTGGCGATCCCCTCCAGCTCCTGCCAACCGATCGGAAACAGGTATTCGACGTCGCTGGTGGCGCTGGAGTAGTGCGACAGCTCGTCGGCGTCGTGGGGGCGCAGGCGCAGGTGGTCCTCGCGGATGCCCAGCTTCACCCACCACTCACGCCGCAGCTCCAGCCAGCGATCGAACCACTCGCCGGCATCGGGCGGCGGCACGAAGAACTCCATCTCCATCTGCTCGAACTCCCGGGTGCGGAAGATGAAGTTGCCCGGGGTGATCTCGTTGCGAAAGCTCTTGCCGATCTGGGCGATCCCGAAGGGGGGCTTCTTGCGGGAGAACTGCAGGTAGTTCTTGAAGTTGAGGAAGATGCCCTGGGCGGTCTCCGGTCGCAGGTAGACGGTCGAGCCCTCCTCCTTGACCGGTCCGACCGTGGTCTCGAACATCAGGTTGAAGGCGCGCGACTCGGTCAGGTCACAGTCCGGGGTCTCGCCCGGGTGCTTGGAGGGCTTTCGCCCGCAGGCCGAGATGTCCAGGTGGTCGGCGCGAAAGCGCAGCTTGCAGGTGCGGCAGTCGACCAGGGGGTCGGTGAACCCCTCCAGGTGTCCGCTGGCCTTCCAGGTGGCAGGGTGCTGGATGATCGCCGAGTCCAGCGCCACCACGTCGTCGCGCTCCTGCAGCATCGAGCGCCACCACTGGCCCTTGATGTTGTTCTTGAGCAGCACGCCGTAGTGGCCGTAGTCGTAGCTGGACCCAATGCCGCCGTAGATCTCGCTGCTCTGAAAGACGAAGCCTCGCCTCTTGCAGAGCGAGACGATCTTGTCCATGGTCACGATCTCGTCGGGCATCGAGCCGTCGATGCTAGCCGTCGCCTCGAAGCGGTCGATCGTGCGAATTCCTTGGCACTCTGCTTGCGAGAGTGCCAGGCGGCTTAGCTATACTTGGTGAAGCGATGCCGATCTACGAGTACCGGTGCAAGAAGGGCCATACGTTCGAGGTTCTGCAGCGGTTCTCGGACGATCCGGTCAGCGTCTGCGAGGTATGCGAGCTGCCGGTGCAGCGGGTCTTTCACCCGGTGGCGGTGCATTTCAAGGGCTCGGGCTTCTACAACACCGATTACGGCACGCGCAAGCGCTCGCGTGAGATGAGCGAGGCCAAGGAGAGCAACGGCGGCGAGAGCTCCAAGGACAAGAAGTCCGACTCCAAGACCTCGGAGGGCAAGGGCTCGGGCGCGAAGGGCTCGAACAGCGACTCGGGCTCCAAGAAGACCGAGACCAAGGCCGCGGCCGCCGACAAGTAGCTTCGGCGCTCCGCGGTGCCCGTCAACTGGCGGGGCCTTTGGCCTGGGCGCGGTGGCGCCTTTGGCTCGGTGCCCGGCAACCGGTGGGGCGTTTGGCCCGGGGCGCGGCGGCCGACCCGTGGGGCCTGTAGCCCCGGCTCGGTGAGGCCTTTGGCCCGAGGCGGCGGCCAACCGGGGGGCCCTTTGGCCCGGGCGGCGGCCGACAGGTGGGGCCCTTTGGCCCGGGCGGCGGCCGACCGGTGGGGCCCTTTGGCCCGGGCGGCGGCCGACCGGTGGGGCGTTGCTTCGGCTGGCCGGCCGAGGCGCGTTTTGCGACAAACTCAAATCCCGGCCTCGGATTTGGCGCAATCTTGGGGCTGTGCTTACGC
>DASXZB010000137.1:0-2823 GCA_036502145.1 Solirubrobacteraceae bacterium | reverse complement strand
GACCAGCACCTACACGGGTTCGGTCACCGTGACGCTGGCCGCCACCGACACGGGCTCGGGGATCGCGAGCACCCATTACACCACCGACGGCTCGACCCCCACGCTGTCCAGCCCCACCTACACCGGCCCGTTCCTGGTGGCGGCCACGGCGACCGTGCAGTACGCCTCGTGGGACTACGCGGGCAACGCTGAGACCGCGCACTCCAAGACGATCACGGTGCAGCAGCAGTCAGCGGACACCACGCCGCCGACGACCACCATCTCGTGTAACGGGGCGGCGTGCGGCAGCACCGGGTATACCGCGCCGGTCACGGTCACGCTGACCGCGACCGACAACCCCGGCGGTTATGGGGTCGATAAGACCTACTACACCACCGACGGGTCCACGCCCACCACGTCCAGCACCGTGTACACCGGCCCGTTCACCGTCCGGCAGAACGCCACGGTGCAGTTCTTCTCCACCGATCTGGCCGGGAACGCCGAGCAGCCCACGTCGCAGGCGATCAACTTCACGGTCGTGGTCTCGCTGACCTTCGACGACGGGCAGGAGAGCCAGTACACCGTCGGGTTCCTGCATGGCCTGCAGCCGCTCGGCATGCACGGCACCTTCTACATCGTCACGGGGTGGACCGGCAACAATTCCTCGGGCAACGACTCGATGACCTTGTCCCAGCTGAGCGATCTCTACAACAATGGCGACGAACTCGGCGGCCACACCGTCGACCATATCGATCTGACCAGCTCGTCCTATACGCAGCAGCAGAAGACCGCGGAGGTGTGCGGCAGCTTCCAGGCTCTCGCGCAGGAGGGCTTCAATCCGGTCAGCTTCGCCTACCCCTATGGCGCCTGGAACGCCAACGCGGAACAGATCGTGCAGAGCTGCGGCTTCAGCAACGCACGAACGACCGGGGGGATCGACATGAACGGCTCCGGCGCTGGGCCGGTGTACGCGGAGACGATCCCGCCGCAAAACCCCTACGCTGTCCGGGCGGCCTACAACAGCACCTCCCCGGCCGAGCTCACGCTCTCCTACCTGGAGAACTCCGTGACCGCTGCCGCGCAGAACGGCGGCGGCTGGGTCCCGCTCACCTTCCACAAGATCTGCTCCCAGACCTATGACCCGGCCAATTACAGCTCCTGCACGAGCGACACCGCGTCGCCGACCGAGCTCGGCACGTTCACCGCGTTCCTCACTTGGCTGCAGAACGCCGGCCAGTCTGGCGGGGCGCCCGCAGGAACGGTCGTGAAGACCGTCCGTCAGGCCCTCGGGTCCTGATGTGACGCCGCCCACCATCGCGCTTGAACATCACATAGAAAGGCTCTTCGGCATGCGAAAGCCCAGCTCGGTCCGCACCAAGTCACGGCGGGTGCTCATCGTCACCGAGAACATCGCTCTCGGGCGCGATCACCGGGCGAAAAAGCAGGTTATAGCCCTGCTCGCAGCCGGCTGGAAGGTCTCCTTCGTGTGCAGAAGCGACCCCGAGAATGAGCCGTTCCGGAGCATGGAGGGGCTCCACTTGTACGAGTACCGCCCGCCCGCCGAGTCCCCGCGGCGGTTGTCCTACGTGTACGAGTACGCCTATTCGCTGCTCGCGGCGACTCGGCTGACCGTCGTGGCCTACTTCAAGGGCGGCTTCGACGTTGTTCAGGCGGGCGATCCACCCGACATCCATTTCCTGCTGGCGCTGCCCTTCAAGCTCCTTGGCCGGTCCTTCGTGGTCGACCAGAGAGATCTTTCCCCGGAGCTGTATGCCGAACGCTACGGGCAGGACGCAGGTCTCCTCATGGTGATCCTCCGGGCACTGGAACGAGCGTCGTGGCGGACCGCCGACCACGTTCTCTGCATCAGCCAGGGCCACAGGCGGATCATCGCGGAGCGGGGAGATGTGCCGGCGACATCTATCACCATCGTGGGAAACGGCCCGCGGCTGGCCAAGACGAGGCCCAGGCCTGCTCAGCCCGAGCTCAAGAACGACCGGACCTTCCTTGTCTGCTGGGTCGGGGTCATGGGGGCGCAGGACCGGGTGGATCTCGCGCTGCGCGTAGTCCATCATCTCGTCTACCAGCTCGGCAGGACGGACTGTCACTTCACCTTCATCGGCGATGGCGAGGTCCTGCCGGAGCTGCGCCGGCTAGCGGGCCAGCTTGGCATCACCGATTGGGTGACATTCACCGGATGGCTGGAACAGGATGCTTGCTTCGCGCAGCTTTCCACCGCCGATCTCGGGCTCGAGCCGACCACGCAAGATATCGCGACGGTGAAGTGCCTCGAGTACATGGCCTTCGGTGTTCCGATCGTCGCCTTCGATCTCGAAGAGCACCGGGCACAGGCGGACGGAGCCGCCGTGTATGTTTCACCGGGTGACGTGCCAGCCTTTGCTCTGGCGATCAGTCAATTGCTCGACGATCCCGCCCGTCGCGCGGAGATGGGCAGCCTCGGCCGGCGCCGGATTGAGGAAACTCATTCCTGGGAGCGACAGGAAGAAGCGTTTCTAGGAGTCTACGAGCGCCTCCTCACGCCGGCGCGACGCGAGACGTGATCGAGGGAGACCATGATGGAATCCAGCAAAGCCAGCCCAGTTCACGCCGCGCCCTCGATAGCACGTGCGTTTCGCTTTGGCACGTGGCTCAAGTCGCTGGAATCTCCGGGCGCCTGCACCGAACTAGCTCAGCGGGCTGAAGGCCTCGGCTACTCCACTGTCTTCGTTAGCGAGCATCTCGACACGGGCTATGGTCCGTTCGCGATGGCGTCGGCGCTCGCCTCAGCCACGTCGCTGCTGCGGGTCGGCACGCTCATGTTGCTGAACGACCTGCGCCATCCCG
>DASXZB010000136.1:0-61397 GCA_036502145.1 Solirubrobacteraceae bacterium | reverse complement strand
CGAGCAGCTGGTCTGATTTCTCGCGCCCGCGGCCGCGGCTGCCGGGTGGGCGAGCGGCGGAAAGCCACCATCGAGGGAGCGCCCGTTGGGAGCCTTGACTGGTTTTATGCGAGAGAGACAGAAAATCGGTCAAGGCCCTGGCGTGGCGGCATCGGTCGACCGGATCCGATGCCATATTGGCGACAGATGCTGGGAGCTCCCCGTGACTACGTCCTCCTGTATGACAAGCCGGCGGGCATAACCTCGCACGACGTCGTGGCCCGGGTGCGGCGCACGCTGCCGCGCCGGACCCGGGTCGGCCACGCGGGGACCCTCGACCCGTTCGCCACCGGCCTGCTGCTGGTCCTGGTCGGTCGCGCCACCCGCACCCAGCGGTTCCTGATGGCGCTGCGCAAGCGCTACCAGGCCACGGCGCGGTTCGGAGCGGTCTCCAGCACCGGCGATCCCGAGGGCGAGATCGTGCAGACCGGGGTCGTCCCGGAGGGCCGGCTGCCGCTCCCGGTCGGGCGCCTGCGCCAGCGTCCCCCGGCCTACTCGGCGGTCAAGCTGGGCGGCCGGCGGGCCTACGAGCTGGCCCGGGCGGGGGTCGATGTGCAGACCGCCGAACGGGAGGTCGAGGTCTACCGCTTCGAGGAGCGCTGGCGCGACGGAGCGCGGCGCGGGTTCGAGATCGAGTGCTCCTCGGGCACCTACGTGCGAAGCCTGATCGCCGATCTCGGCGACGCCTACTGCGAGCAGCTGCGCCGGACCGCGATCGGGGACTTCGACGTTGCCGACGCCGACCCCGAGCGCCCGATCGCGCTACAGGACGCGCTGAGCTTCATCCCCGAGATCGCGCTAGATGGCGAGCGCGCCCGGCGGGCCTCGCATGGGGCCGCCGTTTCGACCCCCGACCCGGTCGCGCCGATCGTCCGCCTGATCGACGCCGACGGCCTGATCGCGCTGGCCGAGCCCGGCCCGGATCCCTGCACAGCCAAGCCGGTGGTCGGCCTGCGCTGACCCAGCGGAGGGTCCTGCGGCCGCGCAGATTAGGCTTGCGGCCATGCAGGTGACGAAGCTGAGCGAGGTTGCCCGGCGGCCCCGCCGGGTGGCGGTGGGGGAGTTCGACGGTGTCCATCTCGGCCACCGTGCGGTGATCGCGGGCAACGACACCGTCCTGACCTTCGAACCCCACCCGATGGCGGTGATTCGTCCCCAGGCCACCCCCAAGCTGCTGACCAGCCTCGAGCAGAAGGTCCAGCTGGTCGACTCCCTGGGCGTCGCCGAGCTCGTGGTGATCGAGTTCGACAAGGAGTTCTCGGCCCAGAGCCCGGCCCACTTCGTCGATCACGTGCTGGTGGAGCGCCTGGGGGCCACGCACGTGTCGGTCGGCGAGAACTTCCGCTTCGGCCATCGCGCCGCCGGGGACCCCGCGCTGCTGGCGGCCGACGATCGCTTCGAGACCCGGGTGGTGACGCTGGTCGAGGTCGACGGCGAGATCGTCTCCTCCAGTCACATCCGGGCGCTGGTCCAGGCCGGGGACGTTGAGCACGCGGCCCGGTTTCTGGGCTCGCCGTTTCAGCTGCGCGGGACGGTGGTGACCGGCGATCGCCGCGGGCGCGAGCTGGGCTTCCCGACCGCCAACATCGTCCCCAACGAGCAGCACGTGTGCCCGGGGTTCGGGGTCTACGCGGCCCGCGCCGACGGGGTTTGCGCGGCGGTCAACGTCGGTGTGCGGCCCATGTTCGGCTCGAACCTGGCCGTGCTGGTCGAGGCCTACCTGCTCGACAGCGACGTCGACCTGTACGGGCGCGAGCTGCAGATCGACTTCCTGCGGCGGCTGCGGGGAGAGCGGCGATTTGAGACCGTGGAGGGGTTGATCGAGCAGATGCACCGCGATATCGAGTTGACGCGCGAGCTATGCGGCTGAGCGACACCGCCGTGACCCGGGAGCTGTGGGGCTGAGCCGCGCCGCCCCTCTGCTAGCCTCACCGGCCGCATGACAGTGACCCAGGAACGAAAGCAGGAGCTGACCGCGAAGTTCGGGTCCGGCCCCCAGGACACGGGCAAGACCGAAGTCCAGGTCGCGCTGCTCACCGAGCGGATCAACGACCTCACCAATCACCTGCGCACCCATCGCAAGGATCACCATTCCCGCCGCGGCCTGCTGATGCTGGTCGGCCGACGCCGGCGGTTTCTCAACTACCTGCAGCGTTCAGACCTCGAGCGCTACCGCACGCTGATCCGCCAGCTCGGCCTGCGGCGGTGATCGAGAGCGGGACCCCGGTCCCCGAGTTCACCCTGCGGCGCGCCGACGGCAGCGACTTCACGCGCTCGGACCTCGAAGGCAAGACGACCGTGCTGGTCTTCTATCCGTTCGCCTTCAGCCCGGTGTGCACCGATCAGCTGAACCTCTACGACGAGGTCCTCGACGAGCTGCAGGCCCAGGGAGCGACCCTGTACGGCGTCTCCTGCGACGCCACCTACTCGCAGAGCGCCTTTCAGAAGCAGCTCGGAGTCCGCATCGAGCAGCTGTCGGACTTCGAGCCCAAGGGCGCGGTCTGCCAGGCGCTCGGCGTCTACCACGAGGGCGGGTTCCCGCAGCGGGCGCTGATCGTGGTGGGGCCCGACAACGTGGTGAAGTGGAGCTATCAGGCCCCGTCCCCGGGCGACCTTCCGGGCGCGAACCTGATCTTCGACGCCCTCGCGGGCTGACCCGGACCCGGCCGCCGATGAGCGAGCTCGGGTCCGCTCCGGTCTCGTGGTGCCACGCCGATGAGTGAGCTCGGGTCGGCTCCGGTCCCCGAACCGGGTGCCGAGGACCACCGCCGGGGCCCCCGGGACGCGCCGCTGCTGATCGAGTACGCCGACTTCGAGTGCCCGTTCTGCGCCGCGCTGCACGGGCGCCTGGCCGGCCTGGAGGTGCAGCTCGTCTTCCGCCACTTCCCGGTCCGCTCGAGCCATCCCCGGGCCTGGGCGGCGGCCTGCGCGGCCGAGGCTGCCGCCGCCCAGGGCCGCTTCTGGGAGATGCACGACTCGCTGTTCGGCGATCAGGCCCGCCTGGAGGATCCCCACCTGTGGCGGCGCGCCGAGGACCTCGGGCTCGACCTGGCCCGCTTTGACAGCGAGCGGCGCAGCGAGGCGATCCGTGAGCGCGTCAAACGCGACTTCAGAACTGGGGTCCGGGCCGGCGTCGTGACCACTCCCACCGTGTTCGCAAGGAGCTCCGGCGGGGTGCTGGAGCGGATCGATGCGACGGAGATCGAGAGGGTGCGCTAGCCCGCGCGCCGGGTTGGGGCGGTCTTGGCCCCCGTCTCCTCGGCGCGCTCCAGATCGGCGATCGTCGGCGGCCGGCCGCGCAGGGGGCGCGCAGCGCCCGCGGGGCTGATCGCCGCCCGCACCAGGTCGAGCTGGCGCATCGCCACCGCTTGATCGACCTGCTGGAAGGAGGCGCAGGCCTCGCACACACCCTTGACCATCATCAGCACATCCACCGCGCTGACGTCGTCGCGCACGGCACCGGCCTGCTGGGCCCGCGTCACCAGGGCGTCGAGCACGCCCATCAGCTCGGCGTGGGCGGTCCGGATCTCGTTGTTGGCCAGCCAGGTGTCGGCGAGGGCATCGAACAGGGCTCGGTCGGTCTGCTGGCGCCCCACCGATTGCTCGATCAGATCGAACAGCGCCTGTCCGGGATCCGCGGCCTCCAGCGCCGCCTGGCCTCGGGTTATCGACTCGTTCATCCGCTCGACGACGATCGCCGCGATCAGATGCTCCTTGGAGGGGAAGTTGCGAAACAGCGTCCCCCGGCCGACTCCGGCGTGCTGGGCGATCTCTGCCACCCCGACCTCGAGCCCCCGCTCGCAGAAGATCTCGGTCGCGGCGTCGAGCAGGCGCCGGCGGTTGCGCTCGGCGTCTGCCCGGAGTCGTCTCGGCTCTTCTTCCATTGGTGTTGGATTCTCCTACTTCCCGGAGTCCCTTGCAGCATTTGCTACGCAGGGCTCGGGGACGTCACCAGCCCCGCCTCGACCGCGCTGATGTCGCGCTTGCGCAGGCCGAAGGCCATCAGCCCTGCGGCACCGACGAACATGATCGCCGCGGCCCAGAACGCCACGTGGTAGCCGGACACCCGCGCGGCCAGCGGCGCGACGCCCCCGTCGTGCAGCAGGTTGCTGGTCTGAGTGGCGGCCAGCGTCGACAGGATGGCCAGGCCGAGCGAGCCTCCGACCTGCTGCGCGGTGTTGAACAGCCCCGAGGCCAGTCCGGCGTCTTCGGCCCGCACGCCGCCGGTGCCCAGCAGCGTGATCGGCACGAAGGCCAGCCCCAGCCCGATGCTCAGCGGCAGCAGCCCCGTCAGCAGGTTCGCGACGTAGCTGCCGTGCACCGGCAGCTGGGTCAGGACGATCATCCCGGCGGCGGCCAGGGTGACCCCGGCGACCCCCATGTTGCGCACGCCCACCCGGCGGATCAGCTGCTGGGAGATGCCGGCCCCGATCACGATCCCGCCTGAGACCGGCAGGAAGGCCAGCCCGGCGCGCAGCGGGCTGTAGCCCAGGACCTGCTGAACGTACAGCGACGCAAAGAAGAACATCCCGAACATGCCCGAGGCGACCAGCAGAAGCGAGGTGTCGGCGACGGTCAGGGCGCGGACCCGGAAGATGCTGAGTCGCATCAACGGGGCCTTGCTGCGGCGCTCGATGGCCACGAACGCGGCCAGCAGGATCACCGCCACGGCACCCAGTCCGAGGGTCCGCGCCGAGCCCCAGCCGAATGCCTGCGCCTTGACGATCGCGTAGACCAGCACCACCAGGCCGCTGGTCACGGTCACCGCGCCGGCGATGTCGAACGAGCGATGGGCCACCTGCACGCGCGACTCGGCGACGTAACGCAGCGCCAGCGCGATCGTGGCCAGGCCGACCGGTACGTTGACGAAGAACACCCACCGCCACGAGGCGATGTCGGTCAGGACTCCGCCCATCAGCAGCCCCACCGCGGCGCCGCTGGCGGCGATCGCGCTCCAGACGCCGAGCGCCCTGGTCCGCTGAGCACCGTCGCTGAACGTGGTGGTGACGATCGACAGCGCGGCGGGGGAAACCAGCGCGCCGCCGAGGCCCTGCAGGCCGCGGCCGACGATCAGCATCCCGGAGGACTGAGCCAGGCCGTTGAGCAGCGAAGCGGCCGAGAACAGGATCACCCCGGCGATGAACAGCCGCTTGCGGCCGAGCAGGTCCGCCGCCCGTCCGCCCAGCAGCAAGAAGCCGCCGAAGATCAACGTGTAGGCGTTGACCACCCATTGGAGGTCGGAGGCCGAGAAGTGCAGTCCGCGCTGAATCGAGGGCAGCGCGATGTTGACCACGGTCGCGTCGAGCACGACCATGAACTGGGCCAGGCAGGCGATCACCAGCACCAGCCACGGGTTCACGCGGCGCGGCGAACTGGTCACGGTTGAGGGGCTGTCGATGACGGTTGAGCTCACGGGCAAACTCCTGGTGGACGTTCCGGGGGGTCCGCTAAACTGGACCAGAGGGTCCGCTTACGGTAACACAGAAGCGGACCGCGTGGTCCGGTTAATTTCATAGCTGCGCTCCCCCGCCGCCGGGCCGGGTTGGCCGGCGCAGCCCGGGCTCGACGCCTGGGGACCCGCTAGCATCATCCGGGTTCGGAACGAATAGAAGAGAAACGAAGCGCTCCACCGACCGAACGGTGGAGATAGACGAAGGGAACTGAATATGTCTGACGCCGTTACGCGCGTGTCCGCCGAGATCGAGGGCAAGGAGATCTCGTTCGAGACCGGCAAGTTGGCCAAGCAGGCCTCCGGCGCCGTTGTCATCCGTGCGGGTGACACGATGGTCCTCTGTACCGCGACCGCGGGCAACCTCCGCGACGTGGATTTCCTGCCCTTGACGGTGGATGTCGAGGAGCGGATGTACGCCGCCGGGAAGATTCCCGGCTCGTTCTTCAAGCGCGAGGGCCGCGCGGGCGAGAAGGCCACGCTGACGGCCCGCCTGATCGACCGCCCGATCCGTCCGCTGTTCCCCAAGGGGTGGCGGCACGAGACGCAGCTTGTCGCGATGCCGATGTCGGTCGATCACGTCAACCCCTACGACATCCTGGCCATGAACGGGGCCTCGGCGGCCCTGATGGTCTCCGACATCCCGTTTCCGGGGCCCGTCGGCACGGTCCGGATCGGGAAGGTCGACGGCAACTTCGTCGTCAACCCCGACGAGGTGGATCTGGCCGAGGGAACCGATCTCGACCTGATCGTGGCCGGTACCGACGAGGCGATCCTGATGGTCGAGGCCGGCGCCAACGAGATCCCGGAGGCGGAGATCCTGGATGCCCTGGACATCGCCCACGAGGAGATCAAGAAGCTCTGCGCCGTTCAGCGCGAGCTGGCCGAGAAAGCCGGGAAGCCGAAGATCGAGGTCGAGGTCCCGCAGGTTCACCCGGACCTCTACGAGCAGATCAAGAACACCCATGGCGCCGCCCTGGACTCCGCCACTCAGGTCGAGGACAAGCTCGAGCGCCAGGACGCCACCAAGGCGGTCGAGGAGCAGATCCTCGAGCACTACTCGGGCGATCCCGAGTCAGAGACGTACGCTGAGTTCCGCGCCAACGCCCAGCGCGCCTTCGACAAGCTCGAGAAGACGCTGATCCGCGAGCGGATCGCGGTCCAGAAGAAGCGCCCGGACGGACGCACCGCCGAGGAGATCCGCCCGATCTCGATCGAGGTCGGCGTGGCTCCGCGGACCCACGGCTCGGCGCTGTTCACCCGTGGCCAGACCCAGGCGTTCAGCGTCGTCGCGCTGGGCACCACGCGCGAGGAGATGCGGCTCGACACGCTGGGGCTCGAGACCACCAAGCGCTACTTCCATCACTACAACTTCCCGCCGTTCTCGGTCGGGGAGGCCGGCTTCATGCGCGGTCCCAAGCGGCGCGACATCGGCCACGGTGCGCTCGCCGAGCGCGCCCTGGTGCCGATGCTCCCCTCTCAGGAGGAGTTTCCCTACACCATCCGCGTGGTGTCGGACATCCTGGAGTCAAACGGCTCGAGCTCGATGGCCAGCGTCTGCGGTTCGACGCTGTCGCTGATGGACGCCGGCGTCCCGCTCAAGCAGCCGGTCGCGGGCATCGCGATGGGTCTGATCAAGGAGGGTGATGAGTACGTCATCCTCACCGACATCGCCGGCGTCGAGGATCACCTCGGCGACATGGACTTCAAGGTCGCCGGCACCGAGCGCGGCATCACCGCGCTGCAGATGGACATCAAGATCACCGGCGTGACGTTCGACATCATGCGCGACGCCCTGACCCAGGCGAGGGTCGCACGCCAGTTCATCCTCGGAGAGATGGCCGCGGTAATCGACGTGCCCCGGGCCGAGCTGTCCAGGCACGCTCCGCGGATCTCCACGATCCAGATCGATCCCGAGAAGATCGGCCTGCTGATCGGCAAGGGCGGCGAGACGATCCGCGCACTGCAGGAGGAGTTCGAGTCCCAGATCGACGTCAACGACGAGGGCCAGGTCCTGGTCTACGCCACCGACGGCGAGCGCGGCGACGCGCTGGTCGACCGGATCCGGTCGATGACCAAGGAGGTCGAGGTCGGCGACGAGTTCACCGGCAAGGTCGTAAAGACGACCACGTTCGGCGCGTTCATCGAATTGTCGAAGGGCACCGATGGCCTGCTGCACATCTCCAACGTCGCTCCGGGCCGCCGGATCGGGACGGTCGAGGAGGTGCTCAACAAGGGCGACGACCTGCACGTCAAGGTCGTCGAGGTCGACCGCGAGCGAGGCCGGATCGGTCTGCGACTGGCCGACGACCCCGAGATCGCCGGCAAGACCAACGACGAGCTGGCGGCGATCGCAGCGGCCGAGAACGGCGGCCAGCGCCGCGAACGCGGCCCCCGCGAGGGCGGCCGTGATCGCGGCCGCGAGGGCCGGGATCGGGACCGCGGCCCGCGCGACCGTGACCGCGACCGCGGCGAGCGCGGCGGCCGGGTGCGCGATCGGGACCCCGATCGCCCCCGCTCCTAGCCGCGCTGTGAGTCAACAGCACCGCCTTACGACGCTTCAGTCGGGCGTCCGGATCGCGACGGAGGCCATGCCCTCCGTCCGGTCCGTATCGCTGGGATTCTGGATCGGGACCGGGTCCCGGAACGAGTCAGACGACCAGGCGGGCCTATCGCACCTGCTCGAGCATCTGCTGTTCAAGGGGACCGCGAAGTACGAGTCGCTGCAGATCGACCAGATCTTCGACGGCATGGGGGCCGAGCTCAACGCCGGCACCGGCAAGGAGACCACCTCGGTCTACGCCCGGGTGATCGACGACCACCTCGCGGATGCCTTCGACGTCATGGCCGACATGGTCTTCCGCCCATCGCTGAGCGAGATCGATTCCGAGCGGGAGGTGATCCTCGAGGAGATCGCCATGTACGAGGACGACCCTCAGGAGAAGGTCTTCGACCTGCTCGGCGAGGCGGTGTTCGGAGACGACCCGCTGGGGCGGGCGATCATCGGCCGGACCGCGGTGATCTCAGACACCCCGCCCGATGCCATCGCTGCCTTTCACACCGCTCGCTACCACCCGGCGAATGTGGTGATCGCGGCCTCCGGAGCGGTCGACCACGACGCGCTGGTGGCCCTGGCGGCCGACCGGGTGTCCTCGGTCGGCGGCGATCGCCCAGCCCAGGCGGACCCCGTCAGCGCCCAGCCGAGCACCCGGAGTCGCTTTGAGCGCAAGGACACCGAGCAGTTTCACGTCTGCCTCGGCGGAGTTGGGCTGTCTCGGCACGACGACCGCCGGTTCGCGTTGCGGGTGCTCGACACGATCTTCGGCGGCACCTCCTCGTCGCGGCTGTTTCAGGAGATCCGCGAGCGCCGCGGCCTGGCCTACGCCGTGTACTCCTTCACCAGCGCCTACCAGGACACCGGGCAGGTCGGGCTCTACGTCGGGACCCGAGCCGACAACCTCGTGCAGGCGCTGTCGGTGGTCGGAGCAGAGCTCTCCCGGGCCCGCGAGGAGCCGGCCACGGCCGAGGAGCTGGCCCGCGCCAAGGAGAACCTCAAGGGGCGCGTGGTGCTGGCGCTGGAGTCGACCGGGGCGCGCATGAACCGGCTTGGCTCCGAGATACTGGCCGGCGCGCCGCTGATGTCGATCGACGAGGTGGTGGAGCGGATCGATGCCGTGACACTGGAGGACCTCGGCGAGCTGACCGCCGAGCTGTGGGCGCCCGAGCGGCTGTCGGCGGCCGGCATCGGGCCGGACCATAGCCGGTTCGAGGAGGCTTTAGGGGGCGTCGGACCGGCGCTGGTAGAGAGCTCGTAGTGAGAGAGGCCGGGCCGATCCGGGTCGCCGTGGCCGGCGCGGCGGGCCGCATGGGGGCCACCGTCTGCGACGCGGTAACGGGCGCCGATGACATGGAGCTGGTGGCGCGGGCCGATCCCGCCCTGGGATCGTCGGTGGCAGATGCGCTGCAGGCCAGGCCAGCGGTGCTCGTCGACTTCACCGTGCCCGGCACCGCGCTGGCCAACGCGCGCCAGGCCGTGGCGGCGGGAACTCATGTGGTCATCGGCACGACGGGGTTTGACCCCGCCGAGCTCGACGACCTGCGCGGCGCCAACGTGTTCGTGGCCCCGAACTTCGCGATCGGCGCGGTGCTGATGATGCAGTTCGCCGCCGAGGCGGCCAAGCACATGCGCGCGGCGGAGATCATCGAGCTGCACCACGACGGAAAGCTCGACAAGCCGAGCGGGACCGCGGCGCGGACCGCCTCGCTGATGAGCGACGCGGCCGGGTCAGGGGACTATCAGGTGCCGATCCATTCGGTGCGGCTTCCCGGACTCGTGGCCCATCAGGAGGTGCTGCTGGGCGATGTCGGGCAGACGCTGACGATCCGCCACGACTCGATCGATCGCCGATCGTTCATGCCGGGCGTGCTACTGGCGATACGCAGGGTGGCGACGCTCGCCGAGTCGCCAGTGGTCGGCCTGGAGAAGCTGCTCCAGCGCTGACGGGGGGGGTCCGCGCCTTGGTGGCGCCAGGGCGCAGCGGATGCAAACGGGCCGGTTACGGGTGGCGCCGGTTGGCGGCCGAGATCGCGGCCCGGGCGAGTCCCACGTACCACTCCGCCACGTCCTCGCGCGCCACGTTGGCCTGGGTCAGCCACCAGTTGGCCAGCGCCTCGCCGGCGCCGACGATCGCCTCGGCAATGCCCTCGGAGGCGGGCGCGGCGAGTCCCGGCGACAAGGTGCCGTCGTCGCCCTCGAGCATCCGCCTCACCTCGTCGACGATCTCCGCGCGCAGCTGCGCCACCTGCTCGGCCACCGTCCGGCTGGTGTTGAGCTCGCGAAACAGCACCGTCCAGCCATCCCCGTGCTCCTCCACGAAGGCCAGAAACTCCCCGATCACCGCTCGCAGGCGATCGCCGGCGTCGGTGCCGTCAGCGCCGACCAGCCGCTGCACGAGGTTCCCGCCGGTCCGCTCGATGTAAGTCAGATACAGGCCTTCCTTGGAGCCGAAGTAGGCGTACAGCATCGGCTTTGAGACTCCGGCCAGCTCGGCGATCCGGTCCATCGAAGCCCGCTCGTAGCCCCCGTCGGCGAACACTTGCCCCGCTACGTGGAGAATCGACTGCTCGCGCAGAGAGCGCGGCATGCCCCGGGTGCCGGCTCGCGGGGGCTGCCGACGGCTCGTCCGGGCTGTGAGGTCACGACTCGACATTTTGGTGTAAGAATCGAGCCGACCGGATATTACTCGTCAGTAAGACCGCATGCCAGAGACAGGAGCAACGCCCAATGTTCACCCGGTCCAGCGCCGGGTGCTGCGCGCGCTCGCGGCGCTGAGCTCACCGCTGCTGCCCGACGACTATCTGGAGCTCGTCAACCCGCTGTGGTCCACGCGTGAGTTGCGCGGCCGGATCGAGTCGATCGACCGCGAGACCGAAGACGCCGCCACGGTGCTGATCAAGCCCGGCTACCGCTGGGGGGGCCACCAGCCGGGGCAGTATCTGCGGATCGGCCTCGATATCGAGGGCGTGCGCCACTGGCGGGCCTACTCGCTGACCTCGGACCCCAACCGCTCCGACGGTCTGATCAGCATCACCGTCAAGAACGTCGACGAGGGCAAGGTCTCGCCGTACCTGGTGCGGCGCGGCCGTCCCGGGACGATCGTTTCGCTAGGCGGCGTGGAGGGCGAGTTCCTGCTCCCGGACCCGCTTCCGGACAAGCTCCTGTTCATCAGCGCCGGCAGCGGCATCACGCCGATCATGAGCATGCTCCGCCACCTCGACCAGCGTGGCGACCTGGGCGATGTCGCCCTGCTGCACTCGGCCCGCCACGCTGACGAGGTGATCTTCGGCGACGAGCTGCGATCGCTGGCCGAGCGCCACGAGAAGTTCGCGCTGCACGAGCAGCACACCGCCGACAAGGGCCGCATGGGCCCTGCCGACCTCGAGCGCCTGTGCCCGGACTGGAAGGAGCGCGAGCTGTTCATCTCCGGTCCCAACGAGATGCTCGACGACTTCTCCGAGCTGTACGAACAAGCCGGGGTGACCGAGCGCCTGCACATGGAGCGCTTCCAGCCCAAGCTCGGACTCGGCGACGGCGACGAGGGCGAAGGGGGGACGATCAAGTTCCTGCAGTCCGACTGTGAGGCCAAATCCGACGGCAGCCAGCCGATCCTCGTCGCCGGAGAGGAGCAGGGTCTGGACCTGCCGTACGGCTGCCGGGAGGGGATCTGCCACACCTGTGTCGGTGAGCTTCGCTCCGGCCGGGTCCGCGACCTGCGCAACGGCAACGTCAGCGGCCAGGAGGGCGAGGTGATCCGGACCTGCATCAACGCCCCCGAAGGGCCAGTCGAGATCGAACTTTAAGCCACCAGAACCCAGGAGGATCCATGACCACCACGACCCAGAACGGCGGCGGGCCGGCCGGCTCGGCCGCCGAGGACCGTCCCGAGAACCCGCTGCACCGTCTCAGCCCAGAGCAGATCGAGCAGCTGGGCAAGGAGTTCGATGACCTCCACGAGCAGGTGAAATCCGACCTCGGCGAGCGCGATGCCAAATACATCCGCTCGATGATCGCCCTGCAGCGGCGGTTGGCGCTGCTCGGTCGCGCCGAGCTGATCGCCTCCCGCTGGCGGGTGCCGTGGGCGGTCGGCGCCGCCACGCTGGGCATGGCGAAGATCCTCGAGAACATGGAGATCGGGCACAACGTCATGCACGGCCAGTGGGACTGGATGAACGACCCCGTGATCAACTCGCGAGCCTGGGACTGGGACACCGCGTCGACGGCCGAGGCCTGGCGCCACTCGCACAACTACATCCACCACACCTACACCAACATCATCGGCAAGGACCGCGACCTCGGCTACGAGATCATGCGGATCGACCCCGATCAGAGCTGGCACCCGTTCTATCTCCTGCAGCCGTTCTACAACATCCTGCTGGCGATGCTGTTCGAGTGGGGGGTCGCCGTTCACGACCTCAACTTCACCGCGATCCGGGCCGGCGAGAAGGACGGCAAGCAGCTGCGCAAGGAGCTGCGCGGGATCGCCGGCAAGGCGCGGACCCAGATCGTCAAGGACTACATCGCCTGGCCGCTGATCAGCGGCGCCGTGATGACCGCGATCGAGGCCGGGGTGCTGAGCGCCAAGGCGCGTGACGTGCGGTCGGCCGACGGCCTCAAGCGCAGGGCCCGGCGGGCGGTCCGCAAGGCGCGCCGCGTCGCTCCGGGCAGCAACCCGAGCCTGTTCTCGCAGCTGATTGCGCGCCGCTCGTTCCGCGACCCGTTCCTGCGCACCCTGACCGCCGACGTGGTCGCCAACCTGATCCGCAACGTCTGGTCCTACGCGATCATCTTCTGCGGCCACTTCCCCGACCAGACGTACACATTCACCGAGGAGGAGACCAAGGACGAGACTCGCGGCGGCTGGTACCTGCGTCAGCTGGTCGGCGCGGCCAACATCGACGGTGGACCGGTGTTTCACGTGATCAGTGGCAACCTCGGCTACCAGGTCGAGCACCACCTGTACCCCGACATGCCGAGCACCCGGTACGGAGAGATCGCTCCGAAGGTCCGTGAGATCTGTGAGCGATACGGCCTGCCGTACAACTCGGGCCCCTTCCACCAGCAGCTGGGGATGGTCCAGCGCACGATCCTGCGCCTGGCCCTGCCCGGAGGCAAGGCGCGGCCCAAGCCGGGCCCGTACGAGGGGCCGCGCTACCGCGGCAAGGGCGAGCACCTACCGGAGGAGCTCAAACAGGCCGCGTAGCCCGCTGTTGGTCCTCGGACCGCCGTCCTCGGGTCGCGATCGCCAGGTCGCGGCCCCCGTCACGGTCCTTCGAACTGGTGCAAACGTCCCAACGCAGCCCCCCGGCCCGTCGGTTGGGACGTTTGCCGTGTGGGAGGCCGCAAACGTCCCAACGTAGCCCCGCAGCCCATCGGTTGGGACGTTTGCACCACCCCGGGACCCGGCACCGTCGCTCAGGTTGTAACGGTCCGCCACCGCGGGCAGCGGCAACCGCCCTCCAGCTCTCCAAGCAGAAACCGTCTCGCGCCACAGCGAGCGACCCCGGAGGCGGGCCGCAAGAGCTCGGCCTAGTGGTCTGAGCCCGCCGACCCGCCGCCGACCGCCACCAGCTCCAGTCGGTTGCCCCAGGGGTCCTCGGTGAAGAGCCGCCGGACTCCGGCGACGGCGTGGTCCCAGTCGACCGGCGCACCGACCGCGGCGAGACGCCGGGCCAGAGCTTCGATCCCGCTCGCTGAGACGGCCAGTCCCGGGTGGGCCTTGCGGGCCGGGACGAACGGCTCCTGGACGCCGACGTGCAACTGGGCCGCGCCGACCGCGAACCACACGCCGCCCCGGCTGCGCAGCCCCTCGGGCTTTTCGAGCTCGCTGAGTCCGAGCAGGCCGCCGTAGAACTCGCGCGCCCGCGGCTCGCATCCCACCGGCGCGCACACCTGAACATGGTGCAGGCCGGTGGGCGTGGCCCTGGGAGGCGATGAGCTCAGGAGACCCTGCTCGTATACGGTTCCGTCCCGATGTCGATCGACGTTAGCGCCGTCCGCGGCTACGGCGACCTGCGCGAGTTCGTCGCGCTGCCGTTTCGCTTGCACCGCGGGACGCCCTGGATACCTCCGGTCAAGCTCGAGCGTTACTCCTTTCTGATCCGGCGGCTGAACCCGTTCTTCACCCATGGTCAGGCGGCGTACTTCCTGGCCCGCCGGGACGGCCGGGTGGTGGGCCGCCTAACGGCGCAGGTTGACTACGAGTACAACCGGTTTCACCACAGCCGCTGGGGGAACTTCGGCTTTCTGGAGTTCGAGGACGACCCCGAGGTCCTGCGCCGGTTGCTCGACACGGCCGCTCGCTGGCTGTCGGCCCGGGGGTGCGACCGGATGGTGGGACCGATGGATTTCCAGCTCAACGACGAGGCCGGCGTGCTGATCGAGGGTTTCGAGCACGAGCCGATGATCAAGCAGCCGTGGCATCCGCCGTACTACCAGCAGCGTTGCGAGGAGGCCGGACTGGCCAAGGCGATGGATCTGTTCAGCTGGGATCTGTCGATCGCCGACCGCGAGCGGATGAACCCGATCCTGCCCAAGATCGCCGAGCGGGCGGCCAGCAAGCACGGGATCGTGATCCGCAAGATGGAGCGCCGGCACCTGCGGCGCGAGCTGGACGAGTTCGCCGAGGTCTACAACGCGGCTTGGTCTCGCAACTGGGGCTTCGCGCCGTATTCAAAGGCCGACCTGGACGCCCTGGCGGTGGAGTTGGCGCTGGTTTACTCGCGGGACTGGTTCATGATCGCCGAGCAGGGCGGCAAGACGATCGCGATGGCGATCACGATCCCCGACATCCACCAGGTCTACAAGAAGATGCAGGGGCGGCTCCTGCCGCTGGGCTGGCTGTACTATCTGCTGCGGGGGCGGATCATCGACCGGGTCCGAGTCGGGTTTCTCGGCGTGCTGCCGGAGTACCAGCACACCGGCGTGGCGGCGGCGCTGTACATCGAGCATTTCGACGTGGCCGCTCGGACCCGTCAGCGCGCCGGGGAGGCAAGCTGGATCCTCGAGAGCAACTCGGCCATGAACCGGGGGCTCGAGGCGATGGGCGGGCGGATCGTCAAGCGCTGGCGCGTCTACGAGCGGCCGCTGAGCGCGAGCGGTGACGACCGCTGACGGTGCGATAATGGAGGCGATGTCCCCGAACTTCGGCGCCATCCTGACTGCGATGGTCACCCCGTTCGACGCCCAGGGACGCGTCGACGAGGAGGCGGCGGTCGGCTTGATGCACCATCTCGTCGAGCACGGCTCCGACGGGCTGGTGGTCTGCGGCACGACCGGCGAGTCGGCGACCCTCTCCGACGAGGAGCAGCTGGGGATGATCGCGCTGGCCGCGCAGGAGATGCGTGGTCGCTGCACCGTCATCGCCGGCGTCGGCTCCAACGACACCCGCCACGCGGTCGGACTCACCGAACGGGCTTCGGCGCTCGGCGTCGACGGGCTGCTGCATGTCAACCCGTACTACAACCGCCCCAGCCGCCGCGGGATCGTCGCCCACTTCCGCGAGGTGGTGCGGGCTACCGACCTTCCCATCCTGGTCTACAACATCCCCCAGCGCACTGGGGCCGACATGCCCAACGACCTGCTGGCCGAGCTCGCGCAGCTCGAGAACATCGCCGGGGTCAAGCAGGCCAATCCCGCCAATCTCGCGCCGGTCGACGGGATGATGATCTATGCCGGCAACGACGACATGCTGGCCGATGTCCTCGACCTTGGCGAGCCGGGCGGGGTCCTCACCGGCAGCCATCTGTTCGGCGAGGAGATGCGGCGGATGGTCGACGAGCCCGAGCGCCGCCGGGAGATCGACGCCTCCCTGCAGGACGTCTATCGCGACCTGGCGATCGCTCCGGCCGCGTGCAGTCTCAAGGCGGCGCTGGGACTGGTGGGGATCCAGGCCGGCAAGCCCCGCCTCCCGTATGTCGAGCTCGACGCGCAGGAGCTGGAGACCGTGCGCGCCCTGCTCGAGCGGCACGGACTGCTGTTGACTACCGCGTGAGCTGGGTTCGCGCCCCGCTGCCGATCGCCTCGTGAACGGGGGGCGGCTTCGCGTCTTGCCGCTCGGCGGGCTGGGCGAGATCGGCAAGAACATGACCGTGGTCGAGTACGACGACAGCATCGTCGTAGTCGACACCGGCCTGCGCTTTCCGACCACCGACATGCTCGGGATCGATCTGGTACTGCCGGACTTCAGCTACCTGCGCGAGCGCGCGCGGGACATCGAGGCGATCGTCATCACCCACGGCCACGAGGATCATCTCGGGGCGCTGCCCTGGGTCCTGCGTGAGCTGGGCACCTCGATCCCCGTCTACGGCGGACCGCTGACGATCGCCATGGCCCGCTCCAAGCTCGACGAGCACAACCTCCGCGAGGTGGAGCTCGACGACCTCGATACCGGTGAGCAGCTCGCGCTGGGGCCGTTCGCGCTGGAGCTGGTCCATATGACCCACTCGATTCCGGACTCCTGCGCGGTCGCCCTGGGGACCGAGCTGGGCACGGTGCTGCTGACCGGCGACTACAAGTTCGATCAGACCCCCGTCGACGGGCCGCCCGCCGATGTCTCGCGTCTGGCCGAGCTCGGTTCTGAGGGCATCCTGCTGCTGTGCGGAGACTCCACCAACGCCGACCGGCCGGGCTTCTCGCCCTCCGAACGCGAGGTCGGTCCGCACCTGGAGGAGGTCTTCGCGCGGGCGGACGGGCGGATTATCGTCACCAGCTTCGCCTCCAACATCCATCGCGTCCAGCAGGTCGTCGACGCGGCCGCCTCGCTGGGCCGCAAAGTCGCCCTGGTGGGCCGGTCGATGCGCAAGAACGTCAACATCGGACGCTCGCTGGGCCACATCGAGGTGCCCGAGGGAATGATGATCCAGCCTCAGGAGGTCGAGGACTGGCCTGACCACAAGGTCGTCGTCATCTCCACCGGCAGCCAGGGCGAGCCACTGTCGGCGCTGCGCCGCATGGCCTACAACGACCACCGCCAGATCACGCTGCGCAGCGGCGACACGGTGGTCTTCTCAGCCACCCCGATTCCGGGCAACGAGCGCGCGGTCGCGGAGACCGTGGACCGTCTGTACCGGATCGGGTGCTCGGTCATCACTCCCCGCGAGGCCCCCATCCACGCCTCGGGCCACGGCTTCGTGGAGGAGCTCAAGCTGATGCTCAACCTGGTCCGCCCGCGATATGTGATGCCGGTGCACGGCGACCACAAGCGGATCCACCTGCACGCCCAGCTCGCCGACGCAGTCGGGATCGAGCCCGAAGCGGTCTTCCAGGGCGAGAACGGCCTGCCGCTCGAGCTCGACGCCTCCGGGGCGAGATTCGGTGAGCCCGAGCGCGCCGGGATGATCTTCGTCGACGGAGTGGACATCGGCGACCCCGCGGACGTGGCGCTGCGTGACCGGCGGATGCTCTCCGCCGACGGGATCTTCATCGTCGTCGCCACCGTCTCAGGGCAGACCGGCGAGTCGGTTGTCCCCCCGGAGGTGATCTTCCGCGGCGTGCCGTTCACCGAGCAGGCCGACGGCCTGGTGGCCGCCATCCGCGAGGAGGTGGAGAGGTCGATCGGGCGCGCCGCGCAGGAGGGCATGACCGAGATCGACCTGCTCCAGCAGCAGTTGCACGACGATCTGGCCGAGTTCGTCTACGAGCGGTTGCGACGCCGGCCGATGGTCCTGCCGGTGGTGGTCGAGGTCTGATCGCCGACCGGCGGCGGGGAGGATGGCTCGCTCCTCCCGGCGGTCGGCATGCGGATCACGAACCTCGTGCCGTCGCCCGATGTGGGCCGCTCCAGCACGACGCTGCCGCCGTGTGACTGCGCCACCGCGCGGACGATCGCCAGGCCCAGCCCCGATCCCCGGCCGCCATCGCGCCCGCCGCGCACGAAGCGCTCGAACACCCGCTCCTCGAGCGCGGGCGAGATCCCCGGCCCGTCGTCCTGCACGATCAACACCGCGTCACCGTTCACGCTCGCCGTGCTGGCGCTGACCCGCGTGCCTGGCGGGGTATGGCGAACTGCGTTCTCGAGCAGGTTCAGCACCAGCCGGTGAAGCTCATCGCGAACGCCCTCCACGACCACCGGCTCGGCGGCGATCGACAGCTCGTGGCCCTCGGCCATCGGGCCGAGCTCTGATGCCGCCTCGATCAGGACTGTCGACAGGTCAGTGGGACGGTGCGGCTGGATCCGCCGGGCGTCGGCGCGAGCCAGCAGCAGCAGGTCGCCGACCAGGCGCCGCATCCGACGGGTGGAGCGCAGCGCCGCCTCGGCGGTCTCGGACTGCTCGCCGCTGAGCTCCTCGGTCAGCAGCTCGAGGTTGGCCAGCACGCTGGTCAGCGGGGTCCGCAGCTCGTGCGAGGCGTCGGCGACGAACTCGCGCTGGCGATCGAGCATCGCCTGCGTGTCGCTGCGGGCGGAGTCCAGCGCCGCGAGCATGCCGTCCAGCGTTCGCGCCAGATCCGCGATCTCGTCTTCGGCCTCGGGGTGCGGCAGCCTCCCGCTGGGGTCGCGCGTGCGCTCGATCTCCCGGGCGGCGTCGGTCAGCTCCACGATCGGGCGCATCGCCCGGGCCGACACGAACAGGCCGGCCAGGAGAGCCAGGATGGTCCCGCCCAGCACGCCCAGCAACAGGAACACCTGCACCCGGGCCAGCGTGTGATCGACGTCGGACAGGGGGCGGGCGTAGAGCAGCGTGACGGTGCCGTACGGCTTCACCTGAAGCTGGCGCACGGCGACCCGGTAGCTGGACTGGGTGAAGGTTCCGGCGGTCTGCGCTGGAGCGCCGCTGAACAGCGATGTCGCCAGCCGCGCCTTGGTGCCCTTGATCGAGCTCTGGGTGCACAGCAGGCTCCCGTCGCTGAAGTCGAAGATCCTGATCTGGGCGTGCTCGGCGCTGGCGTAGTCGCTGAGATGCACGGTGGTCCGGAAGCAGTTCAGCGTCCCGTCAGGGAGGAATCTCAGATTGTGGTTGAGCTCGGTGTAGAGCTGATCGACCGCCGAGCGGACCTCGTCGTTGAACTGGCTCCTCACCTGGCGGCTGGTCAGCGTGCCCACGATCGCCGCGAAGCCGGCCAGGATCACCAGTGTCAGCGCCGCCGAGCCGCCGGCCAGGCGCCAGCGGATCGGCACCCGCCTATACGCGGAGAACGTAACCCGCGCCGCGGATCGTATGTAGGAGCCGGGGCTCGCCACCAGCTTCGAGCTTTCGTCGCAGATTGGACACGAACACTTCGATCGTATTGGTCATCGAGAACGGGTCATAGCCCCACACCTCGTCGAGCAGGCGCTGGCGCGAGATCACGATCCGTTCGTTGCGCATCAGGTATTCCAGCAGCTCGAATTCGCGCTGCGTGAGGTCGACGGTCCGGTCCCCGCGGGCGACCTCGTGTGTATCGGGATTGAGCTTCAGATCGCCCACGCTGAGGTTGGCCTGCCCGCGGGGCGGCCGGCGGCGCAGCAGCGCCCGCAGACGCGCCAGCAGCTCCTGGCGCTCGAATGGCTTGACCAGGTAGTCGTCGGCGCCCGCGTCCAGCCCCTCCACTCGTGCCTCCACCGCGTCGCGTGCGGTCAGCACGAGGATCGGGACGTCGTCGTCTCGGTCACGCAGGCGACGGGCCACGTCCAGCCCGTCGAGGCCGGGGAGGCCAAGGTCCAGGATCACCAGATCGGGCAGGAAGCCGTGCGCCGACTCGAGCGCCTGCTCGCCGTCCGCGGCGACCCTGACCTCGTAGCCCTCCATCCGCAACGAGCGCTTGAGTACCTGGGCGATCGCATCGTCGTCCTCGACGACCAGGACGCGGGGTTGGCGCTCGTATTCGGCCATGGCTGGGCAGATGGTAGGGCCACCGGAGGCGCGCGGGAGCGGTTGATGCCCGGCAGGAGGAGGGCCGCTCCCGTCGAAGCCACCAGTTCGGACATGGCCACCAGCCAGAAGCGCAAGCCGACCCGCAAAAAGCCGCCCCCACAGCGGGCCAGGCGCTCGCTGCTGGCGAGTCGCCCGTCGCTGCCGAGCTTCGAAGTCGAGCCCCACCATGTCGACATCCTGGCCCTGGCGCTGATCGCAATCGGGATCTTCCTGGGCGGCGTCGCCTACCTGCACTGGGCCGGCGGCACGCTGGGCGAGGGGGCGGTCACCGCCACCAAGTTCGCGTTCGGGGCCCTCGGCTACGCAGTGCCGGCGGGACTCGTCGCCGGCGGCGCGCTGATCCTGATCCGGGAGCTGCGTCCGCCGGCCCGGCCGATGCGGACCGGTCTCATCTGCCTGGTGGCGGCACTCACCCTGGCGCTGGCCGCGGGCACGCTTGGGCTGGGCCCCGGCCGGGCGCGGGCCGGTCACTTCTGGCTGGCGTCGAGCTTCGAGCGCCGAGGCGGAGTGCTGGGCCAGGGCGAGCTCTGGATCAGCTCGCATCTGTTCTCCTCGGCCGGTGCCGACATCCTGGCCGTATTCCTGCTGATCGCCGGACTGATCCTGGTGACCGGGGCGACCCTGGCCGGCGTGCTGCGGGCCACCGGCGCCGGGGTCCTGGGGACCGGCCGGGCGCTGCGGCGTTCGACCGAGGAGCTCGTCGCGCGGCGGCCCGCCACCGAGGCCGCGCGGTCCCGGGTGGCGGCGCTCCCACTTGGGGCCGGCGATCAGGACGAGCTGCTCTTGGGACCCGAGCCCGACACCGAGCAGCTGATCATCCGCGCCACCCACGTCGAGGCGCCCCCCACGCCCCCGATCGACCCCCACGATGGGACGGCCGCGGTCGAGCATCCGCAGCCGCTGCCCGGGCTGGAGTCCGACGACGCCGAGCCGGAGCCGGAAATCGATCCCGACCCCCAGCGGCGTGAGCTCGTCGTCGGCGCCGAGGACCTGACCCCCCAGGGCCGCTACCGCGCGTCGATCACCGACGACCCGGAGTTCGAATGGAGGGTTCCGGGGACGCGGTTTCTCACCCGCGCCACGGGCGAAGCCGCCAAGCCGGACACCGCCGGCCAGGAGCAGGTGGCCCGGACACTGGTGGAGACCCTGGGCCACTTCGGAGTGCAGGCCAAGGTGATCGGGCGCGTGACCGGGCCCCACATCACCCGCTACGAGCTGCGCCTGGCGCCCGGAATCAAGGTGGCCAAAGTGGCCCAGCTCAAAGACGACCTGGCCTATGCCCTGGCGGCGACCGACATCAGGATCCTGGCGCCGATCCCGGGCAAGCACGCGGTCGGCGTCGAGGTCCCGAACGCACGCCGGCGCATCGTCCACCTAGGCGATGTCTTCCAGGAGCCGCCGCCCGACTGGTCGCCGCTGACGGTCTGGCTCGGCAAGGACATAGCCGGGCGGGCGATCGGCGCCGACCTGACCAAGATGCCGCATCTGCTGGTGGCGGGCACGACCGGCGCCGGCAAGTCGGCCTGCGTCAACGCGATGCTGTCGAGCATCCTTCTGCGCGCCACCCCGCACGAGGTCCGAGTCGTGCTGGTCGACCCAAAGCAGGTCGAGCTCAACCACTACGAGTCGATTCCCCACCTGCTGACGCCGGTGATCACCAGCCCCCGGATGGCCGCCAATGCGCTCCAGAACCTGGTCAAAGAGATGGAGGATCGCTACCGGATCATGTCGCTGGCCCGCACCCGCAGCCTCCCCGAGCTCAACCGCTCGCGCGCCAAGCGGGGTGAGCCGGAGCTGCCGTACGTGCTGTGCGTGATCGACGAGCTGGCCGACCTGATGATGGTGGCGCCAGCCGACGTCGAAGACTCGATCATCCGCCTGGCCCAGAAGGCACGGGCGGTCGGCATCCACCTCGTCCTGGCCACCCAGTCGCCGCGGGTGGATGTGATAACCGGCATGATCAAGGCCAATGTGCCCTCCCGGATCGCGTTTGCGGTCTCCAGCCAGACCGACTCCCGCGTGATCCTCGACCAGAACGGGGCCGAATCGCTGCTCGGCCAGGGCGACATGCTGTTCTCGCCCGTCGGCTCCCAGAAGCTGCAGCGGATTCAGGGCGCCTACATCGACGAGGAGCAGATCGCCGAGCTGACCGACGCCTGGCGGCGCCAGGGCGAGCCGGAGTTCCACGAGGAGCTGCTCGAGGAGGTCGCCTCGGCCGACGATGCCGGGGGTGACTCCGAGGACGGCCTCAGCGCCGATGAGGATCCGCTGCTGGACGAGGCGATCTCGCTGGTGGCTCAGATGGGAACCGCCTCAACCTCGATGCTGCAGCGCCGGCTGCGCCTCGGCTACACGCGCGCAGGGCGCCTGATCGACATGCTCGAGCGGCGCGGGATCATCTCCGGCTACGAGGGCTCCAAGCCGCGCCAGGTGCTGATCGCCGAGGCTGACGTTCCGCGGATCCTGTCGCATCTCGCCGAGGCCGACTCGGCCGGTGGTCGCAGCCGGGCAGAGGACCCCAGGACACCGGCTCCAGTGCCGGACACGGGGCTCAGCGAAGACGAGCTCTGAACACGGTTTGCGGCGCCTTTCGTGAGCCCCTCCGGCGCTAGCCTTTGCCGCGATGGCTGAAATCGGCGCCACGCTGCGGGAGGCGCGCCTGCGCGCCAAGATCGACATCAACGAGGTCGAGGCCGGCACCAAGATCCGGGCCAAGTACCTGCGCGCGATCGAGAACGAGGAGTGGGATCTCCTCCCCGGAGACGTCTACGTCAAGAGCTTTCTGCGGACCTACGGCGACTACCTCGGCGTCGATACGCGCCAGCTGCTGGATGACTTCCGCCGCCGCTACGAGCGCCCCACCGACCACGAGCTGCGCCCGATCGCGCCGCTGGGACGTGATCGCGAGCGTGAGCGCCGGCCGCGGAGGCCGCCGATCCCGCCCTGGCTGCTGGTGGGGGTGGTGCTGGTGGGCGTGGTGGCGGCGCTGTATTTCGTCGGTAACGGCACCAAGAACAACACCAGCACGTCGTCGACCACCAGCGCCAAGGGGGCTCGCCACCACCGCCGCCACCACCACGGGACCCCCGCCACCCCCAAGCCGACTACGGTCAAGCTCGAGCTGGTGCCCACCGGACAGGTCTACGTGTGCCTGGTCAACGGCTCCGGCAAGCAGCTGATCCCCGGCCAGATCTTCAACACCGGCCAGACGATCCCAGTCGAGACCGCGACCAAGCTGCTGCTAACGCTAGGCAACAACTCGGTCAAGATGAAGGTCAACGGCACCAACGTCGCCGTCTCGGCGTCCTCGAGCTCGATCGGCTACGAGTTCGTGCCCGGCTCGAGCAAGGTGATCCCGACCGCGCAGCAACCGCGGTGCGCATGAGCGATCCGCGCCACGCATGACCGGGTCTTCGTCGCCTACCCATCGGTCCCCGCCGCGCGCGGGGATCCTCGTCACCGGGACCGAGGTGCTCACCGGAATCATCTCGGACCGCAACGGGCCGTGGCTATCCGAGCGCCTGCGTGAGGCCGGAGTCGACGCCGCGATGATCCAGGTCGTCGGCGACCGGCCCGCCGACCTGCTCGGCGCGCTGCGGTTCATGGCCGACGCTGGCATGGCGGTGATCATCACCAGCGGCGGGCTCGGTCCCACCGCCGACGACCTCACGGCCGAGGTGGTCGGCCGCTTCAGCGGCCGCGAGATGGTGCTCGACCCAGCGCTCGAGGAGCGTATCGCCGACATCCTGGCCCCGCTGATGAAGCGCTGGCCGGGGCTCGACGAGGACGCGATCAGGCGCTCGAACCGCAAGCAGGCGGTGGTTCCCGACGGCGCCACGGTGCTGGATCCGGTCGGCACTGCGCCGGGGCTGGTGGTGCCCCCGGCCGACGGGGCGGCCGGGCCGACGGTGGTCGTGCTGCCGGGGCCGCCGCGCGAGCTTCAACCGATGTGGGAGGCGGCGAGGGCCACCGATGCCTTCCAGGCGGCGATCGTCGGCGCCACCACCTACCGCCAGGCGATCGTGAGGCTGTTCGGGATCCCTGAGTCCGAGATCGCCAATACGCTGCGTGACGCCGAGGCCTCGGGCCTCGCACTGGCGGAGCTCGAGATCACCACCTGTCTGCGCCGGGGGGAGATCGAGGTGGCGACACGCTTTGAGCCGTCGGCACAGGTCGATTACGACGCTTTTTTGAATTTCATCCGCGCCCGCCACCAGAGCACGCTGTTCTCCGAGGACGGATCGACGATCGACGAGCAGGTGGCGGCGCTGCTGGCCGGTCGCACCGTCGCGGTCGCCGAATCGTGCACCGGTGGTCTGATGGCCGGCCGGCTGACCGACCGCGGCGGCTCCTCCGCCTACTTTCTCGGCGGCATCGTCGCGTATTCCAATCAGGCGAAGATCTCGCTGGTGGGGGTCGATGCGGCACTGATCGAGCGCTTCGGTGCGGTCTCGACCGAGGTCGCGCAGGCGCTCGCCTCGGGCGCCGCCGCCCGGCTCGGCGCCGAGATCGGGATCGGGATCACCGGGATCGCCGGGCCGGGCGGCGGGACCGCCGAGAAGCCGGTGGGGCTGGTCTGCATCTCGGTCTGCGACGCCGAGCGGCGGCTGACTCGCAGCATCCGGATGCCGGGCGGGCGCAGCGACGTCCGCGACCGTTCGGTGACGGTCTCGATGCACCTGTTACGGCGGCTGCTGATGGGGGAGCGCGACAACGCCGTCCCCGATGCCGGAGTGGCCTCCGGCTCTGCCCCTCAGTGAGCCCGGAGTCGGCGCGCCTATTCGTCGCCCTCGAGCTGCCCGGGCCGGTCCGAGACGCGCTGGCCAGGTGGGCCGAGCGGCAGCTCGAGACCGTTTCCGGGCTGCGGGTCATCGATGCCGCTGCCCTCCACGTGACGCTGTGCTTTCTCGGCTCGCGGCCCGTCGGCGAGATCGATCGCATCGCCTCCGAGAGCTCGACGGTGGCCGACGAGGCTGAGATCCCGCTGGCCCTCGGGGAGCCGCTGTGGCTGCCGCGCCGGCGGCCCCGGGCGCTCGCGGTGGCGCTCGAGGACTCCGGAGATCGGCTGGCCGGGTTGCAGTCGCGGCTCGCGGGCGCGCTCGGCGCCGGCGGGTTCTATGCCGAGCGCAGGCCCTTCCTCGGCCACGTCACCGTCGGGCGCGTCGGCCGGGGGGCGCGGGTCCGCCCGATCGAGTTGGCCGCCCCGGCGCCGCTGCGGTTCTCGGCCGGGGCGGTAACGCTGTTTCGGTCACGTACCGGGCGAGCGGGCGCCCGGTACGAGCCGCTGGCCACCGTCCAGCTGCGCCGCTAGGCGGGCAGCTGAGTCTCGATCCACTTCTCGAACGCAGGTCCGCTCTCGAGGCTGGTGATCAGCGCGTAGCGGATCCCCGGGCCGTGGTGGTAGCCACCGTGGTAGAGGTATTCGGAGTCGACCACCGCCTGCTGGTACTGGGGCAGCGCGATCCGGACCTCGGTGCCCTTGTCGAACTGATCGCGGCGGACCACCAGCGAGCTGGAGTCGTCATCGGTCAGCTCGAGCCACAGCCGCACCACCCAGCCGTTCTCGTCCGGATTGTTGGCGGCGTTGTTGTTGTCCAGGTGCAGGCCCCAGCGGCACTCGCGCATGGTGTTGGGCTTCATCTTGAGCAGCTGCACGCGGCCGAAGCGGGCGCCGATCGACTCGACCCAGCCGACGATCGTGGGGCACTTCTTGGCGTTCTCGGTCCAGACGCCGTCGAGGTCGGGCTTGCCGTAGGCCTCGAACCCCTTGAGCTCGAGCTCACCGGTGCAGGAGGTGATCGGCGCGAACGTGGTGCTGTCATCGCTGGAGTACGTGGTGTAGGTGAGGTCCTCGTACTCATGCTTTGGGATCTCGGGGCCGTTGTACTTGTTCAGCGGCAGGTAGCCGCCGTTGGCCTGAAGCTTGGGCATCCGGTAGTGGGGCGTCTGGCGCTGGATCAGGGACGGCCGGCGGACTCCGGTGGCGTACAGGATTCGTTTCGTGTGCTCGTTCTTCAGAGCTGAGGTGAGAGTGGACACGGTCTCCAAGAAGGTCGTTTAGTTATGTATACGGGCCATTTTGGCAGCAGTCGCGGCGGGAGGGAGCGCGGCCCCGGCGCGGCCGAGTCGCTGGAGTGCTCACTATTGGCACCGATTCGTTGCTCTTTCGTTGCGAATGTGTCTTGTTCCTTTTCAGGCCCCGATCTAGCTTGAACTTCCGTCCGCCACTGGCCCTACCGTGACGGGTTCAACGCGCATAGACAAGGAGCCGAACCGAGAATGAGCGAGAACCACAAAGGCGCCAGCGTCGGCGCGTCCGATCCCAAGGCCGACGCCAAGCGTCAAGCCGCCCTGCAGGGGGCGCTGAGCCAGATCGAGCGTCAGTTTGGGAAGGGAACCGTGATGCGCATGGGCGACCCGGGAGCGCGCGTGAACGTGGACGCCATCCCCACCGGCGCGCTGTCGCTCGATATCGCGCTCGGAATCGGGGGCGTGCCGCGCGGGCGGGTCGTCGAGATCTTCGGCCCCGAGTCGTCGGGGAAGACCACGCTCGTCTATCACGTGATCGCCGAGGCACAGAAGCTCGGCGGGGTGTGTGCGTTCGTGGACGCCGAGCACGCCATGGACCCGCTCTACGCACAGCAGATCGGCGTCGACATCGACGAGCTGCTCGTCTCCCAGCCGGATTACGGCGAGCAGGCGCTCGAGATCGTCGACATGCTGATCCGCTCCGGCGCGGTCGACGTCGTCGCTGTCGACTCGGTGGCGGCGCTGACGCCCCGCGCCGAGCTCGAGGGTCAGATGGGCGACCAGACGGTGGGAGCCCAGGCGCGGATGATGTCGCAGGCGATGCGCAAGCTCGCCGGCAACCTGAACCGGGCCCAGACGCTCTGCGTGTTCACCAACCAGATCCGCGAGAAGGTCGGCGTGATGTTCGGCTCGCCGGAGACTCAGCCCGGCGGCCGGGCGCTGAAGTTCTACTCCTCGCAGCGACTCGACATCCGCCGGATCGAGACGCTCAAGGACGGGACCGAGGCAGTCGGCAACCGAGTCCGCGTCAAGGTCGTCAAGAACAAGGTCGCGGCGCCGTTCAAGCAAGCCGAGTTCGACATCGAGTTCGGCAAGGGGATCTCCACCTCTGGCTGTCTGCTCGACTACGGCATCGAGCACAACATCGTCACCAAGTCGGGCTCGTTCTTCTCCTACGGCGACGAGCGGCTGGGACAGGGTCGCGGCAACGCCAAGGCGTTCCTCGATGAGCATCCGGAGATGGCCAACGAGATCGAAGCCAAGGTCTACTCGGCCCTCGGCCTCAGCCGGGATCTCGTCAAGCCGATCGAGCACGACGAGCCGCCGCTGGCCGCCGTGGAGCCGGCCCACGCGGCATAGCTGCGGCGCCCTCCAGCGTCGAGGCGGACGCGAATGACGTCCCGGTCTTCAGACACCTCATCGGCGACCCGCGACGAGCAGCTCGAACGCGCGCTGGGGTTGGCCTACGCCTACCTGAACCGGCGTGAGCGGACGGTCAGCGAGGTGCGGAGCCGCTTGCAGACCAAGGGGATCTCTGCCGAGCTGACGGAGGCCGCGATCGGCTCGCTCTCCGAGCTGGGCTATCTCGACGACGCTCGCTTCGCGCAACTATTCGTCTCCGACAAGCGAGAGCTGGAGCAGTGGGGAAGCGAGCGGATCAGGCGCGGACTGCTGGCCCGGGGGATCGAGCGAGAGCTCGCCGAGCGGGCGCTGGCCGGTGGCGCCGACCGGGCCCTGGCCGGCGCCGCTGATCGCGGGCTGGCCGGCGCCGCTGATCGCGGGCTGGCCGGCGCCGACGGTGACCAGGTCGCCGAGGAGACCGAGCTCGACCGCGCCCTGGCGGTGCTGGCCCGGCGCTTTCCGGCGCCGCCGTCCGCCCCCCGTGAGCGCGAGCGCGCCCTCGGGGTGCTGCTGCGCAAGGGCTACGAGAGCGAATTGGCGCTTGACGCCCTGAGGGCTTACGCACGGGAGAGCTGACCGGCTCGCTCGGGTGCCCGCCGGCCGGAGTTTGCGCCGATTACATCCCGGTAATACGATTCAAGCAGCGAACGAACGGCCCTTGGCGGCCGCAAAATCCCAGCAAATCTTCAGATACGGAACCTCTTTGTGTTGACGGCAATCTGCAACGGGCCTCCCAGGAAGCCCGCGTCGGTTTCAGTCACCTTCAACTAGCCATAGCCACATCGGCGACGCTCGTCGCCTGGACTGGCACGGGTTCGTGCGAACCGCACGGGCCGCTCGGTCGCTCCGAAAAGCCAAATTAGTGCAAATCGGGTCCGCTACGTCGGATCCGCGAGAGGAACGACCATGGAAATCATCGGTGCCGCAGCGCTTATCGCGGTCGGAATCGTGATCGCCGCGGTTCTCTACGGGCGCTCGCACGGCGCCGGTTCGGCCGTCGCTGAGCGTGACAGCGCGACGGCAACCGCGCTGCAAGCCGCCCTGGCCGAGCGCGGCGTGGCGCTCGAGCGGCGAGAGGACGCACTGGCGCGGCGCGAGACCGAGCTCGATCGGGAGCGATCCGAGCTCGCCGAAGGCCGGGCCGACGTGGAGCGCAAGCTCGAGCAGCTGGCCGGCATGTCGGGCGCAAAGGCCAAGCAGCTGCTGCTGCAGGAGATCGAGGACCAGGCCAAGCACGACTCCGCGCGCCGCATCCGTCAGATCGAGGAGGAGACCAAGCGCGAAGCCGAGCGGCGGGTCCGCAACATCCTGTCGGTCTGTATGCAGCGTCTGGCGGCCGGCCACGCCGCCGAGACGACCGTCTCGGTCGTCCAGCTCGCCGCCGACGACATGAAGGGCCGCATCATCGGCCGCGAGGGTCGCAACATCAGAGCCCTGGAAAACCTGACCGGAGTCGATTTCATCATCGACGACACGCCGGGCGCTGTCGTGCTCTCGGGTTTCGACGGAGTCCGCCGTGAGGTGGCCAGGCTCACGCTCGAGAAGCTGCTCCAGGACGGCCGCATCCACCCGGCGCGGATCGAGGAGATGTACTACCAGACCAAATCCGAGCTCGACTCCCACATTGTCGAGTTGGGCGAACAGGCTGTTTTCGATGCCGGCGTACAGGGCGTCAATCCTGAGCTCGTCAAGCTGCTCGGCCGGCTGCGCTTTCGCACCAGCTACGGCCAGAACGTGCTCGCCCACTCGATCGAGGTGGCCCAGCTGGCGGCGATGATGGCTCAGGAGCTGGGCGCCAGCGCTAAGACCGCACGGCGCGCGGCCCTGTTGCACGACATCGGCAAGTCGGTCACGCACGAGATCGAGGGGCCGCACGCGCTCGTCGCCGGCGATCTGGCCCGCAAGTACGGTGAATCCCAGGCTGTCGCCCATGCCATGGAGGCCCACCACAACGAGGTCGAGCCCCAGACCATCGAAGCCGTGATCGTCCAGGCTGCCGATGCCCTCTCCGGTGCGCGGCCCGGCGCCCGCGGCGAATCTCTGGAGCAGTACGTGAAGCGGCTGCGCGATCTGGAGCAGATCGCCACCCGGCACAACGGTGTCGACAAGGTCTACGCGATGCAGGCGGGCAGAGAGATCCGAGTCATGGTCGCGCCGGGCGCAATCGACGACGACGCCGCGACTCTGCTCTCGTACGAGATCGCGCGGGAGATCGAGAAGGAGCTCGAGTACCCGGGACAGATCAAGGTCACCGTGATCCGGGAGTCCAGGTCGGTCGAGTACGCCCGCTGATTCAGCGCCAGCGGCCTCGATCAGGCCGCATGAACTGATCTGAGGGCCAGCGTTCAGGCGGCGTCTGTGGCCCACGTAGCGCTGGTTCCCCGCCCGGCCGCGGGGAACCAGTGTCTGTCCGGTGAGGTCCGGGGGCGCGATCCGCCTCTGGGGACGGACCGCGCCCGCGGTTCAGCGCTACGCCTGGATGCCGGTCACTCCGGCGAAGCAGTCGTGCGCGGCCGAGCCGTTTACGGCCGGCCAGTTGACGCCGTCGTTGTAGAAGACGTCGACCTCCTGCCCGTCGGCCGCGATTTCCGTCGAGTCGCTCGCGCTCCCGACCTGATCGAAGTCGCCGGGGTTCAGCCCGTCAAGGGCGTCACTGTTCTGATGGATATCGGTGAGGGTGCCAGCGGCCGCAGGACCTGTGCCGTCGAGGTCCGCGGTGGTGTCGGCAATGACGTCGAACTCGGCCTGAGGCTGACCGCCGACGGTCGTGCAGCTGGCCGTGAACGTGAAGTGGCCGACCTTCGCGATCGGGACGTCGGTCTGTCCCACGCTCATGAACTTCTCGCTGCCACCGGTGACGATCTTGTTAGCCGGCTCGAAAGCGCTGGCCGGCTGACCGCCAACGGTGTTGGCGTTGTTGGCGTTGTTGGCATTGTTGGCATTTGTCGCGTTGGTGGCGTTCGTCGCGTTGGTGGCATTGGTCGCGTTGCTGGCACTGCCGGCATTGGTCGCGAATCCTGCCGTCGTGGCGAAGTTGGCCGTCTTGGCTGTGTTGGCGGATTTGGCCGTGTTGGCGGACTTGGCCGAGTTGGCGGACTTCGCCGTGTTGGCCGTCTTGGCGTGCTTGACCGACAGGCCGCCGGCCACCTGCTTGATCAGCTTCTTGTCCTGCTTGGCATCGCCGTGCTTGTTGGAGTGTCCGCCGTTCGAAGCGGCGTAACCGGTCCCCGCGAGGGCGACGAACAGCGCCACGAAGCCGACCACCAAGGCCGGAGACGGGCGTGGGACGCGCAAGTGCATGACAAACCTCCCGGTTTGTGAACTACGGGATTTGGATGAGTGCGTGCGGCCCAATGGTGCCCCCGGGGGGCCGCGGCGCAAGGACTCTAACCAGATCAAAGACCCGAAATCAAGGTCCGAATTTCGGAAGCCGTCGCTAGTCTTGGCCGCGATGAAGCGCTACCACCTGACGACGTTCGGTTGTCAGATGAACGAGCACGACTCCGAGCGGATCAAGGGGATGCTCGAGTCGCTCGGCTACGCCGAGTCGGACAGCCGCGGCGACGCCGACCTGATCCTGTTCAACACCTGCTCGATCCGCGAGGCCGCCGACAGCCGGTTCGTCGCGCACCTCGGCGAGGCCAAGCGGCTCAAGCGCGAGGATCCGATGCGCGTGGTTGGAGTGGGGGGCTGCTGGGCGCAGTCGGTCAAGGAGGAGGTGTTTGCGCGCTTTCCGTTCGTCGATGTCGCGTTCGGGCCCGGACAGGTCCACAAGCTGGCCGAGTTTCTGACCAGCGACTCGCTCAGCGCCCAGGGGTTCTTCGAGTTCGAGGGTTTCACCGGCCACCTGCCGGCCAAGCGGGCCAGACAGTTCCAAGGCTGGGTGCAGATCAGCGTCGGCTGCAACTCCGTCTGCTCCTACTGCATCGTCCCGTCCACTCGTGGCCGTGAGGTCAGCCGTCCCGCAGCCGAGGTGGTGGCCGAGGTTCGCCGACTGGCCGCCGACGGCGTGCGCGAAGTCACTTTGCTGGGCCAGAACGTCAACTCGTACGGCCGCGACCTGCGGCGCGATCAGCGGATCACCTTCGCCGAGCTGCTGGCCGAGATCGACGCCGTGCGGGGGATCGAGCGGATCCGGTATACGAGTCCGCACCCCAAGGACATGCGCGAGGACGTGATCCGGGCTCACGCGGAGCTCGGCGCGCTCTGCGAGCACATCCACTTGCCGCTGCAGTCCGGTTCGAGCTCGGTGCTGAAGCGGATGCGCCGCACCTACACGCGCGAGCGCTATCTCGACCGCGTGGCGATGATCCGCGAGCACGTCCCGGACTGCGCGCTGACCACCGACATCATCGTCGGATTCCCCGGTGAGACCGAGGCCGATTTCGAGCAGACCCTGGAGGTCGCCGAGGCGGTGGGATATGACGGCGCGTTTACGTTCGTCTACTCGCCGCGGCGTCAGACCGAGGCGGCGACGCTGCCCGATCAGGTCCCCCACGAGGTGAAGGTGGCGCGCATGGAACGACTGGTCGAGGTCGTCCAGCGCCGCGCCCACGAGCGGGGCCAGCGGTTCGTCGGTCGCACCCTCGATGTCCTGATCGAGGGGCCGTCGCGCACGGACCCCAGCCGGCTGCGCGGCCGCTCGCGCCACAACAAGGTGGTCAACTTCACCGGCCTGGGCTCGCCCGGGGACCTGGTCGACGTGGAGATCGTCTCCGCCACCAGCCAGACGCTGGCGGGAGACGCGCCGCTGCTGACCCGGGCCGCCACGCGCTAGCCGCTCAGGCGTACTCGAGTCGTGGCCGTGGACCTGTTGCGGGAGGACCGTCCGGGGCGTATGCGAACATGTGTTCGATGCGCTGGAGCAACCTCGAAACCGACGTCGAAGAGCGCGCCCGGCTGCCGGGCTACCGCGACGAGGCCGTGGTGCGCCATTTCGAGGCGCCCGGCTCGATCTCGACCCGGTTCTACGAGATCCGCGCCAAGTCGATTCTCAACCGCGTGCCCGAGGCATCGCAGATGCCGTTCCGGTGGACGATTAATCCCTATCGCGGATGCACCCACGCCTGCCAGTACTGCACCTCCGGTGAAACGCCGATCCTGACCGCGGACGGGCGACACAAGCCGCTGGCCGAGCTCGAGGTGGGGGACGGGATCTACGGCACGGAATTCCTGGGCCACCGGTACCGCCGCTACGTGCGGACCACGGTCCTGGACAAGTGGATCACGATCAAGCCGGCGTTTCGCGTGAGACTCGAGAGTGGGACCGAGCTGGTGCTGAGCGGGGACCATCGGCTGCTGAGCGACCGTGGGTGGAAGCACGTCGTGAACACCGGTCGGAGTGAGCCAGACCGGCCCCATCTGACCACTTGCAACCATCTCGTCGGGACGCGAGCGTTCGCCCCGCAACCGACGTACAACGCGGACTACCGGCGCGGGTACGTGTGCGGGATTGTCCGCGGAGACGGCACGCTTCGCTCATATCCACGGCCGCACGCGCGGCGAGGCGGCTACACGCAGTATCACTTCCGGCTGGCGCTGACCGACTTCGAGGCTCTGCGTCGCACCCGAGATTTTCTGCGCGAGGCGGACGTCAGCACGGCTGAGCGGGTGTTTCAGGTAGCGGCGGGCATGCACCGAGAAATGCTCGCGATATCTGCGCAGAGCGGCTTCGCGTTTGAGCGAGTCGGCGAATTGATCGAGTGGCCACTGCTGCCCCGACTGGATTGGTGCCGCGGATTTCTGGCGGGGATCTTCGACGCAGAGGGAAGCCGGAGCGCGTTCGCGTTACGCATCGCAAATACAGATCCGGAGATCCTCACCTGGACTGAGGCGTGTGCTCGACGTCTTGGTTTCGACGTCGGGATCGACTTGACCTCGAATGCCAACGGGCTCAAGTGCATCCGCATCCGTGGCGGCCTGTCCGAGCACCTCCGTTTCTTTCATCTCACGGATCCGGCGATCACCCGCAAGCGCGACATCGAGGGCCAGATGGTCAAGACGTTCGCGGACCTGAGGGTGGCGGAGATCGAGCTGCTGGACCGGGAGCTGCCGCTGTATGACATCACCACCGGCACCGGCGACTTCATCGCCAACGGAGTCGTCAGCCACAACTGCTTCGCGCGCCCGACCCACAAGTACCTGGACTTCAACGCTGGTCGCGACTTCGAGCGCGAGATCGTGGTCAAGGTCAACGCGCCGGAGCGGTTGCGAGTCGAGCTGGCCAAGCCTTCCTGGAAGGGCGAGCACATAGCGCTGGGCACCAACACCGACCCCTACCAGTGGGTGGAGGGCCGCTACAAGCTGATGCCCGGCATCTGGCAGGCGATGATCGACGCTCGCAACCCGAGCTCGGTGCTGACCAAGTCGCCGCTGCTGCTGCGAGACCTGGCGCTGATGCGGCAGCTGTCCGAGCGGGGCGACTTCAGTGCGGCGCTGTCGATCCCCACGATCGACGAGCGCGCGTGGCGCGATACCGAGCCGCACACCCCTCACCCGCTGGCGCGGATGGAAGCGGTGGCGGAGCTGGCTCGCGCCGGGATCAGGACTGGCATCCTGATCGCACCGCTGATGCCCGGCATCAACGACAAACCCGAGCAAGTTGCGCGAATTCTGGAGCTCGCGGATGAGGCCGGCGCGGCCTACGTGAGCGGCATCGCGCTGCATCTGCGCGGGGATGTCCGCAAGGTGTTCTTCGACTGGCTCAGGGACCGGCATCCCGACCTGGTCCCGCGCTACAGTGACCTCTACCGCCGTGGCGCCTACGCGCCCGCGCAAGAGCGCAACCGGCTGGCGCGCCTCGTCAGCGGTCCCGATCTCGATCCGTCCAAGCGGGGGAGAGGGGCCTCTATGGCGCGGTCGCGCGCCGGGATGGGCTCGGCGGCGACGGCGGACCAACAACCACAGGCCGAGTCGCCGATCCAGGGAACACTGTTCGATGGGGTCAGATGGTGAAACTCCGGTCCTCGCGCGGTGATAGCTAATCAGCAGACCGCGTCAGCAGACGATCTAGACATGCCCAGACAATCGAAATCGCGAAAAGACTTGTATCTGGAGCGGATGTTCGAGACCCGCAGCGAGGCGTGGGAGCGGGTCGGACTGTCGGTCGACGTGAGCGAGCGCGTGGTGCGCCGGGCCCGGCGCGAGGCGGCGGTGATCGTGCTGCTGATCGTCGGGGTCCTGGTCGCCTACAGCCATCGCAGCGATCTGATCGGCAAGACAACGCTGAAGAACAACCTGCAGACGCCAATTCAGATCGGCGCCGTGCTCGTGCTGGTGGCGCTGGGGTGGGCCCTGGCGCGGGATATCGGCAAGTCCGCCGGGCCGACCTTCATGCGCCGCATGGATCCCGGCACAGCCGGGACGGTCGGATTCCTGATTCGGCTGTTGACGATCGCGATCACGGCGCTGGTGGCGCTGCGGATCGCCGGCATCCAGCCCCAGACGCTGGCCGTCGGCGGCGCGTTCACCGCGGTCGTACTCGGTCTCGCCGCGCAGCAGACGCTCGGCAACGTGATCGCCGGGATGGTGCTGCTCAGCGCGCGGCCGTTCCGGGTCGGCGAGCGCATCCGTCTGCAGGCCGGCGCGGTCGGCGGATTGGTGGAGGGGATAGTGAGCTCCCTGGGTCTGCTCTACACCACGCTGGCCCGCGGCGCGGACCGGATCATGATCCCCAACAGCGTCGTGCTGGCGGCGGTAGTGGTGCCGTTGCGAGAGCCCAACGCGGTCGACGTCAAGGTGCGGCTTACGTCGGGGGTCCGTCCCAGTCAGGTCCAGGCGATCCTCGACGAGGAGGTCTCCACGCCGACCCGGTCGCCGGCTCAGGTCCTGCTTGAGGAGGTCGATGGCGACGATCTGGTGGTCCGCGTCCAGGCCACGCCCGAGCTGGCCGGCGACGGCGCCCGGCTGGCCGACGAGATCATCGCCGCCCTGTCCTCGGTGACCGGCGAGCACGCGGTCCAGCCCAGCGAGAGCGCTGCGTCCCGGTAAGCAGGGTCGTCGGTCTGCGATCCTTCGGCAGAGGGCGGGCGCAACGCAACTCCGACGAGGACGAAAAGCACGAGGAACATGAGATACGCAGCGGTGGTAATCGTGGGAGTGCTTGGCCTGGCAATCCCGGCCGGGGCTTCGGCCCACAGACCAGCGATCAGAGCCGAGAAGTCCGCGATGGTCCATGACGCCAGCGCTCGCTACTACGGCGGCCTAGCAGTCAATGAGCCCCGTTCTGCGCCGCTTCGCTGTTTCGTGGCCGACATCGCGACGGTCGCCCCCGGCTCTCGATGGGGAGCGTGGACGTTTAGTCGGTATGCGTTTCGACACCCGCGACGATGCCGGACCGGCAATGGACTTGCCATCGAGCACAAGATCGGCAGACGCTGGTACGTCTTCTGGGAGGGCGACGAAGGCTATCCGCCGACGCGTAACAAGCGCGAGGGCTCGCTCACGCTACAGGGGGTGCCACGCCGGGTGGCAAAGGATCTCCGGACCGGACTCGAGTAGCCGAGGCCCGTCCGGGCCGGACTCGAGTAGCCGAGGCACGGGGGCCGAAGTTCAGCGGTAGGAGCGCTGGCGCTCCGAGACGCTGGCGGCGATCTCGTGTGAACCCATGCGCCGGCTGACGGCCGCGGCCAGCGCCGGGGCGAGGCTGCTGACCGCGGTCCCCAGCCGCATCGTCAGCGGCGCCACGTCGAGCTCTGCGCGGTCCTCGTCGATCGCCTTGATCACGGCGGCGGCCACGTCCTCCGGGGCGCGGGTGCCAACCCCGAACGGCAGCTTGACTCCGGTGTCGGCGAACATCCCGGCGTCCCGGATGAACCCGGGGAAGATCGTCGATACGCCGACGCCGTCGGCTTGCAGGTCCTGGCGAATCCCCAGCGCAAAGCCGCGCAGCCCGAACTTGGCAGCGGAGTACAGCGACGACGCGGGGACCGCCGCCTTGCCCTGGAGCGAGGAGATGAACACCAGGTGGCCGCGGCCGCGCTCCACCATCCCGGGCGCCAGCGCCCGGGCCAGCGCCACCGGCGCGCGCAGGTTGATCTCGAGCATGCGATCGACCTGATCCTGCGAGAGCTCGGTCAGCAGCCCGCTGGCGGGAACCGCGGCGTTGGCCACGAACACGTCGACGCGGGCCTTGACAGCCTCCTCGGCGAGTCGCGCCACCTCATCCCGCGATGCGAGATCGCAGGCCAGCGAGCGCGCCCCGAGCTCGTCGGCGAGACCGTCCATGACACCGGCCCGCCGACCGGTCAGGATCAGGCTGGCGCCGTGGGCCGCCAGCGCCCGGGCGATCGCGTTCCCGATCCCGCCCGTGGCCCCCGTCACGAGCGCGACGCCGCCGGGCAGGGGGGAGGGGTGGGCTTGCGGCACGGGCGCCAGTCTATTTGCCCCTCCAGCGTGGGCGCACCGCTCAGCCCGGGAACACCGCCACCGTGGCGGTGAAGCCGTGCAGGAAGCTGCGCCCGCCGACCGGGCCGATCTCACCGGCGGCGAAGAACCCCGCCGCCGGAGCGCCGCCGAGCTCGTCCTCGAGCAGCGTCGCGTCGTGGTCGCAGGCGCCGAACATCGACTGTCCCCTCCCGTTGCAGGAGAAGACCAGCGCTCCCGCCGGCGGCTGGTCGCCGATCGCCGCGGCGCGAACGCGGAGCTCGCGGCGCAGATCCTCGTCGGCCGACCGGGCGTCGCGAGCGTGCAGTCGCACCACCTGCCCGGTCTCGACGCTGGCCCCGATCGCGACGGCTCCGTTGTCAGGATCGGCCCCCAGCACCCCCCGGACCAGGAAGTCGCCCTGCTCGTACTCGGGCTTGCCGCTGTCGATCACGATCCCCAGCAGCAGGCCCGCGGCCACCAGGGCCCGCTCGCGAACCCCCAGCTCCCCGATCACCTGCTCGATGGTCTCGATCGCGGGACGGCCGGCGAGCTCGTAGATCACGTTTCCCTCGGCGGCGGTGATCGTCACCTCGCGGCCGAGCGGCGCCGCACCCTGCGAGACGCACGGCAGCATCTCCACCCCCTCCAGGCTGACGCCCACCGCTCCGTCCTCGTGGACCGTGGAGTCGAGGAACAGAGCGCCGCCACCCTCGAGGGTCCGTGCGCTGGAGAGCCCGCCCAGCACCGGTATCCCAGGTGCCGCGCCGGCCAGACCGGCCAGCACGGCGTCGGTCGGGAACGAGTACGGGTCAGAGAGCATGATCACCGCGCCGCCGCCGGCCGGCTCGGCCAGGCCCTCCAGCGTGGCGTCGTCTTCGTCGCCCGTCACCTGCGCGTGGAACGGATGCGCCTGGCCCTCGCCGAGCGACGCCGTCCAGACCGCGATCGCGGTCCCCGACTCGAGCTCGCGGCCCGATCCGAGCACGCCACCGGCGCCGCAGCCCACCAGCATCGCCGGGGCGAGCGTGGCGTGGATGCCCTCGAGCGTTGCCTCGGGGGCCGCCAGATGGGCGCCGCTGGCGAAAACCAGCGCCAGGTCCGCCGGCTGTCCGTCCAAGCCCGCAGCCGCCAGGGCCGCCGCCTCGGTGGCTCCGGCCAGGGGATCGGCCTCGACCGAGATCCCGGTCCCCACCGTGACGCTCATGCTCCCGCTCCAGCCGCCATCGCTGCACGATACTCCGCCGGGTGGCTCGGCCTGAGGTGATCGCGATGTTCGGCCCCACCGGTATCGGCAAGACCGGGGCGGCCATCGCGCTCGCGCAGCGGCTGCGCGAGCTCGGCGAGGTCCCGGTGGCGGTGTCGGCCGACGCGCTTCAGGTCTACGCCGGACTGGAGACGCTGACCGGCGCGGCGACCGCCGCTGAACGGGCCCGGCTGGAGCACCGCATGATCTCGGTGCTCCCGGTCGACGCGACCTTCAGCGCCGGCCAGTACGCCGAGCTTGCCCACGCGGAGATAGACGGCCTGCTCTCGGAAGGCAGGCGCCCGATCGTGGTCGGGGGCACCGGGCTCTACCTGCGCGCGGCGCTGACCGAGCTCAGCCTGCGCCCGGCCCCCCCGGAAGGGCTGCGTGAGCGATGGACGACCGAGCTCGAGCGCCGCGGCCCCGAGGCGCTGCACGCCACGCTGGCCCGCCGGGCGCCCTGGGCCGCGGCCACGATCGAGCCCACCGACCGCCAGCGGATCGTGCGCTCGCTGGAGCTGCTGGACATGGGCGAGCTGGAGCCGCCCCAGGCCGATTCGCAGCTGTGGACGGCCGCGGTCCGGCATCCGACCCTGCTGATCGGCCTGGTGATGGAACGAGAGGCGCTCTACGCCCGGATCGACGCCCGCGTCGACCAGATGATCGCCGACGGCGCCGAGGGGGAGGTCCGGCGGGCCAGCGCGGCCGGCGCCTCGGCCACCGCCCGCAAGGCCCTTGGCTTCGAGGAGCTGCTGACCGGGGACCTCGAGGCGATGAAGCGGCGCACGCGCAACTACGCCCGGCGCCAGCTGACCTGGATGCGCAAGCTGGCCGCGGTTCAGATCATCGACGTCACCGACCGCACGCCGGCGCAGGTCGCGCAACAGGCCCTGGGGTTGTGGCGACAATCGGCCTGACCCTAACTCCAGCTCAGAACACCGGGACGAACGGATACATCAGGACCGCGGCCGCGAGCACCGTGACGGCGAAGATCGCGACGACCGCGTAGGCGGCCCGGTGGCCCCGCCGCCAGACGCAGGACAGCAGATAGCTGATGGCAACGTAGATCCCGGGCATCACCACCACCATGTAGTAGATGTAGCTGGTGCGCTGGTCGAGCAGGCTGAGCACCGCAAACGGGATCCAGGTGCCCAGCGCCCAGGCGAAGCCGACGGCGGCGAGATTGACCTGGTCGGCGGCGAGACGGCTCGTGCCGGGCGCCGCGGCGGCGCTCGAGCCGGCGATCCCGGAAGCAGCAGCACCGCCGCCTCGTCCGGCGCTGCCGAAAGCGGGCGGATCGCCGCCGCCTCCGGCGAGCACCGCGGGCATCGCTCCAACCCCAGCCCCGACGGCAGCGGCAGCCCTCCCAACCCGCGGCAGCTTCACGAACCGGTACAGCGCGAAGGCCAGCGCCGGCAGCGCCAGGACCATGATCGGAGGGCTGATCAGGCCCAGGAACTTGGACACCGGGTGGATCGCGAACAGGCCATCCCCGGGCAGCGACGGGTTGATCCGCAGGTAGGTGATCGACTCCATGTCCAGCAGCCACTGCCAGGGATAGGAGGCGATCCCGGTCAGCCCGCGCGGGCTGGTCTGCTGGGCGGCGTAGCTGATCATGTGCGCCAGGTGCGCGAACGGCCCGCCGGTGATCAGTTTGGCGTTGGCGTCGTCGTACGGAGTCGCGATCCGGTCCATCACCGCGAGAATCCCCATGAAGGCGGCCACGCCCACGCCGATGCAGGACACCAGCCGGCGCACCGCGGCTCGGAGCTGCCACTGCGGCGGGCTGCCGCGCTCGCGGCGGGCGGTGATGACGCGGATCAGCTCCAACAGCAGCAGGGAGAGCGCCAGATACGGCGCGACCAGCTTGAACGCCGAAGCGACTGCGAGCACCAGGCCGGCCAGCAGCGGCCGGCCCCGCGCGTAGGCCGCCATGCCCCAGATCATCATCGCCACCACGTAGATGTCGAGCGTCCCGATCCGGCCGTGGACCAGCAGCAGGTTGTCGCAGGACATCAGCGTGGCCGCGCCGAGCGCCGTCCAGCGGCCGCCGCCGGCGGCTCGGACGAGCGCGAACATGCCCAGGATCGCCACCGTCCCGAAGAGCACGCTGCCGATCCGCCACGCGAACGGGCCATCGCCGAACAGCTCGATCGCGGCCGCCATGATCAGCTTGGCCCCCTGCGGATGCTCCGCGTTGGGATCGACGCCGGAGGGGGCGTCGGCGTAGTGGACGCCCGGCGGTGGGCGCAGGCTGGCAATCACCCGGGCCGCGTTCACGTAGTAGGCCTCGTCGAAGATCAGCGTGTGCTGGCCGGCCTTGGTGCACGGCGACTGGCATGGCTCATCCAGCATGAACGCCCGGGCAGCGAGCGAGAGGACCGAGACCACGGCCAGCAAAAGCAGCGGCGTCTTGGCCGAGGAGAGGGCGCGCCTAACCATGGCGGACGCGAACCTACACATACACTGGCCCCGCGTGAACTTCGAGAAGTGGCAAGCGCTGGGGAACGATTACCTGATCGTGGAGGCCAGCGCGCTTGGATTCGAGCTCACCGAAGCCCGAATCCGCAAGCTCTGCGCCGCCCACACCGGAGTGTTCGCCGACGGGATCCTGCTGCTGTCAGAGCCCGACGCCCCCGGTTTCGTGGCCCGGCTTCAGATCTTCAACCCCGACGGCTCGGAGGCCGAGCTGTCGGGGAACGGGGCGCGCGAAGCGGTGCTTTATCTGCGCCGCCACGGGTGGACCGATCGGGATCGCTTCTCGATCCAAACCGCGGCCGGGACGATAAGCCCCACGATCACGTCGCCCACCACCTGCAGCCTGGACCTCGGCCGGGCCCGCCTGCGCAGCGCCGACTACCCCTCGGGCGACGACGGCGGAGCCGGGCAGTTGAACGCCGGCGGGCGGGCGTGGCGCTTTCAGCACGTCCAGGTCGGCAACCCCCAATGCGCGATCCGGATGGCAAGCCAAGGCGAGCTCGAGGCGCTCGACCTGCAGGCCTTCGGGCCTGCAATCGAGCGCTCCGAGCTGTTTCCGAATCGCACCAACGTCTCCTGGTACGCGCCGCTTGAGCCGAATCGGATCCGGGCCAGGATCTTCGAGCGCGGAGTCGGCGAGACCGCCGCCAGCGGCACCGGCGCGACCGGCGCCGCCGTGGCCCATGTCATCCACGGCGGCCGCAGCCCGGTGTCGGTCCTGCTGGACGGAGGCGAGTTGCGGGTAGACGTGCAAGAAGACCTGCACGTAACCTTGACCGGCTGGGCGGTGCCCGTGTTCCAAGGCACGCTCGCGGATGATTTCGTCAAGGAGCTGCATGAGACCGAGTAAGCGACTCGACCGGATCCCGCCCTACCTGTTCGCCGAGCTGGAGCGCAAGGTCGCCGCCAAGCGCGCGGCCGGCATCGACGTGATCAGCCTGGGGATCGGGGACCCCGACACGCCCACCTACCCATCGATCGTGGCCGCCGCCCAGCGCGCGGTCGCCGACCCCAGCACCCACACCTACCCCTCCAACCGCGGCCGGGCCGAGTTTCGCGATGCCGTGGCCTCGTTCTACCGGCGGCGCTTCGGCGTCGACCTGGATCCCGAGACCGAGGTGATGGCGGCGATCGGCGCCAAGGAGTGCATCTTCAACCTCAATCTGGCGTTTCTTGACCCGGGCGACGTCGCCCTGGCCTCGGATCCGGGCTATCCGGTCTACACCGGGGGGCCGCTGCTGGCCGGCGCCGAGGCCGTGCTGATGCCGCTCGAGCCCGAGCTCGGCTTCGCCCCCGACCTGGGCGCGATCGGCGAGGACGCGTTGGCTCGCGCCCGGCTGATGTTTCTGAACTACCCAAACAACCCCACCGGCGCGGTGGTCCCCGACGGGCTGTTCGAACAGGCCATCGAGCTCGCCGGGCGATCCGATCTCCTGGTCGTGCACGACAATGCCTACAGCGAGACCACCTTCGACGGCTACGTCGCGCCGTCGTTTTTGGCCACTCCGGGCGCCAAGGAGGTCGGGGTGGAGGTGTTCTCGCTCTCCAAGGGCTACAACATGACCGGCTGGCGCTGCGCGGCGATCGTCGGCAACGCCGACGCGATCGCCCAGTTCTGGCGGCTGAAGTCGAACATCGATTCGGGCAATTTCGATGCCGTGCAGCTCGCCGGCGCGGCCGCGCTGGCGCCGGAGGTCGACGCCGAGGTGGCGGCCATGAACGCCGTCTACGCGCGCCGGCGCGACCTGGTGTGCGATGCGCTGGCCCGCGCGGGAGTCGACGTGACCCCGCCCAAGGGCACGATCTACGTGTGGGCCCCGATCCCCGATGGCTTTGGGTCGGCGGCCGAGTACTGCGAGCACGTACTCGAGCAGGTGGCCGTGGTCGTCTCGCCCGGGGGCGCCTACGGACGCAGCGGCGAAGGCTTCTTCCGGATCTCGCTGACCACTCCCGACGACCGGCTGGTCGAAGCCGTCGAGAGGCTGAGAGAGCTGTGAGACCGGCGATGGCGCGTCGGGGCCGGGTGCGGGCGGCGATCGCCATCACGGCCACGATCGCCGTCGCCGCCGGCGTGACGGGCTGCGGATCGTTTGACTCCAAGAGCTCTGGCGAGCACCTGATCCGCAACTACGTGAACCGATTTGGCAAGGGCCAGGTGACCCTGAGCTCCGTCAACTGCCCGTCCGGGATCGCCCAGAGGGAGGGCACCGCCTACAACTGCAAGGTCACGCTGCGCAACCTGCCCAACGGACGCCTCGTCCCGGGCACGATCACGGTCCACATCGTCAAAGGCAACAAGGTCGAGATCCAGGGCGCTCAGGACGTCCACCTCCGCTGAGGGTGCGACGGGGGGCGAGCAGCCTGGCGCCGCGGTCAGGGTCGCAGCTACCATCCGGGTACTTGCCCGAGACCCCAGCGGAGCACAACGGCTACCGGCCCCCACATGACGACGGCCAGCGTCCCCGCGGACGTGCGCGTCAGCGCGCCGTCATGGTGGCGGCGGTTCCGGCGGGCGAGGACGATCAGCTGGAGGAGCTCGGCGAGCTTCTGCGCACCGCGGGCGTGGCCACAGTAGGCGGCCTGGTCCAGCGCCGCGACCACCCGCACCCCAACACCTACGTGGGGGCCGGAAAGCTCGACGACCTCAAAGCGGAGATCGCTTCCACCGACGCCAACCTGGTGGCCTGCGACGATGAGCTGTCCCCGCGCCAGGAGCGCAACCTGGAGTCGGCGCTCGGCATTCCGGTCATCGACCGCACCGCGGTCATCCTCGACATCTTCGCCGCTCATGCCCACACCGCGGAGGGCAAGCTCCAGGTCGAGCTGGCCCAGCTCGAGTACAACCTGGCGCGGATGCGCGGTCTGTGGTCGCACCTGGAGCGGCTGGGAGGCGGAATCGGGACTCGGGGACCCGGAGAGAGCCAGATCGAGACCGACCGCCGGCTTGCCCGAGACCGGATCGCGGCGCTGAAGCGCCGGCTTGGGCACGTGCGTTCGACACGGTCGGTGATGCGGGCCGAGCGCGAGCGCGCCCACCTTCCCCAGATCGCCCTGGCGGGCTACACCAACGCCGGCAAGTCGACGCTGCTCAATGCGCTCACCGGCGCCACAGTGCCGGTTCGCGACCGCTTGTTTCATACCCTGGATCCGACCACCCGCGTGCTGCGCGCCGGTGGCCGCGACTATCTGATGACCGACACGGTGGGCTTCATCCGCAAGCTTCCCCACCAGCTGGTCGACGCCTTCGGGGCGACGCTCGAGGAGATGCGGCGCGCCGACCTGGTCCTGCACGTCGCCGATGCCTCCGTGCCGGAGGAGGAGCTGACGGCGATGACCCGCGCGGTCGAGGACGTGTTGGTCGAGATCGCCGCCGAGGAGGCGCCGCGCCTGCTGGTCCTGGCCAAGGCCGACGCGATCGAATCAGATCGCCGGGGCGAGCTGGCGTTCCGCCATCCCGACGCCGTGGTGGTCTCGGCGGCCACCGGCGAGGGGATCCCGGCGCTGATCGAGCGCATCGAAGCCGAGTTCGCCAGCTCCCTCTCCGAGGTCGAGCTGCTGGTTCCCTACGAGGAGGGTGGCCGGCTGGCCGAGCTGCACCAGCTGGCGGGCGATCTCGAACGCGAGGACACCGCCGACGGCGTCCGAATCCTGGCGCGGCTGCCCGAGAGCATCGCGGCGCGCTACGCGCCGTTCGCGCTCACGCACAAATCGGCATGACGCTGCGCGTGCTGCGGCTCGATCCGCGCGCGAAGCTACCGACCCGGGCCCATCCCGACGACGCCGGACTGGACCTGTACGCGCTGGAGTCGGCCGCGCTGGAGCCGGGGGAGAGGGCGTCGGTGGCCACCGGTATCGCGGTCGAGATTCCGCCCGGGCAAGCGGGACTGGTGCTCCCGCGGTCCGGGCTGGCGGCGCGCCACGGGATCTCGCTGGTCAACGCTCCGGGTCTGATCGACGCCGGCTACCGTGGCGAGCTGCGGGTGTTGCTGCTCAACACCGACCGCCAGGCCCGCTTCGATCTGAATGCCGGAGACCGGATCGCCCAGCTGGTCCTGGTCAAGATCGAGGACCCCGCAGCAGTCGAGGTCCAGGCGCTGGAGGCCTCCGAGCGCGGCGCGGGCGGCTTCGGATCGAGCGGGGGATAGGAGCCCCCCTAGTGTGGCCCGGGCGGGATCATCCCGTGCGTCTCCAGGAACTGCTTGGCGACCGTGGCCGGGTCCTGGCCGGCGACGTCCACGGCCTGGTTTAGCTGACGCATCACCGGGGTCGTGAGCAGCGCGCTGATCCGGTCAATGGTGTCGGCGAACGCCGGTCCCTCGGCGTCGAGCACCCGCGCGGTGACCACCGGCACGGCGTTGCCCCAGCCGAACAAGTGGTCGGCGTCGCGCAGCGGCCGGTAGTTGCCGGTGGCCAGCTCGCCGTCGGTGGTGGCGACGTCGGCGGCCTGGACGGCGCCATCGTTGAGCGCCGTGTACTGATCGCCGACCGCCAGCGTCTTGTAACCGGCGGCCGTGAACCCGTATCTGCGCTCGACCGTGATCAGGCCGGGGTCGCCCTGCTGAAACTGCGGTGGGCCACCCACGGTCAGGGCGCTGGCGACCTTTCCCAGGTCCCGCAGGGTGCGCACGCGGTTGGCCTGGGCGTAGCCGACCGTCACGCCGATCGCCTGGGTGTCAGCGAACGGCGTCGGCGCCAACAGCTCGAGGCCGTGCGCCTGCGCGTAATCCTCGGCGGCGCCGTAGGCGGCCGCGCGGCTGCGATACCGGCGTGAGTTGTGGGCGATCGCGGACTCGAACACGTTCAGGTACTCGGGGTACATCGCCAGTGACCCCGTCTTCAGGGCCTGCAGCGTCACATCGGTCGGGCCGATGTTGCGATTGAGCCCGACGGTGAAGCCCTGGGCCTGGAGTGCCTGCTGGTAGAGCTCTCCGAGCACGAACTGCTCGGTGAAGTTCTTGTCGCCGATCGTGACCGGCGGTTTGCCGGTTCCCGGAAGCGCGCTGGTGGTGCTCGAAGCGCTCACCGACGTCGACGAGGAGCTCGAGCTCGAGCTGCTGATCGGCGTAGTGGTCGTCGTGCTGGTCGACGTCGACGATGCCGTCGGCGGAGCACTGGTGGCGGTGGATCCGCAGCCGGCACAGGCCATGGCGATCACGATCGGCACGACGGCCAGCGGCCGGCGCGCCCCGGGCTTGAGGGGTGAAGCGGGCATTCGGCGTGCCAAGATCATCGCAACGCCACCCCAGCGGCGCGTCGAGCCTCAGCGTGGGCGGCGTCCTCGAGCTCGTCGTCCAGAGGCGCCAGCGGACCGTCGAGCTCCAGCGCGGCGGCGATCAGCCAGTCGGCAAACCAGGCGTTCTTCGGCAGCAGGGGACCGTGCAGATACGTGCCGATGACCTTGCCCTGGCGGATGCCCTCGTAACCACTGTGGCCGTCGTTGCCGTGGCCGTTGAGCACGCGGCCGAGAGGGGTGGCGCCCGACCTCAGGGCGGTCCGGCCGCCGTGGTTCTCGAAGCCGGCCAGGACGCGCGGCGATCCGGGCTCGAGCTCGACCTCGATCGCGACGTTCCCGATCAGCCGTGGGCCGTCGCCGCGGACCGTGACCAGATCGACCAGGCCCGCCCCCGGCAGCGTCTCGTCGCCGAGCTGGTAGGAGTGCCCGAGCAGCTGATAGCCGCCGCAGACGGCCAGGATGACCGCGCCTCGTGCCGCCGCGGCGTGCAGATCGGTGCGCTTGAGTCCGGCCAGGTCGGCGGCGCACAGCTTCTGGTCGCGGTCCTGTCCGCCGCCCATGTAGTAGATGTCGGCCCCGTCCGGGTCCAGCCGCTCTCCCAGGCTGCTGGAGGTGAGGCTGAAGTCGATCCCGCGCCACAGGCAGCGCTGCTGCAGCAGCCGGAGGTTGCCGCGGTCGGCGTAGATGTTCATCAGCTCCGGGTACAGGGCGCAGACGCGCAGCTCAGCCACCGAGCATCACCACCACGCTGCCGACGTGATCGCGCGTCGGTGCGATCACGACCCGGCCCATCGCGCCCAGCCCGGCCGCGGCCGCTTCTCGCTCCAGCTCGGCGGCGCTGAGACGGTCCAGGCGGATCAGGTTCATCTCAGCGGTCAGAGCCCCGCCGGTGCTGACCACCTCGCGGCGGCGCTCGAGCAGGACCGCGTCGCCGGCGGCCCGCACCGCGGTGGGGCGGCTCGAGTAGACGACTCCGTCGCGCTCACAGACGTCGGGCAGCGGCGACGGAGCACCCTCCGGAACCTCGAACAGCTCGAGCTCCTCGGTCAACGCGGCCGCCAGAAGCGCCCCATCATCGAGGTGATCGCGCGCGCAGGCCAAGAACCTGGCCCGCCCCGGCGCGCCTCCCAGCAGCTGGATCGTCTGCATTGGGACCACGATCAGCGGGAAACGACGGCCGAGCGCGAAGTCGCGGGCATCGGCGAGCACCGGCTCCACGTCGAGGCCCTGCGAGCGGCGGCCCAGCTCCTCCAGCAGCTCGGGGTCGTTGTCGAGCGCGGTCACGGATACGCCGGCGCGCGCCAGCATGATCGCCGTCCGGCCGGTGCCGGCCCCGACGTCGAGCACCGGGCCTCCGTGCCGGCCGGCGAGCTCGCACCACAGTCCCAGGTCGGCGTCGTAGGCCCCGCACTCGAGGTCGTGCCAGACGACGCTCACGGCGCGCCCTCCGGCTGGCCGGCCCAGAAATGGGACACGTGCCCCCGGCGGGAGAGCTCCTCGCGCAGTCCGAGCAGCGCGGTGTAGGTCGGCAGCGCGAACAGGCGTCCCTGCGGGGCCTGGGCCAGCGCCTCATCGAGCGCGCCCGCGAGCGGAGGGATGACGTGCAGCCGGTCGGCGGCCACGCCCGCGTACTTCAGCCGGACGGCCAGCTCCGCGGCCCGGGTGCCGGCGCAGGTGATCCGTCGCGCCCGGCCGGCCAGCAGCTCGAAGTCAGCGTCCCAGATCCACGAGATGTCGCGCCCGTCCGCGGTGCGGTCGTTGAGGATCCCCAGCAGGTCGAGCTCACCGGTTTCGAGCACCAGAGTGCGCAGGATCTCGTTGGCCCCGGCGGGATTCTTGACCAGCAGGATCGAGAGCTCGCGGTCGCCGATCGCGATCCGCTCGGCCCGCCCAAAGGCCGGGCTGACCGTCGCCAGTCCCGTCGCGATCTGCTCCAGGGTGGCCCCGAGCGACAGGCACAGGGCCGCGGCACCCAGCGCGTTGTAGACGTTGTAGAGGCCGGGGAGGGGCAGCGCGATGGACGCCGCGCCCTCGGGGGTTCGCAGGCGAAAGCGCGCCCCCCGGGTGCCGTCGAGCGCGATCGCCTCGGCCGCCACCGACGGATCCGGGCGCCGCTGACCGCACGAGGCGCAGCTGTAGCGCCCCAGGTGGCCCAGGTAGATGGCTTCATAGACATAGGCCGCGCCGCAGCGGCGGCAGTGCTTGGAATCGGAGGCGTGCTGCATCTCCGCCATCGCCATCGACGGATCCTCGACCCCGAAGTAGGCGACCCCCTCGCGCCCGCGGCCGAGGTCGGCGATCAGCGGGTCGTCCGCGTTCAGCGCCAGTCCGACACCGGTCTGGGAGCGGACCAGCGCGGCCCAGCGGTCGGCGATCGCCTCCAGCTCCCCATAGCGGTCGAGCTGGTCTCGGAACAGATTGCCGAGCAGCATCGCCCGCGGGTGCAGCTGCGGCCCCACCCGATCAAGCCAGAACTCGTCCACCTCGAACAGCCCCAGCTCGCCGTCGATGCCCCCGCCGCGACGGGCCGCGCCCAGCAGCGAGGAGGCCACGCCCCCGGCCATGTTGGCGCCCGCCCGGTTGTGGACCAGCGACAGGCCCGCGCGCTCCAGGATCGACGCCGCCATCGCCGCGGTCGTGGTCTTGCCGTTGGTCGCCGAGATGATCGCCGTGCCGCTCGGCAGCCGAGCGGCCAGCCGCTCGATCGCCTGCGGATCCAGGCGCGAGAGGACCTTTCCGGGCAGGCTGGTGCCGCCGCCGCGGCCGGCCCGGCGGGCCAGCTCGCCGACCGCCCGCGCGGCCAGGATCTTGGCGTCCAGCGCGCTCATCGGCGGCTGGGCACGATCACGCGGACCGCCTCCGGCAGCGCTCGGACGGTGACCGGCAGCTCCGCGATGGGATCGCCATCGGCGTACAGAGTGAACGGCCGCGAGGCGGCGATCCGGACCGAGGTGCAGCGCACCACCTCGACATTAGACAGCGCCACGTGCTCGCCTCTGAACACGGTCGGCAACAGGCGCAGGAAGCGGAGCTTGGGCACCTGGCCCACGATCACCACGTCCAGCAGGCCGTCCTGCAGCGAGGCATCGGGCGCCATCAGCATGCCGCCCCCGTAGGCCTTGGAGTTCGCAGCCGCCACTGTGTAGCCGGTGGCGGTGCGCTGCTCGCCGTGGTCGAATTCGAGCGTGAACGTGGCCGGCTTCCAACCCGCCAGGGCGCGCAGCGCCCCGTAGACGTAGACGAGGTTGCCGCGCACGATCCGGGTGCGGTTGGCGATCCGGTTGGCGACCGAGTCAAAGCCGCAGCTGGCGATCCCGATGAAGGTCCGCGAACCGACCTGGCCGAGGTCGTGGGGGCGGGCGATGCCTGTGGCCAGCACTTGGCAGGCCGCGACCGGCTCGAGCGGGATCCCCAGGACACGGGCGAAGTCGTTGCCGCGCCCGCCGGGAAGCACCCCGAGCACACCGCCACCGTCGTCGCACAGCGCCCCCGCGACCGCTCCGACGAGCCCATCACCGCCGAAGGCGACCGCGACCTGGCCCGCCGCCGCCGCCGAGCGGGCGAGCCCGATGGCGTGTTCGAGGTCGCGCGTAAGCTCGGCCTGGTGCTCGAGGCCGAGGCGGCCGAGCGCCTGGCGCACATCGCCCAGCGCGCGGCCCGCACGCCCGCCGCCGGCGGACGGATTGACGATCAGAGCCAGCTTCACGCGACCACCAGCGAGCGCAGATCCTCGGCGATGGCGACCGGGGCAGGGTCGGTTGCCGCCTCCGCCTGCTCGCGGGTGGTCACGCCGGTGAGGACCATGGCCCCGTCCAGACCGGCCGCGGCGGCGCCGGCGAGGTCTGAATCCAGGCGATCGCCGATCACCAGGGCCCGGCCCGGAGCGACCCGGTCGAGCGCGGACTCGAAGATCACCGGGTCAGGCTTGCCCACGCTGACCGCGACGTGGCCGGTGGCGTACTCCAGCGCCGCGACGATCGCGCCAGTGCCCGGCCACCACCCGTCCGCGGCGGGAAACGTGGGGTCGCGTCCTGCCGCCACCATCTCCGCGCCAGCCAGCACGGCCTGGGTGGCGAGCTTGAGCTCCTCGAAGCTGAACTCGTCGTGACCAGCGACGACGACGACCTCGGCGTGGGCAGCGCGATCGGTTCCGTTGACGATCCGGCAGCCGGAGTCGGCGACATGGCGGAAGATCGCCGCCGACCCGATCACGTAAGTGGGAGTCCCGGGGCGGCGCTCGGCGAGCACGTACTGGATCGCCGAGCCGACCGTCACCACCTCCTCCAGCGACGCTCGCAGACCCAGCGACCACAGCTTTCGCACGTACTCCTCGGGCGAGCGCCGAGCATCGTTGGTCACGAACGAGAGCGCCTTCCCGCCGGCGCGCAGCTCGCCCAGCGCCTCGGACGAGCCCGGGATCACCGTATCCTCGACCCAGACACAGCCGTCGAGATCGAGCAGCACATGGTCGTAGTGGGAGAGCAGGGGAGAGAGGGGCATAGCTGAGCGCTCCGCAGATCCGTAGCCGGGACGGGCCGAGACCCCGCAACCGTCGCGATCCATCGGCCGGCCTCAGAGCACCGAAACGTATCCGGTTCGCGAATGATCGCCGGTATTCCGAGAAGTCGCTCAACGCGCGTCGACGTTAGTTCGCGACATAGGAGCGCTTGCCGCGAGGCAATCGCTTGGCGGCGCGCGATTTTGCCTATACGTTTTGAAGTGGCATAAAAGCGGTGCAGCGCGGCGCATAGGAGCGGTTCTAGCGCCGCGCTGCTGACCTACATGCTCGTCTCCTGGACACGCCCCCCTGGAAGGAGGTCAACGTGCACTGGAGAATCGGTTGATGCTCAGCGGAGGGGTTCGTTTAGCGGCGGCCCCTCCGCTCGCGTTTTGACTTCATCGCGTTGATCGGCGATTTTCCGTAGACCTTAAGGGTCGTCCAGAGAAACTGGCCATTCGTTGAGGACCGGCCCCCCGGGGCCGATTACTGAGGCCATGGAGTCTGCTGCTGCCGCCGACTCGCCTCGGCCTGCCGATCGCCTGCCGTCGTGGCGGACCGCCGCATTTCAGGTCGTCGCGCTGGCCCTGGCCGGCGTGGTGATCGCGCTCACCGCGTCGATCTACCGCTGGGACCTGTCGACGATCCTGGTGATCACGGTATTCACGGTCGCCAGCGAGCTGACCTCGGTCGACGCTGGTCCGGCGAAGCTGCGGATCTCGGGCACCGGCCTCGGCCTGGCCCTGGCCGCGGTCCTGCTCGGAGGGGGGCCGGCCGCCGTGGTCGGCGTCCTGTCGATCGCGATCGGCTGGCCGCATACGCGCGAGGCGCCGCAGGCCTTCGGCTACAACCTGGTCACCTACGCCTGGTTTCCGCTGATCACCGGGCTGTTCTTCTACGGCGGCCGGGAGCTGATGAACGTCTCGGCTCACATGCCGGCCTATTACGTGCTGGTGTTCGCGGCCTACGTCGTCTCGATGACGGCCAACTTCGCCGCCGTGGCCGGCCTGACCTGCTATCTCAAGCGCGTCTCGTTCACCCGCATGGTCCGGGAGGCGTTCGTGCCGCTGCTGCCCGCACAGCTGTTCTCGGCGCTGCTGGCCATGGCCGCCGTCTATCTGGCGATGCGCCTGGGCACCATGGGGCTGGTGGTGCTGGGGCTGATGTTCGTGATCTTCCAGTACCTGGTCGGCGAGCTGCTGGTGTCAAAGCGCCGCAGCGAGGAGCTGCAGCGAGTGGCCACGACCGACGAGCTGACCGGGCTGCCCAACCGCGAGCGGTTCCGCGAGGCCGTCGAGGAGCGGGTGGTTGCGGCGCGGAGCACCGGAGACGGTTTCGCGGTCATGTTGATGGACCTGGACCGCTTCAAGGAGATCAACGACACCCTCGGACACCACTACGGCGATGTGCTGCTGCGTGACCTGGGGCCCCGGCTGGCGTCGGCGATCGGACCCGGCGGCGTGATCGCCCGGCTCGGCGGCGACGAGTTCGCCGGGCTGCCCACCGAGGGCACTCACGAGCCGGCAGCGCTCGAGCGGGTCGCCCAGCGCCTCGGCGAGTGCGTCGCAGAGCCGTTTGCGGTCGACGAGCTGTCCCTGGAGGTGGGAGCGAGCATCGGCATCGCTCGCTTCCCCGAGGACGGCGATGACTCCCACGCTCTGCTGCGCTGCGCCGACATCGCGATGTACGCCGCCAAAGAGAGCCAGTGTGACTACAAGCTCTATGCCGCCGAGCAGAACCAGCACTCCGTGCGGCGCCTCAGCGTGCTCTCGGGCATCCGCCACGCGCTGGCCTCGGACCAGATCGTCGTCCACTACCAACCGATCGTCGACCTCGAGAATCTCACCGTACGAGGGGCCGAGGGACTGGTCCGCTGGCGGCACCCCGAGATCGGCCTGATCCCGCCGGCGGGCTTCGTTCAGACGGTCGAGCAGACAGGTCTGATCGGACCGCTCACCCGGCACGTGCTGGAGCGTTCGATCGCCGAGTGCGCCGCCTGGCGGCGCGACGGGCGCGAGCTGTCGGTGGCGGTCAACCTGTCGGTCCGCAACCTGCTCGACCGCGACCTGCCGAAGGAGATCGAGCGGCTGCTGTCGACCTACTCACTGCCCGCCGACGCGCTCCAGCTCGAGCTCACCGAGAGCATGATCATGTCCGACCCTGACCGGGCGCTGACCACCGTCACTCGGCTCAGCGACCTCGGGGTTCGGATGTCGGTCGACGACTTCGGCACCGGATACTCGTCACTGGCCAACCTGCGGCGGCTCCCGATCGACGAGCTGAAGATCGATCGGTCGTTCGTGTCGCCGATGCTCCACGACGAGAGCGACCTGATCATCGTGCGCTCGACGATCAACCTCGGCCACGACCTGGGTCTGCGGATCATCGCCGAAGGGGTGGAGGACGGCGCCACGCTCGAGCGCCTGGCGCTGCTGGGCTGCGACCTCGCTCAGGGCTTTCACCTCAGCCGCCCCATGCCCCCCGATGCGTTCAACGTTTGGCTTCGCAACGTCGCGCCGCGCCTGGTGGGGCCCCAGCGCTTCGTCGAGCCCGCGCCAGCGGCCGCTCCCGTGCGGCTGGCGCCGATCTAGCGCTCTAGAACAGGGCTCCCTGGGCGTCCGGAGCCGGTGCGGCGAGGCACTCCGGGCCGTCGTAGCGCGCGTCGTTGACGGCGGTCCCGACCGGGGTCAGCGCAGTCTGCTCGGGGGGCAGTCCGGAGAGCAGCTGCCCCAGCGCCTCCGAGGGGGTGTCGAGGTCCAGCCAGGCGCCCTCGGCGCCCGGCTCGAGGATCACCGGCATCCGGTCGTGCAGCCCGGCGATCGCCGAGTTGGCGGCGGTGGTGAGGATCGTGCAGGTGCGCAGCCTGGCCCCGTCCTCGCCGTGCCAGATCGACCACAGCCCGGCGAATGCGAACGGGTCACCGTCGCCACGGGTGATGTGGAACGGCTGCTTGGGCCCGCTGGGCTGCGCCTGCCACTCGTAGAAGCCGTCGGCGAGGATCAGACAGCGGAAGCGCTCGAAGGCGCGCCGATAGGCGGGGCGCTCGGCGACCGTCTCCAGGCGAGCGTTGATCATCTTCAGCCCGGTGTCCGGGCGCTTGGCCCAGGACGGAACCAGGCCCCAGCGCAGCACGTCGCCGCGCGGGGCGCCCTCGCGATCGGTCGTGACCGCCAGGACGTCGTCGCCCGGCGCCACGTTGAAGCGGCGCCTGATCTCGATCGAATCGCCGACCGGAAAGCGATCGCGGATCGCGGCCGGATCCGGGACGGCGAGTGTGTAGCGGCCACACATCGGTTACTCGCAGATCGGCTGGGCTCAGCGCGTGCCGCGCGCCGCGATCTGCTCGGCACGCTGTGCCTGCGCGCGCTTCTGCCGTCGCCGACCGAAGTAGACAGCCACGCCGAGCGCGATCAGGACCAGGACCAGGGCGTAGAAGATCCCGATGTCGAGCGAGACGCCACCGAACGGCAGCGCCACCAGATTGATGATCCCGAAGGCCAGCAGCAGCACTGCGACGACCAGCACGATCAGCAGCACGACGCCGCGGATCCGCGCCAGGATGCCGGCGCTGGCCGGTGGCGCGACCAGGCCCATGAACCGCAGCCCGAGCAGCTGGCGACTGGTCGGCCCCTCGACGCCGAGCCGCTGGGTCGCCTTCTTCAGATCGTCGGGGCGGCGCTCGGCGAGCGCGATCGAAGCGTCGGCCATGCGCCGCAGCTGCAGCCGCTCCTGCGGTCTGGCCGCGGCGATCGCACGCTGGAAGTGAGCGCGGGCCGCCTTGGCGTCATAGCGCTGCGCGGCGCGGTCACCGAGCAGCGCCTGAGCGGCCACCCTGAACTTGGTCTCGGCTTCGAGCTCTTCGTCGGATCGGCTCTCCAGCTGCTCGATCGCCGCCAGCTGGCTACGAGTCTCGATCCTTCTCATCCGCTGCTGCTTGGCCATCGTGCAGAGAGTCTAGTTCGTGGACTGCGGCTTGATCACGTAGATCCGCAGCCCGGTCAGCTCCTGGCCGGAGTCGCTCGGCGACACCGGGGGCGGGCGGTAGACGTCGATGTGACGGCCGTCGATCGCCCCCCCGGTGTCCTGAGCGATGAACCAGCCGCCATGGCCGTCGTGAGCGTAGGCGGGCACGTAGACGCGGCTGCCCAGCGGGATGACCTTCGGGTCCACCGCGATCGACCGGTAGTAGCGAAGCGGCAGCGAGGTGCCCGGCGCGAACGTCACGCCCTTCAGCGCCACGTACGTGCGTCCGGCGCCGTCGAACCAGCCACCGCCGGCGAGCGGAAAGGTGACCGCGCGGCCCCGGTTGCGCCAGTAGCCGCCGGCGCGCCAGAACGGGGCCCCGGCGTGCCAGCCGTTGTCGGGCGAGGTGGCCGCCCCGGACTCGGTCACCCAGCCGCCGTCGCCGAGCGAATCGATGTGGTACGCGCGCCCGTCCAGGCCGATGCCGTCGCCCTCCATCGACAGGCCGGTGGCCGAATACAGCCAGTCGATCCGGTGCCTGCCGGGCAGGCCGGGCGCCCTGACCAGCCGGCCGACGAACCACGACTCCGGGGCCGGCCAGTACTCGGTCACGGTCACCCGACGTAGCCAGTGGCCGGGGTCGCGCTTGCTGGGGGGACGCGGCAGCCTGCGCTTGGGCTTGTGGGCGGGCGCCAGGCCGCCGACCGACGCACCGCCGGTGGTGGCGGTGCCCACGGGCGTCCTGGCGGCGCCGAGGGCGGGGGCGGGGCCGGACAGCAGTGGCGCCAAGGCCGCCAGGATCGGAGCGAAGGAGTACGTTCGACGGTGGTCGAGACTCATCACAGACACCGGTGCGGGCGCGGTCGGGGTACCCGCGAGGGGGGCGTAGGGTAGCGGCGCGGGGCGGCTGCGGCTACGGTCAGCCGGTCGATGCAACGTTCCGTGCTTTCCTAGCCCGGTGTCCGTGGGCACCGATCAGTCCCGTGCTCAGGCAGGCTGCGCGCCGTGTCAGCCGGGCAACCTGTTCGATCGCGTCAGCCGGCAATCGACGCTGCAGGTCCACTACGACCAGATGATGGCCCGGGAGCGTTTGCTGGTCGACAGCCGGCTCGGGCTGCAGGGGGGAGACGTGCTGTCGGTGGGTGCGGGCTGGCATCCGGGACGGCACATGTTTCCCGCGCCGGGCTTTCGGATCGTGGCCGTGGACGCCGACCCCGAGCGGGTCGCCGGGGTGGTCGAGAGCGCGAGCGCCGACGAGGCCGTGGTCGGTCGGGCCGGCGAGCTCGAGGAGTTCCCGGATGACTCGTTTGATGTCGTCCTCTACCGGCTGGTGCTTCACCACATCGCGTTTCAGGGAGCGCTGGCGCCGAGCTTCGCCGAAGCGGCCCGGCTGCTGAGACCCGGCGGCGCGATGGTCGCGATCGAGCCCGGCCTGTGGCATCCCGTCGGGCTGGCGCTCGAGCTCGCCAACCGGACCGGGCTGGCGACCTCGATCCACGGCACCCCCGACGACATTCCGCTGTCTCCCCGCCGGCTGGCGCGCGAGGCTCAGGCCGCCGGCCTGAACCCCGAGCTTCACGCCGTCACCTACACCTGGAGGCGGCTGCCGGGGGTCGTCCAGCGGGCGCTACAGCCGATCGACGGGCTCGGCTCGCGGCCCCGGGCAGCCGTGTGGGGTCATACGTTGATGCTGATCGGGCGCGCCCCGGCCGCCTCGGTCCGGACCACCTGACCCGGCGGCTGGGAACACTAGGCGCCGGCCGGCGCGATCGCGACCGAAGGGGACACCACGGGTTCTGCTTGCCGGGCCAGGCAATCGAAATACAGCAGCGTCCGTCCGATCTCGACGAACGGGATCAGCAGCGCGAAGACCACCGAGCCGATCAGGTTCACGTCGATGACCGGAACGGTCGTGAACAGCAGCGCGAAGCCGACCACCGGCCCCGGAATCTGGCTCAGCAGCCACAGCACCCCGGCCACCAGGCCGGTGTGCCACCAATGCCCGTGCACCACACGCGTGCTGCCGCGCATCGCCTCGCGAATCGAGCGGTCCTCGAACAGCACCTCCTGCGCGACGAACTGCCAGTCGATGAACTTCTTGATCCCGAAGGGGATGCCGATGATCGTGATCAGCATCGCGAGCACCAGCAGGTTCGCGAGGAGCTGGACCACGAGCAGCCGCCACAGCCGGCGCAGGACGGCGCCCCAGGACGCGATGAAGCTCGCCTTCCGATCGGGCCGATCGAGGTCGCGGACGAACGCGACCACTACGGAGGACACGATCGGCGTGGCCAGGATCCGGCCGATGCCGGCCGGCGCCGAGACACTGATCGTGGCCTTCGAGTCCGTGAACGACAGTCCGGAACCGTTCGCGTTCAAGACCTGCCGTAGGAGGTAGTCGAGGCCTTCGAAGCCCACCAGGACCACCAGCGCGCTCAGGGCGATCAGCGTCAGCGGCCCACGGCAGCGCCAATACAGGCGTCCGGAGGTCAACAGCAGCTGCCCGAACCTTCGCGCCTGACGCAGCGGCTCCAGCTGCACCGGTCGCCATTTGGTCAGGCCCAGCGGCACCAGGATCACCAGCAGCAGGCCGACGGCGATTCCCAGCGCCGCGGGCGTGCTCTTCTCGGACAGGTTCAGAAATGACGTGACCTGCTTGACAGCTCCGCAGAACAGGTTCGCGACCGACGGTCCCATCAGCGACCCGCCCGGGACCTGGGGACTCTGTGAGCGGGTCCCGTCCATCCAGGTGAAGGGCTCGCGCCACACGACCTTGGTGCTGGGGCCCGCGGGCCCGTTGTTGAAGCCGGCCTCGCGCTGGCCCCAGCGGCCGGTGAAGCTCAGCCAGCCGAACTTGCCGGAGTTGGGCGGCTGATCGGGCAGCAGCACCGCCTTGGGCTTGACCGCGACCAGCGGCTTGGCGGTGTCATCACAGCCCACACCGGACCCGTTCTGCCCGTTGCCCAGCCACAGCCCCGCGCTGTAGAACAAGGCGTGCGACCCGGCGGCCGAGTAGACGACCGGATGCGTTCCCTGCTTCTCGACCTTGGAGTCGTCCCAGTCGTCGTGCTCGCCACCGCTGTGCTGAAACAGGACGATCTGGTCGGGCTCGGTGCCGAGGGCCTGTTTCGGCGTCTCGGCGTTGAAGGTGATCTGCATGCCCTCCCAGTCGCCCTCATGCAGATCGTTGAAGTGGTTGAAGTAATAGAAGAACCAGTACTGCAGCGCGAAGCCGGAGTGCCCGGGCTCGCGAGCGATGTGGGCGTAGGTGATCGCCGGCGCTTTGCCGGCCTTCTTCAGCGCCGCGAAATCCTTGGCGAACTTGCAGCCCGGCGACAGCGGTGAGCCCGGAAGGTCCAGGTACACGCCCTCGTTGCGCCCGGCGATGTCGGCCACCGTGGGGGCCCGTTTGAGCACCTCGGTCTTGCGCCCGACGCGGCTCAGGAGCTTGACCCGGGGGTTCCCGAGCACCGAGTCGACCGAGGTCGGCGGCGAGTACTGCTCCTCCGATGAGTCGCAGATGCCGTCGGTCTGCTTTCTGACCATCACGATCGGCGAGTACTTGTCCGCCAGCTGCTGCGCGGGGCTCTGGACAGTCTGCGGCGCGGCCCGGGCCGGCGAAGCCGCCAAGTAGGACAGGACGACGAGCGAGATCGCGAGCGCGCCCACCAACCAGCGCGTCCGGTCGCGCAGCGCTGCTCGGCGTTCGCTCACCACCCCGATCGTCCTTGTTGCCGCCATGGCCCGAACTGAACTCTAAGGAGTCCGCCCGCGCGCGTCGGGACCTGGCCTGCATTGCCAAAGATTTCGCCCGCGACCGCACCGGTGTAGAACTGGCGGTCGGATGAGCCGGCGCCCGCTGTAACGATCCGGGCTGAAATCGACAGTAGAGGTCATGACGACCGATCACCAGAGCGATCGCACCGCTGTCGAGGCCCGGTTCGCCGAGGTTTTCGCGCACCTGGACTTCGTGTCCACATACGCGCGTCGTCGGGGCGCACGTGATCCGGACGGCATCGCGGCCGAGGCGATGGCAATTGCTTGGCGTCGGCTCGCGGATGTCCCAACCGGCGATTCCCGGCCGTGGCTAATCGTCACCGCTCGTAACTTGCTGTTTGCTGAGCGTCGCAGCGAGCCGGAGACCGGCCGCCAGCCGCTTGGCGACATCGACCTCGAGGCGCCGGCCGAGCAACTGCCGTCCGAGTTGGATCTCGACCCCCACCTCGCGCGTGGTCTACGACTGCTTCCGGAAAAGGATCGCGAAGCGTTGCTGCTGATCGCCTGGGACGACCTGACCCCGGCCCTGGCAGCGGCAAGCCTTGGGATCTCCCCGACGGCATTCCGAGTGCGGCTACATCGCGCTCGGCGCCGGCTCAGCGATCTCCTGACTGAGCAGGCCTCGGTGAAGTCCGTCTCAGCACCTCAACCGAATTGGAGGCAGACATGAAGGACGACAGTTTGATGCGCCGTCTCCGCGCGGCCAGGCCAGTGGCCCCGGAGCCCGGCAATCACCACGCACTGTTCGCGCGGATCGTCGCCGAGCCGGGAGACCCCCGCCTGGTCGAAGCTCCTCACGAGCGCTCGTCCCTTGGTCGAAAGGTGCGGCGGTGGACGCGTGCGCGTCCGCGCGTTCTCGCGGGCAGCACGCTCGGGTTGGCGGGCGTCGGCGCCGCGCTGGTGCTCGCCCTGAGCGGGTCGGCGGCCCCGCCGGCGTTTGCGATCACGACCAACGGCGATGGCTCGGTGTTGGTGAACATCAACCGGCTCGAATCGCTTCCCGCCGCGAACCACAAGCTCACCGCGATGGGGATCCACGAGCAGGTCACCATCTACATGGCGCCCGGGGCGGCCGCCGTCGGTGGCCCGGTCACCTGCACACGGGCGCCGGGTGCCAGCGTTTCGGGGCCGCCGCTGAAGGTTCTCGTGGGCCAGGACGGCACGGAGGCCATCCGCTCGGGCCAGACCGCCGACAACACAGGCGAGGGCACCTTCCACCTGGACCACTGCGTGGTCACGGGTGACACCGGCTCAGGCATTACAGGCAATACGGGCGCCGGTTGATCCGGTGACCGCCGCCGACGCCCGCCCGGCGCGGGTGTCGGCGGTGCCGCGGTTGGCGGTCCGGCCCCCGGGTGATGGCGGGGGCCGGACCCCTGCGTGGTGGCCGTGGTCGATCGTTGCCGCCGCGGTCGGCTGGAATCTCGTCAGCTTGCGGGTTTTGACGGTCGGGGTCGCCTACCTGAACGACAGCTCGCTGCACGAGCAGATGGTGCGCCTCGCGACCGCGCAGCTGCGCGCCGGACATTTGCCGCTCACGAGCTGGTTCCCGTTCCTAGGGGAGGGTTCGCCGCAGTTTCTTCACTACCAGAGCCTGCCGGCGATCCTCACGGGCGGGCTGGGTGTGCTGATCGGGCCTGACGTGGCGTTTCGCTGGTTGTTGTATCTGCTGTTGTCGCTGTGGCCGATCAGCGTCTACCTGTCGGCGCGCGCGTTCGGGGCGGGCCGGCCGGCGGCGGGCGCTTCGGCCGCGATCGCCCCGTTCCTGATGAGCGCCACCGGGGTCGGCTACGAGCAGCACGCCTACGTCTGGACGGGGTTCGGCGTCTGGCCGCAGCTGTGGGCGATGTGGACGCTGCCGCTCGCCTGGGGCTTTAGCTGGCGAGCGATCCGCGACGGGCGCGGCTACCTCAAAGCGGTGCTGCTGACCGCGCTCACCGTCGCGCTGCACTTCGAGACCGGCTACCTGGCGCTCTCGGTGCTGCTCGTCTGGCCGCTGGTCGCCGGCCGGCCGCTCGTCGCCGGGTTGCGGCGAGCCGCGGTCCTGCTCGGCAGTTCGCTGCTGGCATCGGTGTGGGTGATCGTCCCGCTGATCGAGCAGCGGCGGTGGGCGGCCGTCAACCAGCCGCTGCAGGGCACCGCACTGGTCAACGGCTACGGCGCGCGTCAAGTGCTCGATTGGCTGGTCTCCGGGCAGTTGCTTGACCACGGCCGGCTGCCCGTCGTGACCGTGTTCGCCGCGCTCGGGCTCGGATTGGCGTGGCTTGCCTGGTCCGCCGATGCCGACGCCCGCGCCCTGCTGGTCGCGCTCGGGGTGTGCCTGCTGCTCGCGTTCGGCCGCACGACGTTCGGGTCGCTCGTCGATCTGATCCCGGGCAGCGCCGACCTGTTCTTTCGCCGCTTCATGATGGGCGTGCAGCTGGTCGCGCTGCTGCTCGCCGGTCGCGGGGCGGCGTGGCTGGCGGCCGGCGGCGTGCGGCTGCTCAAAGCCCGGGTCCCGCGGTGGCCGCCCCGCCTGTCCGTGGCGGCCGTGCTCGTGGCGGCGGTCGCGGTGCTCGCGCCCGCGTGGCTTCAGCTCGGCGCCGACGACGCCCGCAACGCCGCCGCGATCAGCGCTCAGCAGCGGGCCGATGACACCGACGGCGCCGAGCTCGATCGCCTGATCGCAGTGATCGAGCGCTACGGCGGCGGCCGGACCTACGCGGGGATGCCCTCGAACTGGGGCCAGGACTTCACGGTCGGCGCCGTCCCGGTCTTCAAGTACCTCGAGAGCCGCGATGTCGACGAGGTCGGCTACACCCTGCGCACCGCCTCGCTGATGACCGACCCCGAGTACTACTTCGACGACCGCAACCCGGGCGACTACCGGCTGTTCGGGATCCGCTACCTGATCATCCCCACCGGCTCCAGGCCCCCTGTTCCCGCTCGGCTCGAGCTCCGCGCCGGCACCTACTCGCTGTGGACGCTCGCTGGGGGCGGCTACGTTCACGCCGGCACGATCGTCGGCAGCCTCGCCGCCAACCGCACGAACATCGGCACGCGCAGCATCCCGGTGCTGCACTCGCGGCTCGCGCAGTCCGGCGACTACCTTCGCCTCGAGTACGGTCGGCCCGGTGGCGACCCGTCCCGGCCGCCAGAACTGTCGCCCACGACGCCGGCCGGAACGCTGCTCGCGGAGTCCGACCAGCTCCAACACGGACTGGTAGCGGTCAGCGCGCGGATGCACCGGGCCGGAATCGTCGTGCTCAGCGCGTCGTTTGACCCCGGCTGGACCGCCACCGTCGACGGACGCTCACAGCCCACAGAGATGGTCGCGCCCGCACTGGTCGCGACGACCGTCCAAGCCGGAGCCCATCGCGTCGTGTTCCGGTACCACGGCTTCCGCGGATATCCGCTGCTGTTCGCGATCAGCGCGGGGGCCCTGCTCGCGCTGCTCTGCGCACTGTTGATGCAGGTAGCGGTCAGAGGCCGAGGATGAGTGCGAGGGCTTCGTTGGGTCGCAGGCCAGGAC
>DASXZB010000135.1:0-22830 GCA_036502145.1 Solirubrobacteraceae bacterium | reverse complement strand
GGTCGTGCCACGGGCGGCTGGGGAGATCCGGATAAATTGCGCCTGAGCTTGCGCCGTGGCCGTCGTTGAGCGTCTCGACGTAGCGCTGAAAGCGCTTGCGGCCGGCAGCGGCGTCCGGTGCGGCGATGGTGTTTGGCGCGGGCGGGCGGTGAGCCGGAGCTTGACCGATGGACGCTTCGAGCAGCGCGCGCGGATCGACGATCTTCACTTCGCTCGGCTCGTGTTCACCCGGTGACTGCTCGAGCGCGTCGATCAGCGCCAGCCACTCCTCGAAGCTCAGACGCCTGTCCCACGGGGTGCCGAGCTCCAAGAGGCGCTTGCGGGCCTGCGTTGCCCACGCCCGGGTGGTGGCGATCTCCTCGCGGCAGCGCGCGAGATGGGCGAGCCACACGCAGGGTTCGGGGATCACCGGGCAGGCAGCGGCGGCCAGCGCCAACCCGTTCGCTCTGGTCTGACCGTCATCGCTGATCGCTTTGACGTAGGCCCGGTGCGCCAACGACTCGTCGGCGTCGGAGAAGGCCCCCAACTGGGCGACGAACGGCGGTGGAGTGACGGTGTCGCTGTCGATCAGATACTCCGCGAGGTCTCGTACTCGGAGCAGCCAGCGACCGGGTCTTCCGTCGGCCCCGTGAGCCTGCTCGGCGAGATTTGCCATGTGCAGGAGCACCAGCCCGTCGAGCTCGTCGCGCGTGGGCGGGTCGCCGCCGGCGGCGTCCCCGGCGCCGGCCATCGCCCGGCTCGGCAGCCCGCGCGCCCACAGATGGGTGCCGGCGAACAGGGGACGGCGAGGCGTCACGCAGAACAGGTAGGCGATGCGCTCGGCCTGAGCTCCGGCGACCTCGGCGACTTCCGTCCGCCGCGACGGCGACAGCAAACCCTGGCGGTACTGATCGGTGCTGTAGACGCTGTGGATCAGCCCGGCCTGGCACAGCCAATCCGGCTGATCCCAGCGTCGCAGGATGATGTAGGTCCCGAGCAGATGATCGAGCAAGCTCCGCCCGCCCCGATGGCCCAGCTGCCGGGCGCCGGCCTCCGCGAGGAAGGCGACGGTCGCCGCCGCGCTGTCGTCGGCAAGGGTCACGGGCACCGGAGTATCTAACCCGGTCCGAACCGTCCGTAGGCCCCAAGCTCGGGCTCGGGCCGCTGCAGGCTGGCCACCGTCTGCGGCTCGGTGGCGTCGAGGTGGCTGGCCAGAGCGATGAACGCCTTGGCGGTGGTCAGCGCGTCGCCGAGGGCGTGGTGGGGATCCTCGCCCGGCTGGCCGAGCAGCTGGGCCAGGCGCGCCAGCGACAGGCCGGCCGGCGCCACCCCGTCGCGCCGGCGCAGCCACAGACGGCCCAGAGCCTCGGTGTCGGCCTCGGGGGGCAACTTGACGCGGTGGCGGCGGAGCTCGCGCCCCAGGAAGCTGCGCTCGACGACCGCGGTGTGGAAGACCGGGACCCGCCCGGCCAGCGCATCGAGCAGCAGCTCGACCGCCTCCGACACCGCCGGCGCGTCGGTCAGGTCGGCGGAGCGCAGCTTGTGTACGAGCACCGAGGCGTGCTTGGGCGGCCGGTCGGGCCGCGCCAGCGTGTACAGCGACCGGCCGAGGGTGAGCCGGCCCTCGTCGATAGGGATGGCCCCGATCGCGATGATCTCGTCCGAGCGGGGATCGAGCCCGGTCAGCTCGAGGTCGACGACGCACCATGGCGCCTGGCGCCAGGGTGTGCCCGGCGCCGGCTGCGGGGTCCGCTTGAAGCGAGCGGCGGCCTCGCTGCGGCTCGTCAGCAGCCTCATGCGCCGAGCCCCTGGCCGGTGAGGCCGGGTGGTGGTGCCCGCGGCGTCGGTGGTGCCGGCGGCGGCGGTCGTGGTGGTGGTGGTGGTGGTGCAAACGTCCCAGTCGATCTCGACCCGTGGAGCATTGGGACGTTTGGGGTGTGGCGCTGTGCAAACGTCCCAACCAACCTCAGCCCGCCGGGCATTGGGACGTTTGCCGGATCGCGCTGCACCGCGGAGCGAGCCACCGCGCACCCCCTCATGGCTGGACCTCCCGGGCGACCGCGTTCACGGCCAGGAACACGTCGCGCAGATGGCTGCGGGTCAGCGAGCTCATCGCGGCCGGGTCGAGCAGGTCGTCGGGCGGCTCGCCGCTTGCGAGCTGCTCGAGCTGATGGATCATCCGCAGCTCCAGCGCCAGGTCGAAGGCCTCGGCCAGCGTCTCCGCCTGGGTCTCTCGCAGCACCCCGGCCTCGGCGGCGGCCCTGAGCCGCTCCGGCGTCGATCCCTCGCTGGCCTCGGCCGCGGTCGCGGCCCAGCGGGCCAGCGCCGCGATCGGAACGACCGCCGCCGAGCGGATGTTGAGCCGATCGTGGCGGGCGCCGTCGAGCGCCAGCACCGCATCCTCGTCGAACCCGGTCGGCGCGGTATGGCCGAAGGCGTGCTCGGCCAGTGCCGCCAGCAGCCGCTCGCGGGCCGGCCCGTCGGCGCGCGGCAACGGCTCGATGGGGGTCCCCCAGAGGGGGCGGCGATCGGCGAGCACCGACAGCGCCACCTCCTCGCTGGCGGCGGCCCCGATCCAGCTCTGGCCATCGTGGGCCACGATCGGCTCGACCATTCCCACCAGCCCCAGCGCCGGCTGCAGTCCGTCGTACCAGCCGGGCTCGAGCTCCAGCTCGGAGTCGTAGACCAGCGCACCGCGCCGGGTCGAGCCCAGGGTCAGCTCCCGCCGGGCCTGGCTTCCCAACGTGACCCAGACGATCCCTTCGCCGGGGAGCTCCCGGACCGGCAGCGCGAGCTCGATCGCCCGGGCGGTGAGCGCGTCGACGAGCGCCGAGAGCACCCGGGTCAGCTCCAGCGCCGGCACGTCGGCCCGATGCAGGTCGAGCATCAGGGTGGGCAGCCGGTCGGCGACCTCCTTGAGCGACTCCAGCCGGCGCGCCCGGTCGATCATCCGGCGGGCCCCGAACCAGGACCTCGGCTGGGCGCCGAACAGATCGGTGTCCTCGAGCACGCCCACGAGCTCACCGCGCTCGTTGACCACCGGGGCGTGACGGATTCCCCGCTCCAGCATCTCGTAGAGGACCTCGCCGCCGAGCCGGTCAGGCAGGACGGAGTAGGCCGGGGCGGTCATCGCCGAGTCGATCCGGGCGCCGCCGGAGCGTCCGGCGGCGAGCACCCGGGTGCGGAGGTCGCGGTCGGTGACGATCCCGATCTCCCCGTCCTCGAGCACCACGATCGCCGAGCTCGCCCCGGCCGCCGTCATCCGCTCGGCCACGATGCCGATGCTCTCCGACGGCTTGCAGGTGACGGTCGCAGTGCGGATCAGCTTGGCCACCGGCTGGTGGGCCTCGTTGACTCCCACGTCCAGCTCGCGACCCCGGGCGCGGTCGAGCAGCGGCCGCGCCACCGCGACCGGGATCCGGTAGCAGAGCGTGTCCTCAGCGGCGCGGGCCTCGAAGCCCGGCGGCAGCCCCGACAGCATCGCCGCGTGACCGAACGTGTCGCCCGGTCCCAGCAGGTCGAGCAGGCGCCCCTCGTGGGCGATATCGACCGAGCCGCTGTGGATCACGCGCAGGAAGGTGACCGGACCGCCGTCCTCGCTGAGGATCACCGCCCCGCGGAGGTGAAACTCGATCGCCGCCTGCGAGGCCACCTCGGCCAGCTCGGCGGGCGCCAGCGAATCAAACGGCGCCCGCTGCCCGAGAAACCGGGCGATCTCGCTCAGGCCGGCATCCAGCATGGGCTCCCGGGTCGGTGGACGTGCATAGGGTTAGAACCGTAGCCCCCGAAGAAGGCCGGCCCGCTCAGGACAGCAGACCGAGGCGCTGCGCGCGCTGGACGGCCTCGGTGCGGTTGCGCACGCCCAGCTTGCGATAGACCGCGCTGGAGTGCTCCTTGACGGTGTGACGGGACAAGTGCAGCGCCTCGCCGATCTCCGGGTTGGTGGCGCCGGAGGCCATCAGCTCGAGCACCGCCCGCTCCCGGTCTGAGAGACCGAGGGCCCCCTGGCGATCGTGAGCCTCGAACACCGTCTTGCCCAGCCCCACCAGCCGCACCGCGCTGGCGATTCTCCGCGCCGGCCAGTCCTTGTAGGCAAACCCCGAGGCGCCGGCCGCCCGGGCCGCCCGGGGAGAGATCTCTCCGGCCCCGGAGAACAGCAGCACGCGGAGGTTGGGCTCGGCGGCGCGCAGCCGCTCGCACACCTCGGCGCCCGACTCCTCGCCGATGAACAGGTCGACCAGCGCAACGTGGAAGCGGTAGCGGCCCGCCAGCGCGATCGCCTCGCGCCCGGAGTGGGCGCTCAGGCACCGCTGCACCCAGGGCTGCTGGGTCAGCATCAGCCGAAACCCCCAATGGACCACGTCGTGGTCGTCGACCACCAGCACGCTGAGGCGCTCCGGGCTGCGCTCGGCCTCAGCCATGGCTGAGGCGCTCCGGGCTGGGCTCGGCCTCAGCCATCGCGGTCCGCGTCGGGGGGCACCACCAGCCGGACCTGCCAGGTGCCGGGCTCCCGCTCGCCGAACTCGATCACACCGCCGCTCTGCAGCGCCTCCAGCGCCGCCAGGCGCAGCCCCATGCCGGCGCGCCGGCGAGCCCCGCCGACCCCGTCGTTGACCACCTCCAGCACGAACGCTCCGTCCACCGGCCCGACGGTGACCGTGACGGCGGTGGGCCGGGCGTGCTTGAGGGCGTTGCGGACGGCTTCGCGGAGCACCGACTGGGCCAGCGGCTCGAGGCTCGGCGGAACCTCACCATCGGCGATCAATCGCAGCCCCAGCTCCGGGTGTGCGCGGGCCAGCCGCTCCACCTCGGCCGCCACTGTCGTCCCCGTCGCCCGGGGGGCCCGTCCCAGCGGCCGCTGCAGCGCGGCTCGCAGGTCGCTCAGGGCCGCCTGGGTCTCCGAGGCGCAGCGCTCGCGCGCGTCGCCCGGCAGCGGCCCCTCGCCGTCGAGCGCCATCGAGACGCCGAACAGGCGCTGGATCACGCCCTCGTGAATCTCGCGGGCCAGGTCGATGCGGTGCTCGAGCTGGCGCGCGGTCTCGAACTGCGTGGACACGATCCGCGCCACCGAAGCCATCGCCGCCGCCTTGCCCAGGCTCCAGAGCAGGATCCGATCGGAGTCGTCCAGCGGCGGGCTGGACATCAGCCGATCGGTGAGGATCACGCCGACGGCGCGCCCTGCCGCCGCCATCGGGGCACACACCAACCGCGCCGGCTCGGCGACCAGCGCCGAGAACTCCTCGGGGACCTGCCCGGTGAGGTCGCCGACCGTCTCCACGACCTTGTCCTCACGCAGCGCCCGGGCCACGAAGGGGGCGGATTCCACCGTCACGTGCGCGGTGGCGAACTGGGCCAGGTCAATCCCGTGGGCCCCGACGGCCCGGACCCGGCGCAGAGTGCTGTCGTAACGGAAGATCAGCGCCCGTCGCATCCGCGCCAGGCGGCACACCGCATCGCACAAGCGGTCGTAGAAGCCGTCCGAGGCCGAACCGGTCTCCGACTGCGACAGGACCTCGACGAACAGCTCCAGCGCCTCGATGCCGACGCCGGAATGCTCGTCGCCAGCTGCCTCGGTGGTAACCGGCGGATCCACGCTCACCGCCGGATCCGGATGACCGCTACGGCGCGTCTTCCATCAGCCCGAACCGCAGCGCCTGCTGGGGCGCCAGGTAGACCCGCCAACGTTCGTCGCACACTGGGCACCGGCATTCGACGGACGGATCGTAGCCCTCCAGGGCCGCCTCCCAGCGAACTTCGTCGCTGCGCAGGCAGATGGGGCAGGCCAGCGACGCCGCCACGAGCTCGTCGGGGTCATCGGGGCGAAAGCGGGCTGTGTCTGCAAGCTTGACCATCGGTGCAGGATGCCCGCGGGGTGCGGGACGGGCAACCGAGCGAGGACCACAACCCCCCGGCTGGGGGGATTCGAACCGCCACTCAGGCCGCGGCGGCGTCCACCCGCGGGCCGGCACTCAGGCCGCGGCGGCGCCCACCCGCGGACCGGCACTCAGGCCGCGGCGGCGTCCACCCGCGTGATCGGCCGCTTCCCCCACCGGCTCCGGGTCGCGAAGTCCAAAAGCCGCTCCAGGTAGTCGCCCAACGGCGAGACCCGGATCCCCTCCGGCTCCAGCCGGGCCCGGGTGGCCGACTGCTCGAACACCGTGCGGATCGAGAAGTAGGGAAAGTAGGCGCGGCTGGCGTCCAGCGCCGACTCCTCGGCCGGCCCGCGGGGGATCGCCGCGAACTCCGCCGGCGGCATGACCTCCGGCGGCGGCCGGCGGAAGTACCGGCTGGCCAGACTGGCGATCTCGCCGATCGTCGACGCGTTGGGGCCGGCGGTCAGGTGGTAGGTCTCGCCGATGCCGCCCTCGGACTCGCACAGCTCGTGGATCGCATCGGCGACGTAGTCGACCGAGACGACGTCCACCGGTGCCGACGGGATCGCCGGCACAGCCGTGAACAGCCCCCGGGCGAAGGCCCGCAGCGGCCAGTACAGAACGTTGAACGCCGACGTCCAGCCACTGCGGCGGTCGCCGACGACGATGCTCGGCCGCATGATCGTGAACGGCAGCCCGGGGTGCGAGCGGACCAGCTGCTCGGCCTCGAACTTCGAGCGCTCGTAGGAGTTGCGAAACTCCTGGCCCAGGTCGAGGTCGCGCTCGCTGAAGCGCCCGCTGTGGTCCCCGGCGACGTAGGCCGTGGAAACGTGGCCGTAGCGCTCCAGCCCGCCACAGGCTCGGGCGGCGTCGGCGAACTCGAGCAGGCGGCGGGTGCCCTCCACGTTGATCGAGCGGGCCTCGGCGAGCGGCAGCGTGAATGACACCGAAGCGGCGCTGTGGACGATCGTGGAGACGCGGCAGGCCAGCCGCTCGCTCAGCCCGGGATCCAGGCCGAGGCCGGGCTCGGTCACGTCGCCCGCGTAGGCCCGCACCCGGGGGCGGTGGCGAGCGGCCCGCGGACCGAAGAGATTGCCCAGAACGGCGTCCAGACGCTCGGACGCGGCCTCGTCGTCACGGGCTCGCACCAGCGCGACGATCTTGCGCTCGCCGCGCTCCAGATACCGCGCCAGCAGCTCCATCCCCACGAACCCGGTGGCGCCGGTCAGCAGCACCTCGCCCGAGGCGGGACTGACCGCGGCCTCGGAGCGGCGCTCGCCCTGCAGGAGGTCGCTCAGGCGCCGGCGCACGTCACGCTCCCCAGCCGCCGCAAAGCGATTGAAAGGCCCACACCAGCCGCGCCCGCGTCTCCGACGGGGCGATCAGCTCGTCGACATATCCGGTCGCCGCCGCCACCTGGGGACGGAGCTGAGCGTTGGCATAACGACGGGCCAGACGGTCGCGCTCGGCGACGGGATCGTCGGCGGCCGCGAGCTCACGGCGGTGGATCACCCCGACCGCCGGCGTGGCCCCCATCACTCCGATCTCGGCCTGCGGCCACGCGAACACGTAGTCAGCGCCGAGGTCCTTGGAGTTCATGGTGATAAACGCGCCGCCGAACGCCTTGCGGATGATCAGCGTCACCCGCGGCACTGTGGCCTGCGCAAAGGCATGTACCAGCGTGGCCCCGTGTCTGATCACGCCGGCGCCCTCCTGGCGCAGGCCGGGCATGAACCCTGGGGTGTCGACGAGGACCAGCAGCGGGATTCCGAACGAGTTGCACTTGTTGACGAACCGCGCCCCCTTCTCCGAGCTGGACGCGTCGAGCACGCCCCCAAGGTAGCGCGGCTGGTTGGCGATGACGCCGACCGGCCGGCCGTCGACCCTGGCCAGTGCGGTGACCAGGTTGCGCGCCCAACCCGAGGCGACCTCCAGCAGCTCGCCGCCGTCGACGAGCCCGCGGATCACGTCGCGGACGTCGTAGACGCGGCGTGACTCGGCGGGGACCGGTGCCGAGGGATCTGCCCCGAGGGCGGGTTCGGTGATGCTGCGCGGCGCCGGGCCGCCGCTGTGGCTCGGCAGGTAACCGAGCAGCTCGCGGGCCAGCCGGGCCGAATCGAAGTCGTCCTCGGCGACGAAGTGGCAGACCCCGTTGCGCTGGTGCACGCGGGTGCCGCCGAGTTGCGCGGCGTCGACGTCCTCGCCGAGCGCCTCGCGGACCACGCCGGGGCCGGTCAGGAACATGCTCGACTCCTCGGTCATCACCACCCAGTCGGTCAGCGCCGGGGAGTACGCCCCGCCACCGGCCGACAGCCCGCTGACCACCGCGATCTGCGGCACCCGTCCCGAGAGCTTGACCGTCCGGTGAAAGACTCTCCCGTAGCCTCCGAGCGCGGCGATCCCCTCCTGCATCCGGGCCCCGCCGGAGGAGACGAAACCGACCACCGGCGCGCGGCCGCGGTCGGCCAGCTCCAGCACGCGAACGATGGTGTTGGCGTGAGCCTCGCCCAGCGATCCGCCGGCGAAGCTCGAGTCCTGCGCATAGCAGAACACGGGACGCCCGTCGATCAGCCCGGAGCCGCCGACGACGCCGTCGCCGCTGCGCGCCCGCTCGCCCATTGCCGGGGAGACCACGTCGGAGCGGATCAGCTGCAGCGTGTCCGGGTCGCACAGCGACTCCAGGCGTTCCAGGGGAGTCGCCCGCTCCTCGATCCGTGGGGCCAGGGCGACGCTCATGGGCGCCCCCACTCAATCACTGTCGCGCCCCAGGTGAAGCCGGCCCCGAACGCGCCGAGCAGGACGCGGACCCCCGGCTCCAGCAGCCCGGCCCGCTCGCTGAAGGCCAGGGCCAGGGGCAGCGTTGCCGCCGAGGTGTTCCCGTACTCGCCGATGCAGTCCACGACCCGCCCCGGGCGCAATCCCAGCCGTTCGCCGACGGCGCTCAGGATCCGCCCGTTGGCCTGGTGATAGACGAACAGATCGATGTCGTCGAGCCCCACCCGGGCCGCCTGCGCGGCCTGCAGCGTGGCCAGCGTCAGCCGGGCCACCGCCTCGCGGAACGTCTCATGGCCGCGCATCCGGATCACGCCTTCCGAGCGCGTGGCCTGGATGTGGCCGGCCCCTCCCCCGTCGGCGCCCAGCACCACGGGGCCGATGCGGCCGTCGCCTTCGGTTCGCTCCAGCACCACCGCGCCGGCGCCGTCGGCGAACACCGCCGCCGTCGCCCGGTCATCGGGGTCGGTGATTCGCGACATGAAGTCAGCGCCGATCACCACCACGCAACGCGCACGGCCGGCTTCGATCTGCCCGGCTCCGACCGCCAACGCCGAGAGGAAGCCGGTGCACGCCGAGCCGACGTCGAACGCTCCCGCCCGGGTGGCCCCGAGCTCGTGGGCGACCAGCGGCGCGGTCCCCGGCATCAACTCGTCGGAGGTGGTCGTGGCCACGATCACCAGGTCGACGTCGAGCGGGTCCATGCCGGCTCGCTGCAGCGCCTGGCGGGCGCAGCGGACGGCGTGATCCTCCAGGCGCTCCTGGGGCCCGGCGATGCGACGTGAGTGGATCCCGGTCCGGCGCACGATCCACTCGTCCTCGACGCCCAGCCGGGCACCGACCTCGGCGTTGGAGACCGCACGAGCGGGGACGCTGACCGCCACCGACGCCGCGAGCACGCCGGGGACGGCAGGGCCTGCCACGGATATGTCGATGTCAGGGTCGGTGGCGAGAAGTGAGCTCATGTCCCCACACGCTCGACCACCCTGGCCGGCGATACCAATCTCAGCCACTAAAGACCCGACAGGCGGGGGGTTGCGGGCCCGCAGTTGCTAAAAGCACCGGAAAAACGCGGCTCGCCGTGACGCCCGAGGAGGGAGGCGCCCGGCGAGCAACGCGATCATTTATACGCGCGGCTCAAGCGGACGGTGTGGCCCGTTTGTGACTGCTGCCGGCTCGGTTGGCGGCCCGGTCAGCCCTGGGCCCCGCCGCCAGATCGTCGATCAGCGCCGCCAAGCGCACCAGCAGATCGGGCGCCAGCTCGCGCTCTCGGGCAGGCAGCCCATCGAAGAACGCGCGCTGGCGGCCGCGCATCCAGGCGTCCTGGGCGTTGAGCGCGTCACGGCCGCGGTCGGTCAGCCTGATCGTCACCCCGCGGCGGTCCTCCGCCGAGCGCCGACGGGTCACTATCGCGCGGCGCTCGAGCGCGTCGAGGATCCGGGTAGCCGTGGAGGGCGCGATGCCGGCCTCGGTGGCGAGGTCGCTGACGCGGGCGTGCTCGCGTCCGGTGAGCGCCTGCAGGATCGCGTACTGGGAGAGGGTCAGCGCTCCGTCGCTGTCTTGATGGGTGGTCCCGCGGGCGCGCCGGACCGCCTGGGCCAGGGCGTCGAAGGAGACCAGGAACTCCTCGGCCTCGTCTCGCGCGGTCGTCTCGGCCTCGTCTCGTGCGATGGCCTCGGCCTGCTCGCGGGCGATGGCCTCGGCCGCCTCTCGCTCGCTGATCGTCACGGCCTCCATCGTCTGTCACCTTAGCAACCCTTGGCGTGCTAATCTTTAGCATGCTAAATAATCTTCTTGGAGGGTGGTTGACATGTTCCACAACATCCTCGTTTGCGTAGATGGTTCGACCCACGCCGAGCGCGCGCTGGACGAAGCCATCGACCTCGCCGTCGCCGGCCGCGGCCGGCTCACGATCCTGACGGCGATCCCCCGGCCTCCCTACTGGGCGGCCTCGCCGGTCACGGCGGCCGGCATCGAATCGCTCGCCGCCGAGCTCGAGCGCGAAGCCAAGACCGCGCTGGCCACCGCCACCGACCGGGTCCCCGACTCGGTTCCGGTGACCACGATCCTCTCCCGAGAGCCGATCCGCGATGCGCTGATGCAGCGGATCGAGACCGGCGAACATGACCTGGTGGTGATGGGCTCACGCGGGCGAGGGGCGATCAGCGCTTCGGTGCTCGGCAGCGTGAGCCACTTCGCGCTGAACCACAGCGCCGTGCCGGTGCTGATCGTCCACTCCCCTGACGACATCGCGCCGGGCGAGGTCGAGGAGCCGGTGGCCGCCGCCGCAGTCTGAGCCACGCCCCCGGCTCCGGGGGCCCTGGTCCCCGGACCCCTCCGGTCCCCGGACCCCCTAGCCCACGAGCCGCCGGAATAGGCTCTCCAGCGTCTGCACCGGGTCCTCGCAGAGCCCGGTGTGAACCTCGGACGGCTGCACGATCGTGCTCGAAGGGGCCGCCAGCCACCCAAAGCGCTCTGACTGCGGCAGGCCGGCGATCGGTCCCGCGCCCTCCGCGCCCTCGGCCACCCGCGCCAGGGCCTGGAGGTGGCCCTCGACCTCGGGCAGCGGGACATCCGGCGCCAGCGCGCGCAGGCGCGCGCCGTCGAGCGCGACCCGCGCCCCCAGAAAGCCCCGCTGACGGCAGTACAGCACCACTCCGACGTTCAACCGCTCGCCCCGCTCGACGCTGGGGACCACGCGCAGGATGGTGTAGGCGAAGGGGCTAGGCGCCGGCACCGCGCAACTCCTCCGCCTCCTCGACGAACCCGCCCCAGGCCAGCCGGCGGCTCAGGTACTCGACGTAGGTCCGCGGCTCGTCGACGCCGGCGAACCACTCCGCCGGGGCCAGCCCCACCACCTCCTCGATCACGTCGCCGGCCAGCCGCGGACGCAGCCTGCGGTCGGCCTCGACCACGGAGCCCGCGCAGGACAGCAGCACGTGGTCGGCGATCAGCGCAAACGGCCGGTCGGCGTATCCGGTCGGGTCGAGCCCTCCGTGCTGGAGATAGAGCGCCGCGCCGTGGTCGATCAGCCACAGCCGCCCGTGCCACAGCAGCAGGTTGGGGTTGCGCGCGGTGCGGTCGACGTTGGTCGTCAGGGCGTCGAGCCACACGATCTCGGCGGCGAGCTCCGGGGCGGGTGTCCACGGATCGGAAGGCGTGTAGGACAACGCGCCGGGGAGGAAGTCCACGCCAAGGTTCAGGCCGTCGCTGGCCGTGATCAGCTCCTGGATCTCCGGGTCGGGCTCGGCCGCACCCAGGCGGGCGTCGATCGCGATCGTCACCAGCTCGGGGACCAGCAGCCCGAGCCGTCGGGCCAGCTCGCCCACGATCACCTCGGCGATCAGCGCTCGCAGACCCTGGCCGGCGCCGCGGAACTTGGCCACGTACAGGCCGTCGTCGTCGGCCTCCACCAACCCCGGCAGCGATCCCCCCTCGCGCAGCGGCGTCACGTAGCGGGTCGCCGCGACCGTTCTGAGCTCCGTAACGCTGATCGGCATGCCGGCCTTTCTACCATCAAGCGGGTGCTGCTCTCCGTCCTCGACCAGTCCCCGATCGCCGAAGGCTCAACCGGGGCCCAGGCGCTGCGCAACACAATCGATCTCAGTCGTCTGACCGATCGGCTCGGCTATCACCGCTATTGGGTCGCCGAGCACCACGGCGGGCCGATGCTCGCCGGGCCCAGCCCGGAGGTGCTGATTGGGCCGATCGCCGACGCCACGGAGCGCATCCGCGTCGGCAGCGGAGGGGTGATGCTGCCGCACTACAGCCCACTCAAGGTGGCCGAGTCGTTCACGATCCTGGCGGCGCTGTTCCCGGGGCGCATCGACCTCGGGCTGGGCCGTGCCGCCGGGACCGATCCGCTGACCACGTTCGCGCTGCAACGGGACCGCCGCCAGGCGGCGCCCGACGACTTCCCCCAGCAGCTCGCCGAGCTGCTGGCCTACTTCGAGGACCACCTGCCCGAGGACCATCCCTTCCGCCACCTGGCCAAGACGCTTCCCGGACGGCCCGAGCTGCCCGTGCCGTGGCTGCTGGGCTCCTCGCCCCAGAGCGCGATCTGGGCCGGCGAGCTGGGGCTTCGCTACGCCTTTGCCGACTTCATCAACCCGCAGGGCTCGGAGATCGCGGCGCTCTACCGCGATCGGTTCACGCCCGCGCGTGACCTCGGAGCTCCGCGCACCGCGGTCGCCGCCTGGGTCCTGTGCGCGCCCAGCGACGACGAGGCTCACTACCTGGCCTCGAGCAGCCGGATGACGTTCACGCTGCTGCGCCGTGGCCAGCTGATCGCGGTGCCGCCGCCGGAGACCGCGGTGGCATTCCTGGAGCGCGAGGGCAAGCGCCCGTCCGGGGAGATCCCCGGCCGCCGGGGCATCATCGGCACGCCGGACAAGGTCCGGGCCGGGATCGAGACGCTGGCCGCCGACTACCAGGCCGACGAGGTGATCGTGGTCACCATCACCCACGACCACGACGCTCGGCGACGCTCCTACGAGCTGCTCGCCGAGGCCATGGACCTGCAGCCGCCGGCGCTCGCCGCCGCCTAGCCTAGGCGCAGCCGGAGTCAGCCAGCCGGTGTCCTCGGCCGGTTTTCGCCCACCGGCCGGGCGGCAGAATCGGTCACGGTCTCCCCCGGCCGGGCGGCGGAATCAGTCGCGGTCACGGTCTCCAGCGAGCGAGCGGTGGCGGTGATGCCGAGCAGGATCAGCGCGCCGGCCACGAATCCGGTGATCCCCATGACCAGGAAGGCGCTCGAGAAGCCCCAGGCGGTGTTGGCGCCGAGGATGATCAACGGCGCCAGCGCGCCGCCGACGTGACCCAGGCCGTCGGTCAGCGCAACGCCGGTGGCCCGAGCGTTGGTCGAGAAGTGCTCGGCGGTGTAGGTGTAGAGCATCGGGACCAGCAGCCCGATGGTCATCGAGGCGACGAAGCCGAAGATGATGATGATCGAGGGCGACACGAAGTAGCCGATCACCAGCAGCGCGACTCCCCACGCGGCGGCGATCGCGGCGGTGGTGTACTTGCGCTCGAGGCGGTCGCTGAAATGGGTGGTGGCGTAGGCGCCGGCCAGGAAGCCGATCCCCGACACGATCAGATAGGTGGTGCTGTCGGCCAGGCTGTAGCCCTTGTCGGTGAACAGGGTCGGCGCCAGCGTCAGCCAGCCGTAGTTGCCGATGTAGTAGACGAACCAGATCCCGACGAACAGCGCCACGCGTCCGATCATGGGGGGTTTCAGCAGGGCTTTGATCGGGAAACGCTCGGCCGGGGCCTCCTCGGCGATCGGCTCGGGGGCCGGCAGGTCGCCGTCGACCTCCTCGCGCGCCGTCTCCTCGGCTTCGGCCACCACCTCGTGGGCCTCCTCGGTGCGGCCCTGGGAGACCAGCCACCGCGGCGACGGCGGCAGGCCACGGCGCATGAACAGGATCGTCACGCCGCCGAGCGCTCCGATCACGAACAGCACCCGCCAGCCCGATGCGAACGTCGGCACCAGGGCCCGGGCGACGAACGGAACCGCCGCGAACCCGGCGTAGGCGGCGGTCGTGGCCCAACTGGTGTAGCGGCCGCGCAGCTTGGCCGGCGACAGCTCGCCGATGTAAGTGGTGACGGCGGCGATCTCGGCGCCGATCCCCAGGCCGGAGATGAAGCGGAAGATGATCAGCTCGGTGACGTTGGCGCTGAACGCGGCCAGCACGGTGCCGATCGAGAACACTGCCACCGAGATCTCCAGGCTCAGGCGCCGGCCCCACTTGTCGGCGATCGTGCTGTCGGCGAAGGCGCCGATGATGTACCCGATCAGGCTGCTGGTTACCGACAGGGTGACGGTCCCCTTGGAGACGTGGAACTGCGTCGCGATCACTGGGACCGCGAAGGAGATCGTCACGATGTCGAAGAACGCGAAGAAGTAACCGGCCCCCACGACCCACAACAGCTTGCGCTCGTAGGGCCAGACCGGGATCCGGTCCAGGCGAGCCAGCGGGCCCGGCTCACGCCGTCCCCCGCCGTCGGTCGACCCGGGCTGCGAACTGCTCGCGCGTGGCTCAGACATATTCAGCGACCTCCCTCGGTCACTGAAATGCCTACCCGGGTGCGGTGCAAATAAACCGGTGCGTCGTCAGCGGGACGGCGGGCCCGCGGCGGCCGCGAGGCCGGATAGGATCGCCATCTGATGGCGCAGTGGGTCTACGACTTCGCCGACGGCTCGAAGGACATGCGCGAGCTGTTGGGAGGCAAGGGCGCAAACGTGGCCGAGATGACTCGGGTGCTCGGCGCCGAGCGCGTGCCGGTGGGTTTCACGATTACCACCGAGGCGTGCGTGGAGTACATGCGCGCCGACCGCCGGGAGCCCGAGGGGATGGCCGAGCAGGTCGCCGACGGCCTGGCGCGTCTGGAAGAGCATTCCGGCAAGCGGCTCGGCGACCGCGACGACCCGCTGCTGGTCTCGGTCCGCTCGGGGGCCCGGGAATCGATGCCCGGGATGCTCGACACGGTGCTCAACCTGGGGCTCAACGACGAGTCGGTGCTGGGGCTGGCCAAGGCCACCGACAACGACCGTTTCGCCTGGGACTCCTACCGCCGGTTCGTGCAGATGTTCGGCAACGTCTCCCGGGGGATCGAGGGCGAGCGCTTCGAGGAGGCGATCGCGGAGGCCAAGTCAGAGCGCGGGGTCAAATACGACACCGAGCTCGACGTCGACGCCCTGCGCGAGCTGACTGAGACCTTCAAGCAGATCTACCGCGACCACACCGAGGAGGACTTCCCGCAGGACCCCACCGAGCAGCTGCGCCTGGCCATCCGGGCCGTGTTCGACTCCTGGGTCGGCGAGCGAGCCGTCTCCTACCGGCGGATGAACCGGATCCCCGATGACTGGGGCACCGCGGTCAACGTCCAGCAGATGGTGTTCGGCAACAAGGGCGACACGTCCGGCTCCGGTGTGGCGTTCTCCCGCGACGAGATCACCGGCGCGCCCGAGCCCAGCGGCGACTTCCTCCCCAACGCCCAGGGCGAGGACGTGGTCTCCGGGGTGCGCACGCCGCGGGACATCGCCGAGATGAAGGAGTGGTTGCCCGAGGTCCACTCCGAGCTGATGGAGATCCTGCGCACGCTGGAGCGCCATTACGAGGACATGCAGGACACCGAGTTCACGGTCGAGGAGGGCCAGCTGTTCATGCTCCAGACGCGCAACGCCAAGCGCCCCGCCCAGGCCGCGGTCCGCTTCGCCGTCGACGCCGTCGCCGAGGGCCTGTTGAGCAGGGCGCGGGCACTGGACACGATCGACCCCGCCGGGCTGGACCAGTTGCTTCACCCCACCTTCGACCCCCAGGCCGATTTCGAGGTCCTGGCCACGGGGGTCAATGCCTCCCCCGGCGCCGCCAAGGGCGAGGTGGTGTTCACCGCCGCCGACGCCGTGGCGGCGGCCGAGGATGGCCGTGACGTGATCCTGGTGCGTCCGTTCACCGACGCCGGCGACGTGGCCGGCTTCCAGGCCGCCAAGGGAATCCTGACGTCCGAGGGCGGCAAGGCCTCGCACGCGGCGCTGGTGGCCCGCGGGATGGGACGCCCCGCGGTGGTCGGAGCCGATGCGGTGGCGATCGACCTGGCGTCCAAGACGATCACCGTCAACGGGACCGAGCTGCACGAGGGCGACCGGATCGCGATCGACGGCACCAAGGGGAGCGTCACCGTCGACGACGTGCCACTGGTCGAGGCGACCGTAGACGAGAACTTCGAGCAGGTCCTGGAGTGGGCCGACGAGCTGCGCAACCTCGACGTGCGCGCCAACGCCGACACGCCCCAGGACGCCCGGCGCGCCCGCGAGCTCGGGGCTCAGGGGATCGGCCTGTGCCGCACCGAGCACATGTTCATGGCCGAGGACCGCCAGCCGAAGATGCGGGCGATGATCATGGCCGACACCCGCGACGCCCGCCGCGATGCGCTCGGCGAGCTGCTGCCACTCCAGCAAGAGGACTTCGAGGGCCTGTTCGAGGCGATGGTCGGGCTGCCGGTGACAGTCCGGCTGCTCGATCCGCCGCTGCACGAGTTCCTTCCCAACCTGGCCGACCTCGCCGCCCAGGTGGAGCGTGCGCGGATCGAGGAGACCGACGACCTCCCCGAGCTCGAGCTTCTGCTCGACCGGGTGCACGAGATCTCCGAGGAGAACCCGATGCTGGGCACGCGCGGCTGCCGGCTGGGGATCCTCTACCCCGAGATCTACGAGATGCAGGTGCACGCCATCCTGCGTGCCGCCAAGGCCGTCGCCGAGGGTGGGCGGGGACCGGTTCCGGAGATCATGATCCCGCTGGTCGACTACGAGCACGAGATCGAGCTGATGCGCGAGCTGGTGGTCAAGATCGGTGACCAGGAGGGTCTGCAGGCCGGGCGCGATTACACCGTGGGGACCATGATCGAGCTGCCCCGGGCGTGCTTCGTCGCCGACCGGATCGCGCAGTTTGCCGACTTCTTCTCATTCGGCACCAACGACCTGACCCAGACCGCACTCGGCTTCTCGCGCGACGACGTCGAGTCCAAGTTCGTCCCCACATATTTGGAGCGCAAGATCATCGACCGCAGCCCGTTCGAGACGATCGACAAACCCGGGGTGGGCTGGCTGGTCCGGCTCGGGGCCTGGGTCGGACGCGAAGCCAACTCGAAGCTCAAGCTCGGCATCTGCGGCGAGCACGGCGGTGACCCGGAGTCGATCGAGTTCTTTCACCAGGCCGGACTCGACTACGTGCCGTGCTCGCCGTTCCGGGTCCCGATCGCCCGCATCGCCGCCGCGCAGGCCGCGATCAACAGCCCGCGCAGCGGCTGGGAGTACCGGCCGCCGGATTAGGCGGCGTGAATCGCGCCCGGCCGGAGTCGCCACACCCCCAGCCGGAACCGCATCTCCGCCGGCCAGCAGATAGCGTCCCGCACCGTGCGCGCCGTCTACGCCAAGACCATCGATCCCGACGACCCGCTGAGCGGGCTCGAGATCGGAGACCGGCCCGAGCCCGACCCGCCCCCGGGCTGGACCACGGTCAACGTCAAGGCCGCCTCGCTCAACCACCACGACCTGTGGTCGTTGCAGGGGGTGGGCCTGTCCGAGGACAGACTGCCGATGATCCTCGGCTGCGACGCCGCCGGCCTCGACGAGGACGGCAACGAGGTGGTGGTCCATTCGGTCATGTCCAGCGATGACTGGCGCGGCGACGAAACCTTCGACCCCCGCCGCTCGCTGCTGTCAGAGCGCCACCCGGGAGCGCTGGCCGAGAGGGTGGCGGTCCCGAAGCGAAACCTTGTCCCCAAGCCGTCCGAGCTGTCCTTCGAGCACGCCGCCTGCCTGCCCACCGCCTGGCTCACCGCCTACCGAATGCTGTTCACGCGCGGAAAGGTGACCCCGGGCCAGACGGTTCTGGTCCAAGGGGCCAGCGGCGGCGTCGCCACCGCGGTGACCGTCCTGGGGAGCGCCGCCGGTGTCCGGGTGTGGGTGACGAGCCGGTCCGAGGAGAAGCGCGCCGAGGCGCTGCGGCTGGGCGCCGACCAGGCGTTCGAGTCCGGTGCCCGCCTGCCCGAGCGCGTCGACGCGGTGATGGAGACCGTGGGCGAGGCGACCTGGGCCCACTCGGTCCGCTCGCTGAAGCCCGGCGGCACTCTGGTCGTCTCCGGCGCCACTTCCGGCCCGGCCCCGCCGGCCGAGCTGAACCGGGTGTTCTTCCTGCAGCTGTCGGTCGTGGGGTCCACGATGGGCACGCGCGACGAGCTCGAGCGGCTCATCCGCTTCTGCCTGGAGCGCGACGTCCGTCCCACGATCCACGCCACGATGCCGCTGGCCGACGCCCGCGACGGATTTCAGGCGATGCTCGACGGCGACTTCGTCGGCAAGATCGTCTTCACGACCTAGGCTTACCGGGCAGCACTAGAACACGATCACCGCGCGGCCGCGCAGCCCGCCGGCCTCCATCACCCGGTGCGCGTCGGCGGCCCGCTCCGGGGGGTACTCCCCGGCGACCCGCAGCTTCAGGTGGCCCTCGGACGCCAGCCGCCGCAGCTCGTACAGCCAGTCGGTGCGCTCGAGCACCTCTCTGACGAACACCGGCCGGACCTCGATCCCGCGTTCGGCCTCGCTGCCGTCCCACCCCCGCACCGCCACCATCGCGCCGCCGTCACGGATCGCGCCAAACGCCTCGCGCCCCAGCAGGGCGGTGTCGTATAGCGCGTCGGCGCCCTCGGGTACGACCTCCCGCACCGCCGGCACGAAGCCTTCCCCGCGCGGGACGACCACATCGGCCCCAAACCCGCGCACCAGCTCGGAGTCCTCCGGCTTGGCGTCGGCCACGACCCGCAGGCCGCGGAGATGGGCCAGGCCGATCACGTATGAGGCCAGCAGTCCGGCCCCGCCGCTCACGGCCAGCGTCGCTCCCTCCGGGAGCCCCAGCAGCTCGAGTCCGCTCAGCGCGGTGAGGCCGTTCATCGACAGGGTGCTGGCCTGCTCGCGGGTGGCGCCGTCGGGGATCGCCACCACCGAGGCCGCGGGCGCCACCAGCAGCTCGGCCTGTGCCCCACCCTCGGGGCGCCGCGGGGTTACCGCGGCCATCACGTAGTCGCCGACCGCCAGGCGGTCGATACCCGGGCCCACCGACTCGATCGTGCCGGCCGCGTCCATCCCCGGCGTCCACGGCGGCGGCAGGTCGCCGCCGCCGGCGGCGCGCAGCCCGATGTCGGTCGGGTTCACGGCGGCCGCGCGGACGGCGATCCGGACTTCGCCCTCGGCCGGCTCGCGAACCGGGCGGTCGATGACCGTCAGGACCTCGGGGCCGCCGGGCTCGGGGATGCCAACCGCTCGCATCTTTCAAACCACCCTGGCCGGGTCCTGGGGGCTCGCCTCGCGCTCCAGGTCGAGCTCGGTCCGCACCCCCAGCCGGCCCAGCGCCGCGTTGGCCTCGTCGAGCGTGGAAGCGTCGGTCACCGCGCGCGCCAGCCGCCCGGCGGTCCGGTAGGTCACCTCGACGTCGAGGTAGAAGGTCACCGCGGCAACCGAGCTGAGCTCGAAGCTCCGCGCCCCGCCGCGGATCGTCACCGGACCGCTGGCCCCCCGGAAGGCCCGCACGGCCTGGGCGCTGGCTTCGGTCCGGACCAGCTCCATCGCCTGCTCGAGCCGGGTGGCGACCGCATCGGTGAGACCGCGTGCGCCGCACCATCCATCCTTCGCCGCCACGTCGGCGAGTCTGGCCAGCACCTCCTCGGCGCTCAGCTCGGCGTCACAGCCGATCCCGAAGATCCCCAGCAGGACCGGACAGCCGGCGGCGGCGAGCCGCTGGGCGGCGGCCAGCAGGATCGCGTCGCACAGCGGGCTGCGCAGTCCCGGCTCGTCGCCCTGAGCCAGGACGTCGCCGCCGACGTCCACGAACACCAGCAGGTCCCGGCGCAGCTCGGCGAGGGCGCGCTGCAGCGACTCGGCGAGCGCGGCCGGTCCCCGCTCGAGCGTGATCAGGACCGTCGGCCGGTCCAGGAACGCAGCCATCAGCGACTCGCCGAAGTACAGCTCCCGCTCGCGTACCCGCGTGCGCGGGCCGGCCAGCAGCACGCCCGGCGCCACCGGATCCGCGCCTTCGATCTCGTCGACCCGGCGGGGTCCGGCCACCGGGTCGATCGGGCGCCGCTCCCAGCTCAGTCCGCCCACCAGCGGCTCGGCGTCGTCGTAGATCCGCATCAGCTCGGCGCTCGCCAGCGCGCCCACCACGTCCCCGCCGCCGCCGATCCCGATCACCAGCGGGCGCCGCGCGGCTCGCAGGATCGCCTCGGCGTCAGCGGCCATCGGAGCCGGCGATCGCGATCGAAGCGTGCAGCTCGCCGTCCTCACCGACCAGCCACCGCCGATCGCCGTGACGCAGGAAGCGCTTGCGGCCAGGCTGGGAGGGCGCGCGGTACTCGAGCTCCACATCGATCTGCTCAGGGTCGGGGCCGCTGAGCAGCTCCTCCTCCAGGGGCTGCCAGTAGGCGGCGTTGTTGACGTGGTCGGCGATATCGCACTCGGTGGCGCGAAACGTCCAAGTCACCGCGCTGTCGGCGGCCTCGTCGACACCCGGGTGGCGGAGCCGCGCGCTCACCTTCCGGTGGGGCGTGACGCCGGTGTAGGCGGCGATCTCGTCCTCCGACAGCGGCACCGGGCGCCAGTGCTCGGTGTCGAGGTGCACCCACAGCGAGACCGCCTCGACGTCCGGCACCTGCTCGCCGGCGCGGACCACGTCGGTGCGGCGCTCGGCCCACATCCGGCCCAGGCCGCTGCAGAAAGTGGTCAGCTCGAAGCGCTCACCGAAGCGCGGGAAGCGCCCGACCCGGATCCGGGTCCGCCGGACCACCCACACCGCGGTCGACTCGAGCCCGGCGTCCGCGACATCGGCGTAGGCGACGTCCTGCAACCAGCAGGCCAGGGCGTCGAGCCGGATCCGGCCGGAGGGCGCGCAGTCCGAGAACGACGGCCAGCGCTCATGTGAGAACGCGCGCACGCCGGGGATCCGCGCCGCCAGCTCGTTGAAGTTGTGCTCCACGAACGAGCAGGGTACGGGGCGCGACCTTGCTGTTGCCCCAGCGGCCCGGGCGGGGCGGCTCGGCGGGGCGGCTGGGCGGGGCGATTGGGCGGGGGGCTGGGGGGCTGGGCGGTGTCCGGGAGGCTCTCAGCGGCGGCCCGGCGGCCAGCACCCGGGGCTACGAACACCCCGTGGGGCGCTCAGCGGCGGCCGGCCGCCAGCACCCAGGCCACGAACACCCCCTGGAACGGCAGCCGCGCCCACAACGCCTTGGCGCCGCCGGGAACCTTTGGGAACTGCTCGGGGTGCAGCGCCATGTGCAGGTTGGCTGGGAACACCGCGATCAGCATTCCGATCCCGGTTTGACCACGCGGTGCCGATCCCGCCGCTGAGGGTCGAGGTTTGTCGGTGAACGGGCTACTCAGCGATCCATCGCGGCCAGCACCCAGGCGATGAACACGCCCTGGAAGGGCAGCCGCGCCCACAGCGCCGCAGCGCCGCCCGGGACCTTGGGGAATTCCTCGGGATGCAGCGCCATGTGCAGGTTGGCCGGGAACACGGCTATGAGCGTGGCGACTAGCCACCACCCTGCGGGACGCCGCCACTGCGGCACCATCAGCCCCGCACCACCGGCGATCTCGGCCACCCCGCTGGCGTACACCATCGCCTCATGGGCCGGGACATACGGCGGCATGATCCGTCGATAGGCCCGCGGGATCACGAAGTGCATGACGCCGGCGAACACGAACGTCGGACCGGCAAGTCGACGGATCAGGCGCATCGGACGGCCAAGCTACCGGAGTCGCTTTGAGTTCGCCCCCGGAAGCCGAGGGGCAGCATTTTGCCTCTCGACTCACATCCTCTCCGGGCCCTGTTCGAGCCGATCCCGGTGGCGGTCAAGAATCACGAGTCGGGGCGCTTCCGCTTTTTAGCCCGAAGCGGCAGATTGAATTAGCAGTTATCGACCCGTGGCCAGGCGGCCATCGGGCCGTTAGTCTCGGCGCGATGGTGGAGGCGGTCATCGACATCGGGACAATCGAGGTCCGCCGCTCACAGAAAGAGCTGTGGCGCGAGGGCAGCCTGATGCCGGAGTGGGCGCGGCGATTTCCGGAGCTGTTCGATGAGCAGGACGTGCGTATAGCCGAAACCCAGCCCGCGTACCACTTCATGGAGTGGTTGGCGGCGATTGTGCTCTACCACGCAACGGGCTATCGAGCGCTCGTGGAGAAATACCAGTACCCGAAGCACCCTAGGAAACGGGAGATCGTCGCGAAGCTGCTTCCTGACGATGTGCTTCGGGTTCTCCGCGACCGGACTGAGCATGGTTCCGTTCAGGGTCCTGACCTTCTGATGTATGCCCCGGACATGTCGGACTGGTTCTTCTGCGAGGTCAAGGGCCCCGGGGATCGCCTGCGGTCAGAACAGATGGGCAAGTTCAAGGCCCTCGCGACCGTGAGCGGGAAGCCGGTGCGTTACCTGTGGCTCAAATGGTCACCGGCTCCGGGTCGCACGGCCGCTGGGTGGACACTGCCGCCTTGATCGGTGGTTGTCGCGCAAACCGCCGACGTTGTGTGAACGTGACAACGGGTTAACCAGGCGGCGCCCGGCCCCGGTCACCGATCGTGATGTTGGCCGAGAAAGCGGACCATAAGTCCGGTTTCTCGGCCAGGATCGCTGGTCAGGCGGTGAGCGGCCTCGCA
>DASXZB010000134.1:0-9779 GCA_036502145.1 Solirubrobacteraceae bacterium | reverse complement strand
CGGGGATGCTCGGATGAGTTGAACAGCGACACCGCCGAGGAGATCTTGTGCTCGGTGCTGGTCGGAACCGCGCGGACGTGGCGCGGCTCGCGGATCGCCAGCGGCTTGCGGCCGGAGCCGTTGCGGCTCGACCCGTCACCGGGCGCCGACGCCGGCGACTGGGCACGCGGCGGGTCCTCCCCGCCGGCCGGCGTGGCCTCGCCATCGACCGCGCCATCGCGCCAGCCGCGGAACCGGCTCAACAGCGAGCGGCGGCGGTCGACGCCGCCGCCCCGGGCCTCGTAGGCCGGGACGGTGCCCTCGCGGACCCAGCCCCCGTGCAGCGCCCGCGGCGTGCACAGCTCGCACACGGTTTGGCGGGCGCCGCCGCTGACATAGACCTCAGCGCGCTCTCCGCGCAGCAGGGTCCGGCCGCAGACATCGCAGCTCGAATGGGCGGTCGATGTGCTGATCGACTTTGTGCTCACCGCAGCGAGCCTACTACGCCTTCACAGCTTCGCGCTCCGCCCGGGCTTCGTCGACCAGCTTGCCGGCCAGATGACCCGGCACCTCCTCGTAGCGAACGATCTCCATCGCGAATTCTCCCTGACCCCCGGTTATGGACCGCAGATCGGGGGCGTAGGAGAGCATCTCGGACATCGGGACCTCGGCCTTGATCTCCGTCATCCCGGCCCCCGCGGGCTCCATTCCCAGCGGCCGGCCACGGCGGGAGTTGAGGTCACCGATCACGTCTCCGACGCTGTCCTCGGGGACGTTGACGGTCACGGTCATGATCGGCTCCAGCAGGACCGGACCGGCCAGCTCCATCGCCTGCTTCATCGCCAGCGACCCGGCCACCTTGAAGGCCATCTCCGAGGAGTCCACGGTGTGGTAGGAGCCGTCGTAGACGCGGACCCGCACGTCCTTGACCGGGTAGCCGGCCACCACGCCCTCCTGCATCGCCTCCTGCACGCCCTTCTCGACGGCCGGGATGAAGCCCGACGGGATCACCCCGCCCTTGATCGCGTTGACGAACTCGAAGCCCGTGGGATGGCTCGGATCGTTGAGCGGCTCGATCTCGATGTGGCAGTCGCCGAACTGACCCCGGCCCCCGGTCTGCTTCTTGTGGCGGCCGTGGGCCTTGGCCGAGGCTCGGATCGTCTCGTGGTAGGGGACCCGCGGCGGCTTGAGCGTCACCTCGGCGCCGAAGCGTGAGCGCAGCCGCTCGACGATCACCTCGACGTGCACCTGCGAGAGGCCGGCGACGATCTGCTCGGCGGTCTGGGGGTCGCGGTGCAGGTCGATCGTCGGGTCCTCCTCCTGCAGGCGGCGCAGCGCGGTGAACACCTTGTCCTCGTCGCCCTTGCTCTTGGGCTCGATAGAGAACGCCATCACCGGGGTGGGCAGCCTGATGCTCGGCATCTCGATCGGCTCGTCGCGAGCCGCCAGCCAGTCCCCGGCCTTGGTTTCCTTGAGCTTGGCGACAGCGCCGATGTCGCCGGGGCCGAACTCGGTGGTGTGGCCGGTCTGGCTGCCCTCGAAGGTGACCAGCTGCCCGATGCGCTCCTTGTTGTGGGTGCGCGTGTTGAGCACCTGGGAGTCCTGCTTCATCACGCCCTGGTAGACGCGAAACAGGTTGATCCGCCCGGCGAACGGGTCGGCCCGGGTCTTGAACACGTAGGCGAACAGCTCCTTGTCCTCGTCGGGCTCGAGCGTCAGCTCGCCTACCGGCAGGCCGCCGTGCTTGACCGGGGACGGCAGGTCCTCGACGATCGCGTCGAGCAGCCGGTTGGTGCCCAGATTGCGGGTCACCACCCCGCAGGTGACCGGGAACAGGGCGCCGTGGTTGGTGCCGTCCTTGAGCGCGGCGACGATCTCCTGGTGGGAGATCTCCTCGCCCTCGAGGTAGCGCTCCATCAGCGCGTCGGAGGTCTCCGAGACCTCGTCCATGAGCTTCTCGCGGTACTCCTGGGCCTGTCCCTGCAGCTCGTCGGGGATCGGGATCTCGCGGCAGTTCTCGCGGCTGGGCGGGGTCGAGTCCTCGTAGCGATAGGCCTTCATGTCGACGAGGTCGATGACGCCGGAGATCTCCTGCTCGGACCCGATCGGAATCTCGGTGGCCACCACGTGCTGGCCGAAGGCCGCCTTGAGCGACTCCAGGGTGCGAAAGAAGTCGGCCCGCTCGCGGTCGAGCATGTTGACGAACACCAGCCGGGCCAGGTCCAGCTCGGCGGCTCGCTGCCACAGGCGGGTGGTGTGGACCTCGACGCCCATCACCGCGTTGACGACGAACACCGCCGACTCGCAGACCCGTAGGGCGCCCAGGGCGTCGGCGATGAAGCTCGAGTCGCCGGGGGTGTCGAGCAGGTTGACCTTGCGCTGCTGCCATTCGAACGACGTCAGCGCTGCCGAGATCGACATCTGGCGCGCCTTCTCGTCGGGGTCGGTGTCTGAGACCGTCGTACCGTCGACCACGGACCCAAGCCGGTTGATCACACCGGCTCCGAACAGCAGCGCCTCGTGCAGTGACGTTTTACCGCTGCCACGGTGACCCACCAGGGCCACGTTGCGGATCCGATCCGCGGCCTTGTGCATGGCTGTCTCCTCTCGCTCTGGCGTCGAAAAAGCGACCTTACAACGCGTACGGGGTTGGCGCATGCGCCAACCCCCGGCGGCCGCATGCGGCCGCCGGCCCGCGCGCATGCGCGCCGGGCGGCTTAATCCAGTTCGCCGCCGAGCTTGGAGCGCAGCCGCAGCACCGCCTTGGTGTGCAGTTGCGAGACGCGTGACTCGGTGACGCCGAGAACCTCGCCGATCTCCCGCAGGGTCAGGTTCTCGTAGTAATAGAGAGCGACCACGAGCTTCTCGCGCTCCGGCAGCGCGGCGATGGCGTCGGCGATCCGGTCGCGCAGCTCGGACTCGTCGACCAGCATCTGCGGGTCGGGGGCTCCCCGGTCGGGAAGCGTGTCCAGCAGCGAGACCTGGTCGCCGCTGGAGTCAGACACGTTCCACAGCTCGTCGAGGGCCACGATCGTGGAGTTCGAGATCTGCAGCAGCGCGTCCTGGAACTCCTCGGCGGTGATCTCCAACTCGGTCGCCATCTCGTCGTCGGTGGGCGCCCGCTGCAGGCGAGCTTCGAGCTTCATGTTGACGCGCTCGAACTCACGTGCCCGGGCCCGCACCGACCGCGGCACCCAGTCCAGCGTCCGCAGCTCGTCGATGATCGCTCCGCGGATGCGGGTGATGGCGTAGGTCTCGAACTTGATCTCCCGTGACAAGTCGAAACGCTCGATGGCGGAGATCAGGCCTCCGAGGCCGTAGGAGATCAGATCCGACTCCTCGACATGGGCCGGCAGGCCAGAGCCCATCCTACCGGCGACGTACTTCACCAACGGTGAGTAGGCGACCACGAGACGCTCCCGGGCACGTTCGTCTGAGGAGCTTTTGTAGCGCCTCCAGAGGTCGTGCAGCTCGATCGCTTTGACGTTGGTTTCCAGTGCCTGCCCCAGTTTATGGTGTCATGCCCGCGGATGAGCGCGCTCATAGGCTGACCGGAGACGCGCCGACTCTACCCGAGTGTAGACCTGAGTCGTGGAGATACTCGCGTGGCCAAGCAACTCCTGAATCGCCCGCAGGTCGGCTCCACCCTCCAGCAGATGCGTCGCGAACGAGTGGCGCAGAGCGTGCGGGTGGGCCCCGCTCAGAGCCGGCGCTCGCCCGGCGGCGAGACGCGACCAGGTCCGCAGCCGCCGCCTTACGTCCGAGGTGCTCAGCCGGCGGCCGGACTTCGACAAAAACAGCGCCCGCTCGGAGTCGACCGCCAGCACCGGGCGGGCGCGCTGCAGATACCGTTCCAGCGCGCGCAGCGAGTGCTCGCCGGTGGGGACCAGCCGCGTCTTTGAGCCCTTGCCCTCGACGCGCACCGCTTCGGCGTCGAAGTCGACCGACTCGCGGTCCAGGGTGACCAGCTCCTCGGCTCGCAGGCCCGAGCCGTAGGCGAGCTCGAACAGCGCCCGGTCGCGGAGCTCCAGCGGCGTGGTGGCGGGGATCCGGTCGAGCAGCTGCGCGATCTCATCGGCCTTCAGCACCCGGGGAAGCCGCTGTCCGCGCTTCGGCGAGCTCAGCAGCTCGGCGGGATTCTCGGCCCGTTCGTCGAGCTCGATCTGGGTCCGGAACAGGCCCCGCAGGGCGGCGAGCTTGCGGGCCACCGTGGAGGGAGCGCGACCCTGCTCTGAGAGGCTGGCGACGTAGCGGCGCAGCGCGCGAACCTCGACCGACGCCGGGGCCAGCCCCCGGGCGCTCGCCCAGCGGGCGAAGTCGATGCCGTCGGCGCCGTAGGCACGCCGGGTCTTGGCGGCCACTGCGCGCCGGCGCAGGTCGGCGTCAAAGCCTTCCAGCGCCAGCTCCCAGGCCGGCGATACGTCGGCTTCGGGAGGCACTGCGGGATGCGGGGAACCACTCATCTGGGTGCTGCTATTCGCCGTCCCCGCTGAGACCCCCTCTTCCGGTTGATGCCCGCGGCGTGCGCCCCGCCGACGGCTCCGGCCAGGGCCCGTCCGGCCTACGTGACGTTGACCAGCGTTCCGACCGGGGTGTAGGGATAGACCTGCGCGGCCACGCTGTACGGCATCTCAACACAGCCCAGGCTCTGGGGTGAGCCGTACTGCGCGCGGGTGAAGCCGTGCAGCGCGTCACCGCCGTTGAAGTAGCTGACGTCCGGGATGCCCGGGTCGCTGTAGTGGCTGCCGTCGGGGTTGGTTCCGCTCATCGTGGTCACCGGGAGGTGCTCGTAGACGGGATAGGTGCCGGTCACGGTGGGTGCCGACGAGATCCCGGTGTTGACCGGGGTGCCGCCGATGACCGTCCTGCCGTTGTGCCACAGGTCCAGCGACTGCGAGCTGTTGCTGACCGTGACGAACGAGTAGCCGAAGCTCGAGCGCTTGCCGTTGAGGACCGCGTTGATCAGCGACTTCCAGACCGCGGGGCCGGCGACCCCGTCATCGAGCAGGCCGTGGTCGTTCTCGAACGCCATCAGCGCGCCCTTGGTGACCACGCCCGAGGCGCCCACCTTCCAGAAGCCCCTCAGGGCGGAGGGGATGTTGTGGTAGCGCCAGACGAAGTGGCCCGCCGGAGGCTTGATCGCGGCCGCCTCCTGCTCGGCCGGCGTCAGGCCCACGCCCGCGCCGCCGTGGTACTTGAACTTCAGCGGCAGGTAGCCGAGCAGCGACAGGATCTGCTGCAGGCGGACCGTCGAGCCGGGCGGGACGCTCCAGCCGCCGGTGCCGCCGACAACGTTTACGCCGGTGGGCAGCGCCACTTTGACCTTGGCGCCGAGGCCGTAGCCGTAGCCCTCAGGCCGGAACTGGATCGCGTGCGCGTTGACCTGGTGCCAGGTCCCCTGGGTGGCGGGCGAGACCGGGGGCATGTGTGACCCCAGCGCCGACCTGATGGTCTTGGAGAAGGTCAGCGTGATCGGCGTGCTGGACTTGATCTGGGCTCCCGGCGCCGGGCTGGCCACGGCGGTCGCCGCGCCGCCGGCCGGGAACCAGCTGACCGCGGCCTGCTTTGACTTCTCCCACGCCCGCGGCGCCGCGGCCACGAAGATGGTGCCCGCGGTGGCGGTGCGGGGAAGCGTGACCGCGGTCTGCGGGCCGGCCAGCACGTGACGGCGCAGATGGCCCGAGGCTCCGTAGGAGATGGCCTGAACCGGCGCCTTGAAGTGCAGCCGCAGCGGGGCGTGCCCGCCGAGCGTCAGATAGTGCGAGCGCAGGCTGGCCACCGGCGTGGTCATCGTCAGATGGAGCTTCTGCGTTTTGCCGGCCAGCCAGGAGATCCAGCCCGGGCGCTTGACCACCACGTCCACCGTGAGCCGCTGGTTGGCGGCGACCAGCTTGGTTGGGAAGATCTTGTCGCCGCGGATGTGGACCGGCACCGGCGTGGCGTGGGGGCCGGTGACGACCGTGGCGCTCTGGATCGACCCGCCACCGAGCGGCATGCCGACCTTGGCGATGGCATTGGAATCGAGCGTCAGGCTGGCGTGCGCGGAGGCCAGGATCAGGGCACCGGCGGCGAGCACCCCCAGCGCGAGCAGCACCAGACCGCCGGCTATGTACCGGCCGCGTCGAAAGCGTCGTGGCGACGAGCCCGTCGCCCCACGAAGCTTCTCGTTCGAGCGCTCGCCAGCCGGCGTGCGCAGGTACGAAACGTTCGCCACGCGTGAAATGCTACCGACCGCGACTTTCGGATCAAGTTAGTTGGGGTGAGGCCGCGGCTCTGCAAGCGACGTTGCAGCTCGCGAGGGTGCCGAGCCGGATTGCGTTCTCGCCCGCCCCGGGGCGGTGGATCGCCTGCCCTGGCGGGAGCGCTCAGCGGGTCACAGCGCCCTCGGCGGCGCTCGAGACCAGCCTCGCATATTTGTCGAGGGCCACCCCTGGGTACGGGCGCACCGGCGGCTGGTAATGCTCGGCGCGGGCAGCCAGCTCGTCGTCGGAGACGGCGACGTCCAGGCGCCGGGCGGTGACGTCGAGGGTGATCTCGTCCCCCTCGCGTACCAATCCGATCGGCCCCCCGCGGACCGACTCCGGGGCCACGTGACCGGCCATCAGCCCCCGGGTGGCGCCGGAGAACCGCCCGTCGGTGATCAGCGCCACGTCCTCGCCCAGCCCCTCGCCGACCAGCGCCGCGGTCACGGCCAGCATCTCGCGCATGCCGGGCCCCCCGGCCGGTCCCTCGTTGCGGATCACGATCACGTCGCCGGGCTCGATCGTCCGGCCGGTGACGGCGGCCATGGCGTCCTCCTCGGACTCGAACACCCGCGCGGGGCCGGTCTGGCGCCGGCGCTCATAGCCGGCGAGCTTGACCACGCAGCCGTCGGGCGCGAGGTTGCCGTGCAGGATCGCCAGCCCCCCGGTCTCCTTGATCGGGTTCGACAGCGGCCGTACCACCTCCTGGCCCTCGGCCTCACGCGCCGCCGCGGCGTGCTCGCCGACGGTGCGCCCGGTGACGGTGAGGGCGTCCTCGTGCAGGAGCCCGGCCTCCATGAGCCGCTTCATCACCAGCGGAACCCCGCCGGCCTGATACAGGTCGGGGGCGACGAAGCGCCCGCTGGGCTTGAGGTCGCACAGCAGCGGAGTGCGCTCGCTGATCTCGTGGAAGTCGTCGATGCGCAGCTCGATTCCCATCTCCTTGGCGATCGCCAGCAGGTGCAGCACCCCGTTGGTCGAACCGCCGCTGCAGGCGATCGCGGCGATCGCGTTCTCGAGGCTCTCCCGGGTGATGATCTGGCTGGGGCGAAGCCCGCGGCGCAGCACGTCCATGACCATCGCCCCGGACTGCTCGGCGACCTGCTGCTTGTGATCGTCGACCGCGGGGACCATCGAGAAGCCGGCCGGGGAGATGCCGAGCATCTCGAACGCCATCGCCATCGTGTTGGCGGTGAACTGTCCGCCGCAGGCTCCGGCGCCGGGCGAGGCCACGTCCTCGATCTCGGTCAGCTCGGTGTCGGTGATCCGTCCCGCGGCGTGGGCGCCGACGGCCTCGAACACCTCCTGGATGGTGACCCGCTCGCCGTGGTAGTGGCCCGGCAGGATCGAGCCGCCGTAGAGCATCACGCTCGGGAGGTCCAGCCGGCACAGCGCCATCACCGTGCCGGGGATCGTCTTGTCGCAGCCGCTCAGCGCGATCACGGCATCGAACATGTGGGCGTCGCAGACAAGCTCGATGGAGTCGGCGATCAGCTCCCGGCTGGCCAGCGAGGCTCGCATCCCCGCAGTGCCCATCGTGATGCCGTCGGAGATCGCGATCGTGTTGAGCTCCATCGGCGTGCCGCCGGCGGCGCGGATCCCGACCTTGACCTTGGCGGCCAGCGCGCGCAGGTGAAAGTTGCACGGCATCGTCTCGATCCAGGTGTTGGCCACCGCCACCAGCGGCTTGGCCAGCGCGTCGTCGTCGTAGCCGATCCCCTTCAGATAGGCGCGCGCGGCGGCGCGCTCGGGTCCCTCGGTGAGGGCACGGCTGCGATGCTTGAGGTCCAGCGCGGATTCGACGCTCATCGGGCGGGTGGGCGCGACGCCTCAGCCGGCCTTGTCGAGCGGCGTCGGCGGCCGGCTGCGCGCGGCGTCACGCATCCGCGAGCGCTCCCACTGCGCCAGCCGCCACAGGTCGCGCTTGACGCGGGCGGGATCGAGCTGGCGGCCGGGCAGGTGCATGTTCGCGGTCGAGATCAGCCGCCGCTCGTCGCCGGTCAGCGCCATCCACTTGGCCAGCACGTCGTCGGAGTCCGGCAGCCTCGCGCTGCCGTAGGGCCGGGTCTCATCGGGGAAGGCCACGCAGTACTCGTTGAGCAGCCGGTGGGTCTGGGCCAGGTAGGCCACGATCGCCCGGTGCGGGTATACGAGGTAGGCGTAGGCCGCTCCGCCGGTGCCGCCCGCCTCGGCGGGCCCGTCGGCCTGGGTCCCCCACACCCGGATGAACCCGAGGTCGCGGTACATCGCCCACTCCTCCTCGTTGACGCACGACTGCAGCAGCGTGCGGGCGCGCTGCTCGGCGCGGCGCTCGCGCCCGGGGTCGTACGGCACCACCTCGGTCCTGCTGCGGCGGGCCCGGTGACGCGACCAGGCCTCCTCGACGCGCGGCATCAGCTCCTCCGAGAGCAGCGCGATGGCTACCAGCGCGGTCGCGACGAGCGCCAGCAGCACGGCCCGGCAGCCGCCTACCGACCACCCGCCGCCCGCGGGAAGAAGATCACGCGGTCGGCATCACGGGGAACGTCGTCGAACGAGTGGACCATCCGGGCCTGGCGCTGGCCGCCGGTGTCGAGCACCGGCACCGCGGCCCACAGCCCGGCGTCGAGCTGGCGGCGGAACTCCTCGATCAGGCGCAGCTCGTCGTCGGCCAGCTCCACGTCGCCTTCTGCGATCAGCACCTCACCGTGCCCGGGCTTCATCCTCAGAAAGCGCACGCGGAGGATTATGTCACGCCAAGAATGTCGACCGGACCCGGCCCGGCGCCGACCCCGGCGAGCCCGTCGCGAACCGCCTCGGCAGCTCGGCGCTTGGCGATTCGCGCCGCGGTGAGCGGCGAATCGCCCCACGCCAGCCGTGCCGCCAGGACCGAGGAATGGGTGCAGCCGGAGCCGTGCGCGGCCCCGTCGGGGTACCGCTCGCCGACCAGCTCCTCGAGCCGGGCGCCGTCGTAGAAGACGTCGGTGGCATGCTTGCGGTGACCGCCGGTCACCACCACCGCCGCGGGCCCGAGGGCCTGGATCGAGCGCGCCAGCCGGGGCAGGTAGGCCCGCTTCAGGTTGACGTCTCGTCCCAGCAGCGCGAGCGCCTCGGGCACGTTCGGCGTCACCACGGTGGCCCGCGGCAACAGCTTCTCGACCAGCGCGGCGCTCGCGGACGGCTCGAGCAGCGTGGCGCCCGACTCGGACACCATCACGGGATCTAGGACGACCGGCGTCTCCGGCGCCAGCTCGTCGAGCGCCTGCGCCACCGCCTCGATCGCCTCGGCATTCCCAAGCATCCCGATCTTGACCGCATCGACGCCGATGTCGTGCGCCACCGCGCGGACCTGGGCCAGGATGATCTCCGGCGGCACCGCGTGCACATCGCTGACCTCGACCGTGTTCTGGGCGGTGATCGCGGTGATCGCGGTCATCCCGTGCACGCCGCAGGCGGCAAACGCCTTCAAATCGGCCTGGATGCCGGCGCCACCGCCCGAGTCCGATCCGGCGATCGACAGCGCACAGGGGATCCGGTCGGCGCGCACCATCGGTGCGCGAGCTTATACGGAGTTCGGAG
>DASXZB010000133.1:0-14115 GCA_036502145.1 Solirubrobacteraceae bacterium | reverse complement strand
GGGGCGTAGGAGTCGGTGCCGACGACCACGCGGTCAGGCGGTGCCGGGCAGCTGGTCGGCATCCGCAGGCTGTCGAAGGTGCTGTCGATCTCGCTCACGACCACCGGCGTGGAGACGCCGGCGATCGAGTACGTCTTGGGGATGTTCGTGAACTCGATGTCCAGGCCCACCCCCGACCGGTCGGTGGTCGAGTCGACTACCACGTCCCCGGTGCTTCCCAGCTGCGACCCCAGCGACATGATCGCCAGCCCGGCGAGGTCGCCGGAGGCCGGCGGGGCGACCAGATCGAAGGTGACCGGGAGCGGCACCGCCGGTCCAAGTAGGTTGAGCGGCGGGGGTGCGAGGACCGGCTTCGCCATCACCGTCCCGGTCCCGACCTGGCAGGCAGCGCTCGGCGTAGCGCTCTTCAGGCACGCCCCGCCGTCGATCGACGCGTTGGCCAGCAGCCCGGCCGGGAGGACCAGAGCCATGTCCTTGGGCGAGTCGGTTGGCGTGCTGCTCCCGGGGGTGAACACGATGTTCACCTTGAGGCTGACCGTCGACCCCGCCGTCGTCCCCGCGCTTTGATCGAGCGTCACCGCAGGGGTAACCGACGCCGACGCCACCGGCGCCAACACCGCGGCCAGGACCAGGATTGCCAAACCACAGAGAAGTCGTTTCATGGCCGCCTTATGAGTTCTTGATCACGATGCCTTCGAGGATGTTCGCCACCCGCTCGGTGGAATCGATCGCCGCTTCCAGGCGCTCGAACAGGTCCTTCCAGCGGATCACCACCATCGGATCGATGCCGCCGTCGAACAGCGACGCCACCGCCGCGCGGGAGATCCGGTCGCCTTCGTTCTCGAGGCGGTTGATCTCGACCGTGTAGCGCGAGATGTCGCGGAAGCCGTGCAGCAGCGGAATCGCCTCGGCGATCTGCTCCGAGGCCTCGCGGAGCACCTGGGCCAGCCGGATCGCCTGGTCCATCGGCGCCTCGATCTTGTACAGCCCCAGGTAATCGGCGACCTCCTCGGTGTAATCGACGATGTCGTCGAGCGCCGAGGCCAGAGCGAGGATGTCCTCGCGATCGATCGGGGTGACGAAGGTGTGATTGAGCCGATCGATGATGTCGTGCGTGATCCGGTCGCCCTCGTGCTCGCAGTCGAGGATCTCGCCCGCCAGGTGCTTCTCGTCCGGATAGCCGGCGAGCATTCGGTCGAGCAGGCTCGATGCGGTGAGGATGTTCTGTCCGGCCTCCTCGAACAGGTCGAAATAGATCCGGTCCCGGGGAGCGAAGACGTTTGCAAACCGGACCATGTCGCCGGGATCCTAGTGACCCCGGCGACCAGCCCGCGCACCAGCGCTAGGCGAGCTCCGCCGTGAAGCGCTCGAGCTCCTCGTCGTCGATCGAGTAGGCGTGCTCGGGAGCCGGGAAGGCCCGGGACCGTACGTCGGCGGCATACTGGGCCACCCCGGCCACCATCTGAGCCTTGACGTCCCCGTAGCGCTTGGCGAAGCGGGGGGCGTGACCGTCGTAGATGCCCAGCAGGTCGTGGAAGACGAGCACTTGGCCATCGGTGGCGGCTCCGGCGCCGATGCCGATCACCGGGATCTCCAGGCGCGGCATCAGAGCGTGGGCCACCGCGGCCGGAATCGCCTCGAACACGATCGAGAAGCAGCCCGCCTCCTGCAGCGCCAGAGCGTCGCGGCCCACCTGCAAGGCGCGGTCGGCGGTCCGGCCCTGTGCCCGGTAGCCGCCCAGGGCGGTGGCGGTCTGCGGGGTCAGGCCGACGTGGCCCATGACCGGGATCCCGGCTTGCACGATCGCCTCGGCGCGCTGGACGCTGGTACCGCCCCGCTCGAGCTTTACGGCATCACACCCGGCCTCCTTGACGAACCGCTGGGCGGTGGCGATCGCCTGCTCGTCGGAGCCCTCGTAGGAGCCGAACGGCAGGTCGCCGACCAGCAGCGGCGTCTTCAGGCCGCGCCTCACCGCCGCCGCCAGCATCAACATCTCATCGGTGGAGACGGGCACCGTCGACGGGTAGCCGAGGACCGTCATCGCGCCCGAGTCGCCGACCAGCACCACATCCACGGCGGCCTCCTGGGCCACCTGGGCGGACGGATAGTCGTACGCCGTCACCATCACGATCGGCTCGCCGAGACGCTTCTTCTCCGCCAGGCGCGGGAGCGTCATCGGCAGCGGTCGATCGAGATGCTCAGGGACGGCGGTGTGTGGGGTTGCAGACATCAGATCCGCTCCTTCTCAGCGACGGTTGGCCCCCGGAACCGGGTGGCCACCGCGCGGTCGATGTGGATGGTCTCGTTGCAGGCGTCCATGTGGCTCACGTCCGCCCGCTGGTCAGGTCCCCCGCCGCCGACGCGGCCGAGAGAACATGGACCATGGTGTTGTCGATAAGTCGTGTCTCCCCGATCCGGGCCGCGACGACGACGAGCACGTCGTCGGCGATCGCCCCGACCGGCGCCATCGTCTCGGGCGAGACCAGCTCCAGGTAGTCGGGCTGGATCCCGTCGACGGCCAGCTCCGCAGCGCCCGTCGCGACGGCTCGGCCGGGGTCGCGCTCGCCGGCCGTGACCGCCCGTTTGACGGCCTCCAGGGCGCGGTGCAGTGCGGTCGCCCGCCGGCGGTCATCGGGCGACAGGAGCACGTTGCGGCTCGAGAGGGCGAGCCCATCGTCGGCTCGCACCGTGGGGCAGAGCTCGATTCGCACCGGCATGTCGAGGTCTCGGACCATGCGGCGGACCACCGCCGCCTGCTGCGCGTCCTTCTGGCCGAAGTAGGCGACATCCGGCCCCACCATGTTGAACATCTTGGCCACCACGGTGGTGACACCCTCGAAATGGGCCCGGCCGCGATGCTCGCCCTCCAGCCGCTCGGTCAGCCCGGCGACCGACACCGCGGTGGTGAACCCGTCCGGGTACACCTCCGACACCGACGGCGCGAACAGATAGTCGACCCCGAGCTCGCGCGCGAGCCCGGCGTCGCGCTGCTCGTCGCGCGGGTAGACCTCGAGGTCGCCGGAGTCGTTGAACTGGGCCGGGTTGACGAACAGCCACACCACCACGACCTCGCACTGCTCGCGGGCGCGGCGGATCAGCGACAGGTGACCGTCGTGGAAGGCGCCCATGGTCGGCACCAGGCCGATCGACTGTCCCGCGCGCCGTGGCTCGGTCAGCGCGGCCCGTACCTCCGCGACGGTCCGCACGGTCTTCACGCCGCCACCGCCTCGACACCGGCCAAGGCTCGCGTCGCCGCTACGAGCTCGTCGAACAGCGCCAGCAGGTCGGGCGCCCGCTCGGCCACGGCGGCGCGCTGCCGGGCGACCGTCGCCTCGTCGCCGCGGGCCACCGGCCCGGTCAGCGCCCCAGACGGGCCCAGCTGCGCCCAATTGTCGACGGTGGCGCGGACCAGCCCGACCAGCAGCTCTCGATCTGCACCGGCGCTGGACAGCAGCCGTTCGGCGGCGGCCTCGAGCGTGACCAGGAAGTTGGACGCGATCGACGCCGCGGCGTGGTACGCGGCTCGGTCGCGCTCGGCGATCTGCACCGGGCGCAGGCCGAGCGCCCGGGCCAGCGCCTCGGCGGTAGCCAGCGCCCGCGGGGTGCTACCGGCGATCGCCGCACCGGCGCCGCGGAGGCGAACCGGGTCCTCGTTCTCGGTCACGGTCATCAGGGGATGCAGCGAGAACGCCTCGTGGGGCGCCAGGGCCGCGAGCGAAGTGGCCCCGGAGCAGTGGCCCACCATCACGCCGAGCCCGACCAGCGCGGCGGCCGCGGCGATCTGGCTGTCAGGCACGCACAGCAGGACTGCATCGACGCCGGTGGGGGCGGCTCCGCGCCCCATGGGGCCGGTCACCTCGATGCCGGCCGCCGCCAGGCCGCGTGCCAGCAGCGTTCCCAGTCGGCCCGGGCCGACAATCGCCACCCGCGATGGTGGCTGGAGGGTCTTGGTGGGCGAGCTTGGGAGTGTCCGGTCCAGTTCCCGCATCGGAGATACCGGTCGGCAGAAAAGTGACGAAATTGCGTGGAAGTCCGTGCCGGGAGCGGTGACGGCCTCCGGAATTCAGCATACCCCGTCTGCAACCGGCTCTAGCATCCCGTCCGTGACAAGCGCCACAGAGCGGCGGGAGTTACTGAAGGCGGTCTACGAGGAGGCGCGGGTCTGCGTCCGCTGTCCCCTGCATCAGACTCGCACCCAGGTCGTGTTCGGATCCGGGCACGCCGACGCCGAGCTTATGTTCGTCGGCGAGGCCCCGGGCGCCAACGAGGATCGGCTCGGCCTGCCGTTCGTCGGCCAGGCCGGCAAGCTGCTCGACAAGCTGCTGGGGGAGATCGGCCTCAGCCGCAACGACGTGTTCGTGGTCAATGTCCTCAAATGCCGGCCCCCGGGCAATCGTGACCCCCAGCCGAACGAGATCGGCTCCTGCGAGGGGTACCTGCGCAGCCAGGTCGAGCTGATCGAGCCGACCATGATCTGCACGCTGGGGAACTTCTCCACCAAGCTCCTGCGCGATGACACCACCGGCATCTCGCGGTTGCACGGCCGCGAGGAGGTGCTGACGATCGGCGCGCGCGCGGTCCATCTGTATCCCCTCTACCACCCCGCCGCGGCGCTGTACACGCCATCCACGCTCGAGGCGCTGCGCGCCGACTTCCACCGGATCCCCGAGCTGCTGGCCCTCGGCGCGCCGCCGCAGCCCGAGCCGCCGGAGCCGATGCCGGAGCTCCCTGAGGCAGAAGAACCCGAGTCAGCGCAAGCGGCCGCCCAGCTCGCCGGGGCGTCCGCGGTCGACCTACAAGCCGACCAGCTCGGCCTGTTCTGAGCCCCCACGCCGGGGGCAAGAAGTCCGCGCCTCAGCGGTGAGCGGCGGCGCCGGCACTGGCCGGCTCACGACTGGCCGGGTCACGGCCGGCCGGCTCACGGCTGGCCGCCCGCTGCGGCGGGGCGCTGTCGCGCCTCAGCGCCAGCCCGAAGGCCAGCAGCGCACCGACGGCCTGGATGCCGAGCACCACGGCCGCGAACTGGGCCGGCTGGCGCGACGCGTTGAGCAGCAGGATCGGCTCGGCGATCGCGACCGCGCCGAGCACGATCAAAAACCAGGTTCGTTTCAGCGCCAGCATGTACTGAATCGCCAGGTAGGTCGCGGCCAGAACCGTGAACGCGGCGCCCAGTACGAACAGCGAATTGGCGGCCTTCGTGCGCTTCTCTCCGAACGCCAGCTTGAGCAGCAGGTGCGGCTCGACGGCGAAGATCAGCAGGACCGGCACCGCGCAGACGGCGACGATCCCCAGCGCGCCGAGCAGGATCGGCCGGGTGTCCTCGCCGTTGGCCCGCCGGCGCGAGGCCTCGGGCACCAGGTAGAAGCCGGCGCCCATGGCCACCCAGATCAGCACCTTGGCGGCCACCGCGGTGGCTCCGTAGGAGCTGGCCACATCCTTGCTGAACCGGTGCTTGGCGGCGATGATGTCGATGTTCTGGAGCACCGCGATGACGATCAGTCCCGCGATCGGCGCCCAGGCGCGCCTGATGTGCGTCCACAGGCCCAGAGCCGCCGGCGGAGCTTCGGTGACGGCGCCGATCGGCTTCGCGGTGACGCTCTCGACGTGGGCGCGCAGCCGTGAGACGCAGAAGAACCCCATCACGATGAACGACAGCGGGGTGCCGAGATACGCGCCGGTGACGCCGAGCCCGGCGGCGGCCAGAGCGGCGCCGAAGATCAGCCGCGCCCCCTGCTCGCCGACCAGGCTGAGGCCCACGCCCTTGTAGTCGCCGACTCCCTGCAGCACGCCGCGAAGCATCGAGAGCTCGAGCCACAGCCCCGCCGCCGGCAGGCCGATGGCCGCCGCCCACTGATCGTGCTTGACGCCGACGGCGTGCGCGATCGGATCGCGCAACAGAACCGAGACGACCGTGATCGCGAGCGTGAACAGGAGCAGGTTGACGGTCCATTTCCTCACCGTCGCCGCCAGGGCGGCGCCGACGCCGAGATGCCCGAGCACGCCCTCCCGTGCCGTGGCCACCTGGATCGCCTGCCCCACCACCGACAGGATCAGGAAGTAGCTGATCAGCGCCGCCAGCGAGCCGTAGTCGCTCAGCAGCCGCGCGAACACGACAGTCGAGCCGAGCGCGATGACGTTGTTGGCGATCATCGCAGCCGCCAGCCCGACGGCCTTGGCCGTCTCGGAATCGCGCAGCGCGCTCAGCGGTGAACCCGCGTCGATACGGCCGCCGGACACGCGGCTGAGCAGCATCGCGCCGCGCCCGGGAGCCTTTTCGGTCTCGGGTTCAGCCATGACAGCAATGACGGTAGCGAAATACGAGGTCGACGCCGCTCTACAGTGTCGCCTGTGCAGGGCCGCTTTCAGTCCTCGGGCGCGTTGGAGACGGAGGCGATCGGCGCCCGGCTGGCGGCTACGCTGGCGCCCGGGGACGTGGTCCTGATCGAAGGTGAGCTCGGCGCGGGCAAGACCACGCTCGTCCGCGGGGCCGCGCGGGCACTCGGGGTGCAGGGCCCGGTGACCAGCCCCACGTTCACGATCGGCCAGCGCTATCCGGGTTCGACACCGGTCGCGCACATCGATCTGTTCCGCGTGCCGGACCTGTCCGGCGAGGAGCCCGACCTCCTGGCGGACTACCTGCGCCCGGACACGATCGCGTTCGTGGAGTGGCCGCAGGGCGGGGAGCTGACCGTCGCCGGGTTCGCCCGGATCGCCACTCGGGTCCGCCTCGAGCACGACGGCGGGGACCGCCGCGTGGTGAGCATCGAGTGAGGATCCTCGCGCTCGACACGGCCACCAGCGCGACCGCCGCCGCGCATTTGGACACGGCGACCGGAACCGAGGTGCAGGCCCGCGACGATCCCCCGCCGGGGGTCCGGCCGCGTCACACCACCAAGCTGATCTCGCTGCTGACCGAGGTGCTACAGCGATCGGGGTCCGATTGGGCCGAGCTCGATCGGATCGCGGTCGGCGTCGGACCGGGGACCTTCACCGGGCTGCGGATCGGCGTCGCGACAGCCCGCGCGCTGGCGCGAGCGCATGGCGTCCCGCTGGTCGGCGTCTCGACGCTGCAATCGCTGGCCCTGGGAGCGGCCGGGGCCGAGGCGACCAGCGTCGTGATGCCGGTTCTGGACGCCCGCCGCGGGGAGGTGTTTGCGGCCGCCTGGCCGGCGCGGCGCTCCGCCAGCAGTTGCTGGGATCCGCTCCTGGCGCCGCTGGCCGTCACCCCCCAGTCGCTCGCGGAGCTGGCGCCGCAGCTGGGAGCGGATCGGCTGGCCGTCGGTGACGGGTCGGTAGCATTCAGGGCGGTTCTCGAGTGCTCGGGGACCCGGGTTCCCGAGGACGACTCAGAGCTGCACCGAGTCAGCGCCATCAACCATTGCCGGCTGGCGGGCGGGCAACCGCCACAAGACCCGGCCGGCGTCCGGCCCCAGTACCTGCGCCTGCCCGACGCGGAGCTGGCCCGACGCGCAACGCAACGCAAATGACCACTGAGAACTTCACCATCCGGCCGCTGGGGTACTCCGACCTCCCTCAGGTGATGGCGATCGAACGGCGCTCGTTCCCGACGCCCTGGTCGCTGGCGATGTTCGTGCTCGAGCTCTCCAAGCCGTCCGGCCTGCCCCTGGCCGCCACCGGCGACGACGGAAGGCTGATCGGCTACCTGATCCTCTCCCGCTACGACACCGTCTGGCACCTGATGAACGTCGCCGTCGACCCCTCGCACCGGCGCCACGGTGTCGGCCGGGGCCTCCTGGAGCAGATGATCGAGCGCGGCGGTCCCGAGGAGCAGTACACGCTGGAGGTGCGCACGTCCAACGCGCCGGCGATCGCCCTCTACGAGCGGTTCGGGTTCATCGCCGCGGGCACGCGCCCGCGCTACTACCGTGATACCGGCGAGGACGCGCTGATCATGTGGCGCACCGCCGAGGCGAGATCGACATCCCGCGCCACGGGTTGATCCTCGCCATCGAGACCAGCTGCGACGACACCTGCGCGGCGGTCGTCGACGACGAGGGTCGGATTCGAGCCAACGTCATCTCCTCGCAGGGAATCCACGACCGCTACGGAGGGGTCGTGCCCGAGATCGCCTCCCGCCACCACCTGGAACTGATCGGCGATGCGGTCGACGACGCGCTCGCCCAAGCTCAGCTGAAACTGCCTCAGGTGGGTCTGGTGGCGGTTACCCGCGGCCCCGGGCTGGTGGCCGCGCTGCTCGTCGGACTGGCCACCGCCAAGGCGCTGGCGGCCGCCCACGAGCTGCCGCTGGCCCCGGTCGACCACCTGCACGGCCACATCGCGGCGAGCTTCTTGGACGGCTCCGGGCTGGAGCCCCCGTTCGTGAGCCTGGTGGCCAGCGGCGGCCACACCTTCCTGGCGCTGGTGCGCGACCGCGGCGCGGACTACGAGGTGCTCGGCCAGACCCTGGACGACGCCGCCGGCGAGGCGTTCGACAAGGGTGCCCGCCTGCTCGGACTCGGCTACCCGGGCGGGGCGGCGCTCGAGCGCCTGGCCCGCGACGGTGACCCTGCGTCGTTTGAGTTTCCGACGGCTGCCGGCCTGCGCGGCCTGGACTTCTCGTTTGCCGGCCTCAAGACGGCGCTTCTGTATCGCGTTCGGGATCTCGGCGAGCGGGAGACCGAGCGCCGGCGCGCCGATCTGGCGGCGGCGTACCAGCGGGCGATCGTCGAGGCACTGGCGGTGCGCGCCGAGCGTGCGCTCGCGCAGACCGGGCTGGACAAGCTCGCGGTCGGAGGCGGAGTGGCGGCCAACGGCGCGCTGCGCGACCGGCTCGCCCAGCTGGGGGCGCGGCTCGACATCCCGCCTCGCCAGCTGTGCACCGACAACGCCGCGATGATCGCCGGCGCGGCTCGCTACGTGCCGGCGATTCGGTATCCCGATTACTTCGAGCTCGACGTGTACGCCACCGGCGAACGTCCTCTGTCGGCATGAGCCGGACGGTGGTCCTCTACGGCCGCCCCGGCTGCTGTCTGTGCGACGAGGCCCGCGATGCCCTGCTGCGCGTCCGCCGCTCGTATCCATTCCAATTCGAGGAACGGGACATCGAGCGCGACGATTCACTGCTGCGGACTTATCTGGAGCGAATCCCAGTCGTTACGATCGACGGAGTGGAGGTGTTCGAGTACTTCGTTGACGAAGCCGAGTTGGCCCAGCGCCTGGAGTTAGAGTGAGGCGGCGATGAGCTACACGGTCGGACGCGGTACCGAACCGTCTTCGCAGGGCCTCGAGAAGCCGGGAGAGAAGCTCTCGCTCGGCGTCGCCGCGCGCCTCTCGCGCTACCTCCAGGTTCTCACCCAGGCGCGAAAGATCGGCAAGGAGACGATCTCCTCCCAGGAGCTCGCCGACTACACGCACGTCAACTCGACCCAGATCCGTCGCGACCTCTCGGGCTTCGGGAAGTTCGGCAAGCGCGGTGTCGGCTACAACGTCGAATCGCTGGTCAGCCAGATCCGCAAGATCCTGCGGACGGCCGGACAGCACAACATCGCGCTGTTCGGCGCCGGGCACCTGGGCACCGCGATCGCCACCTCGGACATCTTCGCCGACCACGGATTCCGGGTGGTCGCGATCTTCGACGTCGACCGCTCGCGGGTGGGGACGCGGATCGGGACCCTGGAGGTCCGTCACAACTCAGAGCTGCGAACCGTCGTCGACGAGCAGGACATCGTGGTCGCGGTCCTGGCCGTGCCCTCGGTGGCCGCCCAAGCGCTCGCCGACGAGCTGGCCGACGCCGGGGTGAAGATCATCTTCAACTACTCCGACGCCCTCCTGCAGGTTCCGCCCGAGGTCACCGTCCACACCTCCAGCCCGGCTGTCGACCTCCTCTACGCGCTCTACTTCTACCTGACGTAACGCTGGCCTTCAGACGTGGAGATCGACCTCGACACCTGGCGTGCGGCCTTCGACGCCTCGGCCGACTTCACGGTCGGGCTGGAGGAGGAATTCGCCGTGCTCGACCCCGCCGACCTGGGACTGGTCGGCAGATTCGAGGAGCTGCGCGACGCCGCCGACGCCGACCCGGTGCTGGCGGAGTCGATCTCCGGCGAGCTGATCTCGTCCGAGATCGAGATCCGATCCGGCCGCGGCGACGACCTCGCGGCCGCCCGGGCCGCGCAGCACGACCTGCGCCGGCGGCTGTTCATGCTGGCCGCCCGTCGCGGCGCCGAGCTCGGAGCGACCGGCACCCACCCCTGGTCTGACTACCGCGAGCAGCAGATCATCCAGACCGATCACTATCGGCGAGTCGAGGATGGCCTCAAGTACGTGGCGTGGCGAAACAACACCTTCTCGCTGCACGTTCACGTCGGCGTCCGGGGCGCCGACCGCGCGGTCCTGGTCTGCGATCGGCTGCGGCCGGTGCTCCCGGAGCTGCTCGCCATCTCGGCCAACTCCCCGTTCCTCGACGGGCGTGACTCGGGTCTGCACAGCGCCCGGACGCAGACCTTCACAAAGAGCTTTCCGCGCTGTGGCGTTCCCGACCCCTACGGGAGCTGGGACGCATTCGCCGACTACATCGAGATGCTGGTGCGGACCCGCTCGATCGTCGAGTACACCCAGGTCTGGTGGTCGATCCGTCCCCATCTCGCGTTCGGCACCGTGGAGGTCAGGATCTGCGACGCCCAGGCCACGGCGTCGGAGTCCGATGGCCTGGCGGCGCTGATCGTGGCCTGCGTGGCCCAGGCCGCGCGCGACGTCGACGAACAGGTCCCGGCTGTCGAGCTCCCCAACCGGCTGATCGAGGAGAACCTGTGGCGGGCGCTGCGCCACGGGCTCGACGGGGACCTCCTCGATCTCTCTCGCCTGGAGCCCTACCCGGCGGCGGCGGTCCTGGATCGTCTGCTGGAGTGGACGGCCCCGATGCGTTCAGAGCTGGCGATCGAGGTCGCCCTGCCGTCGCTGAACGGCGCCCAGCGCCAGCGGCGGATGCTCGACACCGGGATGAGCCTGCCCGAGATCTACGCCGCGGTGCAGGCCGAGACCCGCGAGACCTATTCTGGAGTTCTGGAAACTCCGCGGAGGTGACGCAGATGAGCTCTGGACAAGCGGCAGACGATCCGGGCGGTGGCAGGCAACCGACCGAAGAGGAGCTCCGGGCCGCGTACGAGGCCGAGCTCAAGAAGATCCGAGTCGAGCAGATCGTGCTCGAGCAGGTGGTGTCGCTGATCAACCTGGGGATGCGGCGAACCGGCCTGGGGCCGGGCACCGAGGACGAGCGCGACATCGGCCAGGTGGGGGTCGCGATCGATGCCGTCAGGGCGCTGCTCCCGCTGGTCGAGCAGACCGCCGGCCCCCAGGCGGCGCCGATCCGCGACGCGCTCTCCCAGCTCCAGCTCGCATTCGTGAAGCTGGGCGGCGCCTCGGGAACGGGCCGCCCCGAGCCGGGCCCGGGCGAGCCAGACCCCGGTCCGCCCCAGGGACCCGGCGACGCCGCTTCCGAGCCGGCTTCCGGCGGCCCCGCCGGGACGCCTCCGCCGCCGCCGGAGGAGGAGCCCAAGCCCGGCGAACCCGGCCCGGCGCAGCGCAGCGGGAGGCTGTGGATCCCCGGACAGTGACGGCGCGCGGGCTCCGTAGGCAGCCGTCGCGGTGACCGCGCACCGGCTCCGTAGGCAGCCCATCGCAACGCTCCAGATCCCGGAGCAGTGACCGTCCGCCGACCGACGTAGCGGGCGCGGGCACGCTAGACTCGGCGCGGCTTATGCCGGGGCCACCGCACGATCTCGCGCGGCGGCCCCTTTTGCCGTTGTTGATTGCGCCTGACCGCGCCTCAAACTTAGAGCTTCTCCCGGAGGACCTTCTTGTCTAGCTTTCTAACGGACCACGGCGTCCTGATCGCGCTTGTGTGTGCGGCCTGCGCGCTCGTCTACGGCGTTCTGACTTCGCAGTCGCTGCTCGCGCTGTCGCCCGGCAACGAGCGCATGCGCTCGATCTCGGCCGCCGTGCAGGAGGGCGCCCGTGCCTACCTCAACCGCCAGTACACGACGATCGCGGGCGTCGGCGTGGTCCTGTTCATCGCCCTGATCCCGATCCAGAACATCCGGGTCGCGATCGGGTTCTTGATCGGCGGCCTGTTCTCCGCCGCCGCCGGCTACATCGGCATGAACGTGTCCGTGCGCGCCAACGCCCGGGTGGCCGAATCGGCCCGGGGCGGGGTCTCACCGGCCCTCTCCGTGGCCTTCCGGGGCGGCGCGGTCACCGGCCTGCTGGTGGTGGGTCTTGCCCTGATCGGGGTCGCCGGTTATTACGGCGTGCTGACCTGGATCTTCGGGGAGAGCCAGCGCCATGCCGTCGACGCGCTGATCGGTCTCGGCTTCGGCGGCTCGCTGATCTCGGTCTTCGCCCGCCTCGGAGGCGGGATCTTCACCAAGGCCGCCGACGTGGGCGCCGACCTGGTGGGCAAGATCGAGGCCGGCATCCCCGAGGATGATCCCCGCAACCCGGCCGTGATCGCCGACAACGTGGGCGACAACGTCGGCGACTGCGCCGGCATGGCCGCCGACCTGTTCGAGACCTACGCCGTCACCGCCGTGGCCGTGATGCTGCTCGGCGTGCTGCTGTTCAACCAGCAGTCGGCGGTGGCGCTGTATCCGCTTGTGCTGGGGGCCGTCTCGATCATCGCCTCGATCATCGGCACCTTCGCCGTCCGCTCGCGCGCCGGCAACGTCGAGCGCGCGCTCTACCAGGGCCTGATCGTCTCCGGCGTGCTCGCCGCGCTCGCGTTCCTTCCCATCACCTACTGGATGATGCACGGTGTCACCCTGATCAAGGCGGGCTCCAGCACTCCGCACTGGTGGAAGTTCTACCTCTGCGCGCTGATCGGGATCGGCGTCACGGCGTGCCTGTTCGTGATCACCGATTACTTCACGTCCACTCGGTTTGCGCCCGTGAGGAGCACCGCCCGTGCCTCCCAGACCGGCCACGCCACCAACATCATCCAGGGTCTCGCCCAGGGGTTTCAGTCCACCGCGCCGCCCGCGATCGTGATTGCGATGGGGATCCTGGGCGCGTGGAAGCTCACTGGCGGCGGCACCCAGGGGATCTACGGCATCGGCGTCGCCGTCATGGCCCAGCTTTCCCTGACCGGCCTGATCGTCGCTCTGGACGCCTTCGGGCCGATCACCGACAACGCCGGCGGTATCGCCGAGATGGCGGAGCTTCCCGAAGAGGTCCGCGACGTCACCGATCCGCTCGACGCCGTCGGGAACACCACCAAGGCGGTCACCAAGGGATACGCGATCGGCTCCGCTGCTCTCGCCGCGCTGGTCCTCTTCAACGCCTTCGAGGACGAGCTCCACTCCGCCGGCAAATTCCCCAACTTCTCGATCAGCAACCCGGCGGTCCTGATCGGACTGCTGATCGGCGGGCTGATGGTGTACCTGTTCGTGTCGCTGGCGATGGAGGCCGTGGGACGCGCCGGCGGCGCGGTGGTCGAGGAGGTCCGCCGCCAGTTCCGGGAGAAGCCGGGGATCATGGAGGGCACCGAGCAGCCCGAGTACGGAGCGGCGGTCGCCCTGGTCACCCGCGCCGCCCAGCGGGAGATGATCCTGCCGTCGCTGATTCCGATCGTGATCACCTTGGTGGTCGGCCTGATCAGCATCGAGGCGCTCGGCGGGCTGCTGATCGGGGTGATCGTGGTCGGACTGTTCGTGGCGATCTCGATGACCTCCGGGGGCGGGGCCTGGGACAACGCCAAGAAGCTGATCGAAGATGGCGCCTACGGTGGCAAGGGGTCCGAGGCCCACGCCGCGGCGGTCACCGGGGACACGGTCGGGGACCCGTACAAGGACACGGCGGGACCGGCGATCAACCCGATGATCAAGGTGGCCAACATCGTGGCGCTGCTGATCATTCCGCTGATTACGTAGGTCGCGTCGCTGCCCACGCCGGTAGTCTGGCCGTGGCGCAATGTCCTTCTCCGTCGAGCTTGGGTTGGTGCTGGCACTGCTGACCGCGTTTGGCTCGGTGGCGGGGTTTCTGTACAAGTTCCGGGGGGCGCGGGAGGCTCCGGAGGTCGAGCTGACTCGACCGTGGCACAGCACGGTGGAGCTGTTTCGCTCGCCGCTGTACGTGCTGGGGATCGCGATCGCGCTGACCTCG
>DASXZB010000132.1:0-17477 GCA_036502145.1 Solirubrobacteraceae bacterium | reverse complement strand
CAGCGAGCTCGAGCGGCCAACCCGCTACCGGAGCCAACGGCACTCTGGGGCCGGGCAGCTCCCCGGACAGCTGATCCTCGGAGATGACCCCTCCGCAGGGGTACATTAAGAGTCTCCGATGGTGGGCGACATCCTCCAGCCGACGCACCTGCTGTTCGTCCTCGTGGTCGCTCTGCTGGTGCTCGGGCCAAAGCGGCTGCCGGAAGTGGCGCGGCAGCTGGGCAACGGCCTGCGGGACTTCAGGTCAGCGATCAGTGGCGAGGACCGCGACGAGGACCACGGCGAGCAGCCCGCACTGGCCGAGGACCACGACGCGGATCCCGCGCTCGCCGACGAGCCTGCCGCGGCACACCACGACGCCGACGAGCCCGCCCCGGCACACCACGACGCCGGCGAGCCCGCTCCGGCACACCAGGACGCCGGCGAGCCCGCCGCAGCACACGAGGACGCCGAGGAGCACCCCGCACCGGCACACCAGCCAGACCCGGAATCACCGGCCGCACCCGAGCCCGCCGCGACAACGGTGTCCTCGGAACCGGCTACCCGGACCGACAGAACGGTCTGACCAGCCGCCCGCACCCGCGGAGCATCGCCCCGCCCCGTTAGCCTCGCCGGCGATGGCAACAGCGCCCGAGAGCGCAGCGCTCGTCGCCCTGCTCAGGGTGGGCAGTCGACCGTGGCCCGAGTACTCCGAGCTCCTGGAGCAGCTGGGCAGCGCCGGCAAGGCGCTGGAGCAGGAGCTGACCGACACGAACGGCCAGACCAGCCTGCTACCGCGCGACCCCGACCCGCTGATCGCCCAAGCCAGCTCCGACATCGCGGGCTGGCAAGCCGCCGGCATCGAGCTGCTGACGGTGCTCGACCGCGATTACCCGGACAACCTCAAGGCCGTCCACGACCGCCCGCCGCTGCTGTTCGTCGACGGCGCGCTGACCGCCCAGGACTCACGGGCGATCGCCGTCATCGGCACCCGCGCTCCCTCCCCAAGCGGACTCCGGACAGCGCGGCGCGCGGCCCAGCAGCTCGTGGCCGGCGGCTTCACGGTCGTGTCGGGGCTCGCGGCCGGGATCGACACCGCCGCCCACACGGCGGCGCTCCAGGCACGCCACGGGCGCACCGTCGCGGTGGTCGGGACCGGCGTCAAACGCAGCTATCCGCCTCAGAACGCCGCGCTGCAGCGCACCATCGCCGAGCGCGGCGCCGTGGTCTCGCAGTTCTGGCCCGACGCACCGCCCACGCGCCAGTCGTTCCCGCTGCGCAACGCCACCATGTCCGGCCTCGCGCTCGCAACAGTCGTCATCGAGGCATCGGCAAGGAGCGGCGCCCGGATCCAGGCTCGCCGCGCTCTGGCCCACGGCCGGCCGGTCTTCCTGCAACGGCAGGTGCTCGCCGAGCCATGGGCGAACGCGCTGGCCCAGCGGCCCGGGACCCACGTGATCGACGACCCCGAGGAGATCGCCTCCGTGGTCGACCGCCTCACCGACCCCGGCACGCTGATCGGCTGAATCGATGCCAACGGTCGCCGATCTGACCGCGCTGTATGCCAACTTCCTGATCGGACCGCGTCACGGTCCGGGGGTCTGCCGAACCTGCTTCAACCTGACCGACGGCTTCGACCGCTGCTACGCCTGCCTTCGGTCTCCCGGGTGGCTCGATGTTGTGGCGCCGATCTCCTACAGCGTCGCCCACGAGCAGCTGCACCACGTGCTCGCCAGCTACAAGCGCTCCACCGGCGTCGTGGCCAGACGCCATCAGCTGGAGCTGGCGGCGGTGCTGTGGCGCCATCTCGATCGCCACGAACGGTGCCTGGCCCGCGCGGCCCACATCGACCGCTTCGATCTCGTCACCACCGTGCCCTCCAGCGATCCCACCCGCGACGACTCCCATCCGCTGCACCGGATCGTCGGAGAGCTCGTGGCGCCAACGCGCGGACGGCACGCCCGGCGACTGCTGCGCACCGAACCAACCGCCGCCGAGCCGCACGAGTTCAGCGACCACAAGTACGCATCCAGCGAGCCCCTCGACGGCGAGTCGGTGTTGCTGATCGACGACACCTGGACCACCGGCGCCAACGCCCAGAGCGCGGCCGCGGCGCTGAAGTCCGCCGGAGCCAGCCGGGTGGCCGCGCTGGTGATCGGACGCCACGTAAACCGCGACTGGGGCCAGAACGACCGACGGCTACGCGTCCTGGCCAGCGGTTTCGATTGGGAGCAGTGCACGGTGTGCGCGCGCCAAAAACCGGTGCCGAGCGAGATGTGTCCGGCTTGGGGTTAGCGGCTGGCGGCGACGGGTAAAACCTCGCCGTCGAGTCCAGAAGGAGTCTGGCTCGGCACCGAGAGAGGAGGTTCCGGCCGGTCGTGCGTAAGATCAGTGCGCTCCTGGGAGTTGCCGCCATGGCGATCGCGCTGGCAAGCTGTGGCTCCTCCAGCGGCTCCGGGCCGGTGACGCTCAATTGGTACGTGTTTCCCGAGCCTTCGGGTTCGTTCGCCAAGGCGGCCCAGCAGTGCTCCGCGGCCTCCGGCGGCAAGTACAACATCAAGATCAGCTTCCTCTCCACCTCCTCGGACCAGCAGCGCGTGTCGCTGGTTCGCCGGCTGGCCGCCAACGACCCCTCGATCGACATCCTCGCCATGGACGTCGACTGGACAGCTGAATTCGCCACCGCCAAGTGGATTCGACCGGTGCCCGCGGCCTTGGCGACGCAGATCCGCAGCCAGGACCTGCCCGGGCCGGTCAAGACCGCCACCTGGCAGGGCAAGCTCTGGGCCGTCCCGATCAACTCCAACACGCAGCTGCTCTGGTACCGCAAGGATCTGGTCCACACGCCGCCCAAGACCTGGGATCAGATGATCAATGACTCGATCCAGCTGGCCAAGCAAGGCAAACCCGCCTTCATCGAGGAGCAGGGCGCCCAGTACGAGGGCCTCACCGTGTGGTTCAACTCGCTGGTCAACTCGGCCGGCGGCCAGATCGTCTCCACCAACAACAAGGTGGTGATTGGCGCAGCGGCCAAGAAGGCGGCCTCGATCATGCACCGGCTGGCGACGAGTCCGGCGGCGGATCCATCGCTCAACGTCACCCAGGAGGGCCAGTCGGACGTCGCCTTCAACGCCGGGACCGCGGCGTTCGAGATCAATTACCCCTTCGTCTGGGCCTCCGCCATGAGCACCGGCCCCAAGGTCTTCAAGGTGATGGGCTACGCCCCGTTCCCCCAGGTCATCCCGGGCGTGACCCCGCGCGTCTCGATCGGTGGCTACAACCTCGGCATCTCGTCGCACGCCTCCCATCCGGACTTGGCCTTCGCCGCCGTCAAGTGCTTGATCCAGCCCGCCAACCAGAAAACCAACGCCATCAAGGGCGGGCTGGCTCCGGTCTCCACGAGCATCTACAGCGATCCCGCCTTCGACAAGGCCTACCCCTTCCACCAGCTGATCAAGAGCCAGCTCGTGACGTATGGTCTGCGGCCGCAGACCCCGGCCTACGCTGACGTCACGCTGGCAATCCAGAAGGCGCTGTCGCCGACCTCGAGCATCGACCCGAACACCGTCGTGAGCAAGCTGCGAAGCCAGATCAAAGCCTCACTCTCGTCGGCGGCGCTGCTGTGACCAGCGGCACCGTCGCCGCTCCGACCAGTGCCGCCCCCCGGCGGCGGCGTCACCTGACCGAGCGCGCGCGCGCGGAGCGGCGCCTGGCCGCAATCCTGGTCGGTCCCGCGGCGATCGTGATGATCGCGGTGAGCGCGTACCCGATCATCGACGCGTTCATTCTCTCGCTGCAGCGCGCCGACCTGCGCTTCCCCAGCGCAAACAAGTTCATCGGCCTGTCCAACTACGGTCACGTGCTCAGCGCGCCGGTCTGGTGGCAGGACGTGTTTCACACCGTGATCATCACGGTGATCACGGTCTCGATCCAGTTCGTGCTCGGGATGTGCCTGGCGCTGGTGATGCACAGGGTGATCTTCGCGCGCGGCGTGGTCCGCGGGGTGGCGCTGGTCCCCTACGGGATCGTGGCTGTGGTGTCGGCCTACGCCTGGCAGCTGGCCTTCTCGCTCAACAGCGGCTGGATCCCCAAGCTGCTGGGGTTGACCAGCGATCCGCTGAGCCACACGTTCGGGCTCTACGTGGCGATCATCATCGCCGAGATCTGGAAGAACACGCCGTTCATGGCGCTGCTGCTGCTGGCCGGGCTTGCGCTCGTGCCCGACGAGCTGCTCGAGGCGGCCAAGGTGGACGGCGCTAGCACCTGGCAGCGATTCACCCGGATCACGCTCCCGTTGATGAAGCCGGCGATCTTGGTCGCGCTGCTGTTCCGCACCCTCGACGCGTTCCGCATCTTCGACACGATCTACATCTTCGGTCAGGGCGCCCAGAACACCGAGTCGATCTCGATGCTGAACTACTCGACGCTGCTCGACCGGCTGAATCTCGGCCTCGGCTCGGCGGTATCGGTGCTGCTGTTCCTGCTCGTCGCGCTGATCGCGCTCGTCTTCTACAAGGGCTTCGGCGCCGGCGCGGCGCCTGGGGGGAGTGAGGCGTGAACCAGCAGACTCGTCGGGTGGGCGGTTGGTCGACGGCGATCTTCGTGGTCGTCGTTATCTCCCTGGTGCCTGTGGTTTGGATCGTGATGCTGTCGCTCAAGACCTCGGCGACTGCCACCGATGGCAGCTTCATCCCACACGCCTGGACGCTGTCGAATTACTCGGACATCTTCAAGCTCGGCACATTCACCTCGGCGCTGCGCAACTCGATCGGGATCGGGCTGATCTCGACGGCGCTGGCCGTGGTACTCGCCTCCTCGGCGGCGTACGCAATGGCGCGGCTGGACTTCCCCGGCAAGCCGGTCATCCTCGGAGCGTGCCTGGCGGTGGCGATGTTTCCGCAGATTTCACTGGTCGGACCGCTATACAACCTGTGGCGCCAGATCGGGCTCTATGACACCTGGCCCGGACTGATCATCCCCTACATGACATTCGCGCTGCCGCTGTCGATCTTCGTCCTGTCGTCGTTCTTTAGAGAAATACCATGGGAGCTTGAGCAGGCCGCCCAGATAGATGGGGCGACGCCGTTCCAGGCCTTCCGCAAGGTGATAGTCCCGCTCGCCGCTCCAGGCCTGGTGACGACGTTCATTCTGGTGTTCATCATCTGCTGGAACGACTTCGTGTTCGCCGTGTCGCTCACCTCTACGTCGGCCGCGCAGACCGTCCCGCCGGCGATCTCGACGTTCCCAGGGGTGTCGCAGTTCACCGTGCCCTACGGCGACATCGCCGCCGCGGCGGTGGTAGTTACGGTACCGGTGATGATTCTCGTGCTCCTGTTCCAGCGCCGGATCGTGTCCGGCCTGACCGCGGGCGCTGTCAAGGGATAAGGAGAAAGCAATGGCCGAAATCGCTCTCGAACACGTGACCAAGCGCTACGGCGACGGCTATGAGGCCGTCAAGGACATGAACCTGGACGTCTCCGACGGCGAGTTCATGATCCTGGTCGGACCGTCCGGCTGCGGCAAGTCGACGGCTCTGAGAATGGTCGCCGGGCTCGAGGACATCACCGACGGAGAGCTCAAGATCGGCGGCACGGTCGTCAACGACCGCGCTCCCAAGGACCGCGACATCGCGATGGTGTTTCAGAACTACGCGCTGTATCCGCACATGACCGTCGCCGAGAACATGGGCTTCGCGCTCAAGCTGGCGAAGACGCCGCAGGAGGAGATCGACAGGAAGGTAAACGAGGCCGCCCGGGTCCTCGACCTAGAGCAGCACCTGAACCGCAAGCCGTCGAACCTCTCCGGCGGCCAGCGCCAGCGGGTGGCCATGGGTCGCGCAATCGTCCGCAATCCCAGCGCCTTCCTGATGGACGAGCCTCTGTCGAACCTCGACGCCAAGCTCAGGGTGCAGATGAGAGCCGAGATCTCCCGGATCCAGCAGCGGTTCGAGACCACCACCATCTACGTCACCCACGACCAGACCGAAGCGCTCACCCTCGGTGACCGGATCGCGGTCATGCGCGCCGGGGTGCTGCAGCAGGTGGGGGCGCCCCAGGCGCTCTACGGTCACCCCAACAACCTGTTCGTCGCTGGATTCATCGGCTCACCGTCGATGAACTTCCTCCCCGGCGAGCTGGAGGGCGACAGCGTCAAGGTGGCGCTGGGCTCGATGCCGCTCCCGGACTCCGTGCGTCGGCGCCTGGAGTCCGGACCCGGCGGCGGCCGCGGAGGGGTGATCGTCGGCCTGCGCCCCGAGGACTTCGAGGATGCCGGACTGGTCGGCGAGCGCTCGCGCGGAGTCACCTTCAAGGCCAAGATCGATGTGCTGGAGTCGATGGGCTCCGAGTACTACGCCTACTTCGTCGTCGAGTCCGAGAAGGTCACCTCGCGTGAGCTCGAAGAACTGGCCAGCGACGCCGGCTCGGCCGACCTGCCCCAACAGGAGGGCAACCAGATCGTCGCCCGCCTGGATGCCGCCAGCAACGTCCGGCTGGGCCAGGAGGCGGAACTCTGGTTCAACTGCGAGCACCTGCACCTGTTCGACCCAGAGTCGGGCAAGAGCCTGCTGAGCTCCGACGGCCACCAGCCCACGGCTCCGCCCCAGACAGCGAGCCAGCCGACGGCGTCAGAACAGCCCACGCAACAGAGCTCCTAAGACCATCGCCCCCGAGAGGCTAATCTCGGGGGTCGATGGCAACTGAACGGCGCTCGACCGGAATGCCCGGAGTCGACGCGCAGCATGACTTCCTGCGCGCGCGTCGGAGCGCCACGATGGCGCGGCTCGGGGCGCGGCTGCGCGGCACCCCGGATGACATCCGGCTGATCCTCCCCTACGAGGAGGTTGTGCAAGCCCTGGGCTTCGTGAGCGAACGCCTGGTCGGGTTGTTGGTCGTGCCGCTTGACTCGATCGTCGGCACGGTGGACCGCAGCCGCGATTTCGATCGCACTTTCAGACCCACCTCGGGACGCGTTCGCTCCCGCTGGGAGCACATCGCAGCGGCGATGCGACGCGGCGAAGCGATGCCACCGATCGATCTGGTGCGAATCGGCGAGATCTACTTCGTCCGCGACGGCCACCACCGCGTGTCGGTCGCCCGAGCGCTGGGGCGGACCGACATCGACGCTTACGTGACCGAGGTGGTGACCGTCCAGGGGGCCGACCGCGCGATCACGATGGCCGACCTGCCGCTCAAGAGCCACACGCGGGTCTTCTTCGAGCGGGTGCCGCTGCCCGATGACGCGCACAGCGAGATCTCGCTGTCCGATCCGTGGGATTACGCCGTGCTCGCCGAAGCGGTCGAGGCCTGGGGCTTTCGCACCACCCAGGATCGCGGGGAGCCGATCGGCCGCCGCGAGGCGGCGTTTCTGTGGCTCGAGAACGAGTACCGGCCGGTGGTCGAGATGCTCCGTGAAGCCGATCTGATCGGCGAGCAGACCGAGACCGAGGCCTACATGCGAATCAGTGCCGAGCGCTACCGGCTGCTGCGCACCCACCGCTGGGACGAGGACGTCCTGGCCCGGGTGACCGCCGGCGGCAAGCGCCGACGCCGACGGCGTTAGCCCGCCAGTCCCAGTCAGCGGCGGTCGGCCGCGGACCTTATTTCCACCACGCGTCGAGCACGCGGCGCCAGTTCTGCCAGGCGATCTGATCCAGCTCGTCGTCGCTGAAGCCAACCTCGCCGAAGGCCTCCAGTAGCGCCGGGACGCCCGCCGCGCCGCCCATCGCCGCCGGGATCGTGGCACCGTCGAAATCGGAACCCAGCGCGACGTGCGCCACGCCGATCCGCTCGGCCACGTACGCCGCGTGCCGGGCGATCAGATCGAGCGGAGTGTCGGGATCATCGGCGAAGTCCGGGCGCAGGAACGCGCACGCGAACACGATTCCCACCAGGCCCTGACTGGCGCCGATGGCATCAAGCTGGCGGTCGGTGAGGTTGCGCGAGGCACCACACAGCTCATGCGCGGCGGAGTGCGAGGCCACCAGCGGTCCGGCGTCGAGGCCCGCCACGTCCCAGAAACCTGCCTCGTTGAGATGGCTGAGGTCAACCACGATCCCAAGCTCGGCGCAGCGCTTGACCAGCTCCACGCCGGCCGGGGTCAGGCCCGGCCCGGTGTCAGGCGATGAGGGCGAGACGAACGGGACGCCATGGGCGAAGCGGTTTGGCCGGCTCCAGACCGGCCCCAGCGACCGCAGGCCGGCGGCGTGCCACAGCCACAGCGACTCGAGGTCGGGATCGATCGCCTCGGCGCCCTCCAAGTGCAGCACCGCGGCGGGTGGCCCGTCTCCGCTAACAACCCCGTCCACGTCGGCGATGCTGCGCGCGATCCGTACCTGGCCTTCACGCTCGAGGCGCAGCAGCCGGCCCGCGGCTGAGCTGGCGAACGCGGCGGCGGCGGGGCCGGGCACCTCGGCGGCCAGCTCGAACTCGATCACGCCGTCGTCGCGCGGCAATGGCTCGGAGCGCTCGTGCTCGGACGGCGTGAACACGGCGAAGACGGCTCCCCTGAGCCCGGCATCGCGCATCCGCGGCAGGTCGAGATGGCCCTCCGGACGCCCGGTCGCGAACAGGGAGTGGTCGGCCCGCGTGAGGGCATCGTTGTGTCCATCGAACACGGGACGCACAGCGGCGACCGTATCGGGAGCCCGCTCCCGACGAACCTACACCGCCGTAGCTGCGTGGTAGCCTGCCCGCCACGGAATGCTGCCCCATCCTTCGGATGCTGCGGATGCTTCGGATGCCGCTCCAAAGCCGCGCCGCCGTTATGCGCCACGGATGCCGCCGCAGAAGCGCCGCGAGCAGTTGCTCGACGCCGCGCTCAGCGTGATCGTGGAGCAAGGCTACGAAGGCGTTTCGATCGAGGCCATCGCCCGGACCGCGGGAGTGACCCGGCCGGTGATCTACGACCACTTCCCGAATCTGGGCGAGCTGCTGCAGGCGCTGATCGAGCGTGAGGAGAACTACGCGCTGGCCCAGCTGGCCGATGTGGTGCCCGGCGTGCCGGATGACGGCGACCCGGCCGATCTGTTCGCCGGCAGCGTGCGCCGCTTCCTCGATGCCGTGGCCAGCCGGCCCGATACGTGGCGGATCATCCTGCTGCCACTGGAGGGGACCCCGGCGATCGTGCGCGAGCATGTCGAAGCCAACCGGGCCCAAGTCCTGCGCCGGCTCGAGGAACTCGTCAAGTGGGCGATCCAGCGGTCTCGCATCCCCGCCGATCTGGACGTGGAGATCTGCGCCCGGGCGATCCTGCGACTCAGCGAGGAGGCGGGCCGGATGGTTTTGACCGACTGCGAGCGCTTCTCCCCGGATCGCTACGAACGCTTCGTCCACACGATCATGACCCTCATCTGGTCGAGCCGGTGACGTCGATCACCGTTCGCTCGGCGGTCCAGCTCGCCGGCGCGATCCGCCTGGAGCGTGTCTTCGGCGGCTGGATCCCACCGCCGGCGTAGCGTCCCAAAAACACGACGGGGACCCCGCTTCCGAGAGTCCCCGCCGCCGGCCACGCCGTCTCGTACCCACGGCCGGGTCGAGCACGAGCCGTGATGACCGCTTGCGATCGCTCAAACCCAACCGCCTCGACAAAGTTGCGCCAGATTTGCGACGGCCGGCTCAGCCACCGCCCGGCCGCCACCGTCCGGCCCACCGGCGCGACCCGCTGGGCCGAGGTCGCTGCCGCTTGGCATACTGGAGGTCCCCGTCAGGGGGCGTAGCTCAGTTGGTTAGAGCGCCGGCCTGTCACGCCGGAGGTCGCGGGTTCGAGTCCCGTCGCTCCCGCTTCTAGAAGTGTCCGCCGTTGCGAGGGATTCGGCGCCCGCGACATGCGAGGCAGTCCAAATCGCCGTCGGCGGGCAACCGTCCCGGGCAACGTTCGCGTCCGCTACGTGTCCTGTCGTCGGCACTGACCGCCCACCTGAAGCCGACCCGGCGTCAGCGCTCGGTGCCGTGGGGTTGTTTATCAGTTGTTGATCTTGTCTGCGAACCCTTCATCCTGGAGAGCATCCACTTTCGATCTGGCGACGGCCCCGGACGGGCCGTCGTCAGATCGGAAGTAACCCCCCGGGAGGGGACGCCTGAACGACTTGGACGCCTCGCGAGCGACCGCAGCCGTCGACCTGGTAGACCGGCCGGACGAGGCCCTAGACCGCGCACCGGGGATCACGACCTCGCGTCACATCGCAGCAGAAACCGACGAGCCCAGTCGCAGCGTTGCCCTTCTCGCCTCGGCGATGGCGAACAGCGGCCCGACCAGGGTTGCTCATCGCGAGCACTGCCCCATCGCGGACGAGTGCTTGGTCGGGAATTGACCAGGATCACAGCGATCAAGCGCGCCAGCGAAACGCACCAAAGTTGCAGCGGGCTCGTCCGCGAGGATTGACGCGCCGCGGGGGAGAAGCTTACGAAGCTGGTCGCCGCGTCGCAGTCCCGGTTTCAGCAGACCGGAATTCTGCTGTTTGACCTCAGTCGTCCCCGGGTATGAGCCGGGTAGCCGGTTGAGGCGCGACCAGCGGTGTGTTGAGGAGCCCATTGTTTATCGTCGTGCGCTGTGCAGCCCTGATTCTGGGGCTTGCGGTTTCGGGAACCTTCTTTGTGTCCTTGGCGGCTGCGTCGGCGCCCTGTACGGCTCCGACGACCGGCGGGGAATGGCCCTCCTACGGCCACGATGTCGCGAACACGCGCACGCAGCCTCAAGAGACCGGCCTGGGTCCGACCGCCGTGGCCGGGCTGACCCCGCGGTGGGCGTTCTCGACGAACTCCACGGGGGACGGCACAGGATTCAACTCGACGCCGGTCGTCTACGACGGTTGCGTGTTCGTCGGCTCCGCCGGCGGCGTGGCTTATGCACTCGACGCAAACACCGGGCATGTCGTCTGGCAGCGCAAGCTGAAGGCCCCGAATCCGGGGTCCGGAGGCGTAATTGTCGGCGCGCCAGTAATCCATGGCAGTGCCGTGGTCTACCTCGTGGATGAGTTCGCTGCGCCCTATGCGATTGCGCTCGACCGCTCGACTGGGGCAGTGGTCTGGAAGAGCGCGCCGTTCGCACCGCCGCTCAGCAGCAGCGCCGCGCAGGCCGGGTCATATACCAACGCGAGTCCGGTCCTCGCAAACGGCTACATCCTCGCGGGCTACTCCGAGCCTGAAGGCGATCCGACCGCCACCGGTGGCTTCTCGCTCATCAACGCCGACACAGGTGAAGTCGTGAAGACGACGCCGACAATCCCGCCCGCGGCGCAGGCGGACGGGTACAGCGGCGGCGGCTTGTGGAGCACGCCTGCCTACGACCCGACGACAATGTACGCCTACTGGGGAGCGGGGAACCCGAACAGCAAGACCAAGCAGTACAAGACCACCGACGCGATTCTCAAGATCGATCTCGACCCGGGACGGTCGACGTTCGGCGACATCGTCGCGGCCTATGAAGGCAACGTCGACCAATACACGAGCACCCTGCAGGAGCTCAGCCAGTCGCCGGCGTGCGCAGCGTCGAGCAACCCCGCGATACCCGATCCCCTCGACGACCCGGTGTGCGGCCAACTCGACCTCGACTTTGGGGCAGCGGCCAATCTGTTCACGACCAGCGGCGGGGCTAAGGTCGTTGGTGACCTTCAGAAATCCGGCGTTTATCACGTGGCAGACGCGAAGACAATGGCCCCGGTGTGGACTGCACTCGTCGGGCCTTCCTGCTTCGCCTGCAACGCGGCATCGACGGCCTTTAACGGCAGTTCGGTCGAGGGCGTGGCAACGCCCGGCGGGGATATGTTTTCGCTTGATCGAAGCAGGGGCAAGACGAACTGGGTGAGCCCGGTAGGAGACGGCACGCATTATCAGTCAGTGAGCGACGCCGATGGCGTCGTGTGGACGGTCGATGGCATGTCCAACCTCGACGGCTTCGACGCCGCATCCGGGCGGCCGCTCGTGCGCCGGCCGCTGAGCGCAGATGCCGGCGCCCCGGTCACGAACGCAACGAGTTCGGGCGTGGCTATCGCGGAGCACAAGCTATTCGTGGCGGCCGGCGGTGTCTCCTACGAAAGTGCGCCAGGATATGTCGTTGCTTACAGCCCGTGACGTTCGTCTCTGGCCTCACGGACCACGCCCGGTCATGGTCCGGGCAGAGACGATTCACTTGCGACGTTGTCGCGGTCCGGTAGTGCCCGCTGCAGACACTCGCTCTGTCGGCTGACAATCGTCCGCCACCCAGCCGAAGCGTTTATCCGGCAGCCACCATGCAATCGAGAAACGCGGCCAGCGGCGGACGAGACCCCTCGCCTCGGTCAGCCCTCACGATCGCCTCGCTCATCGTGCGGGGCAGGGTTGCGCGATTCGTTCGGCGACGTCTCAATGACGAGGGCCCGACGATCCGGCGCGACTGCTCCTCGATGAGAGCGGTCACGACGGCGCCATGCGGATCATGGCTGAGGTTGTCCGATTCCAGCAGTGCCGGTAACCGCGGCGACCTCTGATGGCGTCGCTGCTTTGCGTGACGATCGAGCATGCCGGTGGCGGGGGATCCGGCTCCACGACCGGAAGCAGCAGCGCGAGATGACGTCTGGCGACTGCTGGCTCGCTGATCCGCCGGCGGGCTGTGGGCTTGCTCGCGGTCCGGCCCGGCGCGTTTGAGCAAGCACATCGCGTGCTCGGGTGCCCGCTGTCGCTTCGGCTGGACGAGCAGCGTCGCGGCCAACGCGTCGCTGCGTCGAGGTGCAGAGTTGCGGACCGCCGGGTCGATGCAGAAGCCCGGCATCGGCGCTGGGAGGGCAGGTTGTAGTTCCAAGCAGCTACCAGATCGGCTACGACGATGGCCTCCTGCTCACGCCGGAGAAGCGGGCGTCGTGTCCTGCGTTTCGCGTTGAGCAGGACGCGTGACGTCGTTGGCGAGATGGCGACGGATCGTGAAGGCAGATCTGGTGGTGGTCGTTGTGTGCCGGAGCCGATCGGATGGAATCAAGGCGTCCGTAGTGCGCGAAGAAGCAGTCGTGCGGTACCGCCGGCAGACGCGGACGGTCCAACGTCATGCGTTCCGCCACGGAGGCCCGAAGCCGAAGACTGTCGCATGCCCGCGCCATCGGTGGCGCAGGGCAAGCGGCGAGGCTCGGCGGAGCCCGTGCTGCTGTGGTCGTTGTTGCTGGTGTCGGGGGTGAGTTGTAACGGCGGGCGATCAGCCGGGACTACATGACGTATGGCGACCGGCCACAAATCAACTGAAGGGGCGGCGAAGATGGGCGCATCGACGATCTTGAGGCTGCGACGTGGGCTGCTGGCTGCGGCCTTGGGCGCGGTGCTGGCGCCCGCGGCGGCGGACGCCGCGCCTGGGTTGCTGGTGACCAACAATGCCAGCAACGCGATCACCGAGTATGCGGCCGGTGCGACGGGTAACACCGCGCCGGTGGTGACGCTGGCCGGGCCGGCCACGGGCCTCTCGATGCCGCAGGCGCTGGATCGGGACCGCGCCGGGCACCTGTTCGTCGCCAACCTTGATGTGAACTCGATCACCGAGTACGCGCCTGGCGCCGCCGGCAACGCGGCGCCGATCGCGACGATCCAGGGCGCTGCCACCGGCCTCGACCAGCCGCTCGGGCTCGCGCACGACACCGCCGGTCACCTGTTCGTCACCAACACCCGCGGCAATTCGATCACCGAGTACTCGCCGGGGGCGAGCGGCAACGCGAGTCCGATCGCGACGATCAAGGGGACAAATACAGGCTTGTCGGTGCCGGGCGCGGTAGTCGTCGATGCGGCTGGTGATCTGTTGGTGGCCAACGACTTGCCTGCCGGCGGCACGATCACTGAGTATGCGCCGGGCGCCAGCGGTAACGTTGCGCCGGTCGCCACGATCTCCGGATCCGCCAGCCGGCTGAACGGGCCGCAGGGCCTGGTGCTCGACGGCCTCGGGCGCTTGATCGCCGCCAACACGGGCGGTTCGATCACCAGGTACGCGGCGGGGGTGCAGGGCAACGCGAGCAACGCGGTGCCCTACTCCTCCCTGCAGGGCACGGCCACGGGGTTGAGCGTGCCGTTCGGGCTGGCCGACGACGCCGCGGGAGGTCTTTATGCGGCGAACTTCAACGGCAACTCGATCACCGAGTACACGGCCGGCGCGTCCGGAAACGCGGCGCCGGGCGCGACCCTCGCCGGCGCCGCAACCGCTCTTGCCCACCCGAACTTCGCGCTGGTGGACTCGGCCCCGTCCGTCGCGACCGGGCCGACCGCGGCCCTCCCGGGCGCGACGACCGCGACTATCACCGGGACGGTCCAGGCGCGCAACGTCGCGACGACCTACTCGTTCCAGTACGGTCCCACGACCGCGTACGGCTCCACGGTGTCAGGATCGGTCGGGGCGGGAAGCGCTCCGGTCTCGGTCCGCGCCGCGCTCACCGGCCTTGCGCGTGGCGCCAGCTATCACTACCGGCTCGTGGCCACGAATACGCTCGGCACGAGGACCGGCCCCGATCGCACCCTGATTACCGGCCTGGCGCCGCCGACGGTGATCGTGGCCAACGGAGGCAACCCCAACAGCGTGACGACCTTTGCCCCGGGCGCCAGCGGCAACACCGCGCCGATCCTGACGCTCTCCGGCCCGCACACCGGCCTGAACGTGCCGGGCTCGCTCGCGCTCGACAGCACCGGCCGGCTCTACGTCGCCAATTTCGATGCAAACACGATCACCGAGTACGCGCCGGGAGCGTCCGGTGACAGCATGCCGCTGGCGACGATCGGCGGTCCGGATACCGGCCTGCAGCATCCGCTCGGGCTCGCCTTCGATGCCAACGGCCGGCTGTATGTCGGCAACATCAACAATTCGAGCTACGTGACGGTGTATGCGCCGGGAGCGAGCAGCGATGCCGCTCCCGTGGCGACGATCTCCGGGACCGCGATCAGCCCGTTCAAGGGCGGCTTGCTCGTGAACGGCTCCCGGCAGCTGCTGGTGGGCGAACGTACCGCAATCACCAGGTTTGCGGCCGGCGCCAACGGGGCAGCCACGCCGCTGTCGACGCTGTCCGGCGCCGCCACCGGCCTTGGCCAAGTCGGCTCGCTTGCGCAGGATGCAAGCGGCCTGCTCTACGCGCTCAACATCGCGACCTCCACGATCACCGAATACGGTCCGAGCGCAGCCAACAACGCGGTCCCGGTCAGAACGCTCTCGCTCGGAGGGCCCGTCGACCATACGCCGACGACGCTCTCCATGGACGGTTCCGGACGCCTGCACATCAGCGACGCACAGACCAACGTGATTGAGACCTACACGCCTGACGCGGCAGGCAACGCCGCACCACTGAGCACGATCGCGGGACCGCTGACCACGCTCGCCTCCCCGAACGCCGTGATCGCCTCCTCGCTGCCGTACGTTGCCAACCACTCGCTGCCCGCGGCAACAGTCGGCAGCGCCTACCACGCCACACTCAGCGGCTACGGAGGGGTTTCTCCCTACCACTGGTCGCTGGCGGCCGGGACATTGCCGGCCGGGCTCTCGCTGAATCCCAACACCGGTGCGATCACAGGCACTCCCACCACGCCGCAGAACGCCCAGTTCACCGTTCGCGTAACCGACTCCAAAACGCCGTCCGCCGGCGCGACGACCCACTCGCTGTCGATCGCCGTGGCGCCGCCGCCGGCCGTCTACGTCGCCAACGGCGGCGTGAGCAGGGTGAGCGCCTACGCCCTCGGCGGATCAGGGAACGAGCCGCCGGTCGTCGACCTCGAGGGCGCCAACACCGCCCTGAGCGCGCCCACAAGCCTCGTACTCGACAACATCGGCGCGCTCTACGTCGGCAACGCCGGCAACGACTCGATCACCGAGTACACCCCCGGCGCGACCGGCAACGTCCAGCCGGCTGCGACGATCGCCGGGCCAGCCACCGGTCTCAGCTACCCCGCAGGGCTGACGCTCGACTCCTCCCGCCGACTCTACGCAGCCAACCGCTCGAACAACTCCGTTACCGTGTACGTCCCGGGCGTGAGCGGCAACACCGGACCGGTGCAGAACATCACCGGCCCCGACACCCGTCTGAGCGCGCCGGTCGGCGTCACCGTCGATGACGCCGGCAACATATGGGTGCTCAACAACGCCGCCAACTCGATCACCGAATACGCGCCAGGCGCGACCGGCGACGCCGCCCCGATCGCAACGATCAGCGGCTCGGCCACCGGGCTGCACACCCCCCAGGCACTGGGGCGCGATTCAGCCGGCGACCTCGTCGTGGCCAACGAGTTCGGGCAGACGATCACCGCATACGCGCCGGGCAGCACCGGCAACGCGCCTCCCGTCCGCACGATCACCGGCCTGGACTCTCCGGCCGGGCTCGACTTCGACGCCAACGGCAACCTCTACATCTCCAACCAGTTCGCCGGAAATCTGCTCGAGTTCGCCCCGGGCGCCAGCGGCGCCGCCACGCCGCAGGCCACCATCGCAGGCCCAGACACCGCCCTGAGTGCCCCCGGAGCCGTGGCTGTCTCCCCGCCGCTCTCGATCATCACCCACACGCTGCCGCACGCGAGAGCAAGACGCCCATACGACGTCACACTCCAAGCCGCGCTCGGCACCGCCCCATACCGGTGGTCGATCGCCGCCGGCCGGCTGCCCAGCGGGCTGCGGCTCGACCGGAGCCTCGGCGAGATCGCCGGCACCCCCCTGACGGCCGGGCGCTGGACCATCACCGTCACGGTGAGGGACGCAAGCCGCCCGACGATGATCAGCACCCAGCGGCTGACGATCCGCGTCGCCCCTCGCGCGGACTCGAGGCACGGGGCCGCTGGTAGAGCAGTACTGCGACCCAAGCGGCGTTGACGTGCATCGATTCGTCCACTGCTAGTGCGATGGAGCAGTCCGACCCGCTCCGCGCGACCGCTCCGGCTCGTCCGTTGCGCTTATGTTGAGGTCAACCTAATCGAAACGGACAACAACGGGTCGTCTCAGCGCGGCCGCCAGACTGCTGCATCGACCCGGCGGTCCGCAACTCACTGCACCTCGACGGCGACCGCGGTGGCCGGGGTGCTGCTCGCCAAGGCGAAGCGCCGCGGCCCACCCGAGCGCGCGATGTGCTCCCTCGGACGCGGACGGCCGGACCGCGAGCAAGCCCGCAGCCCGCCGGCCGATCAGCGAGCCAGCAGTCGCCAGACGTCACGTCGCCCTGCTGCTTCCGCCCCCCGCCACCAGCGACCGTGGCCCCCAGCTTTACTCGTTGTCAGCGGAAGCAGCAACGCAGCACGGACGATCGGTTCAGGCGTGATGCAGGCGCCCGAGAGCGCCGCCCCTCGCGACTCCTTACTTGTCCCCCGACCTGCTGTCAAGCGTGCCGGGGTTTGTTGTTCGAGGTCAGGACGTTCACTCGGGGGGGGTGCGTGGGCGCGTTGGAGGGTTGGGGTGTGTCCGCGGACGCCCAGCCTTACTTCGGTCCTCGGCCCGGGTTGGCTCCGGGTCGGCGACATGATGTGTGATGGGGTGTTCCGGCAGATGGTGATGCGGCCGCTCATTCTTTCTAGGCGGTTCCCGGTGAGGGG
>DASXZB010000131.1:0-41707 GCA_036502145.1 Solirubrobacteraceae bacterium | reverse complement strand
TATACGGAGTTCGGAGTTTCATACCAGCACCGAGAACCGGCCGCCCGGTTCGCGCCTGATCTGGCCGGCCAGCTCGAGCGACGCCAGCGCGGCCAGTCCGCGATCGCCCGGCAGGCCGGCCGCGCTCAGGGCCGCGGCGGTGTCGTGGCCTTCGGCCAGGGCGTCGAGCAGCCGGCGCAGGTCAGGGGCGAGCCCGGTCTGCGAGCGCGCGGGCACAGCGGTGCGGGCTCCGACGCCGAACAGGCCGTCGAGCACGTCCTGCGGGCCGGCGACCAGCTGCGCCCCTGATCGCAGCAGCTGGTGCGGCCCGGCGGCCAGCGGCGAGCTGATCCGGCCCGGAACCGCCCCCAGTGGCCGGCCCAGCTCACAGGCGGCGCGCGCGGTCAGCAGGGCGCCCGAGCCCTCGCGGGCCTCGACCACCACGGTGATCGCGCTGAGTGCCGCGATGATCCGGTTGCGGGCCGGGAACATCCAGCGCCGCACCGGGGTGGCCGGCGGCAGCTCGGAGACGACCGCACCGCCCTCGCGGATCCGGCGATGAAGCAACCTGGCGGAGGGCGGATAGGGCCGGTCGGCTCCTCCGGGCAGGACCGCGACCGTCGCCGGGGCGGCCGCGAGCGCTCCCTGATGAGCGGCGGTGTCGATTCCGGTCGCCATCCCACTCACCACGGTGACGCCGGCGGCGGCCAGTCCGCGCCCCAGCGCCCGGGCCACGTCGAGGCCGTACGGCGAGGCGCGGCGCGCCCCCACGATCGCCACCGGCCCCTCCTCGAGCAGCGCTCCGAGCCGGTCGAATCCGCCTGCCACGTGGACGACGGCGGGCGGCGCCGCCAGCTCGGCGAGCGCCCGCGGGTAGCCGTCGGCGCAGCGGCAGACCGACTCCAGGCCGGCGGCGCGGACTCCGGCCCGGGCCGCGTCGGCGTCGAACCCCGCCAGCTCGCGTTCGACCTGGGGCCGCTGTCGTCCGGCCACCGCGGCGATGAGGTCCGGGGTCCCGAGCTCCATGAGTGGCTGGATGCGATCGCGGACCAGGTCGAGGTGGCCGGCCAGGCGGGCCAGCAACCAGGCCCGGGCCAGGCACGCCGAGCAGGCGCCGGCCGGGCTCACAGCACCGCTGCCCTCACAGCACCGCTGCCCTCATACCACTGCCGCCGCTGCCCTCACAGCACCCGCCGCCGCTTCCCTCACAGCACCGCTGCCCTCATACCACTGCTGCCGCTGGCCTCAAAGCACCGCGGCCGTCTCGGCGCTGGTGCGCTGGCGGAGGCTGAGCGCGGTCAGTATGTCGTCGCGGCCGACGGTCTCGCGGCCGCCGAGGTCGGCGATCGTCCGCGCCACCCGCATCACCCGGTGGCGCCCTCGGGCGCTGAGCAGTCCGATCTCGTAGGCGCGGCCGAGCTCGGCCTTGGCGGCCTCGTCGAGCCGGACGTGGGCGCGGGTCAGCGCCACGTTCATGTCGCCGTTGCACCGCGCGGAGGTCCCGGCCAACCGCCTTCGCTGCCGCTCGCGGGCCTCCGCGACCCGGTCGCGGGAGCGCTGCGAGCTGGTGGTCGGCTCCGCGCGCAGCTCCTGCTCGGCGGGGCGGCGGACGTCGACCACCAGGTCCATGCGATCGAGCAGCGGCCCGCTGAGCCGCCGGCGGTGCCGGCGCAGCTCGGCCTCGCCGCAGGTGCAGCGCTCGTCGACGCCGGCAAACCCGCACGGGCACGGGTTGGTGGCGGCGACCAGCATGAACTGCGACGGGAACACCAGCGCGTGCTGACCGCGGACGATGGTCACCATCCCGTCCTCGAGCGGCTGACGCAGCGCGTCGAGGCTGGGCCGCGGAAACTCCGACAGCTCGTCGAGGAATAGGACCCCCCGGTGGGCCAGCGTGGCCTCCCCCGGCCGCGGCGGCGAACCGCCGCCGGCCAGCCCGGACGAGGAGATGGTGTGGTGCGGCGCCCGGAATGGCCGCTCGGTGACCAGGCCGTCGGCGTGCACGCCGGCCACGCTGTGGATGCGGGTGACCTCGATCGCCTCGGAGCGGCCGAGCGGCGGCAGGATCGACGGCAGCCGCCGGGCGATCATCGTCTTGCCGGTCCCGGGCGCGCCCTCCAGCAGCAGGTTGTGCGCTCCGGCCGCGGCGATCTCGAGCGCCAGCAGCGGGGCCCGGTGGCCGCGGACGTCGCGGAGATCCGGCCCGGCCGCGGCGGACAGCCGGCCGTCCTCCGAGGCCCGGGGAAGCGCCGGCGGCGACCCGCCCATCACCACCTCGGCGGCGGCGCGCAGGCTGGTCACCGCGACGATCTCCAGCCCGGTCACGATCGCCGCCTCCCGGGCCCGCTGGCGGGGGACGATCAGCCGCCGGCAGCCAGCGCGGCGGGCGCCCTCGGCGACCGCCAGCGCTCCGGGTGAGTCGCGCAGCTCACCGCCCAGCGACAGCTCGCCGAACACGGCGTAGGAGCCGAGCTCCGCGCCGGGCACCTGGCTGCTCGCGGCCAGGACCGCCAGCGCCAGTGCGGCGTCGAAGCCCGGTCCGGCCTTGCGCAGGAACGCCGGCGCCAGGTTGGCGGTGATCCGGGTGCCGGGAAACTCGAACCCCGAGTTGAGGATCGCCGCCCGGATCCGGTCGCGCGACTCCCGCACGGCGGTGTCGCCGAGCCCCACGATCGTGAACGCTGGCAGTCCGGAGCGGATGTCGACCTCGACCATCACCTGGCGCGGCAGCACCCCGTCGATGGCGAACGTCATCACCCGCGCGAGCATCCGCCGAAGGTAGGCGAGATCGCCTCACCGGTGGGTCGCGGAGCGTCACAAAAGTGCGCCAATTGCAGGGTGGATTTTCACAGAGTGGTGATTGTGGGACACCCACCCGTCACGTGATCGGCCGTAGCTTGGCTGGGGTGAGCGACGACGTCCGGCACCGGTGAGCGATGATGTCCGGCACCGGCTGGGCGCGGCCGGGGAGCGGCTGGCCGCCGAGCACCTGCAGCGGCGCGGCTTTGCGATCCTGGAGCGCAACTACCGCACCCGCTGGGGCGAGCTCGACATCGTCGCCTTCGACGGGCGCACCTTGGCCTTCTGCGAGGTCAAGACCCGGCGGGCCGGCGGCCGTGCCGGCGGCGCGCTGGAGGCAGTGGGGGCGCGCAAGCAGACCCGGGTGCGCAAGATGGCCGGCAGCTGGCTGGTCGAGCGCCGGGACCGGCCGCGCGCCGACCGGCTCCGCCTCGACGCGATCGGGGTGACGGTGGACGCCGCCGGTCGGCTGGTGTCGCTCGAACACCTGGAAGGGGCGTTCTGAGCCCGCGCGCTCCCGGGCCCAAGCTCTGACGTGGGTCATCTGGGTCCGGCTCAGCCGAACTAACTCGCATCACGTCGGCCCGGATGCGGGCTCCCCCGTCCTCCCCGGGCGCGAACCGCGTCTCCCCGGGTGCGGGCTCACCGCGTCTCCGGGGGCGCGGGCTCACCGCCTCTCGGGACGCGGGCCGCCGCCTCCGCCCGGGCGCGGGCTCACCGCGTCAGCCCCGGACGCGGGCCGCCGCCTCCGGCCGGCCCGGGGCCGGGACCGCGCCCTTTAGCCCTCGAGCGCCAGCTGCTGGTAGGCGGCGGACTGGAAGGAGAGGCGGTGAAGCGGCGAGACGCCGAGCCGCTCGATCGCGTCGCGGTGCTCCGGGGTCGAGTAGCCGACGTGCTGGGCGAACTCCCAGCCGGGATGGGCAGCGTCGGCGCGGCGCATGTAGCGATCCCGGGTCTCCTTGGCGAGCACCGAGGCGGCCGCGATCGAGGCGCTCTTGGCGTCGCCGCCGATCACCGCCCGCTGCGGGTGGATCAGCCCCGCGACCGGGAAGCCGTCGCTGAGGCACAGACAGCCCTCGCAGGCCACGTTGCGCAGCGCGTCGCGCAGGGCGGCCAGATTGGTCTTGTGCAGCCCCCGGGCGTCGATCCCCGGGGCACAGCGCGACACGATGCTGACGCGGGCCGCGATGCTCAGGATCACCGGGTACAGAGCGGCGCGCCCCTCCGGGGTCTGCTGCTTGGAGTCGTTGAGCGCGCTCAGCGCCCGGGCCTGGGCCGGCCCCAGGCGCTCGAAGTCGAACAGGACTGCGGCCGCCACCAACGGCCCGGCCAGGCAACCCCGTCCCGCCTCGTCGGCGCCGGCCACGAAGCGCACGCCGAACCCGCGATCGAAGTTGAGCAGCTTTCGGCCCGGACGGACCACGCGGCGCGGCTTAGAGCGTCCCGATCCGGTCCGGGGGCCAGTACGTGAAGAACGCGACGCCGATGACCCACTTGTCGGGGACCGGTCCCCAGAAGCGGCTGTCGTCCGAAGCGCCACGGTTGTCGCCCATCATGAAGTAATCCCCGGGCGGAATCGTGATCGGTGTGCGGAAATTACACGAACTGTCGTCCCCGCACGGCTCGATATAGGGGTCCTTCTCCCGTACACCGTTGCGGACCACGTGGCCGTTGACGATCGCGATCCGGTCACCCGGACCGCCCACCACGCGCTTGATGAACGTCTGCGTCGACTCGCCCACGGTGGGCTGACCGCAGGGCTGCGAGTGGCCGTCTCCCTGGTTGGGGGCCCCACAGATGGGCGTCGCGGGGTCTGCCCCCGCCGGTGGGTGAAACACGACTATGTCCCCGACGCTGGGATGGTTAATCAGCCGGTTGGTCAGGACCCGCTGGCCGATCGCCAGGGTGGGAACCATCGACGGGCTCGGGATCCGGTAGGGCTTGACCACGAAGGCCTGGATCAGGAGCGCCAGCCCTACCGCCACCGCCACGGTGACCACCAGCTCGACCACCGACTTCAGGCCAGATTTCTGCTTGCGCTGCATTGAGCGGGTCTAGAGAAAGCCGATGCGGTCCGGAGGCCAGTAGGTCAAGAACGCCTTGCCGATGATCCAAGCGCTCGGTACCGGCCCCCAGAAGCGGCTGTCGAGCGAGTCAGGACGATTGTCGCCCATCATGTAGTAATCGCCGCGCGGGACACGAATCGTGGCCGGGAAGTTGCAGCCGCCGCCGTTGCCACACGGAATCACGTACGGGGCCTTCTCGCGGACTCCGTTGCGGATCACGTCGCCCCGGCTGATCGACAGCCGGTCGCCGGGCAGCCCGACCACTCGCTTGATGAACGTCTGGGTGGACTGGGTGCGCGCCACCGTGTCGCAGGCGCTCGGCCACTGCTGGCCGGCCTGGTTCTGGCCCTGGTTCGGGTTGGCGCAGGTCTCGCTGGCCGGCGGATGAAAGACCACGATGTCGCCGATGTGCGGCGAGCTGAAGTCGCTGCCGACGCGGTTGACGAGCACTCGCTGGTTGACGTGCAGCGTCGGGAACATCGACGCGCTGGGGATCTCGTAGGGCTTTACCAGGAACGCCTGAATCGCCAGCGCCAGGCCGAGAGCGACCGCGACGATCCCCACCAGCTCCGCCGCCGTGCGCGCGAGAGGCTTCTTGGTATGCGTCACAAATGTTCGTCGCCGGCGGCGGGCTCGGACTCCGGCGCCGCGGCGTCCGCGGCTTCGCCGACCTCGGCACCCTCGGCGGGGACCTCCTCGCCGGTGCCGTCGCCGGCCGCCTCGCTCTCCGGCCCGTACAGCAGCCCGCGCTCGACGGCCAGCTCAGGCCCGGCGGAGCGGCGCTCGCGAACCCGGGCGCGCTTGCCGATCCGGCCCCGCAGGTAGTACAGCTTGGCGCGCCGGACATCGCCGCGGCCGGCCACCTCGATCCGCTCGATCTTGGGCGAGTGCAGCGGGAACGTCCGCTCCACGCCGACCCCGAAGGACTGCTTGCGAACCGTGAAGGTCTCCCGCGCGCCGTGGCCCTGGCGCTTGATCACCACACCTTCGAACACCTGGGTGCGCCGCCGCGTGCCTTCGATCACCTGGAAGTGCACTCGCAGCCGGTCGCCGGCATCGAACGCCGGTACGCGGCGGAGCTGAGTGCGCTCCAGGCTGTCGATCACTGTGCTCATGGTCCATCCAAGGGCCCGCGATGCGCATGGCGAGCGGCTCTCGCGGAAGAAATTTGGGCCCGGGGCTCCACGCCGTCCGCGCGTGCCCGCCCATGCGGCCGACTATGGTAGCGGACCGCCGGAGGTGCCAGAGTCGCCCCCCTGTACGGCTTCCCGGCGCGCCGGCGAGGCCCGCAGCCGGCTCTGCTCCCGCCGCCATTGCTCGATCCGGGAGTGATGGCCGGACAGGAGCACGTCCGGGACCGGCCAGCCGCGATGCTCGGCGGGACGGGTGTAGTGCGGGTACTCAGGCCCGCCGCCGAGCGCGGCGCTGAAGGACTCCTCCACCGCGGAGGACTCGTGTCCAAGCGCGCCGGGGAGCTTGCGCAGCACCGCGTCGCAGAGCACCATCGCCGGCAGCTCGCCCCCGGCCAGCACGTAGCGCCCGATCGACACCCGATCGCTGGCGAAATGCTCGAGGATCCGCTCGTCGAATCCCTCATAGCGTCCGCACAGCAGGGTCAGCGCCGGCTCCGCGGCCAGCTCCTGCACCAGGCGCTCGTCCAGCACCCGCCCGCCGGCGTCGAGTGCGACTACCCGCCGACTCTGCGCCAGGGCCACCGGATCCTGGCCATAGCGTGCCCGCAGCGCCGCCTCCACCACGTCGATCCGGAGCACCATCCCGGCGCCGCCCCCGAACGGCGTGTCGTCGACCTGGCCCCCGGTCAGCGGGGTGTGATCGCGGTAGTTGACGAAGCCCAGCTCGCTGCCTCGGCTTACCGCGTTGACCACGTGGCGCTGGGAGCGAAACCAGGCGAAGGCGTCGGGAAACAGCGTGAACACGTCGATCTGCAATCAGTCCTCCCCCAGGAAGTGCAGGTCGATCTCGATCACCTTGCGCTCGAGGTCGACGTCCCGCACCGCATCGCCGATCAGCGGGACCAGCAGCGCATCGCCCCCGCCGGTCCGGGCGACCTCGAGCACCTGGCAGGAGGGCAGCTCCAGCAGCCTGGTGACCACTCCAACCTGGCGGCCCGACCCGCTGACCGCGCAACCCTCCAGATCGTCGGCCCACCACTCGTCGGGCCCCAGCTCGGGGGCGCGCTCGCGGGCCACCAGGAGCTCCTGCCCGCGCAGCGCCTCGGCGTCGGCGCGGTCCTCGTCGCCCTCCAGGCGCAGGATGGGGCGGGCGTCGAAGCCCGCGCGGCGGGCGATCCGGCGGTCGACTCCCGCGACTCGCACCGCCGCACCCGCGGTCAGCAGGCCGGCGATCGGACGGCCGACGTGAAAGCTCCCGTCGAGGCCGTGAGGCCGACCCACGACCCCGGCCCGCAGCCAGCCCGTGGTTGCGCTCAAACGTCGACGATGTCGACGAATACCCGCCGTCGGTCCTTGACGGCGGCCGCCTTGATCACGGTGCGCAGCGCGCCGGCCGTCCGCCCCCCGCGACCGATAACGCTGCCGTAGTCCTCCTGAGCCACCGACAGCTCGAGCACCAGCGAGCCGTCGTCCTCCTGGATCTCGGTCACGCGCACGTCGTCCGGCGATCCGACGAGCCCCCGCGCCAGGTACTCGAGCAGCTCCTTCACCGTGGCGCCTGCGGTGGTCAGCTGATGCCCTGCGTGCGAAGCAGCTTGCGGACCGTGTCGCTGGGCTGGGCGCCGCGCGCCAGCCAGTCACGGATGCGCTCTTCGTCGAGGACGATCGTGGACGGATCGGTCTGCGCGTTGTAGTGACCGACGGTCTCGATCACCCGGCCGTCGCGCTTGGAGCGCTGATCGGCGACGACAACCCGCCAGATGGGGTTCTTGCGCCCGCCGATGCGGGTGAGTCTGAGTCTTACTGCCATGGGCGATGGACGAGGTTAGCGTGCCCGACGCCGCGATGGTCCCGAGCGCCCGCTCAGCGGGCCTGGCGCATCATCGCGCCGAGATCGGGCATCCGGCCCTGCGACACCTGGCGCATCACCTTGCGCATCTGATCGAACTGCTTGATCAGCTGCTTGACCGCCTGCACGTTGGTCCCCGAGCCGCGCGCGATGCGCAGCCGCCGCGAGCCCTTGATCAGCTCCGGGTGGCGGCGCTCCTGAGGCGTCATCGAGAGGATGATCGCCTGCAGGCGATCGAACTCCCGCTCGTCGACCTTGACTCCCCGCAGCTCCTTGCCGAGCCCGGGGATCATGCCCAGCAGCGACTGCAGCGGGCCCAGGCGCCGGACCTGGCGCATCTGATCGAGGAAGTCGTCGAGCCCGAACTCCTGCTTGCGCAGCTTGCGCTCGAGCTCTGCCGCCTGCTGGTCGGAATAGCTGGACTCGGCCCTCTCGATCAGCGTCATCACGTCGCCCATGCCGAGGATGCGCTGGGCCATGCGGTCGGGGTGGAAGCGCTCGAACTGGTCGAGCTTCTCCCCCGTGGAGGCGAACACGATCGGCTTGCCGGTGATCGCCTTGACCGACAGCGCCGCGCCACCGCGGGCGTCGCCGTCGAGCTTGGTCATGACCACGCCGTCGAAGTCGACCACCGCGGCGAACTGCTCGGCGACGTTGACCGCGTCCTGGCCGGTCATGGCGTCGACGACGAGCAGGACGTCGTGCGGCGAGGTGGCCTTCTTGATCTCGGCCAGCTCGGCCATCAGCTCGCGGTCGACGTGCAACCGGCCGCTGGTGTCGACGATCAGTACGTCCTTGCCTTCGGTCTTGGCGCGATCCAGCGCCCACTTGGCGATCTCAACCGGCTTGCGGTCGGTCCCCTGCTCGTACACCGCCGCTCCCACCTGATGGCCGACCTTGACCAGCTGGTCGACCGCAGCCGGCCGGTAGACGTCGCAGGCCGCCACCGCGACCGAGGAACCGTGCTGCTCGCGCAGATACCGCGCCAGCTTGGCGGTGGCGGTCGTCTTGCCGGATCCCTGGAGGCCGGCCATCAGCACGACGGTCGGCGGCCGCGGCGAGAACGACAGCTCGCGGGCGGCGCCTCCCATCAGCTCGGTCAGCTCGTCGGAGACGATCTTGACCACCTGCTGGCCGGGATTGAGCTGGCCGACGATGTCGGCGCCCAGCGCCCGCTCCTTGACCGAGCTGGTGAAGCTCTTGACGACCTTGAAGTTGACGTCGGCCTCGAGCAGCGCCAGGCGGATCTCCCGCATGGCGGCGTTGATGTCCTCCTCGGTCAGGGTGCCGCGACCGCGGACATCGGACAGCGTGGCCTGGAGCTTCTCGGCTAGGGAATCGAACATGGGGGCTGGCTGATCAGGCTACTGACCCGGCGGGGTGGAGTTTCCGCTCGGATGGGCCGACTCGGGCGCGGGCTCCACCTGTGCGGTGCGCTCGGCGGGTGCGGGCTCAGCCTCTCCGGTGCGCGCGGCGCCGAACGCCTTGCTGATGCCGCCGAAGGCCTCCGCGAATTCCGACGGGATCACGAACACCTTGTTGGCGTCGCCCTGGGCGAGCTGGGGCAGCATCTGCAGGTACTGGTAGCTGAGCAGGCGCTGGTCAGGCCGGCCGTCGTGGATCGCCTGGAAAACGGTGGCGATCGCCTGGGCGTCGCCCTCCGCCTTGAGGATCGCGGCCTGCTTCTCGCCCTCCGCGGTCAGCACGGCGGCCTGCTTCTGGCCCTCCGCGGTCAGGATCTGGGACTGCTTGACACCCTCGGCGTTGAGGATAGCGGCGCGACGGTCGCGCTCGGCGCGCATCTGCTTCTCCATCGCCTCCTGGATCGAGCCCGGCGGATCGATCGACTTGATCTCGACCCGGTTGACGCGGATCCCCCACTTGTTGGTGGCCTCGTCGAGCACGGTGCGCAGCTGGGCGTTTATGTGGTCGCGGCTGGTCAGCGCCTGCTCCAGGGTCAGCGATCCGATCACGTTGCGCAGCGTCGTCACCGTGATCTGCTCGATCGCCTGCAGCGGGTTGGCGACCTCGTAGGTCGAGGACTTGGCGTCGTTGACGGTGAAATACAGGACGGTGTCGATCCCCACCACCAGGTTGTCCTCGGTGATCACCGGCTGGGGCGGGAACGAGACCACCTGCTCGCGCAGGTCGATCAGCGGCTTGAGCCGGTCGACGAACGGCATCAGCACGGTGAGACCCGGGTTCAGCGTGCGGTGGTAGCGCCCGAACCGCTCCACGATCCCGGCTTTGGCCTGCGGGACGATCCGCACCGTGCGGGCGAACAGGACCACCAGGAATATGACTACGACGATGGCGACGATTGCTCCAGCCATGGCGTCTCCTTATTCGGTCACGAGCGCAGTCGCGCCCTTGATGTCGACAACCTCGACGCGCGTCCCGCGCTCGATCACCTCGTCGTCATGCAGTGAGCGGGCCGTCCAGACCTCGCCGTCGATCTTGACGCAGCCCACGCCCTCCCCGTTGGCGATCCGCTCCAGCACGATCGCCTGCTTGCCGACCAGCGCCGCGGCTCCGGTCCGGATCTGCGGCGGCATCTTGAGGTGCGAGCGGACCACCGGCCTGACCAGCACCAGAGTCATCAGAGCGACCACGATGAACGCGATCCACGACGCGGTGGACCCGATGGCCGCGTCGGCCGCCGCCGCCACCGCGGCGGCGATCGCGAACGGAGCGAGGAAGAAGCCCGCGGTGAGCATCTCGCCGATTCCGAAGGCGCAGGCGACGATCACCCACAGGACCCAGCCGCTCATATCAACTTGCGAGAGTAGCGCTGCGACGGCGCGGCTCAGGACACCCGGGGGGCCGAGGCAGGCCAGCGGAAACGGCTCAGGACACCCGGGGCGCCGAGGTAGGTCAGCGGAAGCGGCTCAGGACACCCGAGGGCCGAGGCAGGTCAGCGGAAGCGGTTCACGAGACCAGGGCCCGGGCGAAGTCGGCGGCGTCGAACGGCCGCAGGTCCTCGAGCTGCTCGCCGACGCCGATCAGCTTGACCGGAATCGCCAGGTCGTGAGCGATCGCCAGCGCGATCCCGCCCTTGGCGGTGCCGTCGAGCTTGGTCAGCGCGATCCCGGTCACGTCGACCGCGTCCGAGAACAGCCGGGCCTGGCGCAGGCCGTTCTGGCCGGTGGTGGCGTCGACGGTCAAAAGCGTCTCGTGGGGTGCCTCGGGGATCTGCTTGGCGATCACCCGCCGCACCTTCGACAATTCGGCCATCAGGTCGTCCTGGGTGTGCAGCCGCCCCGCGGTGTCGACGATCAGCACGTCGGCGCCGTCTCGGATCGCCGCCGCCACGGCGTCGTAGGCGACCGAGCCGGGATCGGCGTCCGGGGGGCCCTTGACGAATCCCACTCCGGCCCGCTCGGCCCACAGCTCCAGCTGCTCCACGCCGGCGGCGCGAAACGTGTCCGCGGCCGCGAGCACCACGGACTGGCCCAGTTCGCGGCTGAGATGCCAGGCGAGCTTGCCGACGGTGGTGGTCTTGCCGGTGCCGTTGACTCCGGCCACCAGGATCACCGTCGGCTTGGCGCGTAGCTCGATGTGGCCATCGCCCACGGTGGCGATCCCGGTCAGCAGCTCGATCAGGCGCTCTGACAGCTCCGGGCCGCCGGAGATCTTGCTCTCCTCGGCCTCCCGCTCCAGCTGGGCCACCACCTGCGCCGTCGTCGACGCGCCGAGGTCGGCGTAGATCAGCGCCTCCTCGAGCCGCTCCCAGGTCTCCTCGGACGGCCCTTCCTCGAACAGCGTCGCCTGGATCTCGGTCTGCAGCGCCTGGCGGGTCTTGCGCAGGCTCTCGCGCAGCCGCCGGAAGCGGCCCATGCGCCGCTCCTCGGTCGCCGGCTCCCCGGCTTCGGAGGCCGCCGGCGCCCCGTCGACCACGAACAGATCCCGCCAGTCGCGCGCCATGACGGCGGCGACGTTACCAGCGGCCCGCCCCTGAGCCGCTCCGCCCCTGGCCGGCCTGCTCTACGCCGCCTGCTCGGCCTCCAGGCGCCGCGAGATCACTTTCGAGATCCCGTCGGCGCCCATCGAGACTCCGTACAGCGAGTCGGCGGCCTCCATGGTGCGCTTCTGATGGGTCACCACGATGAACTGCGCGCGGGTCGAGTACTGGCGCAGCAGGGCCAGGAAGCGGTCGATGTTGAGGTCATCGAGCGCCGCCTCCACCTCGTCGAGGATGTAGAACGGGCACGGGCGGGCGAGGAACACCGCGAACAGGAACGCCAGCGCGGTCAGCGACTTCTCGCCGCCCGAGAGCAGCGACAGACGCTTGCATTCCTTGCCGGCGGGGGTGATCTCGATCTCGACTCCGAGCAGATCCTCCTCCAGAACGTCCTCGCCGCTGTCGGGCTCCGCTGCCGAGTCGTCGTCGGAGCTCGGCTCCGGCGGGGCCTCGCCGCCGATCATCCGGGCCGGGCCGGTGCGCTCGGTCACGAGTCGTAGCCTGCCGCTGCCGCCCGGAAACAGCTGCCCGGCCAGCTCCTCGAAGCCGCGGGCGGTGTCGGCGAAGGTCTGCTCGAAGGTGGCGCGGATCTGCCTGTCGGTGTCGGCGATCAGCTTCTCTAGCTCGCGCAGCGCCGTCTCCAGGTCGGCGCGCTGGGTCTCGAGCTCCTCCACGTGCGCCAGCGCCTCGGCGTATTCGTCCTGGGCCAGCGGGTTGACCGGACCGAGCTGCTCGCGGCGGCGCTGCAGGCGCTGCAGCCGCGCGGTCAGCGTCTCTCGCTGCTCGGGCTCCATCGGCGCCTGGGCGGGCCCGGCCTCGAGCTCGAGTCGTGCCGCCAGCTCCCGGCACTCCCGCTCGGCGTCGCCGGCCCGGTCGCGCGCCCGCTGCAGGCGCACCTCGCACTCGGTCAGCGACTCGTTCTCACGCTGCAGCCGGCCGTGCAGGCCGGCCTCCTGCTGGGCGCAGGCCCGCAGCTCCCCAGCCACGTGCTCGCCGGCTTGGTGGTCGGCGGCGAGGTCGGCCTCGAACGAGGCCAGCCGGGCGGTGATGGCGTCGGCCACCCCGGCGAGCGCGGCGATGACCGCCGTGACGGCGGGGGCGAGCTCGCGATCGGCGGCGATCGAGGCCTCCAGGCGCTCGATCCGGGACCGGCGGTCGGTGCGCTCGCGCTCGGCCCGGGCCTGCATCTGGCGCTCGGCGGCCAGCTCGGCGGCCAGCTGGGAGCGGCGTCCCGCCCCTGGCCCGTCGTCGGGCGCGGCCCGGCGGCGCTCGATCAGCGCCCCGATGCGCCGCTGCTCCTCGCCGGCCTCGTCGAGCGCGCGGACCGCGGCGCGGTGGGCCGCGGTCAGCTCGTCGCGCGCCGTGTCGACGGAGGCGGTGGCGGCGGTGGCGCGCTCCAAGGCGGCGCGGGCGGCGAGCTCGGCCCGGGCGGCGGCCTCGCTGTCGCGCACCAGGCGCTCGCGCCGGTTGCGCTCGGCCAGCACGCGCTCCTCGCCGACCGCCGGAGCCTGGCGCAGCTCATGGGTCCGCGCCGACCACACCCGTCCTGAGCGAGTCACCGCGATCCCGTCAAACCCATTGCCCAGGTCCGTCAGATCATCGACGACCCAGACGTCGCTCAGCAGCACCCGGGCCAGCGCCAGCGCCGAACCGCCGCCGCGGACGTGATCGGTAAGCCGCTCGCCGGGTGCGGCGGCGCGGGGCGGCCCGGCTTGGAGCTCGCGCTCCACGCCCGCTCCGGCGATCAGGGCGCGCCCGCCGTCGGCGCCGGCCCGGTCGAGCAGCCTCGCCGCCTGGCCGTGGTCGTCGACCACCGCTGCACGCAGCCGCCCGTCGAGCGCCGCCGCCAGCGCCAGCTCGTAGCCGGAGTCGACGTCGAGCTCGTCGGCGAGGGCGGGAGCGCCACCGGGCGAGCCGGACTGGTGGCGCAGGAACTGGTTGACGGCTGCCAGCTCGCCGCCGACCCTGGCGGCCTCGCGGCGGGCGGCCTCGACCGCGCGCTCGGCGTCGCGCACCCCGGACCGCGCCCGCTCGACGTCGGCCTCCGCGGCTCGGCGCTCGGTCAGAGCACGCTCGACGGTGTCGGTCGCCGCCGCCACCGCCCGGCCGGCCTCGGTCAGCTGACCCTCGAGCTCGTGCAGCTGGCGGGCCAGCTCGGCCTCGCGGTCGCGCTCCAGCGCGGCCAGCGTCTGCTCGAGCTGCGAGATGCGGGCGTCGGAGCGGTCGTCGGGACGGTCCTCGGCGTGCTGGGCGCGCAGCGCCGCGGCGATCTGGTCGGCGCGGGCCAGGCGGCGCTCGATCTCAGCGGCCGCCGACCTGGCCGCCTCCTGGCGGTAACCGACCCGTTCCGCCGCGGCGCGGGCCGCATACGAGCGCCGAGAGAGCTCTTCGCGCCGGGCGCTGCGGGCGGCGAGCGCTTCCTCGGCCGCCTCGCGCCGGGACGCCACCGCCGCCAGCTCGCGTTCGATCTCGGCCCGCCGGGCGCGCACCGCGGTGGCGGCCTGCTCGGCCTCACCGAGCGCCAGCCGCCGCTCACGGAGGTCCTCGCGGATCAGCTCCCAGCGAATCTCCAGCGCCTGGCGCTCCAGCCGGGCGTGCAGCTCGGCGGCTTGAGCCTGCCGCTTGAGCGGGCGCAGCCGCGACCGGGCCTCGCGCTCGACGTCCAGCGCCCGATCCAGGTTCTCCTGGGTGCGGATGAGCTTCAGCTGCGCCCGGCGGCGGCGCTTTCGGTGCTTGCCCAGGCCGGCCGCCTCCTCGATCAGCAGCCGGCGATCACGCGGCTTGGAGGTGACGATCGCCTCCACCCGCCCCTGCGAGATGACCGAGTGCATCTCCTTGCCCAGGCCGGTGTCCGAGAGCAGCTCGATCACGTCCACCAGCCGGCAGCGAGCGCCGGCGAGCCGGTACTCGCCCTCGCCGTTTCGGTCCAGGCGGCGCTGGATCGAGACCTCCGGGGCACCCAGCGCCAGGACTCCCTCGCTGTCGTCGAGAATCAGCTCGACCTCGGCGTGACCTGCCGCTTGACGGCCCGGGGCGCCGCCGAAGATGACGTCCTGCATCGACTGCCCGCGCACCGCGCCGGGCGACTGCTCGCCCAGGGCCCACAGCACGGCATCGGTCACGTTGGACTTCCCTGACCCGTTGGGGCCGACGATCACGCTCACCCCGGGACCGAACTCCAGCTTGCAGCGGTCCGGAAACGACTTGAAGCCCTTGACGGCGATCGACTTCAGATACACAGCCGCACCCCCGGTCGACGATCGGTGGCGGTCATTTCTCGATCGACTCCAGCGCGCTCTGGGCGGCCTCCTGCTCGGCGTCCTTCTTGCTGCGCCCCATCCCGGTCCCGATATGCGTACCGGCGATCGTGGCCACCACCGTGAACGTCCGGTCGTGAGGCGGGCCGTGCTCCTCGATCACCTCGTAGGAGACCAGCTGGCCCCGCCGCGCGAGCCGCTCCTGCAGCGCCGATTTGTGGTCCACGGGGCGCTCCAGCGCCTCCTCGATCTCCGGCGCGAAGGCCTGCACCACGGCAGCCGCCGTGGCCATGTATCCGAACTCGAGATAGCAGGCTCCGATCACCGCCTCGATCACCGACGCCAGAACCCGCTCGGTGCTGATCAGGGCCTCCACGCCGGCCGTCGCAGCCGGAGGGGCCGCGGCCCGCAGCCGCTCCGGGACCCCGAGCCGTTCGGCGACCTCGCGGCACGACCGGCCCGAGACCGCCTGTGCGCGGATCTTGGTCAGCCGCCCCGGGCCGAACCGGTCGGCCTCGAGGCGCGGGAACAGATGCGTGGTGACGGCCAGCCCGAGCACGCTGTCGCCGAGAAAGGCCAGCCGCTCGTAGGACTCCGAGCGCCGTGCGGTCCACGAGGCATGGGTGAACACCGGCCGTGCCAGCTCGGCGGGGAGCAACTCCAGCAGGTCGTGCAGACCGGCTCCGGGGGGAGCCTCGGTCCAGCGGGGACCCTCGCTCCCGCCGGAGTTGCGCTCGCGACCCTTGCTCACTCAGGGTCAGGGCCTCGGCTCGCGGTCGCCGACGAGCGCGGCCCATCCGCCGCGCCGCTCGCGAGCACGAACTCGACCGCCTGGCCGACGGTCAGGATCTTGGCGGCCTCCTCGTCGGAGATCCGCACGCCGTAGGAGTCCTCGAGCTCCTGCACCAGCGTGTACAGATCCAGCGAATCGGCTTCGAGATCCTCCCTGAACCGGGTCGACTCCTCGATCGAGCCGGGATCGATCTCCAGCTCGTCGGCCAGGTGCCCACGGATCAGCGAGAAGACTTGCTCGCGAGTCATCGGGGGAACACCGTAACCGGAGTCGCGGACGAGGCGCTACCCATCCCCGGCCTCCGCGCCGACATGGGCGGGCGCGCGCAGGGCGCCGGCCGCCTCCAGGGCCTCTCTGGTGGCGGTGATCACGTCGTGCTCGACGCCCCGCGCCGCCACTTCGATGGCCCGCGCAAAGCCGTTGCGGGTGAAGCGGCCGTGGGCGACGACCCCGAGCTGGCGCAGCCCGAGCATGTACGCCCCGCCAGGACCCTCCGGATCGATCTCGTGGCGCAGGCGGCGGATCGCCGGCGTCAGCAGCCAGCCTCCGAGCTTCCCGCGCGGCGAGCTCATCGCGGCGTCCCGGATCGCGCGCAGGGTCCGGCCGGACACCCCCTCGATCAGCTTGAGCGTGATGTTGCCGGTGAAGCCGTCCATCACCACCACGTCGGCAGCACCGTCGGTGACCTGGGTGCCCTCGATGTTGCCCACGAAGTTCAAACCGGCGCCGCTGTCGCCGGCGAGCTGCTCGTGGACTTCGACCAGGTCCGGCGTGCCCTTGCCCGGCTCCTCCCCGTTGGAGAGCAGGGCCACTCGGGGATGATCGAGCCGCATGACCGCCTGCGCGAAGGCCGAGCCCATGTGGGCGAACTGGACCAGGTGCTCGGGCCGGCACGTGACGTTGGCGCCGACATCGAGCAGCAGCACCGGCTTGGCGCCCGGCATCGGCACCGGCAGCGCGAGCGCCGGGCGGTAGATCCCTCGGTCGCGACGGAGGTTGAACAGCCCGGCGGCCAGGGCCGATCCCGTCGATCCGCCCGATACCAGCGCCTGGGCCCGCCCATCGGCCACCGCCCGGGCGGCCTGCACGATCGACGCCTCGGGGGTCGAGCGGACCGCGTAGGCCGGATCGGCGGCTTTGGCGATCGAGACCGGGGCGTCGACCACCTCCACGGAGTCCGGAACCGGTCCGATCTCCCTGGCCGGCCCGAACAGGATCACGCCGACGCCGTCGCGCGACGCGCGCACCGCGCCCGCGGCGACCTCTGCGGGGCCTAAGTCCGCCCCGCCTGCATCAACGGCGACGGTGACCATCGGACCGGATGATTTAGCCCGACGGCTCGCCGGAGCCGGCGACCACCTCGCGTCCCCGGTAACTGCCGCACACCGGACAGACGCGATGGGGGCGTCGGGGGCTGTGACACTGTGGGCACGCGTTGTAGGTGGGCGCGCTGACCTTGTGCTGGGCGCGCCGCTGCGTGGTACGAGCGTGTGATTGTTTCTGCTTGGGGACCGCCATCGGTGGCAGCAGGCTAGCAGGGGTGTTGCCGACGGCGGTGCCCGCAAGCCCGCTGGCGCCGGCGCGCCGCCGGCTACGCGGCGTCGCCGGGCGCGGCGCCGCCGGGCGCGGCGCCGGCTAAGCGGCGGTGCGGCCGTCGATCAGGTGCTCGCCGAGCAGCGGGGTCACCTGTTGCGCGGTGAGCGGCCGTGCAAACAGGAAGCCCTGGGCCTGCCGGATCCCGTTCGCGGCCAGGTACTGGAGCTGCTCCTCGGTTTCGACGCCTTGCGCGATGGCGTCCGCGCCGCAGGCTCCGACAAGATCCAGGATCGCCCGCAGGACCGCGGCCGCGGTGGGGTTGCCGGGCACATCGACCAGCAGCCTGCGATCGAGCTTGATCACGTCGAAGTCGAGCTCGGTCATCCGCGAGAGCGAGGAGTAGCCGGCGCCGAAGTCATCGACGGCCAGACAGATTCCCGCGACGCGCAGGTCGGCCACCACTCCCAGCGTCACGGCCGCGTCGACCGCCCACGCCGACTCGGTGAGCTCGATCGTGAACTGGTTGGCCTGCAGCTCATGATCGCGGAGCTGCGCGGCGACGTGCTTCGAAAACCCTGACGCCCGCAGCTGGTGGGGAGAGACGTTCAGGCTGATTCCGGGCAGCAGGTCGCTCTGGGCCCATTCGCTGGCCTGGCGGCAGGCTTCGCGCAGCGTCCAGTTCATCAGGTCCTCCCCGGCCGCGCTGTGCTCCGCCGCCCCGATGAACGCCTCCGGTGCCAGCAGACCGCGTTCGGGATGGCGCCAGCGGATCAGCGCCTCGACGCCCGAGATCTCTCGCGGCGAGCCGAGTCGCCAGATCGGCTGGTAGTGAAGCTCGAGCTCGGACCGGCCCATCGCCCGGCGCAGCTGCGTGGACAAGCTGACTCGGCGCGAGCGGATCGGCCCCGACGGCCGGTGGAACGCCAAGCGCCCGCCGCCGGCCGACTTGGCCTGATACATGGCGACGTCGGCATGGCGCAGGAACGCCTCGGTGTCGGCGGCATCGTGTGGATAGATGCTGATCCCGATGCTGGCTCCGGTGCGCAGCTCGTGCCCGGCGACCACGAACGGCTCGCGCAGCGCGTCCAGCAGCTTGCCGCCGACCGATTCCGCGGCCGCTCCCGGATCCCGCGCCACGTCGGTGAGCAGCACGATGAACTCGTCTCCCCCCTGCCGGGCCAGCAGGTCGCTGTCGCGCAGAACGCCCCGCAGCCGGGTGGCGACCGCGGCCAGCAGCCGATCTCCGGTGGCGTGGCCGAGCCGGTCGTTGACCTCCTTGAAGTCGTCGAGGTCGACGAACATCATCACCACCGACCCCCGCGCTCGACGGGCCCGGGCGACCGCCAGATCGAGCTGCTGCTCGACCAGGATCCGGTTGGGAAGACCGGTCAGCGGGTCGTGGTAGGCCAGGTAGGTGAGCTGCTCCTCGCCGCGCCGTCGCTCGGAGATGTCGCGCACGAAGCCATACAGCACCGGTCCCTCCTCGGAGCCGATGAGCCCCTCCTCCTGTGACCTGCGCACCAGGGTCAGAGCCAGCTCGACCGGGATCCGGGTGCCGTCGGCGCGCAGCGCCGTGGTCTCGACGCGACGGCCCAGCAGGGGCCAGTCGTCGTGCTCGAAGGAGCGGACCAGACTGCGGCGGCAGCTCTCGTGACTCTCGGGCGGGACGATCAGGTCGGCAAGCTCGCGGCCGAGCGCGTCCTCGCGGCGATAGCCGAACGTCCGCTCCGCCGCCGGGTTGAACTCCAGCACTCTGCCGTGCCTGTCGATCGCGATCACGCTGTCCAGGGACGACTCGATCACGGCCCGGTGACGCGCCAGCGCCGCCTCGAGCTGGGCGAACTGGTGCGAGCTCTCGATGGCCAGCCCGGCGTGCGCGGCGACCGCGCTCAGCACCTCGAGCTGCTGGTGGTCGGGGCGCCGACCCGACGTCGGCTCGTCGACCGAGATGATCCCGTAGTGACGTCCGGCCGAGCCCCGGAGGGTGGCGAGCAGGGCATCGTCGGCGCGCCATGCCGACTCGTCGTCAGCGGCCACCGGGCCCAGGTCCGGGACATAGGAGGCGACGGCGTCGTCCCACTCCATCGCGCCTTCGGGGATGAAGTAGACACCGGAGCTCAGGCAGGGCTGATCGAACATCGGCGCCCAGCAGGCGGCACGCGTGATCCGTCCCAGCAACGCCTCCCGGGCCCGCTCGTTGCCATAGACAGTGCTGATCTCGTAGTCGTCGCTCTCGGGTCGATAGACGTTGATCGCGACGGTCGCGTACCCCAGCGTTCGGGAGACGGTCCGCGCCACCGCGGCCAGGACCTCGGCCAGCTCGGGCTCGGGCCGCACCAGGCGCGCGAGGTCCAGCAGCCCGCGCAGGTGCGCGGTCGCCGATTCGGACCGGCCGTCGGGCTCGCTGGCTGAACCCATTCCCTGACTTGATCGGCTGAAAGTGCCCAGTCCTTAACCAAGGAGTGCGGTGTCAGCGCAGATTTTGCTGCGCCGGACCCTAGGTGCGTTGATCAGCCGTCGAATCTGAGCTCGGATAGCTTCGCCCACCGCGGATCGAGCTCCCGCTCGTGGCCGTGCTCGGCCCCGGCGGTGTTCAGGTCGACGCCGCACACCGGGCACAAGCCGGCGCAGTCCTCGCGGCACACCAGCTGCGCGGGAAGCGCGAGCGCCAGCGCATCGTGTCCCCATCCGCTCAGATCGAGCACGGCGGACTCAACGTATGGGGATCGAAGCTCGTCGGATTCCCTCGGCTGCGAGATCTCCCGAGCGTCGACGGCGACCGTGGTCGATGCCGGAGTCAGACACCGCATGCAGGGACCGTCGAGCTCGGCGGTGAAGCGGAGCCTCAGCGCGTAGCCGTCACCCGAGGTCCGCGAGATATCCAGGCGCACCGGCACGGTTGAGCCCGGTACTCGGTAGCGCTCGCCCCCCAGCTCGAACGAGTCGATCGCCACCTCGAGGTCCAGCCGCCGCCCCTCTCCGGCGGTGAGCCGCAGTCCCCCGAGATCGAAACTGTCGGTTCGTAGCGACACCAGTCGAGCTTAGCCACGGTGGGCCGGTCAGGAGAGCTCGCGCTTGAGGACCTTGCCGGTGGCGTTGCGCGGCAGCTGGTCGACGAACACGATCTCGCGCGGGACCTTGTAGCGAGCCAGGCTGTCGTGGACGTAGGCCTTGAGCCCGTCTTCGGTCAGGGTCGCGCCCGGCGCGGGCACGACGAAGGCTCGCAGTCGCTGGCCGAACTCCGCGTCGGGGACGCCGATGACCGCCACCTCCTTGATTCCGGGCACCCCCGCCAGCAGGTCCTCGACCTCGGATGGGAACACGTTCTCACCGCCGGAGACGATCATGTCGTCGTCGCGCCCGTCGACGAACAGCCGCCCCTCGGCGTCGAAGTGGCCGACGTCGCCGGTGGCCATCAGCGACCCCACCCGGGCCTTGTCACCGCCGCCGGTGTAGCCCTCGAACAGCATCTCCGAGCCGACGAAGATGCGGCCTGTCTCGCCGGCCGGAAGCTCGCGCTGATCCTCATCGAGGATCTTGACCGCGGTGCCCCGCGGGGGCCGTCCCGCCGTCCCGGGCGCGGCGCGCAGATCGCGCGGCGAGGCGATCGTCGCCCAGGCGACCTCCGTCGAGCCGTACAGGTTGTAGAGCGTGTCGCCAAACGCGTCCATCACGCGCTGGGCCAGGGGGCCAGGGAGCGCGGAGCCGCTGACCGCGATCACGCGCAGCGACGAGGTGTCAATGGCCCGCAGCGTGTCGGGGCTCAGCTCCAGGAGCCGCTGCAGCATCACCGGAACGACGATCAGCGCGGTGGCCCGGTGCTCGGCGATCGCCTGCAGCGTTCCGCGGGGGTCAAAGCGGCGCTGCAGGACAAGCGTCGAGGCCAGCGCGGTGCCCAGCACCATGTGCGCGAAGCCCCAGGAGTGAAACAGCGGCGCGGCGATCATCGTGTTCTCACGGGCCCGCAGCGGGATCGCCGACAGGAACGCGGCCGCTGGGCTCAGCGAGGTGGGGTTGGCGCGGTTGGCCCCCTTCGGCGTGCCGGTCGTCCCGGAGGTCAGGATCACGGCGCGACCGGGTTCGTCGGGAGGGGGCAGCGGCGCCGGCGAGCGCGTGGCGATCAGCTCTTCGAGCACCGGATGGACGGCTGCAGAGGGGTCGTCGCACCAGGCCGCGAACCCCTTCCGGTTGGCGCCGGCAGCGGTCACCAACGGCGCGAACTCCTGGTCGTAGACGATTCCGGCGGGGTCCTCGCGGGCGAGCACATCGCTCACCTGGGGGGCGGCAAAGGCGGTGTTCAGGTAGATGGCGTGGGCGCCGAGCTTGGAGCAGGCGACGCTCGCCTCGACGAAGTAGCGATGGTTGCGGCACATGATCGCGACCCGGTCGCCGCTCCGGATCCCGTATCCGGCCAGCCCCCGGGCCAGGGCGTTGGTGCGTCGCTCCACCTCGCCGAAGCTGACCGCCCCCAGCTCGTCGATGAACGCGGCCGCAGAGGGGTAGCGGGCCGCAGAGCCGAGATAACCGGCCGCCAATGTTGGTCCCCAACGGTGCAAGCCGCGGATCGCCCTCAGGGCACGATCGGGCCGCGAAGGCCGCAAAACCCCCGCTCTGGCGAACGTGCTCGCCATGTGGACCGTATCGGCGATCGCTCCGGGCATCGGTGGATATCCAATCACGCAGCGCCCGCAAAGCAGTGCCAGCACCACAAGCCATCGTCTCGCTCACCTCCGCTGGCGACGACCAGTCATGATCCTGATCATGTCGACCTGGTTTCGCTCCTACGGGTTCGCCGATGTCCACGACGAGTTGCTGATCGGCGCCTACCCGCTGGACGCCGCCGACGTCGCGATGCTGGAGCGGCTCGGCATTCGGCGGATCCTCAACCTGGTCGAGGACGAGGAATACGAGGCCGGCCGGCGCCCCGAGGTGACCGCCGCCCTGGAGACGGCCGGCATCGAAGAGCGCCGGATGAACCTGACCGATTTCGGGCGACTACCGCCGGAGGCGCTCGAGGTGGCGGTCCAGACGGTCGTGGCGTGGCTCAGGGAGGGCGAGCGCGTGTACCTGCACTGCCGGGCCGGCTGGCAGCGCTCACCCGCGGTGGCCGCCGGGGTGATCGCGGTCTACGACGGCGTTGACATCAACCAAGCGCTGGATCAGGTCCAGATGCGCAAGCCGTCCGCGGAGCCGCTCGAGCACCAGCGCGAGGATCTGATCGCGTGGTGGCGCTCGCGCAGCTTCGAGCGGCCGCCGGCCGGTGGCGCCCCGGCCGGCTGACAACGACGGGAGCGCGGGTGGCCTGACGCGGCGGTAGCGTCTATTCCGCGGCCCGCAGCCGTCTCGGCCGGGCCTGGCGGGGCTGGCGAGGCTCGGGGTCGGGGTCGATCCCCAGCTCGAGCGTGAGCTCGGCGGCGTTGACGCTCCGGGCGCTGGTGGTGACGTGCTCGAGCTCAGGCAGCTCACGGCCGTCGGCGGCTCCGTGGTCGGCGAACCGGCGCGCGCCGGGCAGTACGCGGGCCTCGTAGGAGCCTACGGTCTCGTTGTAGGCGCGCACGGTGCTGTTCAGTCGCGCTCCGAGCGTGGACAGCAGGCCGGACAGCTTGACCAGCCGGGTGTGCAGCTCGCGACCCAGATCCGAGATCGCCTGCGCTGACTCGGCGACCCGCTCCTGCTGCCAGCCGTAGGCCACCGCCCGCAGCATCGCCAGCAACGTGGTCGGCGTTGCGATCAGCACGCGGCGTGCCATGGCGTCCTCGATCAGCGTCGGATCGGCATCGAGGGCGGCGCCGTAGAGATGCTCGCCGGGCAGGAACATGACCACGAAATCGGGTGTCGAGTCCAGGCCGGCCCAGTACGCCTTCTCGGCCAGCGACTTGACGTGCTTTCTCAGCAGCCGGGCGTGGTCACGCAGGAACTGCTCGCGCTCGGCCTCATCTCGCGCCTGGTAGGCGTCGAGCACTCCCTGCAGCGGGGCCTTGGCGTCGACCACGACCTGCTTGCCGCCGGGAAGACTGACGATCAGATCCGGCCGCAAGGTGGTCTCGTCGCCGGCCACCGCGGACTGCTCGACGAAGTCGCAGTGGCGCACCATCCCCGCCAGCTCGACCACGTTGCGCAGCTGCATCTGGCCCCACTGACCGCGTGCGTTGGGCTTGCGCAGCGCTGTCACCAGCGCTCCGGTCTCGGTTCGCAGACGCTCTCCGGTCTCGCTCAGCGACCGCAGCTGTGCCTCGAGCCGCCCCCGCGACTCGCGCCGCTCCTGGTCGAGGCGCAGCAGCTGGCTGTCGACACGCCCGAGCTGCTCCTTTAGCGGCGCGACCAGTTGCTCCACGGCGTGCTGGCGCTTCTCCAGATCTCCCTTCGCCTGAGCCTGAGCGGTTTGCAGCTGCGAGCGCGAGAGCTCGGCGAGCTGGGCCATGCTCGACTGCAGCGCCTCCGCGCTCAGCGCCTTGAACGAAGCCGACAGGCGCTCCTGGGCGTCGGTGAGCGTGGCCAGCCGCTCGGTGGCCAGCGACCGCTCATGCTCGAGGTCGGCTCGAGCGCGGACCAGCTCCCGGTCGAGCTCGACGGCGCGCCCCGCCTCGGCGAGCGCGGCGCGCAGCCGCGGGCGCAGCGCGAGCGCAACGGCGCCGGCGCCGACGAGCAGTCCGAGGACGAGAAACAGGGCAGGCATGTGGCCAGCCAGCATTGCGCGACGGCCGGACGGATAATGGGCGCATGGCAGCGGACCTGATCCGCAGGCGGCTGGTCGTGCACGGGCAGGTGCAGGGCGTCTTCTATCGCGACTCCACGCGCGAGCAGGCCGAATCGGCCGGCGTGGCGGGGTGGGCGCACAACCGGGACGACGGGGCGGTAGAGGTCGTGCTCGAGGGCCCCAGCCAAGCGGTGCACGAGGTCGTGCAGTTCTGTCAGAGCGGACCGCGCGGCGCCCAGGTGGACTCGATCGACTCGACCGAGGAGGAGCCGGAAGGACTCTCCTCGTTCGAGATCCGCTGAAGGCGTCAGCTTCCTCCGTTCGAGATCCGCTGAAGGCGTCAGCTTCCTCCGTTCGACATCCGCGGGCGCGCCGGCTTCACCTCCTGGACATCCGCCGAGTCCCCGGTAGATTGCCGCAGATGCTGCCGACGGCTCGGCTTCCGGCGTTCCTGCTGACCGTCTACGTGCTGATCGTGATCCCGGGCCCGAGCGTGCTGTTCACGATCAGCCGAGGCGTGGCGCTCGGCCGGCGTGCCGCGCTGGCCACCGTCGTCGGAAACACCTCAGGCCTGGTCTTCCAGCTGATGCTGGTGGTGATCGGCATCGGTTCGATCCTGGCCAGCTCGGACACCGTGTTCACGGTGCTCAAGCTGATCGGAGCCGCTTACCTGATCCTGCTCGGCGCGCGCAACATCCGCGACCGCAAGGAGCTGGCCGGCGCGCTCGGCACGGTAGGGGTGGCTCCCCGGAGCCTCACCCGGATCCTCCGGGAGGGGTTCGTGGTCGGAGCTACCAACCCCAAGGGGCTGATCATCTTCACCGCGGTGCTCCCGCAGTTCATCGACCGCTCGCAGGGGCACCCGACACTGCAGCTGGCCTCGCTCGGCCTGCTCTGCGCGGTCGTCGCGCTGCTCTCGGACGGGACCTGGGCGATCGCCTCGGGCACGGCTCGGCAGTGGCTGGGCCGCTCCCCGCGCCGGCTCGAGATGCTGAGCGCCGGCGGCGGGGTGACCCTGATCGCCCTCGGCGCCGGCCTCGCCCTGACCGGCCGCAAGAACTGACGGCGAGCTCAGTCCGCGAGCGCGTCCTCGAACGCCTGACGGGCCTCCGCCCCGCGGACCGCGAACACGACTCGCTCCAGGCCGCTGCCGGCCTCCAGGTGGCGGCGCAGCTCCCGCGCCTCGATCTCCGCCGCCTGCGCCATCGAGAAGCCGCCCACGCCGGTCCCGAAGGCGACCAGCGCCAGCGAGCGCGCGCCCAGCTCGTCGGCCAGTCGCAACGTGCTGGCGGTGGCGTCGCGGATCGCCTGCGCCGAGGTGGGTCCGCCGAGATCCATCGTCGCGGCATGGATCACCCACCGGCAGGGCATGTCGCCACCGGAGGTCTCGACGGCCTCGCCGATGGCGATCGGGGCGCGCTCGTCGCTTTGACGCTGGATCGCCTCGCCGCCGGCCCGGGAGATCGCTCCCGCCACGCCGCCTCCGTGCTCGAGCCGCGTGTTGGCGGCGTTGGCGATCGCGTCGACCTCGAGCCTGGTGATGTCGGTGTCGAGGACCTCGATCGTGGCCACGGCGCGGGCCGGCTCAGGCCACTTCAGGAGACTTCGGCCGGCTCGTCCTTGCCGGCGAGCCGATCCCGACCGCGCTGGACGGCCGCGATGAACTTGCTCAGGTTGACCTCGAGCGTGTTCAGGATCTCGTCGGCGTAGTCCTCGGCGCCGAGCCGGATTTCCCGTTCCCTGGCGCGGGCATCCTCGATGATGTCCTCGGCGGCGCGCTCGGCCTGCTTGGTGATCTCCTCGTCGGAGATCAGGCGCTCCTGGCGCTCGCGCGCCTCCTTGACGATTCTCTCGGCCTCGCGCTTGGCCTCAGCCAGCATCTCCTGGCGCTCCTTGACGATCCACCGCGCCTGCTTGATCTCCTCCGGGATCGTCGCCCGCATCTGGTCGAGGATGTCGTAGATCTCCTCCTTGTCGACGCGGACCTGGTCGGTCAGCGGGACCGGCTTGGCGTTGTGAACCAAGTCGTCAAGCTTGTCGATGAGTACCAGGACATCCATATCGCGCACCTCTGTTTCGTCAGCGGCCGAGCCGATCCTTCAAGTGCTGCGCCACCTCGTCGGGAACGAGATCATCGATCTCACCGTCGAATGTCGCGAGCTCCTTGACTCCGCTCGATCTAAGGAAACTGTACTTGGGGGAAGCCATCAGGTAAACGGACTCGATCTCCGGCGCCTGTCGGCGGTTGAGCTGGTTCATCTCCAGCTCGTACTCGAAATCGGAGATCGCCCGCAGCCCCTTCACGATCGCCATCGCTCCACGCTCGCGCGCGAAGTCCACCAGCAGCGTGCTGAACGTCTCCACCGTGATGTTCGGCAGATCGCTGGTGGCGTCGACCACGAACTGGACTCGCTCCTCGGCGCTGAACAGCGTGCTGCCCTTGCGCCAGGGAAGGTTGACCACCGCCACGATCACCGTGTCGTACATCGCCGAAGCCCGGCTGATCACGTCGAGGTGGCCGTAGGTGACGGGGTCGAACGTGCCGGGACAGATCGCGATGCGGTTATCGGGGGCCATGAATGTGGATCAGGGTGTCGCCGTAGCGGCGCTCGTCGAGCAGCTCGAGCTCCAGCTGGAGCGGGCTCCGACGATCGCTCTCGGCGACGACGCGCGCGTCGGCGGAAAGGACCGGCGCCAGCGCCGCCGTGAGCTCCCGTCCGAGGGTGCTCGCCAGGCGGTATGGGGGATCGATGAAGATGAGATCGTATTGACGCGCGATTTCCCGTGCTTGCTGGAGAAAGCGAAGCGCCGGCTGGCGCACCACCTGGGCCTCGATCCCGAGCGCTCCGAGGTTGCGCCGGATCGCCTCCACCGCCGCCCGCGACGAATCCACCAGCGTCGCCTCGGCCGCCCCCCGGGACACCGCCTCGATGGCCAGCGCCCCCGACCCCGCAAACAGGTCCAGCACCCGCTCCCCGCCCACATCCCCAAGGATCGAGAACAGCGCCTCGCGGACCCGGTCCGACGTCGGCCTCGTAGCGCGCCCCCTTGGTGCCACCAGCTCACGGCCACGGTAGATGCCTGAGATAACGCGCATTCGCGCCTCATTATTCGGGGCGCCGAGCTTGGGGGCTCGACCAGCCGGCCGGGGCGGCTCCACCGCCCTGCGACGCTGGGGTTTGGCGCGGGATGAAAGGTGAACCAGGGTCCGCGCGAGCAGGGCGGGTGGAGCACCCCGACCGACCGGTCCGGACCTCCCGGCGCCGCCGGGACTAGGCGCCAATCTCTTCCACCTCCGTCCGCCGGGGCGGTCGGCGCATCCGCTCCCGCTGTGCCTCGCGTCGCACCCCGCCCGACTCACCGCACAGCGCAAAACGTCAGCGGCGCACAGCGGGGAGCGGGTGCGACCGGCCGACCCCAAGACCCAACGTCAGGCCCGGATCGGGGCCACAGCTTCCGTCCCATAGGTGGCTGAGAGAGCGTCCGAGAGCAGGGCGTTCTCGGGCTGCGACAGCTCCGGGTCCTCGGCGTCGAGCAGCTCGGCCCGCAGCCGCGCCCGCTCCAAAAGCTCGGCGTCACGGGGCAGCTCGGCGACCCGGAACTGGGCGAGTCCGCTCTGCCGGGTCCCGACGAGCTCCCCTTCGCCGCGCAGCTCGAGATCGATCTCGGCCAGCCGGAAGCCGTCGGTGTGCTCGCCCAGGGCGCGCAGGCGCGGTGAGCCCTTGGCCCCGAACAGCAGGCACAGCGACGGGTGCTCGCCGCGGCCGATGCGGCCCCGCAGCTGGTGCAGCTGCGAGATCCCGTAGCGGTCGGCGTCCTCGACCAGCATCACCGTCGCGTTGGGGACGTCGATTCCCACCTCGATCACCGACGTGGCGACGAGCACGTCGGCGGCGCCGGAGGCAAACGACGCCATCACGTCGTGCTTCTCGCCCGGGCGCAGCTGGCCGTGCATCAAGACCACCCGGAAGTCGCGCAGCTCGCCGGTGCGCAGCCGCTCGAACTCGGCCGTGGCGGCGCGGGCCTGCAGCAGCTCTGACTCCTCGACCAGGGGGCAGACGACGAACGCCTGGCGTCCGGCTCGCAGCTCCTCGCGGATCCGCTCGTAGGCGCGGGCCCGCTCGCGCTCGGTCGAGCAGACGTGGGTCTGGATCGGCTGGCGGCCGCGGGGCAGCTCCCGCAGCACCGTCACGTCGAGGTCGCCGTAGTGCGCCAGGGCCATGGTGCGGGGAATGGGAGTCGCGGTCATGTGCAGGACGTGAGGGCTGGCCCCGTCTCCCGCCTTGGCGTCCAGGGCGGCCCGCTGGCGGACCCCGAAGCGGTGCTGCTCGTCGACCACCGCGACCGCCAGCTGGGCGAAGCGGACCGGCTCCTCGACCAGCGCGTGGGTGCCGACCAGCAGGGCCAGCTCGCCGCTGGCCAGCTTGCCCAGCAGGTCCGCCCGTCGCCGCCCCGGGGTCGAACCGGTCAGCAGTCCGATGGGAACCGCCTCACCGGGCATCAGCGCCTGAATCGTGGCGAAGTGCTGCTCGGCCAGCGGCTCGGTCGGGGCCATCAGCGCGCCCTGATAGCCCTGCTCGACCGCCCGCAGCAGCGCGTGCAGCGCGACCACGGTCTTGCCCGACCCCACCTCCCCCATCAGCAGCCTCGCCATCGGCCGCGAAGAGGCCAGGTCGCGATCGATCTCCTCGATCGCCGACAGCTGATCCCCGGTCGGCGTGAACGGCAGCATCGCACCCAGCCAGCGGGCGCTCAGCTCGGGCTCGCCGTCGAGCGCCGGCGCGGTGGCCCCGTGGCTGCGCAGCCGCCGCCGGCGCAGGAGTGCCAGCTGGACCAGCAGCAGCTCGTCGAAGGCCAGGCGGCGGCGCCCCAGCGTCTGCTCCGAGTCTCCGCCGACCAGGTGGACCGCCGCCAGCGCCGACCGTCGCTCGGGCAGGCGCTCCCACGTGCGCAGCAGCGCCGGCAGCGGCTCGGGCACCTCGTCGATGGCGGCGGCGTGGGCGCGCACCAGAGCCAGGATCTGAGTCGAGGAGAGCCCCTCGGTGGCGGGATAATGGGCGACGGCCTCCTCCCCGCCCGCGGCCTCCGTCGTGCGGGCGTGGCCCTGGACCCGGAACCGGTTGCGCGCCTCGTACTTGCCGTGCAGCACCAGCCGTGTCCCGGCGGGATACCGCCCCACCAACCAGGGCTGGTTGAAGAAGGTGGCCTTCATCGTGGCGCTGTCGTCGGCGACTGTTGCCTCGACCAGCGGGCGCATCCCGCGGCGGCGCACCGGACGCGAGGCGATGCTGCGGACCGCGACCACGACCGTCGCGGTCTCGCCGGGCACCAGCTGGGACACCGCGCGCGCCTCCCGGCGGTCACGCGGGAGGTGCTCGAGCAGGTCGCCGACCGTGCTCAGGCCGAGCGTGGCGGCCGCGCGCTCGGCCTTGGGCCCATCGAACCGCAATGTCTTCAGCAGCTGCGAGGGGCGCGGATAGCGGACCGGGGCGCTGGCGAGCTCAGCCTGGTCCAGCCGGCGGGAGGTGGCAAAGGCGGTGGCCGACATCGCTCCCGGGATGATGACCGCGCGGGCGGTCGGCGCCGGCTACTCGGCCGCCAGCAGCCACCAGTAGCTGGGCTGACCGCCGTCGGACAGCTCCAGCTCGGCCCCGCCGTCGGCCAGCGCCTGAACCGCTTCATCGTCCAGCGGAGCCTCGGCGCCGCGCAGGCAGGTGATCAGCTCGGCGTCCTCGCCCAGCCGCGCCAGCACCGCGCCCAGCGTCTGGCTCGGCTCACCCCAGGACACCAGCTCCTCCTCCAGGAAGCCCACGGCCTCGCCGGCGCGGAAGCGCCCCTGGGTGTCGTCGCGCGCCGCCGGGGCCACGGCCCCGGTCCGCACCCGCTCCAGCGTCGCCACCATCGCCGCGGCGTTGGCCTGGCCTCCGCGCGCCGGGTCGAGGCTGACGGCGGCCGCCAGGCCCGCCTGCGGCGAGCGCGACGGGACCACGGCCACCCGCTTGTCTGAGAGCTCCGCCGCGCGCTCGGCGGCCATCACGACGTTGGCGCTGTTGGGCAGCACCACCACCTGCTCGGCGGCCACGGCGTGGATCGCGGCCAGCAGGTCGTAGGTCGAGGGGTTCAGCTTCGGACCTCCGTCCAGCACCCGAACTCCGAGCCCCTCGAACAGGGACCGCAGGCCCTCGCCGTTGACGACCGCCAGCGCGCCGCAAGTGGCTGTCGGCGCCGGCGCCGCCAGGCGCGCGTCGCGGCGCTGGACCTGCTCTCGCATGTCGGCCACGTCGAGGTGCGAGACGACGCCGTCGTCGGCGAACAGGGCAGTAGCGCGGTCCGGGTCGTCGGTGTGGAGGTGGACCTTGAGCGTGGTGGCGTCACCGACCACCAGCACCGAGTCTCCGATCTCCTCCAGGGCCTGGATGAAGCGGCGCTGCTCGAGCGCGGTGCCGGTGACGGCGAAGTTCGTGCAGTAGCGAAAGGTGGTCGAGGAGTGCTGGGGATGGGTGACCCGGGCCGCCTGGTGGTGGTCGACCGGTGGCGGCTCCGAGCCTCGCAGCGCTCCCACGATCCCGGCCAGCAGGACGGTGAGTCCGTATCCGCCGGCGTCGACGACACCGGCATCGCGCAGGACGGGCAACAGGTCGGGGCCCCTCCTGACCGACTCCTGACCGGCCTCCAGCGCGCTCCCGATCACCTCGGCGATCACCAGGTCCTGTTCGCCCGCGGTGGCGTCCTCGCCCAGGCGCGCGTCGGGCATGTGGGCCAGCTCGAAGGCGATGCGGTGGGCCATCTCCCGCACCACGGTCAAGATCGTGCCCTCGGCCGGTTCCCGGACCGATCCGTAGGCCTGGTCGGCCGCGCGGGCCAGAGCGGCGCCGATCAGCACGGGGTCCACCAGCTCGCCGGGACGGCTGGCCAGCTCCTCGGCGGCGCCGCGGATCAGCTGCGAGAGGATCACCCCGGAGTTTCCGCGGGCCCCGAGCAGCGCCGCCCGGGCCACCGAGGCGACGATCTCGTCGCGGCCGATCTCGTCGATCGTGCGGCCCTCGGAGGCGTTGGACAGGCGATCGAGCTCCTGGAGCACGGCGCGGAGCGTGAGGACCATGTTGTCGCCGGTGTCGCCGTCGGCGACCGGGAACACATTGAGGTCGTTCACTTCCTCGCGGCGGTCCTCCAGCGCCGCCAGCCCGGCCTCCACGATCGAGCGAAACCGGACGATGCTCGGATCGGACACGCGGGAGCGCTCCGTCGGTCGCCCGGTGGGGAGCACCTTAGTGCACCGCTCGCCCGGTCAGAAGCACTGAGAGGTCGTCCCTGGCGCGGGCGAGCACTATCGCGCTTTGACGATCTTGCCGGCCTTCAGGCAGCGCGTGCAGACGTAGACCCGGCGGGGGGTCCCGCCATCGTCGATCCGCACGCGCTGCAGGTTTGGATCGAAGCGGCGATTGGTGGCAACCATCGAGTGGCTGCGGTTGTGGCCGAACGACGGGCCCTTGTGGCAGACGTGACAGATCTTTGGCATCGGGTGGCGAGTATATAAACGGCTCGGATTGACGTACCATCGGGGCCCGGTCGCGGATACAGATCACTCCAGCTGGGTACAGGATTTTCCCAATGAGTGTTGGTGCCAAATCGTCGACTAAAGCTGCCTCGGGCCCGCGCCTGCCGGCCCGCTACCGGGTTCGGCGGCACATCGCCAGCGGCGGCATGGCCTCCGTGTGGTGCGCCGAGGATCGCCTGCTGGGACGCGCGGTAGCGGTCAAGGTGCTCGCCGAGCGCTTCGCGCACGACGAGTTCGCGGTGCGGCGCTTCAAACGCGAGGCGCGCACCGCCGCCCGGGTGTCGGCGCACCCGCACGTGGTGACGATCTTCGACGTCGGCGACATCGAGCCGCGGGCCGGAGAGGTCGTCGAAGGTAAAGCCCCACCCGCGCGGGCGTTCATCGTCATGGAGTACCTGGCCGGCGGCACCGTGGCCGACGCGATCCGGGTCGGGGCGGTGCGGCGCCACGAGGCGCTCCGATGGCTCGCCGAGGCCGCTTCGGCGCTCGATCACGCCCACGAGCGGGGAATCGTGCATCGCGACATCAAGCCGGCCAACTTCCTACTCGACAAGGGCCGGGTACTGCACGTGGCCGACTTCGGAATCGCCCGGCTGCAGAGCGAGGACACGATCACCTCGAGCGGTGAGCTGTTCGGGACCGCCGCCTACCTGGCCCCCGAGCAGGCCCTCGGAGGCGAGGCCACCAGCGCAAGCGACCGCTACTCCCTGGCGGTGGCCGCGTTCGAGCTGCTGGTCGGCGAGCGACCGTTCACCGCCCCCAACTTCGCCGCCCAGGCGCGCCAGCACGTCGAGGACGAGCCGCCCCGGGCCTCCGCGGGCGAGCCCGAGCTGCCGTCGGCCGTCGATCCGGTGCTGATCCGGGGAATGGCCAAGCAGCCGGGCGATCGCTACGAGACCGCGGGGGCCTTCGTGGCCGCGCTCAGGGACGCACTCGAAGCTCCGCCCACCGCCGCGACCCGGCCGCTTGCGGCGCCGCAGTACGCGGCGACGGGAGGCCGGCGAGCGAGCGCCTGGGGCTCGCGTCCGGCGCCGGCCAAGGGGCGCTCCGCGGCCGCGGCCATCGTCCCGGCCTCCGGCTCGCCGCGCCGCGGCGGGCGGATGAGCGCGCTGGTGGCGCTGGTGCTGGTGGCGATCGGAGTCGCGCTGGTCGGGATCCTCGGCCAATCCGGCCCGGGCAGCTCATCCACCGCCGACCGGGCGACCGCGCCCAAGGCGACGACCAGGGCGCCGGCCCACCACCGCTCCAAGCACAAGCAGGCCGCGGCCTCGAGCACCACCGCGGCCGTCGCGTCGAGCACCACCACTGCCGCCGCATCGTCGTCGTCGGCGCCCAGCGGCGCCGCCGCCCTGCAGAGCCAGGGCCATCAGGAGCTCGTCGACGGCTCCTATTCGAACGCGATCTCGACACTTCACCAGGCGCTGAGCTCCGCCGATCCCTCGAGCTTGACCTACGCCTACGCGCTGTATGACCTGGGCCGGGCGCTGATGCTCTCGGGCGACCCCAAGGACGCGGTCCCGGTGCTCGAGCAGCGGCTCAAGATCCCGGATCAGACGCCGGTCGTCCAGCAGACCCTCGATCAGGCCAAGCGGGCGGCCGGAATCGCCCCCGCGCCGGCGGCGCCGACCACCTCCACCTCGCCGCCGGCGGGCGCCGCCCCCAAGACCGGAGGAAAGCCGGCCTCACCACCGGGCCACGGTCCCGGCCACGGCCGCGGTCACGAAAAGCACGGCGACGCCGGCAACTCCGGCGGCGCCGGGGTACCGCTGGGCGGCGGCTGAGCGCGGCCTCAGGCCGCGAAGCCAGCCTTGCCGCGACGGCCCGTGAGCTCGTCTGAGACCGCCAGCGAGGCGAGCACCGCCTCGGCGGCGTGCCGCCCGCTGTCGCGCTTGGAGCCGCCGGTCACCCGGTCCAGCGCCTGCGCCATGGTGTCGACGGTCAGAACCCCGAAGCCGCAGGGGATCCCGGTCTCCAGCTGCACCTGGGAGATGCCGCGCGCAGCGCTGTCGCAGACGTAGTCGTAGTGGTCGGTCTCGCCGCGGATCACCGCGCCCAGGCACACGATGGCGGCAAAGCGCCTCGACTCGGCGGCGTACTTGGCGATCAGCGGCAGCTCGAACGCACCCGGCACGTCGAACCGGTCGACTTCCGTGATGCCGGCCTCCTCGAGCGCGGCGCGGGCGCCCGCCTCGAGCTTGTCGGCAAGCTCCCCGTAGAAGCGGGCAACGCACAGCGCGACCCTGCGGTCAGGCGCCATCGTCCTGCCGGCTGACCTGCTCGTCGTGCTCCTGCTCCTCGTGGAGCATCTCCTCGTCGAGGGGGAGGCCCTGGTGGTGGAGCGTGTGGCCCATTTTCTCGCGCTTGGCGCGCAGGTAGGCCTGGTTGTGGGGGTTGGGCTCGTGCTGGATCGGGATCTGGTCTGAGACCGACAGCCCGTAACCGGCCAGGCCGGAGATCTTCTTGGGATTGTTGGTCAGGATCCGGATGCTGGTCAATCCGAGGTCGACGAGGATCTGCGCGCCGATGCCGTAGTCGCGCAGATCGGCGGGAAGGCCCAGGCGGAGGTTGGCGTCGACGGTGTCCAGTCCCTCCTCCTGCAGCCGGTAGGCCCTCAGCTTGTTGAGCAGGCCGATGCCCCGCCCCTCCTGACTGAGGTACAGCAGGACGCCCTGCCCCTCGCGCTCGATCATCGACAGCGCCGACTCGAGCTGCTCGCCGCAGTCGCAGCGCAACGAGTGGAACACGTCTCCGGTCAGGCACTCCGAGTGGACCCGGACCAGCACGTCCTCGCGGTGCTCCACCTCGCCCTTGACCAGTGCCACGTGGTGCTTGTTGTCGACCAGCGAGCGGTAGCCGTAGGCGACGAACTCCCCGAACGCCGTGGGAAGCCTCGTCGAGACGACGCGTTCGACGAGCTTCTCGTGGCGGCGGCGGTAGGCGACGAGGTCCGCGACGGTGACCAGCTTCAGATCGTGGCGCTCGCAGTAGGGCCCCAGGTCGCGCACCCGCGCCATGGTCCCGTCGTCGTTCATGATCTCGCAGATCACCCCGGCCGGGATCAGGCCGGCCAGACGGGCCAGGTCGACCGCCGCCTCCGTCTGGCCGACGCGCTCGAGGACGCCGCCGATCTTGGCCTTGAGCGGGAACACGTGGCCGGGCTGGACGAGCTCGCGCGGGCTGGTCTGGGGGTCGATGGCGACCTGGATGGTGCGCGCTCGGTCGGCGGCCGAGATCCCGGTGCTGACGCCGGAGCGAGCCTCGATCGAGACGGTGAACGCGGTCTCGAACGCCGATTCGTTCTTGGCCGCCATCAGGTCGAGGCCCAGCTCGTCGCAGCGGTCGGAGGTCAGGGCCAGGCAGACCAGCCCCCGTCCCTCTTTGGCCATGAAGTTGATCGACTCGGGGGTCACGAACTGGGCCGCCATCGTCAGATCGCCCTCGTTCTCCCGGGTCTCATCGTCGCAGACCACGACCATCTTGCCCTGGCGGATGTCCTCGATCGCGTCCTCGATCGTCGCAAACCGCGCCTGAGTGGTGCTCATCGGACCGCCCCCATCAGCTTCTCGACGTATTTGGCCAGCACGTCCACCTCCAGGTTGACTCGCCTCCCGGCCGTCGCCTGGCCGAGATTGGTGCGTTGCAGCGTCTCGGGAATCAGAGACACGGTAAACGATGCGCCATCGGTCTCGGCGACCGTGAGCGAGACCCCGTCGACGGCGATCGAGCCCTTGAGGACCACGTAGCGCAGCACGTCTTGGGGCGCCTCGATCTCGACCCTCTGGGCGAACCCGTCGGCGGTCACCGAGCTGACCGTCCCGACGCCGTCGACGTGACCCTGGACCACGTGGCCACCCAAGCGATCCGAGGCCCGCAGCGGCAATTCGAGGTTGACCTCGACGCCCTCGGAGCCGTCCGCCAGCGAGCTGCGGTGCAGCGTCTCGTTCATCACCTCGGCCTCGAACGACTCCGAGCCGACCGCGGTCGCGGTGAGGCAGACGCCGTTGACGGAGACCGAGTCGCCGTCGGCAAGCTGCGGGGCCAGCGCCGTCTGGACCGTCAGGACGACGCCCGCGGACGACCGATCGGCGCTGACGATCTTCCCCCGGTCGGCCACCAGGCCCGTGAACACTCCGTCACCACTCCTTGATCCGAGCCGAGACCAGCAGGTCGTCGTCGACCCGGTCGCACTCCAGCGTCAGGGCGCGGGCGGCGTCGGCGATCCGCTCGACGCCCTCGCCCTCGATCGGGTCCCGGGCCCGGCGACCGCCCAGGATCACCGGCGACAGGAACAGCCGGACCTCGTCGATCTCGCCGGCATCGAGGAACGCCCCGGCGAGATGCGGGCCCCCCTCCAGCAGGATCGAGCTGATTCCGGCGGCGCCGAGCTGGTCCAGCGCCGAGCACACGCGTGCGGTCTCGTTCTCACCGGGAGCGACGATCACCTCGACCCCGTGCGTCTCCAGCGCGTCGGTGGCGCTCCGCGGAGCGGCGCGCGATACCACCACGGTCAGCGGAACCCGCTTGGCGCCGCGGACCAGCTGCGCGCTGAGCGGGAGCCGGCCCAGCGAGTCGAATACCACCCGTCGGGGCTGGTGGGCAACTGGGTGGGCGGGGGCGGGTATCCGCGCGGTCAGAAGGGGATCGTCGGCCAGCGCGGTGCCGATTCCCACCGCCACGGCGTCACACTCCCCCCGCCAGTGATGGGCCCGCTGGCGGCTGGTCTCTCCGGAGATCCACTTCGAATCGCCGCTGTGCGTCGCGACCTTGCCGTCCAGGGTCATCGCCGACTTGAACAGCACCCAGGGCCGTCCGGTGCGGGCGCGCTTGCGAAACGGCTGGTTGAGCAGCCGGGCCCGCTCCGCCAGATCGCCTCCGGCGAGCACGACCTCGACGCCCTCGTCGCGGAGGATCCCGAGGCCGCGTCCTGAGGCATGCTCGCTGGGGTCGTCGGAGGCCACCACGACCCGCTTGATCCCGGCCTGCCGGATCGCCTCGGTGCACGGCGGGGTGCGGCCGTGGTGGCAGCAGGGCTCCAGCGACACGTACAGCGTCGACTCCGACAGGTCACGAGCGCCCGCGGCGTGGATCGCCTCGACCTCGGCATGGGGCAGGCCGGCGGCGCGGTGAAAGCCCTCGCCTTCGATCGCTTCGGCGGTGGCGATCACCGCTCCGACCAAGGGGTTGGGGCTGACCCGGCCTCGCCCCTGCTCGGCGAGCTCTATCGCGCGGGCGAGGTGCACCCGGTCCCTGTCGACGCTGGCTGTCATTTCCGCTTTGGAGAATAGTTCGGCGCGCACTTTCCGCTTTGCAGCCGGTAGACGCTGAGCTCGGGGCCCGGCCGGGCGTACTGGCCCGGGTAGTAGTCGATCGACCAGTCGAAGCCGAACGGCACCGCGCGCGAGCCGTGACCGAACGGGCTCACGTGGTACATGAGACGCGCCTGGTTGGCGAGCTGCGCGTAGTAGGCGATCGCCTGCGGCGCCAGCTTGGGCTGGGCGAACGAGCGCCCGGCCTGCAGGGAGCCGATCACCACCCAGCAGTAGCCGCTGGAAACGTATTGGTCCAGCAGCTGCGGCCGCAGCGTGCGCTCGTACTGGTCGACGGGCACGTAGCGGTGCTGGCCGACCGGCAACGGGTTGTAGTTGGTGTCGACGTTGGTCAGCCAGGTGGGGTAGCGCTGCCAGCGCGCGCCGGAAGCGGTCCACCCCAGCGAGCGCCCGACGTCGGTGGCCCAGTTGTCCTCGACCACCGGCTCGATTACGACCTTGGCCCCGGCCGGAACGTGGGCGACCATCCAGGAGCGCGTCAGGTTGCGGGTGTCCGGACGCGACAGGACGACATCGTTGTGGACCACCGCCACCGCGCTCTGGCCCAGCAGGACCACCCCGGCCACCGCCCAGGCCAGCGCCGCAGGCAGGCGACGGGCTCCAATCAGCCAGCGCACCAGCGCGACGGCGCCGTAGCCGCCCAGCAGCGCGACAATCGGGAAGATCGGCATCAGCCAGCGGCCGAAGAATCGCTGCTGGTCGCCCATGAAGATGATGAACGCGATCGCGGCCGGCACCAGCACGAGCGCCAGCGTCAGCCGGCGGCGGGCGACTAGCAGAGCCGAGCCGCCCAGCGCGGCGATGCTCGGGGCCCACCCCAGGCCCCAGGTGAAGGTCCACAGGTAGTACGCGGTGCCACTGGCGGCGGTGGTCCCGAGCTTGACGGGGTCCTCGCCGCCGGCCAGCGAGGCCTGGGTCGAGATCCCCGCCTGGAAGGCCGAGAAGTCCAGCACCGAATAGGGGTTGGCGGCCACGAAGGCCAGCAGCGCGACGAGCAGCGCCAGCCCGGTCCGGCGCAGCGCGATCATGGCCGCGCCGCCCCAGCCGTCGCACAGCGCCGCCGCCAGCAGGCAGACCAGGGTGATGCCGCCGGTGTACTTGGTCGCCGCGGCCAGGCCGACCCCCACCCCGGCGATCACGTAGTCGCGACGCCACCCCCGGCGCAACACCCCGGCCACGCCGTAGAGCGACAGCGCCACCGGTGCCAGCGCGGGAACGTCGTTGAGCGCCAGGTGGCTGTAGAAGCTGGGCAGGAACGCGAACGCGAAGATCGCCGCCCCCACCAGGGCCACGGTACGGTCGAACAGCCGCTCGCCGGCCAGATAGGTGAGCCAAACGGCGACCGTGCCGAGCACGGCCGCCACCACCCGCGCGACCACGAACACCCCCGTGGGATCGGTGGCGAAGGCCCGCGCCACCGCGTCGCCGCTGCCGAACCACAGCTCGAAGACCAGGTGCAGCAGGTAGGAATACCCCGGCGGGTTGAGAAAGTACTGGGGGTTGTAGTCATGCGAGAAGAACGCGATCGCGCGCGGAACGAAATGGGTCGCCTCGTCGACGTTGTAGCTGTACGGGAGTCCCTGCTTGACGCCCCACAGCCGCAGCGCCAGGGTGACCCCGAGCAGCAGCAGGAGCGCCGGGCCGTAGAGCTCGCGGCGCGGCCTGGGCAGCGATACGCGCAGCCGCCGGCGGCGCTGCGGAGGCTGCGGTGACAGCGGCAGTCGCTTGGGGGGCTCGGCCCTGGTTGCCGTTGCCGCATCCATGTTCTTCTACGAGTATCCCGCTACCGTGTGATCGTAAGCGCGCGCCCACGGAGCGCTCGATCTCGGGCAGCGCGGCGCGAGGAAATCCAAAAGCGCCCGGCAGGCCATGAAGCTCATCATCCAGATTCCGTGTTTCAACGAGCAGGACCAGCTCCCGCTCACGCTCAGCCACCTGCCGCGACAGATCGAGGGCTTTGACACGGTCGAATGGCTGGTCATCGATGACGGCTCCACGGACAAGACGATCGAGGCCGCCCGGGCCAACGGAGTCGATCACATCGTCCGGCTGACCAACCACAAGGGCCTGGCCGCCGCCTTCCAGGCCGGCCTCGACGCTGGATTGAAGCTGGGCGCCGACGTGATCGTCAACACCGATGCCGACAACCAGTACGAGGGCGGCGACGTCCCCAAGCTGGTGGCGCCGATCCTGCGGGGCGAGGCCGACATGGTGATAGGAGACCGTCAGGTCGACGTCAACGAGAATTTCTCGCGCTCCAAACGCCGTCTGCAGCGCCTGGGCTCCTGGGTGGTGCGCCAGGCCTCCTCCACCGAGATCCCCGACACCACGTCGGGCTTTCGCGCCTACAACCGGGAGGCGGCGCTGCAGATGCAGGCGGTCTCGAAGTTCACCTACACGCTGGAGACGATCATCCAGGCCGGCAAGCTGCTGGTGGCCGTCGACCACGTCCCGGTCCGCACCAACCCCAAGACCCGCGAGTCGCGCCTGTTTCCGTCGATGACCGCCTACATCCGGCGCAACGGGCTGTCGATCTTTCGCATCTACTCGCAGTACGAGCCGCTGAAGGTCTTCTGGGGCGGCGCCCTGGTGATGGGCGTGGCCGCGCTGGCCGTGTTCATCCGCTTCGTGGTCTACTTCATCGAGGGCCAGGGCCGGGGCCACGTCCAGTCGCTGATCGCCGGAGCGGTGCTGTTCAACGCCGCCATGCTGCTCGGATCGCTGGGGGTGATCGGCGACCTGCTCGATGCCCAGCGAACGCTTTCGCAGCGGACCTTCGAGCGGGTGCGGCGGATCGAGCTCCAGCTCGGCGTGGAGCCTTCGCACTACGAGCCGGGCGCGACACCCGACCAGGACGCCGCTGACCGCGAGGCCCTCGAGGTATGACCTCGGCGCCCGCCGTCGGGGCTCAGGTCCCGACCGGCAACACGTATGACAAGTACGGCTCCACCAACCCGGTGGTGCGCCGCCTGATGTCCGGCTTTGAGCGCACCCTCGATCAGCTGTTCGAGACCGCCGATCCCGGGTCGGTGCTCGACGTCGGCTGTGGCGAGGGGGTCCTTACCGCCCAGTGGGCCCAGCGCCTGGGCTCCGGACGGGTGGTTGGTGTCGACCTCCAGGACCCCAAGCTCGAGGCCGAGTGGTCGGCCCGCGCCGGGCGGCCGAACCTGGAGTTCCGCGCCATGGAGGCCGAGCGGCTGCAGTACGGCGACGATGAATTTGACCTCGTCGCGGCCACCGAGGTACTCGAGCACGTGTCCGAGCCCCAGCGCGTCCTGGCCGAGATGGCGCGAGTGGCGAGCCGGTTCGTGATCGTGTCGGTCCCGCGGGAGCCGTTGTGGCGAGCGCTCAACGTGGCCCGCGGCGCCTACCTGCGCGAGCTCGGCAATACGCCCGGGCACCTCAACCACTGGAGCCGGGGGGCGTTTGTCAAGCTGCTCGGCGGGTACGGGCAGGTGGTGCAGACTCGCACGCCGTTTCCGTGGACGATGTTGCTGGTTCGAGTGAGTCGATGAGCTCAGCGACCACCGTGGCGCCCGGCGAACAGCCGCCGGCCGACGACGGCGGCGGTAGCGGCAGCGGCAGCGGCGGGCCGCCACCGGTTCCACAGAGCTCGTTCGCGTCGGGCGCGCGGATCCTGTCGATCGGGGTCGCCTCGACGGGCATTTTCACGTTCGCCTACCTGGCCACGGCCAGCCACGTGCTGGACCCCGCCTCCTACAGCCGGATCTCACTCTGCTGGGCGATCATGTTCGTGATCCTGTCGGTGATCTACCGGCCGATCGAGCAGTTGCTCTCGCGCACGATCGCCGACCGCCGGGCTCGCGGGCTGCACGGCCATTCGCTGCGCGTCCCGGCGGCGATCCAGTTCGGCTTCGCGGTGATCTTCCTGATCGTCGCGCTGGTGCTGCGCCCCCAGATCGAGCAGGGGATGTTCGACGGCTCGGCGGCGCTGTACTGGATCCTGGTCATCGGCGTGCTGGCCTACGCGGCCAGCTACTTCGCCCGCGGCTGGCTGGCCGGCCATCAGCGCTTCGCGCTCTACGGCGGGCTGGTGTTCCTGGAGGCGACCTCGCGGTTTCTGTTCGCGCTGGCGGTGGCGGTCGGGATCGGGTCTGGGCAGGGCGTGGTCGGGCTGGGGATGGCGGTGGCCCCGTTTGCGTCGCTGTGCGTGATGCCGTTCGCGTTCTCGCGCCTGCGCGTGCGGGCGCCGGCCGATGTCCCGGTCGCCGACGCCGCCCGGGAGGGCCCCGCCCACGCCCAGCTCGAGGAGGCGTCAGCCGACCTCTCGCTGCGCCACGGAGCGGGCTTTGCCGTGGCCGTGGTCGGGATCATGCTCTCCGAGCAGACGCTGATGAACGCCGGGGTCCTGATCGTGGCCGCCAAGGCCGGTGGCGTGGCCCTGACCAGCGGCCTGACCGGCTTCGTGTTCAACGTGATGCTGATCGTCCGCGCGCCGCTGCAGCTGTTCCAGGCGATCCAGACCTCGATCCTCCCCCACCTCGCGGGTCTCGAAGCACGCGAGAACGCGGACGAGTTCCATCGCGCGATCCGGGTCACGATCCTCGCGATCGTCGCCTTCGCCGCCGCGGTCGCGCTCGGCCTGCTGCTGATCGGACCGGCGGTGATGACCGCCCTGCTCGGCGATAAGGGCTATCCCTACGGGCGCGTCGGGCTCGCGCTGGTCGGCGTCGGGATGGGCCTCCATCTAGTGTCGGGGACGCTCAACCAGGCAGCGCTAGCGCGCGGATA
>DASXZB010000130.1:0-9870 GCA_036502145.1 Solirubrobacteraceae bacterium | reverse complement strand
AGGCGGCAAACGTCCCGATGCTCGGCCGGTGGAGGTCGATTGGGACGTTTGCATCGACGGCCGACCGGGCGGGGCGACGGCGTGTGCCCGCCGAGCTCGAGGGTTCCGGGGGAGGCCGGTGCGGCGCTAGGCGCGCTCGGGAACCAGCGCGGCGCTAGGCGGGCGCGGGAACCGAGCGCGACGCTAGGCGCGCTCGGGAACCGGCGAACGCCGCTCGCCGGTCGGCAGCGTCTTGGCCGCCTGGCGGTCCGGGCTGACCCGGACCACGTTCCAGACGATCCCCAGCTTCTCGAGCAGGGCGATCACCAGCCCGGTCGGGTCGGCGATCCGCTCCCAGAACCGCAGGCCGTGGAAGGCTGAGGTGGGGAAGGCGTGGTGGTTGTGGTGCCAGGCCTCGCCCATCGACAGCGGCGCCAGCCAGAACACGTTGCGCGACTCGTCGTCGACGTCGAAGCGCTTGCGGCCGAAGAAGTGGCACACCGAGTTGATCGACCAGGTGACGTGGTGCAGCACGAACACCCGCACGAAGCCGCCCCACAGGAGCGCGGTCAGGGCGGTTCCGAGCCCGCCGCCGACCAGCCAGCCGAGCGCGAACGGGATCGCGAATCCCAGTACCACCCAGACCCAGAACAGCTTGTCGACGGCCCGGACCACCCGGTCCTTGACCAGATCGGCCGCGAAGCGCTCGCGCTCGGCGGTCCCGACGGTCTCGAACAGCCAGCCCACGTGGGCATGCCACAGGCCCTTGACGCCGCCCCAGAACCCCGGGCCGCTGAGGTGGGGAGAGTGGGGATCGCCGTCCTGGTCGGTGAACGCGTGGTGCTTGCGGTGGTCGGCGACCCAGGTGATGACCGATCCCTCGACCGCCATCGAGCCCATCACCGCGACGATCGCCCGGAAGGCGCGCGACGACTCAAATGCGCGGTGGGTGAACATCCGGTGGTAGCCGAGCGTCACGCCGAGACAGGTGACGACGTAGAAGCCGACCAGCAGCGCCAGTTCCAGCGGTCCCACGGCGCGGTCCCACAGCAGCGCGATCGCGGCCAGCAGCCCAACCAGCGGCAGCGGGACGCCGACGAGGTTGACGATCTTGTGCTTGGTGGTCATCGGGAGAGGAGAGGATACGTCTGGCTCGCTCAACTTTCTCTTACAGTACCCACTATCGGCGCCGAAGAATTTGTGCGCCTCCAATGAAGCGTGGACGATCCTCCCTGGCATGAGCTTCCGTCGGCGATAGTCGACGTTCTGCGGCCCGTACTGGCCGATGTGGCCGGCGAAATGATGCAGGCCGTGGCGACCGTGCCCGCCTACTCGCGGCCGCTGGAGGGGCCGTTCGGCGACGGCGTCCGCGCGGGGGTCCACGAGGCCCTGCGCAACTTCCTGGACGAGGTCGAGGCCGGCGGACCGGTGGCCCGGTCCGACGTCTACTCCGCGCTGGGCCGAGGCGAGATGCGCGCCGGGCGGAGCCTGGAATCGCTGCTCAGCGCCTACCGAGTCGGTGCGCGGGTGGCCTGGCGGCGATTCGCGGCTGCCGGGGTGGCGGCGGGCCTGGAGCCTGAGATCCTGTACCTGCTGGCCGAGTCGATCTTCGCCTACATCGACGTTCTGTCGGCGGAGTCGGCCGAGGGCTACGCACTGGAGCAGTCCGCGGCCGCCAGCGAGGCCGAGCTGCGCCGCCGCCGGCTGGTGCGGATGCTGGTTCGTGACCCGCCGGCCGACCCGGATGCGATCGAGGCCGCCGCCACCGACGCCGGCTGGACGTTGCCGCGGTCGCTGGCGGCGCTGGCGATCAGCGGCGAACGGCGGGCGACGGCGGCCTCCCGGCTGCCGGCCGGATCGATCAGCGAGGCGATCGGCGATCTCACCTGCGCGCTGGTCGCGGATCCCGATGGGCCGGGCCAGCGCGGCCTGCTGGAGCGCGCGGTGGTGGGGGTCGGAGCCAGCGCCGGGCTGGGCACGACGGTCGACTGGGCCCAGGCCGGGATCAGCTTTGCCCGGGCCAGGGCCGCGCTCGAGCTCGCCGACGGCGAGCCGATTCTGGTCGGGGCGCGCGAGCAGGCCGGCGAGCTGCTGCTGCGCGCCGATCCGCTGCTGGCACTGGAGCTGACCGCCGACCGGCTGGCGCCACTGGCGGAGCTCTCTCCCCGCTCGCGGAGCCGCCTGACCGAGACGCTGCGGGCCTGGCTGGCCGAGCAGGGCCGGCTGGGTCAGGTCGCCGAGCGGCTCGGGATCCATCCGCAGACGGCCCGCTACCGGCTGGGCCGCCTGCGGGAACTGTTCGGCGACGTGCTCGACGACCCCGACGGCCGCTTCTGGCTCGACCTGGCGCTGCGGGCGCAGGCCCACAAGCTCCCCTGACCCCGGGTTTCTCCGCGGGCCGGGGACTGGATGGGCCGAAGTCCCGGGACACTAGGCCGTGATCCGCGGCACGCGCAGGCGCCGGGTCGCGACGCTGGCCCCCGCGGACGCTGATCCGATGGCCCCGCCGGGCCTGAGCGGTCTGATGCGCAAGGGCCGGCTGAGGTCCAGCTGGGGCCGCGCAGCGAGTTGTCCCGCGGATGTCTCGCAGGGCGGCTCAGGGGGCGCTCTGCGAAGGCGGAGATCGAGCCTGGCGTGAACCTGCTCGGTGGCCGGGACCTGCACCGGCGCCAGCACCGCACCGGAGCCGGGGTCCACGAGCTTTCGCCAGCCCAGCTCGGCGAGCTTCTGGCGGCGCACCGCCTCGCCGCCCTCCCGCCACAACTTGGCCAGCAAGATCAGAGCGATGATCACGACCGGCACCCCGATGATGATCATCCGGAATTCCTTGATGCTCAGCAGCAGGAAGAGATAGCCGACCTCGGGGATGTGGAACTTGACCTCCTCCGCCGTCGGCCGGTCGAGCGTGAAGCTCCAGGCATCGGGATGCTGGTTGGCGTCGCCCTTGGTCTTGAAGATGCGCTCGCCGTTGGGGCCACGCCGGATCGAATAGATCCGATGGCTGACCCGGACCTGACTGGTGAAGCCGGGCGGCGGTGAGTAGGTGATCGGGTCTCCGACCTTCAGGGCGGCCGTGGGGACGGGTTTGTCGTACACGATCGAGCCCCGGTCGTAGGTCCCCGTCATCGAACCGGTCAGGATCACGTAGCGCTGATAGCCGGCCACGGCCGGACCCAGCATGATCGCCACACAGGCCATCATCGCCAGGAAGACCACGTTGAGAACGATCCTGCCGATTACCCGCGGGACGCGCCACCGCTGAGAGCGCGGCGGCCTCGGGGAGATTGTCTCCTCGACTGCAGCGGCCCGCCGAACCACCGGCAGCCGCCCGACGATTACTGCGTCGCTGTCCACAGGTAATCCACCGTCGTCGAAGCCCCACCGTAGGCGTTGTCGGCCCCGTCGTTCCCGCCGTCGGGAAAGGTGACGTTGAACGTGTAACGGTGCGTCGCCCCGGCCGCGAATGTGCCCAGCGCAAGCTTCCCCATCGCTCCCACCGTTCCGGAGTAGAGGGTGACCGCAGGTGGGCACGAGACCGTGCACGAGGGATCTCCCTGATCCTGCAGCTGCAACGTCAGCTTGCTCGAGAAGAGAGGCGAGGCCGGCGTGTTGACCAGATTGGAGGGAGCCAGCGTAAACGTGGCGGGAACGTTGCCCCCATTCTTGATGTTGACCTCGCCGGTGCTCGAGGCACCCGGCTTGAGCGCGGTCAGCTCGAGGATCGAATGCCCGGCCAGCGAGTCGGTGATCACGAGCGTGCCCGTGGTGATCAGGCTGCCGGGGTTGGCCGACGTCGCGTTGAAGTTCGCGCCGGAGCCGACCGCGACCGCGACCGAGATGAGCAGGCCACCGAGCGCGATCAGCAGCTTGCGGGGAGAGGCGGCGGCAACCGACGGGACACGGCGGAGACGCACGCCTTCATCTCATTTCAGATCGATGCGGGAACGGCTGACTCGACGGACCCGGCTGCGGGCGGGGGAGCGCCGTCCCGGCCGGCGATGAGCGGCATTTCGAACCAGGCGACGAGGTCGGCATGCGGCAGCGGTCGGCTGAAGTAGTAACCCTGGGCCATATCGACGCCGAGCTCCGCGAGCGCGTTGACCGTCTCCTCGTCCTCCACGCCCTGGGCGATCACCTTGATCTCGAGCCCGTGGGCGAGGGCCGTGATCAAGCGGACGATCGCCTTGTCCCGTGAACGCAGCCGGAGCCCCACGATGAACTCACGGTCGACCTTCAGCTCGCTGACCGGCAGGTCGCGGAGACAGGAGAGCGACGAGTACCCGGTTCCGAACTCGTCGATCGCGATCCGCACCCCCATGCCGTCGAGGGCATTGAGCATGGTCATGGCCTTGCGCTCGTCGGCGACGATTGCCGACTCGGTCACCTCGAGCCCCAGCGCGCTGGGCGGGATGCCGCCGGCGGCCAGCATCTTCGCGATCTCATCCGGGAGCCGCTCGTCGAGCACGTTGGCGACCGACAGATTGACGTTCACGGCGGCGTCGATACCGCGGTCGCGCCAGTCCCGGCAGTCGCGGAGCGCCAGCTTGACGACGTACAGCGCCAGCTGGGAGTTGAGCTCGCGGTCGGTGACCGTCGGCAGAAACTCGCTGGGCGCGAGCAGTCCGCGCTTGGGGTGCTGCCAGCGCAGGAGCGCCTCCACGGCCACCACCCGGCCCTCCGCGAGGTCGACGGTCGGCTGATAGTGGAGCAGAAGCTGGTCTCGCTTCATGCCGGTGGTGAGCTCTCGGATCAATGCCTTTCGCTGCGGGTCGGCCTGGATCTGGACTGCCTTGGACGCCCGCAGCAGGAGCGGCCAAAGCAGTGCATAGAGCAGGAGCGCCAAGCCGATGAGGATGAAGTTGATGTTCTGGGTGCGCGTGGAGATCGCCGTGGCCACGGGCGCATACGGAAGGAGGACTTCGGCCACCGCAATCGGCCTCTGGCCACGAGGTCCGTAGATCGGAACCGCCACGTCGATCCGCCGAGCGGAGGCCGGACCGCTGACCATGGTCACGGTCTGGCCGGTGAACGCGGTCAGGACTTCGCCGGAGCGGGGAACCTGGCGAGCGATCAGCCGATGGTCGACCGAGTAGACCACACGCCCCTGGGGACTCCAGATGCTGACCCCGGCCACGGCCGCGGTGCGGCGCGCGGCGAGAGTGACTCGGTCCAGGGCGTGGATCTGGGCGACGCTGAGGTGGCCGCTCGCCTCCACGTGGGTCGCAAGACTCGCGGCGGCGAGCAGCTGCACCGAATCGGTGGCGCTGTTCAGCTGGTCGGATCGAATCGAGCCACCGATGATGCGCGACACCGCCACCGCCATCACCGCTACGGCGAGCAGCCCGGCAACACTGAACGTCAGCAGAAACCCCGGGCGCACCCGCGCGCGCAGGCCGGAGAGGTCGGAAATGCCCGGTCGGCTCTGTCTCGCCATCTAGGTGCTGATCGGCATCTGACGAGAGATTGCTGAATCCCACCAAGAAATCAGTCGACTGATTAACGATTTGGCCACTTGTCGCTGACTCCCTATTGCTCGGACCACCTTCTGTCGATGAGGGCGGCAACCAATCAAACCGGCCGGGGCCGCTCACGGGCACTCTCCGGGCAAAGGAGACTGTATGACCAGATTCTCGGCCTTGTGGAAGGCCTCACCTCGTAAAGTTCTGTTCGGATTGGCGGTGCTGCTGGTCGCAGCAGCCGTGGCCATCGGTTCCGGCGCGAACTTCAACTCCACCAGCGCCAACCCGAGCAACGTGTTCACCGCAGGCACGATCTCGCACTCCAACTCCAAGGCCAACGCAGCGATTCTCACTGCCAGCAACATGGTGCCGGGGAACACCACGACCGGGACGGTCGACATCAAGAACACGGGGAGTGCCGCCGGTACGTTCACGTTGGCGCACACCGCTCCGGTAGACACTCCGGCATCGCCGGGGCTCTCCAAGAAGCTGAACCTCACGATCACTGACCAGGGAGACCCGAACTGCACCACCTCGTGCCCGGCTGCCGTCCAGGTCTACTCGGGGACCATCAATGCGATGGGCGCGACGACGCCACTCGGCACCTTCCCCGCCGGCGCGACCCACCGTTACCTGTTCTCGGTCAACTTCCCCGACGCGGGGTCAGGCGGTGCCGACAACGCCTATCAGGGTGCGTCGACGACGGCCGAGTACGACTGGTCATCGACCAGCTAGTCACTCGACACGCCGACTGACGAATCTCCAAGCTCACAGTGGGCTGGACACCGACCAACGAGGTCCCGGACGGCGCAGCCTCCGGGACCTCGCCGGCTGCCCGGGACGGGGCGGCTGACGCTGGGCGCTCGAGCGCTCAGCACCTTCGCCGCATTGGCGTCAAGGTGGCCGCGACGATCGCCGTCCTCGTGCTGTGCGCAGTCTTGGCCGGCGCGGCAACCTGGTCGAACCTCAACGCGACGGCCACCAACCCGTCCAACGCATTCACTGCCGGAACCGTCCAGATCGGATCAAACTCGGGCACTTCCGCGATCCTCTCTCTCAGCAACGCCAAACCGGGCGCCGTGTCCACCGGGTGCATCAAGGTCACCTATACCGGCACCCTGTCCGCCAACGTGAAGCTGTACGGCGCCGGTGCCGGCAGCGGTTTGAACCAATACCTGACCCTCGTGGTCACCCGGGGTACGTTCAGTGGCTCCCCCGCCGCGGGCTCGTGCACCGGGTTCAGTGCCGACTCGACCAACTACATCTCACAAGGGGCCGGGGTGATCTACAACGGCACGCTATCGGCCTGGCCGGCGAGCGCATCGACGGCGCTGGCCGACCCGACCGCCGCCAGTCCGGCCGCGTGGACGACTGGTACCACGCACGGCTATCAATTCCAGGTCACCTTGGGCAGCAACGCCGCGGGCCAGGGCCTGACCGGCAGTGAGACCTTCACGTTCGAGGCAGACAACACCTGATGGCCCTCCTGCCGGCCACGATGCCACGCACCACGACGCTCCGGGCGGGGTGGGGGCGCACCCTCCGGGCCGCCGACCTCGGATCGGGCGTGGTGTGCGGCCTGGCCCTGGGCCTGTTGGCGGCGCTGCTGATCGCCACCGCCGTGCGATACCGGCCCCTGATCGACCACTCCGACAGCATGCGGCCGGCGATTCGCGCCGGCGATCTTCTCATCACCCACGCCGAGCCGGCGGCCAGCATTCGCGTCGGGCAGATCGTCTCGTTCGACGATCCGGGGCTCGACGGCAAGCTCGTCACTCACCGAGTGGTCGCCATCAGTGGCTCGGCCCGGCGAATCGACTTCCTGACCCGGGGCGACGCCAACCCGACGCCCGAGAGCTGGTCGGTGGCGCGAGCCGCCTCAGTGCAGACCCTGAAGCTGCGGATCGCCGGCGCGGGCCGAGCCGTGGCCTGGGTCGGCGATCCTCTGGTACGCCGGATCGTCCTGGCCCTGGTCGCGCTGGTGCTGGGCACGGCCCTGCTGCGGCGCATCTGGCGAGCCTGATGTCCCGACCTCTCCGCAGGACCGCGTTGTGCGTCCTCGTCCTGGTCGCCGCCGGCTCGCTCACCCTCGGCCGGACGGTCTCGGCCTACACGGACTCGGTGACGACGGCCTCGAGCGCGTTCTCCGCCGCCGCCGACTTCGTCGCTCCGACGGCCACCGCGGCGGCGGTGGGGCGCAGCACCGCGTACCTCACGGGCTACATCAATCAGGGCGCCACCTATTACGTCTACGCCAACGTCACCGACGCTGGAAACCCGGCCAGCGGCACTGCGACCGTCACCGCCAACGTCAGCTCGCTCACCCCCAGCGACACCGCGGTCCCGTTGACGCCGGGCACCTACACCGCCGGTGGAACCCCCTACAACTACCGCAGCGCCGCCCTCACCGCGGCGTCCGGCCTGACCGCCGGCAGCCAGAGCTACACGATCACCTCGACCGACCATGCCGCCAACTCAGGGACCCAGAGCTTCACCACCATCGTCGATAACACACCTCCGACCGCGGTTGATGTGCAGAGCACCAACGTGAGCGGCGGGACCGTGGGCCGGCTCGAGAAGGGCGATACGTTCACGCTCACCTACTCGGGCACGATGGATCCGTACTCCATCCTGGCCGGCTGGACCGGCGCGACCACTCCCGTCGCGGTCGCGCTGGTGGACGGCGGCGGGAGCTCGACCGACTATCTACAGGTCTACACCTCCGACTCGACGCCCACCAACCTGGATCAGATCCCCGTGGGCACGATCTACCTCAACAGCTCCAACTACCTCCACGCCGGCACCTTCGTGACCTTCGGAGTCGCCGGCTCAGCCGTGCCGTCGACGATGACCAGCAATGGGGTGAGCATCACCGTCGTTCTGGGCACAGCGAGCACGACCCCCGCGACAAACCCGATCCGGTCGGCCATGACCTGGAGCCCTTCGACGGAGGCCACTGACATCGCGGGCAATCACACCACGGCCGCGACCGCCACCCAGTCGGGGACCGTTCACGTCAATTTCTAGGCGACGCTGGGCGACTCGGGCCGGGAGGGCGTCGGCTCGGGCTCGGGCCGCTCGACCTCTGGTCCCAGCGCGCCGGAGGCGATCTCGGTGGCCCACACGTAGGTGATCGGAATCTGGTAGCGGCCCGAGTTGCGGGCCCGGAACTCGATCATCTCCGGACCGTCCCAGTAGCGGTACCAGTCGGACTTGCGCTCGAACCACGACATCTGCGTGATTCGGTAGCGGTCATCCTCGGAGACGTGGACCTGATACTGGGTGGCGCCGTAGCGCAGAGACAGCGGAGCGACGCGGGCCACCTCGGCGGCAAACGACTCCTGACGCAGAACCGTGGCGTACCACTGAACCCAGACCAGATCGGGCATCGCTAGCGGGCTCCGCCGGTCCGGTGCAAGTTTTCGGCGGGGCCCACTACGCACCCACCTCGGCGCGGATGGCGCCGGGCCCTTCGGCGCGCTTGCCCTGGCCCTCCTCGGTGGCGCCGACCAGGATCGCGATCTTGCCCAGATGCTTGTTGTCGCGCAGCAGCTGGTGGGCCTCGGCGACGCCGTCGAAGCCCATCGTCTGCCACAGAACCGGGCGCACCTTGGAGGTCTCGATCAGCTCGTTGGCCTTGTTGGCCTCCCAGGCGTTGGCGAAGTGCGAGCCCAGGATCTCCTTCTGGCGCATCCACAGGTAGCGAACGTCGAAATCGAGCTGATAGCCGGAGGTGGCGCCGCAGATGACCACCTTCCCAAACGGCTTGACGCACAGCACCGAGGTGGGGAACGTGGCCTTGCCGACGTGCTCGAAGACGATGTCCGGGGGTCCGCCGAGGACCTCTTCGACCGCTCGGCAGAACCGCCGGGACTCCTTGAAGCGGACCCGCTCCTCGTCGATGGTCTCGTCGCCCTGGCGCATCATCCCCGAGAACTCCGACCGATCGATGTAGCCGACGGCGCCGAGCTGCTCGATCAGCTTGCCCTTGTCGTCGCTGGAGACGATGCCGATGGCGTCGGCGCCGGACAGGGCGCAGAGCTGGGTGGCGAACACGCCCAGACCGCCGGCGGCGCCCCAGATCAGGACCTTGTGGCCCGCCTGCAGGCGGCAGCGGTCAAGCAGCATCCGATAAGCGGTGAAGTACGTGAGGCCGTAGGAGGCGGCCTCCTCCCAGGCGAGCTGGCGGGGCTTGGGCAGCAACTGCTGGGCCTGGACCTTGCAGAACTGGGCGAACGAGCCCCAGCTGGTCTCATAGCCCCAGATCTGCTGGCTGGGGGCGGCCAGCGGGTCCAGGCCGTGCACCTCGGGGTCCTCGTAGGAGGCCTGGTTGCAGTGGACCACGACCTCGTCGCCGGGCTTCCAGCGCGTGACCCCGTCGCCCACCTTCCACACGATCCCCGAGGCGTCCGAGCCGCCGATGTGGTGGTCC
>DASXZB010000129.1:0-16299 GCA_036502145.1 Solirubrobacteraceae bacterium | reverse complement strand
CGCTGATCCTGGTCGGCGCGATCGCGATGCTGGCGGCGATCGTCAAGCGGGAGCGCTGAGGGTTGGCCCCGGCGGCGAGCGAACCCGGCGACCCCTACGACCTGCCGCGCCAGCGGCGGGGGCGCACCCCACAGATGCACGGCCGCTACCCGGACTACGACGTGCTCGAGCAGGCCGACCACTGGGACCCGGTGACCCGCCAGATGGTTCTCGGCCGCGTCAACGACGTGCCGGAGATCCGCTTCTTCTCAGAACGCGAGGCGGCGACCCTGAGCGCGCTGTGCGACGTGCTCACCGCCCAGGATTCAGAGCCAAAGGTGCCGGTGATCAACTTCGTCGACGAGAAGTACTTCAAGGGAGAGCTCGACGGCTTCCAGTTCGATGACATGCCCGACGACCGCGAGGCCTGGCGGCTGGTGGCGCGCGGGCTCGACGAGCAGGCCGCCGAGCGCTCGGGAGCGGCGTCGTTCGCCGCCGCCGATCTCGAGACCCAGCAGGCGATCGTGGCCGGTTTCGCCGAGGGTGAACTGCAGGGCGTGGCCTGGGCGCAGCTGAACGTCACGCGGGCATTCGCGCTGGTGATGCGGGTCGCGCTCTCGTGCTTCTACTCGCATCCCTGGACCTGGAACGAGATCGGCTTCGGCGGCCCCGCATACCCTCGCGGGTACAGCCGCTTCGGCAGTCCGCAGCTGCAGGACGCCGAGCGCGAGACCTGGGAGGGCAGGGAGGCCTTCGACCGCGATCCCGTCAGCGGCCGCAGAGAGTCGCCGCCGTCGACATGAAGCTGGCCGGCAGCCTGATCAAGGGCGTGAGCCGCATGCCCGCCGACAACGATTCGCCGTGGCTGCTTGACCCCCACAAGCGCGGGTTGCAGAACCTGGGGCGGATGCGGAGCTACCCCCGCACCGAGACCGTCGACCTGGTGGTGGTCGGCGCCGGGGCCGGCGGCATCACCCTCGCGCAGCGGCTGGCGCGGGCGGGCTGGAGCGTGGTGATCATCGAGAAGGGCCCGTTCTGGGATCCCGACCGCGACTGGGTCTCCGACGAGAAGGGCGCCGGGCCGATCTACTGGACCGACAAGCGCATCATCGCCGGCGGCGATCCGGTCGAGATGGGCAAGAACAACTCCGGCGTCGGGGTGGGGGGATCGATGACCCACTTCGCCGGCTATGTGCCCCGGCTTCACCCCTCGGACTTCGAGGTCCGAAGCCGCGACGGGGTGGCGGTCGACTGGCCGATCTCCTACGACGAGCTGAAGCCGTACTTCGAGCGCGTCGAGCGCGAGCTTCCCGTCGCCGGCCAGGACTGGCCATGGGGAGATCCGCACACCTACCCGCACGCGCCCCACCCCATCTCCGGCGCCGCCGCCGTGGCCTGGCGCGGCGCCGAGGACTGCGGGATCGAGATGCGGGTCGGCCCGGTCTCGATCACCAACGGCCGCTTCGGCAACCGCCCGCACTGCATCTACCGCGGGTTCTGCCTGCAGGGGTGCAAGGTCAATGCCAAGGCCAGCCCGCTGATCACCCACCTCCCGGACGCCATCGAGCACGGGGTCGAGGTGCGGGCCGACTCCATGGCAGTGCGCGTGGAGGTCGATGAGAGCAGCGGCCGCTGCACCGGAGTGACCTACATGACCGACGGCGATGAGCGCTTTCAGCCGGCCCACGCGGTAGCCGTCTGCGGGTACGCGATCGAGACGCCGCGGCTGTTGCTGCACTCCACATCGAAGCGCTTTCCCAACGGGCTCGGCAACCAGTCAGATCAGCTGGGGCGCTACGTGATGGTCCAGGGCGCCACCCAGGTCGCGGCGCGCTTTCCGATGGACCTGAGGATGTACAAGGCGCCCCCGCCGGAGGTGTCGAGCGAGCAGTTCTACGAGACCGATGCCGACCGGGACTTCGCCCGGGGCTTCTCGATCCAGACCGTCGCGCCGCTGCCGATCGGGTGGGCCGAGCACGTGCAGGCCGAAGGGCACTGGGGCGCCAAGCTGCGCCAGTACATGCGGGACTACAACCACTGGACGATGCTCGGCGTCCTCTGTGAGCTGCTGCCCCAGGCCGAGAACCGGGTGACGCTGGCCGACGAGGCCGATCAATACGGGATGCCGGTGGCCAGGTTCTCGCATTCGATGTGCGACAACGACAAGCGCAACATCGCCTACGCGACCAAGACGATGGAGACGATCTGGGAGCACGCCGGGGCCCAGGAGACGCTGACGATCGACCGCTACGCGCACCTGGTCGGCGGGGCCCGCATGGGTTTCAGCGCCGAGGACAGCGTGGTCGACGCAAACCACCGCGTGTGGGACGTGCCGAATCTGTTCGTGGTCGACGGCAGCGTGCTGCCGACCGAGGGCGCCGCCAACCCCGCGCTGGTGATCATGGCCCTGGCCGACCGGTGCGCCGACCTGCTGAAGAGCAAGCGAACGTAAGGAGGCCGGCAGTGAGCGAGGACCGAGATCCAGAGGTGGTGGTCGTGACCGGGGCGTCGGGCGGCGTGGGGCGGGCGACCGCGCACGCGTTCGCCAAGCGGGGCGCTCAGGTCGGGCTCCTGGCTCGCGGCGAGAAGGGGCTGCACGACGCGCAGGAGGAGGTCCGCGAACTGGGCGGCCGGGCGCTGGCCATCCCCACCGACGTCGCCGACCCCGACCAGGTGGAGGCGGCCGCCGAGCAGGTCGAGGCCAGCTTCGGGCCGATCGACACCTGGGTCAACGACGCCATGGCCACGATCTTCGCGCGCGTGATCGACACCGCGCCGGCGGAGTTCAAGCGAGCCACCGAGGTCACGTATCTGGGGACCGTCTACGGCACCATGGCGGCGCTGAAGCGGATGACGGCGCGCGACCGCGGGATGATCGTGCAGGTGGGATCCGCGCTGTCCTACCGCTCGATCCCCCTGCAGGCCGCCTACTGTGGGGCCAAATTCGCAATCCGCGGCTTCACCGACTCGATTCGCACCGAACTGCGCCACGACAAGAGCAAGGTCCGAATCACGATGGTGCAGCTGCCGGGGGTCAACACGACCCAATTCAACTGGTGTCGCTCGAAGCTGCCCAATCACCCGATGCCGGTCCCCCCGATCTATCAACCCGAGATTCCCGCCGAAGCCATCTACTGGGCCGCGCACCATCATCGCCGCGAACTGCGGGTCGGCTACAGCGCCACCGAGGCCATCCTGGGCAGCAAGATCGCCCCCACGCTGGCCGACATCTACCTGGCCCGGACCGCCTTCTCGGGACAGCAGGCACCGGACATGCCGGTCAGTCCCGGCCGTCCCGACAATCTGTTCGAGCCGGTGCCCGACGAGGCGGCCACGCACGGCATCTTCGACGACCAGGCCAAGCGCCGCAGCCCTCAGCTGTGGGCCGTGACGCACCGGGCCCTGATTGCCGGTGCCGCGCTGGCGGGCGCCGCCGCCGTCGGCGCCGGGGTGACGGCGGCGCGCCGGTGAGCCCAGCGCCGATCGAGACCGTCCGGGCCGCGGCCTACAAGGTCCCGACCGAGCGTCATGAGTCCGACGGGACGCTGGAGTGGGACGCGGTCACGCTGGTCCTGGTCGAGGTCGACGGAGGCGGGCAGACCGGCCTTGGCTACACCTACTCCGACGCCGGCGCGGCGGGCCTGATCGAGGGCACGCTGGCCGACGCCGTAACGGGTCGCGACGCGCTGGCGGTGCCCGGGTGCTGGTGGGCGATGGTGCACGCGATCCGCAACCTGGGCTGGCCCGGGATCTGCGCGACGGCGATCGCGGCGGTCGACGTGGCGCTGTGGGATCTGAAGGCCAAGCTGCTCGACGTATGTCTGGCCGACCTGCTGGGGCGAGTCCACGAGGCGGTGCCGGTCTACGGGTCCGGAGGGCTCACCTCCTACAGCGAGCTGGAGCTGTGCGAGCAGCTGGCGGGATGGGTGGCCCAAGGGATCGGGAGCGTGAAGATGAAGGTGGGGCGCGATCCCGACGCCGACGTGGGCCGGGCGCAAGCGGCGCGGAAGGCGATCGGAGCGCAACCGGAGCTCTACGTCGACGCCAACGGCGCCTATTCGCGCAAGCAGGCGCTGGAGCAGGCCCGCCAGTTCCGGGAGCTGGGGGTGACGTGGTTGGAGGAGCCGGTGTCCTCCAACGATCTGGAGGGACTGCGGATGATCCGCGACGGCGGGCCTGCCGGCATGGCGATCGCGGCCGGCGAGTATGGCTACGAGCCGGCGTACTTTCGGCGGATGCTCGATGCCGGGGCGGTGGATGTGCTCCAAGCCGACGTCACCCGCTGCTGCGGCATCACCGGGCTGCAGATGGTGGGTGCGCTGTGCGCCGCCTCCGAGGTGCCGTTCTCGGCCCACTGCGCCCCGCAGATCCACGCGCACGCGGCGGGCAGCATCGGCCGTCTGGAGCACTGCGAGTACTTCCACACCCACGCCCGGGTCGAGCAGCTGCTGTTCGACGGCGTGCTCGAGCCGCGCCACGGATGCCTGCGCCCCGACGCCGGCCGGCCCGGGCTCGGGATCGAGCTCAAGCGCGCCGACGCCGAGGACTTCCGGGTTTGAGCGAACCGGACCAGGCAAGCAGCGTTGGCGCTCCTCACGTGCTGCGCGAGTACGCGCTGCTGGCCGACGGCGAACGCGGCGTGCTGGTCGCCCCGTCCGGCGACTTCGCCTGGATGTGCTTTCCGCGCTGGGATTCCGACGCCTGCTTTGCCACCCTGATCGGCGGCCAGGGCACCTACGCGGTCACCCCGGAGTCGCGGTTCGTGTGGGGCGGCTACTACGAGCACGGCTTGATCTGGCGCAGCCGCTGGATCACCGACGACGGAGTGGTGGAATGCCGGGAGGCCCTGGCGCTCCCGACACGGCCAAACCGAGCGGTGGTGCTGCGGCGGATCCTGGCCCGGCGGGGGACCGCCCGGGTCCGGGTCAGTCTCGACCTGCGAGCCGAGTTCGGCGAGCGGACGGTCAAGCGCCTGCACCGGCGCGACGACGGCAGCTGGACGGGGCAGGTGGGCGATGCCCGCATGGTGTGGACCGGTGCCGCGGATGCCGAGCCGGTCGGCGAGGGTTCCGGCGCCAAGCCGCTGACCATGGTCCTGGAGCTCGAAGAGGGCGACTTGCACGACCTGGTGCTGGTGATCGACGCCGCGCGCGACGGCGATCCACCGCCAGAGGCCGAGCAGGCCTGGAGCGGTACCGAGGCGGCCTGGTCAGAGCGCCTGCCCGAGCTGCGATGCGCGAACGGCCGGCGCGACGCTCGCCACTCCTACGCGGTGCTGCAGGGCTTGACCAGCGCCGGCGGCGGGATGGTCGCCGCGGCGACGATGTCGCTGCCCGAGCGGGCCCGGGAGGGCCGCAATTTCGACTACCGCTACGTCTGGATCCGGGACCAGTGCTTCACCGGGCAGGCGGTGGCCGAGGCGGGAGCACTGCCGCTGCTGGACGACGCCGTCCGGTTCGTCTCAGAGCGATTGCGCAGCGACGGGGCCAAGCTGATGCCGGCCTACACGACAACCGGCGATCCGGTTCCCGACCAGCGCTCACTCGACCTTCCCGGGTACCCCGGCGGCAGCGACATCCTCGGCAACTGGGTGCGCAAGCAGTTCCAGCTCGACGCCTTCGGCGAATCCCTGCTGCTGTTCGCCGCCGCGGCCGGCCACGGCCATCTCGACGCTGACGGCTGGCGCGCGGTCCAGCTGGCGGCCGAGGCGATCGAGCAGCGCTGGCGGGAGCCCGACGCCGGGATCTGGGAGCTCGAGCCCGATGTGTGGACGCACAGCCGCCTGATCTGCGTCGCCGGCTTGCGCCAGATCGCCACCCACCAGTCGACTGAGCGGGCAGCACGGTGGCTGGCTCTGGCTGATGCGATCGTCGCCGACACCGCTGAGCACGCGCTCGCGCACGGCGGGCATTGGCAGCGTTCTCCGACCGACGAACGCGTCGACGCCGCGCTCCTGCTGCCGGCCATCCGGGGAGGTATCGCGGCCGACGATCCGCGCACCATCGCCACGCTGCACGCGGTGGAGCGCGAGTTGACCGACGACGGCTACTGCTATCGCTACCGGCCCGACGAGCGACCGCTGGGCGAAGCCGAGGGGGCGTTTGTGATGTGCGGGTTCCTGATGTCGCTGGCCTGGGCCCAGCAGGGCGATCGGGTCCGTGCCGCTCGCTGGTTTGAGCGCACCCGCACCGCCTGCGGACCGGCCGGGCTGATCTCCGAGGAGTACGACGTGCTGCAGCGCCAGATGCGCGGCAACCTGCCCCAAGCCTTTGTCCACGCACTGCTGCTGCAATGTGCGTTGACCGAGTCCGAGGGCGGCGTCATGGGAAGGAAACCCGCGGACTGACGTCTGAAGCAGTAGCTGCCCAAGTGGGCGGCCTCAGACTAGAACAGGAGTCCCTTATGCGCAGTACATCGAAGTTCGTGCTCCCGGCGCTGGCCTCGGCGGCGCTGCTGGCGGCGTGCGGCAGCAGCTCCAGCACCACCAGCTCGGCCGCCAACTCCGCCGGCGGCTCGAGCCAGTCCGCGGCGAGCTCGTCGGCCGTCGTCGTGAAGACCGCCAGCAACTCAAAGCTCGGCACGGTCCTCGTCGACGCCAAGGGGATGACCCTGTATCGCCTCAGCGGCGAACACGCCGGCAAGTTCATCTGCACCAACACCGGCTGCCTCAAGCTCTGGCACCCGCTCGTCGCCTCCGGCGGCGCGATGCCGAGCGGAGGCGTCCCGTCGCTGGGCGTCATCAAGCGCTCGGGCGGCGTCGAGCAGGTCACCTACAAGGGCGAGCCCCTGTACACGTTCGCCCAGGACAGCGCTCCGGGGATGGCCAACGGCCAAGGCTTCAAGGACGTCGGCACCTGGGATGCGGTGACCACCAAGGCGGCCAGCAGTGCTCCGGCGGCACCGGCGAGCTCGAGCTCGAGCTCCTCGGCCGCCGGCGCGTATTAGCTTCCGGGGCGGCGCGCCGAGCCCGAGCTGCGGGTGCTGGAGCTGCGGCCTGAGCTCCTGGCGCGCCGGCCGGAGCTCGTGCTCCGCGACCGGGTGCGCGACGATGTCGAGCGCCGTCCCGAGCGCCGCGGCCGAGCCCGCTGGTCGCTCGGGACCTCGGCCCTGACCAGGGCCTTCACCAGCCGCGGAAGCTCCGCGGTCAGGTACTTGGCCATGCGCTCCTCGTCGGTCCGGATGCTCTTGGCGAGTTTCGCGGTCTCGCGGTCTCCGACTTCGTTGGCAAACGTCTCGATGCGGGTGTAGAGCGCGATCTCGACGTGCTCCTCGCGGAGCTCCTCCTGGGCGTTTCTGAGATGGGTTTCGGCCTGCGGGGTCATCATCGCTCGCGCGGCTCCCATCTGGCCCTTGACCGCGGCGACAGTCTTTCCCGCCATCTCGCCGATTGCCGCCGGCACGCCGGGAACGCCGGGTCCTCCGTCGGCTTGGCCACCCAGCGCCTTGATCCGCCGGGCCACCGAGCGCTTGTGCTCGCGGGTCTCCTTCAGGTGCTGCTGCAGCCGCTTCTTGTACGAGGTCTTCTCGGTCAGCGCGATGTGCGCCGCCAGGTCGGCCTCGAGCTCGGCCTCTTTGGCGTGGGCCTCGCCCAGCCACTGCACCAGCCTCGTGTCGCGTTCGTTCAATGGCCTGTCTACGGGCATACAGGCGCCTCCTCGTCAGTAGGAATAGGTGAGTACTGCCCGCTGTGGAGGCGGGGAAACCTTGCCCGAGGGCCCCTCAGACCCGCAGCCGTCGCAGCGTCTGGGGGTCCAGTACAAGATCGATCGCGGCCACCCGACCGGCAGCGTTGATCGTGAAGCGGACCAGCGAGATGAGCTGCCCGTCCACGACCACAGTCGCCGAAGGCTGCCCCTCGACGACTGCGTGGCGCGCCAGCGGCGCGAACGGCGCGCCCCGTTTCAGTATCACCTCGGCGACGCCGGCCGAGCCCTGGGCCATGAGCCGGCCGGGTGCCCGCTGGGGGCCGTGGTCGGAGCGCAGGACCACCTCGGGGTCGAGCACCGAGACCAGAGCGTCGAAGTCTCCCTCCCGGGACGCCGCCAGGAACGCATCGACGACGCGGCGCTCGTTGGCCAGGTTGCGGGCGGTTGATTCCGGGACAGCACCGCGAACGCGGCGCCGGGCGCGACTGGCCAGCTGGCGAGTGGCGGTGACGTTTCGCTCCGCGATCGGCGCGATCTCCTCGAACGGCACGCCGAACATGTCGTGCAGGACGAAGGCCAGTCGCTCGGGCGGGGACAGGGCCTCCAGCACCACCAGCAGGGCGAGCCCAACCGAATCGGCGGTGAGCGCCTCCTGCTCGGGATCCAGGGCGTCGTCGACCGAGATGATCGGCTCCGGGAGCCATCCGTCAACGAGTTCCTCGCGGCGTGCTCGGCGGGCGCGCAGCATGTCGAGGCAGATCCGGCTGACGATCGTGGTCAGCCACCCGCTCATGTTCTCGACGTCCTCACCGTTGGCCCGGGCGACGCGCAACCAGGCCTCCTGAACGGCGTCCTCGGCCTCCGCGGTCGATCCCAGCATCCGGTAGGCCACCGAGCGCAGGTGGGCTCGGCTCTGTTCGAACTGGTCGACCAGCCATTGCTCTGAGTTCATCGGTCACATCCTCGAGTCGGAGTCCGTCATACCGATGACGCCGCGGACCCACCGAACGTGACCCACTCGTCCTGGGCATGGACCCAACACCGGACGGGCGGAACCCAGCGAACGAGCCGCGCCCGTCCCCAGCGTGAAACCGATCAAGGAACGAGGCCCCAGATGCAAGCCATTGAAGCGCACGCTTTGCGCAAGATCTATCCCGGCGGAGTGCAAGCGGTCAAGGGGGTCGACTTTGTAGTCAGCCCCGGTGAGGTGTTCGGGCTGTTGGGGCCCAACGGCGCCGGCAAGTCGACCACCGTCGGGATGCTGACGACTGCCGTGGTGCCGACCTCGGGGGTGGCCCGGGTGGCCGGCTATGACGTCGCTCGCCAGCCGCTCCAGGCCCGCGCCGTGAGCAGCGTCGTGTTCCAAGAGCCGGTGGTGGACGCCGGACTCAGTGGCCGCGCCAACCTTGAGCTCCACGCACGCCTGTGGGGGTCTGATCCCTCCCGGTCGGCGAACCGGATCGACGAGTTGATCCGGTCGCTCGACCTGAGGCCACTGGTCGACCGCCAGGTTCGCAGCTACAGCGGGGGCCAGCGCCGCCGGCTCGAGATCGCCCGCGCGTTGGTCTCCGAACCCAGGGTCCTGTTCATGGACGAGCCCACCGTGGGCCTCGATCCCCGGATTCGGCGCGAACTGCTGGAGATGATCGCCAGCCTGCGCTCACGTGAGGAGGTGACGATCCTGATCACGACGCACTACCTCGAGGAGGCCGAGCGGCTGTGCGACCGGGTGGCGATCGTCCACGAAGGGACGGTCGTCGCACTGGACCGTCCGGCCGCGCTGTTGAGCGCGCTGGGTCACGAAATTCTCGAGTTCCGCGTGCACGGCAATGCGGAGGCCGCCCTGGCGGGTCTCCGAGCCCGTGGCCTGGCCGGTGACGACGCCTTCGCCGTCGGCGCGCGGGTCACGGTGCCGTTGCACGAACGCGGGGCCTCCGAGGCGATGGCCGCGCTCGAGGATGAGCGTGTGCGGACCTCGGAGCTGGCTTCGCGCGCCCCCACTCTCGACGACGTCTATCTGCGCCTGACCGGCGCCCAACTCGAGTCGGCTGCCTGAGCCGGCCGACAACAGACAAGCAAAGGACCTGACATGAGCACGATTGCCGAAACACTCCCCGTCCCCGTCCCGCGACCTCGGCGGGCGCGCCCCCTGGGGGCGCTGGCCGCGCTGGCGCGTCGCCGGGCTGCCTTGACCGCCAGCAACCCTCGCCAGATCCTGGTGCCGCTGCTGGGTCCGGCAATGCTGGCGATGATCGTTGCCCCGGCGCTGGAGGTGGCGACCGGCGGCTTGCGCACGAACATCAACTACCAGTCGTTCATCAGCGTCGGCACGGTGGGACTGGTGGTGCCCCTGTCCTGCATCTTCGCCGGCCTGAGCGTGATCGTCGAGCGCCACAGCGGAGCCCAGCGCGAGCTGCTGGCGGCGCCGATCCCGCGGTTCTATCTGGTGCTCGGCAACCTCGCGGTGGCGCTGATGCTGGCGGCGCTGCAGGTGCTGGTGCTGATGGGACTGGCCGCCGTCCGAGGCGCCTCGTTTGACATAACCGCCACCGGCCTGGGGTGGTTCGTAGCCGCGGGGTTGCTGTTCACGGTCTTCATGTACGCGCTGGCGGAGACGCTGGCGAGCTTGATCCCCACCCCGGAGGAGTTCGTGGGAGCGGTCCCGGCAGTGGCCATCCTTCCGTTCTTCCTCTCCGGCGCTCTGTTCCCAATCGCCGCGATGCCCGGTGCGCTGACCGCGCTCGCCAAGGCACTCCCGCTGACGCACGCGCTCGCCCTGTTGCGCTATGCGACGGTGGACCCGTCAGGCAAGGGCCTTCACGACATCTGGGGCATGGCCAACGTGACCGTTGAGGCCTGGCTGAGCCTGGCCGTGGTGGCAGTGTTCGCCGCCGCCATGACCGCGATCTCGGTCCGCGTCTTCGCGCGGGCGGCGGTCAGCTGACCATGACCGCGATCTCGGTCCGCGTGTTCGGGCTGGCGGCGGTGAGCTGACCGCTGCCGCCAGACTGACTCATTGGGGCGCCGGCCGGCGCGCTGCCGGCCCCGGCGATCCGGCGCCCCGCGACGACTAGGCCGACTTGCGCTGCCCGCGCTTCTTGGCCGCGCCAACGGTCGAGGCGGCCACCTTGCCGGCCTGCTTGACGGCCTCGCCGGCGAACCGAGCCGACGACGCGGCGCCGCTCGCCGCACCGCTTGCGGCGCCCTTGGCGGCCTTCTTGGCCTGACCGGCGGAGGCCCCGGCGGCGCGGCGCTGACGCGTTCCGGCCGCCTTCTTGCCGGCCTCGGCGGAGCGCGCCTGCGTGCGGTTGCGTTCGCGTGTGGCGGCGGCCTTCTTGGCTGCAGCCGAACGATCTGCCTTGGTCTGTGCCATCTGATGCTCCTTTTCCTGGATCGGTCGGTTACCTAGGCCTTACCCGACGCGGCGCGAACGCAATCCGGGCCGGGTGGAGCGGGCGCGCCGGGTGTGAGCCGTCCCGATTTTGTGCGCGTATCGCAGAAAATCGAGCAAGGTCCCCAGGGGGGCCGCTCGACTGGCATCCAGTTTCGACCCGGGCCGCTAGGCCTCGTGGCCCGGCGTCAGCTGCTTGACCTGGCTGAAGGCGAGGTTGTCGCCGCCGCCGGCGTCTTGCGCTGCAAACGGCTCCAGCAGGTATCCCCAGTGGTCGCCGAGCTCGCGGCGATCGAGGATCCGGCCGGCGAACCAGCGATCGCAGCGATCGATGATCGGCAGCCCGTGCGGCCCGGCGTGCCAGCGGCAGCGGCTGAACTTGTCGAGCTCGTCGCCGGTCTGGCCGCCGAACAGCCGCGCCAGATCGGCGGCGTCGGCACCGAGGAAGTGGACGGCCAGGGCGTCGCTTCGCTGGGCGAGCTCAAACGTGCGGTTCTTGTCCGAGATACAGACCAGAAACCGCGCCGGGTCGATGCTGCACTGGGTCGAGAACCCCACCAGGCAGCCGGCAAGCTCGTCGCTCGCGGCTGCGGTGACCACGAGCATCGGGTAGTCGAGGCGGCCGGTGAGCTCGGTGAAGATCTTGGTTGCGCTGGGCATGTCCACAACCTACCCCGGTTACCCTTCCCGGCCTGATGGAGCTACGCCGAGCGATCCCACCCGGCGAGGCGGCCTCGCCGGAGAGCCTCTACACGGGCCTGCGGCTGGGCAACCGGGCGCTCCCCCAACGCCCCTATGTGGTCTGCAACTTCGTCTCCAGCGCGGACGGGAAGGCGACGGCGGCCGGCCGTACCGCGGGCCTGGGCGGAGAAGCCGATCGCGCCGTGTTCCATCTGCTGCGCACTCAGGCGGACGCGATCTTGGCCGGGACCGGGACGCTCCGGGTGGAGCGCTACGGGGTGCTGGTGCGGTCAGAGGCGATGATCAGGATCCGCCGGGACGAGGGGAGGCCGGCCCAGCCGCTGGCCGTGATCATCAGCCGCAGCGGCCAGGTCCCGTTCGAGATCCCGCTGTTCGCCGATCCGTCATCGCGCGTAGTGCTCTACGCCCCGCCGGGCACGCCCGTCCCCGCCTGTGCCGCCGAGGTGACCGTGCACGAGCTCGCCGCCGGCGATGGAGCGCTTGCCGGAGCGCTGCAATCGCTGCGGCAGGAGCACGGCGTCCGCTCACTGCTGTGCGAGGGCGGACCGGTCATATTCAATGCGATGCTGGCCGAGGACGTGGTCGACGAACTGTTTCTGACCCTGGCCCCGACGCTGGTCGGCGGGGCCGAGCTGGGGATCACCGCCGGGCCCGCGTTGCTGCGTCCGGTTCCGCTGCGCTTGGAGTGGGCGCTCGAGCTCGCGGGGCAGCTGTTTCTCAGGTACGTGCGCTGACAGCGAAGTTGCTTTGCAACCGGGGGACTGTCTAGGTCTTGGCCGATTCGGAGACTTAACTCGAGGCGCCCGCCACGATTTAAGAGCGGGGCAGGCGCCTAGAAAACAGTGGTACAGGGCAGTGGGCCGCAGTCCGGTCGTCTGACGAGCTATCGCTTCAGCGGGACCTCGAAAGGAGATCGATGAAGGGCTACACGACTGCAGTTGAAGGCACGGGCACGGCGCCCAACGACCTTCAGAACGTCGACAACGACGAGCTGTTCGAGCGCGTTCGGCGCGATGGCGACAGCGGCGCCCGCGACGAGCTGGTGGCGCGGTTCTTGCCGCTGGCTCGAAAGCTGGCCGCGCGCTACACCAACCCCTACGAACCATTCGAAGATCTGTTGCAGGTCGCGAGCATCGGGCTGCTCGGGGCCGTCGATCGCTTCGACCCGCGCCGCGGGGTGGGCTTTCCCTCGTTTGCGATCCCGACCATCCTCGGTGAGCTGAAGCGGTACTTCCGCAGCACCGGCTGGTCGGCCCACGTGCCGCGGCGCGCGCAGGAGCTGGCCCTGCGGGTCGACAAGGGCTCGCGCCAGATCTCCGCTCGCACGGGCCGAGCGCCGCGCGTGGAGGAGATTGCCCAGTACCTCGAGATACCGACCGAAGACGTGCTCACCGGCCTCGACGCGGGCCGGGCGCACTACTCGGTATCGCTGGACGCCCCGTCCAACAACAACACTGTTGACTCCGAGCCCGAGTCGCTGGGCAGCAGCATCGGCACCGAGGACGACCGGATCGGCCTCGTCGAGACCAGCACTTCGCTGGCCGCGGCGCTGAAGCGGCTTCCGTTCCTGGAGCGAGAGGCGCTCCGGCTGCGGCTCCAGGACGATCTCAAGCAGACCGAGATCGCACAGCGCCTGGGCTGCTCGCAGATGCAAGTCTCGCGGCTGCTGGCAAGGGCGGCAGCGCGGGTCAGGGAGATGATCGAGCCCAAGGTCGCCCCTTAGCTGCACCGATCACGATCACGATCACGCAAGCGGCGGCCGGGGGTCCAGCTCCTGGCCGTCCGCTGTGACCCGCGTCAGGTCACGCAGCAGCGCGTTCATCCCCGCGATCTCGTAGAAACGGCGCTGGCGGCCGGCGCCTCCGCCGCGCACCACCAGCCCGGGCAGGAGCGCGAGCTGCTCGGCGCAGTTGAGCTCGGCGGCATGACCGCGTACTGCCTCCAGCACGTCCGCCAGCAGCTGGGGCACGGGTCGCGACCGCCCCTCGTGATCGGGGAGCTCGGCACGGACGCCGAATCTCGCCGCCCGGAACATCCCCTCCTCGACAACCTCGGCCGGGGGATCCGGCGTCCGGTCTCCGGACTCCAGTTCGTGGCGGCACAGGCAGTGGACGAGCGCCGCCACGGCAGCCGTCTCCTCATGGGTCGTCTGCACATCGATTCCCCGGACCTCGACCGTCCCCAGACGGGGGTGCGGTCGCAGCTTCCACCAGAACCAGGTGTAGTCGGGGACGCCGGCGGCCCGGACCAGCAGCTCGGCCATGGCAGTGAAGTCGGCGAAGTCGCGCATCGCGCGCGGTACGCCGGAGCGCGGCCAGGCGCGGATCGTCACCTCGCGGGCCGACGCCAGGCCGGTGTCGCGACCGTGGCGAAACGGCGAGTTGGCCCCCAGTGCCTGCAGCAGCGGGAGGTGGCGCCGGAGGCCGTTGAAGACCCGGATCGCGGCCTCGGGGTCGGGCATCCCGACGTGTATGTGCAACCCGGCGACGGGAGTGACGGCGGCGTCACCGAGGAGATCGCGGATGCGCTCGTAGCGCTCCTTGTCGGTGATCTCGGCCTCCCCTTCGAGCGCGGAGGGATGCGTTCCCGCTGCCAGCAGGCCCGCGCCTGTCTCCAGCACGGTTCTCCGCATCTTGCCCAAGGCCTGCACCGCATCGATGGCGTAGGCAAAGGGTGCGCTGATCAGCTCCACCTGACAGGCGTGGAGCTCGGGCGTGATCTCCCCCTCGAGAATGTTGGACGGCAGGCGATCGACGACGGCGGCGGCCGAGTTGACCTGTTGGCCGGTCACCGGATCGACCAGGAACAACTCCTCTTCGACGCCAATCGCGAACGGCCGGCCGGAGCCGAACGAGTGATCCAAACCGATTCCCCCCTTTAGCTTGGAATTCGGCCCCCGCCACTCGGCAGCCGGAGCTTAGTGTGCTTAGGCCGACGAGTGCTGGTCGGTATCGCCGACGTCGGAGTCGTCGTCGGCGGGAGCGGCGGGCAGCTTGTCGGCGGCCGGGCTCTGCGAGCCGCCTTCGGCCCCCGGCTCCTTGGGCTGATCCTCGGGGGCCTCGCCCGTCTCGCCGGGTCGCTGCTCGTCGGGCGCTGACTCGTCGTCCATGATCGGCGGGCTACCCGGCGGCCTGGCCCGTAAACGGGGTCGCTGAGCGACAGACCAGGTGTGATCGCCGTCGCCCAGGGGTAGCGAGCTGGTATGGCAACCGAGAAGCAGCGGCGCGCGGCTCGCCGCAACGTCAAGGCGGCACAGTCCGGGGCGAAGCAGAAGCAGACCCTCAAGTCCCTCTCGTCCGACACGCAGAAAGCGCTCGGCAAGGAGGCCGCCGCGGTCCGCCGCGGTGACTCGCCGACGCGCAAGGAGCTCGAGGCCAAGGCGCGCAAGCTCGACATCAAGGGGCGCTCGAAGATGGGCAAGGCCGAGCTCAAGCGCGCGGTCGCCGCCCGCGAGCGTTAGACCGCGCCGGACGCCTACTGGCCACGAGCTTGACCCGGGGCCCGCGCGATTTAAGTCGCGCGCAGCGGGGGTTGTGATCGAGAGCGAGTTTGTTTTCAACATCGGGCTCGCAGCTATGCCGCGGGCACCGGGGCGTGAACTAGCCTGCCGCCAGGAGGCTTATGACCGAGTCCACCTCGAGACCGCCGAGCCAGACCCAGAACGGCTTGCCCTTCTCGATCCGGACGGTCAAGCTCGCGACCGGGGCCGTCCGTGTCGAGATCAGCGGCGAGCTCGACATCGCCACCTCGCCGCGGCTCAACGCCAGTCTGCTACGGGAGCTGGTGGCCGGCCGCGACGTCGAGCTGGATCTGTCCCGGGTCACCTTCATGGACGCGTGCGCCCTGGGAACGATCATGGGCGCCCGCAAGCGCTTCGAGCTGCGCCAGCAGTCGTTCGCGGTCTCGCTGAGGCGAGCTTCCCAGCCCCACCGGCTGCTGCGGCTGACCGGGATCCTGCCGGTGCTGACGCTCACCGACGGAGCGGGTCCATCGCCCACGTCCCGGGTCTGATCGGGGCCTCACCGGGCTGACGCGGACGCCCTCGCCAGCGGTGTTAGCTTCGGGATCGCTGGGGTACCGCTACACGTATGTGGCTCGGTCTGTTCGGCATACTCATCGCGATCTTCGTGGGCATCGGGGGTGTGCTCAGCGGCGGCATCTTCACGATCATCCTGGTGCCGCTGGCCGTCATCGCCATCGTGGGTACGGTCGTCTACGCGATGTGGGGCTACGCCGCCGGCGCCGGCAGCCAGCAGGAGGCGGAATCGCTGGGCGACCCACTGCCGCACTCCGAACACACCAACGCGGCTCCGCGGCCCAACACGCCTGACGAGCTGGTAAATGCGCGCCAGCGCCAGTAGGGACCGGTGGTCCTCTCCGTACAGCGCCAGTAGCGACCGGTGGTCCTCTCCGTACAGCGCCAGTAGGGAGCGGTGGTCCCTCTCCTGCGTGGCGGCGCGCTGAGCCGCGTAGATAGGACTACGACGACATCGCCCCGGCGGTCGCTGATGTACGGCACCGGAGCTCCGTGGGAGAGCTGAACCTAAGGGTGAGAGCGGTCGGTGGGGGGCGCCACCCACC
>DASXZB010000128.1:0-22905 GCA_036502145.1 Solirubrobacteraceae bacterium | reverse complement strand
CACCGCCGTGGGGTTCTCGTTCATCCTGCAGAACGTGGGGCTGCTGTGGCAGGGTGGATCGCCGATCGGCCTGCCGGACCTGATCCACCAGGGCCAAACCGTTTTCAAGATCTCCGGTGTCCCGATCGTCCGCGGCTACCTACTGGCCCTGCTGGTGATGATCCCGCTGGTGATCGGGCTCGGCTGGTTCATCAGCCAGACTCGGGCCGGGCGGGCGATGCGGGCCACCGCTCAGGACCCCGAGGCGGCGCGGCTGATGGGCATCAACGTCAACGCGACGATCTCGCTGACCTTCCTGCTCGGCGGCATGCTGGCTGGCGCGGCCGGCCTGGTGTACGCCCTGTATCAGACGAACATCTGGTACTTCCAGGGCTTCGAGGCCGGGCTGATCGCCTTCACGGCGGCCGTCATGGGCGGCATCGGCAACGTCCGCGGCGCCGTCCTGGGTGGGCTGATCATCGGGGTGGTACAGGCGCTGGCCGACTCGCGCATGGGTCCGCAGTGGACCGAGGCGGTGGTGTTCGGCTACCTGATCCTGGTCATGATCCTGCGCCCACGGGGTCTGCTGGGCGAGGAGACGCGAGAGGCCGGATGAGCGAGCAGCTCGAGACCGGGCAAACCGGCGGGCCCGACGGCGGGCCCCCGGCTGACGCCCCCGAGAAGGCCGGGTTCAGCGAACTGCGAGCTCAGCTGCGCCAGTCGCGCCAGGCCTTCGAGAGCCGCCTGCCCCCGTGGGCCGGGCGGGCGCTGGCCCTGGCGCTGATCGTGATCGGCATCCTGCTGCCGTTCTTCTTCTCTGAGAACAGCGGCTTCATGAATGCCACGATCATCGCCGTCGCCTTCGCGGTGATGTCGCTCGGCCTGAACGTGGTGGTCGGGTTCGCGGGCCTGCTCGACCTCGGGTACGTGGCCTTCTACGCCCTGGGCGCGTACTCGCTGGGGTGGTTCGGCTCGGATTTCTTCTTCAAGGCCAAGCTCCACGTCGGCGTCTCGGGCGTCGCCGCCATGGAGACCGGGATCCATTTCAACTTCCTGCTGATCCTGGTCTGCGCGGCGGCGATCTGCGCCATCGCGGGCATCATCATCGGCCTGCCCACGCTGCGGCTGCGCGGCGACTACATCGCGATCGTGACCCTGGCGTTCGGGGAGATCATCGGGGTGGTGGCGGTCAACGGCCAGAGCGTCCACCTCTGGGGCGGACAGACCCTGACCGCCGGCAACCTGGGGATCAGCGCCGTCGACCCGCCCTACTTCCCGGGCGTCGGAGTCTTCAACCTGCTCAACTTGAGACCCTGGTACTGGTTGATATTCGGGATCCTGATGCTGGTCCTGTTCGTCAACCTGCGGTTGCGCGATTCGCGCCTGGGCCGCGCCTGGGTGGCGTTGCGTGAGGACGAGGTGGCCGCGGTGTCGATGGGCATCCCGCTGGTCAAGACCAAGCTGTCGGCGTACGCGATCGGCGCCATGTTCGGCGGCATGTCGGGAGCGTTCTTGGGCACGTACTACACGGAGGTCAACGCGGGCCAGTTCCAGTTCGGCTTCTCGATCTTCGTGCTGGCGATGGTGATCATCGGCGGACTGGGATCGATCTGGGGGGCGGTGACCGGTGGTCTGCTGCTGGGCTACATCAACCAGTACCTGATCCCGGATGTCCTCAACGGCCTGCCACAGAAGTTCGGTCTGAACTTCCCGCTGACATCGATCGAGTTCGGAATCTTCGGCTTCCTGCTCGTGTTGGTGATGGTGCTCAGGCCGCAGGGCTTGATCCCGGAGCGGCGGCGGAGGTTGGAGCTGACCTCGGAGATCGCCGCCGAGGACGCCCAGCTGGTCGAGAGCACGGCGCCCTGATGAGCGCCACCGCCACCCCGGCGCCCCCCACCGAAGCGGTGATGCGCGTCGCGCGCGTCACCAAGGAGTTCGGCGGTCTGGTCGCGGTAAACGACATCTCGCTGGACATCCCGCAGTACGGGATCGTGTCGCTGATCGGTCCCAACGGGGCGGGCAAGACGACGCTGTTCAACATGCTCACCGGCCTCTACAAGCCCACCGCCGGCCAGATCCTGCTCGGCGGTCGCGACATCAGCCGCGCCCGCCCCGACGTGATCACCGGCCTCGGTGTGGCCCGGACGTTTCAGAACATTCGCCTGTTCGGGGCCATGACCGGCGTCGAGAACGTGATGATCGGGCGCCACGCGCGGATGAAGGCGGGCTTGGTCGGCTCGATCTTCCGGCCCCCCTGGGTGCGCAAGGAGGAGCGCGAGGCCGGCAGCCGGGCCCGCGAGCTGCTCGCCTACGTCGGTCTGCAGCCGCGCTCTTTCGATCTGCTCGCCTCCCAGCTCTCGTACGGCGACCAGCGGCGGATCGAGATCGCCCGCGCCCTGGCCTCGGACCCGAAGCTGCTGCTGCTCGACGAGCCCACCGCCGGCATGAACCCGCAGGAGTCGGCGACGCTGACAGCGTTCATGCGCAAGCTGCGCGACGACCTCAACCTGACGATCCTGCTGATCGAGCACGACATGAAGGTCGTGATGGACGTCTCGGAGCGGGTCACCGTGCTCGACCACGGCGAGAAGATCGCCGAGGGACCGGCGTCCGAGGTCCGAGCGGACCCACGGGTGATCGAGGCCTACCTGGGCAAGCAGGACTGATGGCTGAGCTGGGCATTCAGGGCACGGCGCAGCGCCGAGGGGGCGGGCGCTGATGGCGTCGCTGCTCGAAGTCGACTCGATCCACACCTTCTACGGTGCGATCGAAGCCTTGAAGGGGATCTCGCTGACGGTCGAGGACGGCGAGGTCGTGACCCTGATCGGCTCAAACGGCGCCGGGAAGTCGACCACGCTGCGGTCGATCTCGGGCCTCACGCCGGCCAAGCAGGGCCGGATCGCGTTCGCGGGGCAGGACATCACCCGCGTGCCGGCCCACGAGATCGTCTCCCACGGCATCGCCCTGGCACCCGAGGGCCGCCACTGCTTTCCCCGCATGACGGTCCGCGAGAACCTCGATCTCGGCGCCCACCACCGACGCGGGGCTTCCGTTGGCGACGATCTGGGCCGCGTGTACGAGCTGTTTCCGCGGTTGCACGAGCGCGAGAAGCAGAAGGCCGGCACGATGTCCGGGGGCGAGCAGCAGATGCTGGCCATCGGCCGTGCGCTGATGGCCCGCCCGCGGCTGCTGATGCTCGACGAGCCGTCGATGGGGATCGCGCCGATCCTGGTCCAGCGGATCTACGAGACGATCGCCGAGATCAACCGCAGGGGCGTGGCGATCCTCCTGGTGGAGCAGAACGCCAACTATGCGCTGGATGTCTCAAAGCGCGGCTACGTGCTGGAGACGGGCCGAGTGGTGCTCGCCAACGCCTCGACCGAGCTGCGCGACGATCCTGAAGTCCAGCGGGCGTATCTGGGGGCCTGATGGTGGACCTGAGATGACGATCCTGGCTGCGGTGGACCTGAGATGACGATCCTGGCCGCCACCATCGGGTCCAAGGCCCTGTATCTGCTGTTCATCTGGCTGCTGTCGGCGGCAGCGGCGGCGTGGGTCGCCGACCGCAAGGGCTACGCCGAGCGTGTCGGTCTGACGTTTGGCCTGATCCTGAGCGCCGTCGGCCTGGTGATCGTGCTCCTGCTGCCGTCGCGGCCGGGCTCGATGTGGAAGCTGGAGGGCCCGATCCCGCGGCGGTCCAAGCCGCCCGCGGATGCCGAGCAGCCGCTGGTGCCGGCGGCCGGCGAGCCGCCCCCGGACTCCGAGTAGTTCGCGCTTCAGGGGGCCGGGGAGCCGCCCCCGGACTCCGAGTAGCCGCGCGTTCAGCGCATTGTCGCCACCAGGCGCGCGATGACCGCGAACGGCTCAGCCTCGAGCTGGCGCCAGGTGATCCGCATCGTCCCCAGCCCGGCGGCGTGCAGGGTCGCGTCCTTGCGCCGGTCGTGCTCGAAGGCCCGGCGGGTGGAGTGGTACCGGTAGCCGTCGATCTCGACCACCAGCCGCTGCTCTCGCCACAGGAAGTCGACCTCATAGCCGTGGATCCTGGCGTTGACCTCGGGCTCCGGCAGCTCCGCGCTGCGGATCAGCGCCAGGAACCGCTCCTCGGCCTCCGATCGCGTCAGCGTGGGCGCGCCGCGCTCGCCGGCGGCCAGCTTCAGCAGCTTCGCGCGGCCCGGCCGGCTGGGCATGCGGCTCACCGCCTCCACGATCTCGGCCTGTCGGACGATCCGCAGCGTGATCACCTGGTCAAACGCGAACTCGAGCTGGCGATCAGTGAACCCGCCAGCCAGATCCACGAGGGTTCGGGCTGGGGAAGTGACGGGCAGGCCATATCGGATCCGGATGTCCTGGCGCTCGAGGACGCGCGTGCGATGCAGACGGATGCCATCTGGGCACGAGGCCGAGCCGCCGCGAACCAGGACGTGCACCACCCCGTCGTCGGAGCCGGCTGGCCGCAGCCCCCAGAGGCTGGCCGCGGTGTGATGGCTCAGGGCCGCGTCACGCGCGACGGCCAGCAACGCTGTCGTCTCGCGACCGAACTCGATCGGCGCCAGGTGTCCTACGGCAAAGACGCCCGGAAGGAGGGGGATGAGGGCGCCGCGGCGCACGAGCCGGCTGATGACGCCGTCGGAGATGCCGGCGGCGTGCAGCTGACGCCGGGAGATTCGGCCCCGCTGTGCAGCGGCGATCATCGCGATCTTCTGATCCCGGGCGCCGAAGACGCGCAGTTCTGCGCCCAACCCAAGCACTTTTACGAGGTGTGTCGCCTCCCGCTCACCCCCCGTGCCCGGGGCGACAACCCTGCCGGAGGGGCTCGGGTTGGGCGCCGATCCGGTCGTTTCGAGGCCGTCCACCGCGCCAGCATGGCGCCAGCCAGCCAACCCAGCCCCTCCCCAGCCAGTTTTTCGCACTTCCGTGACCCCCCGGCCACACCCGCGCCACCAACCGTTACCGGACCTGCAGGATCTCCTCGGTCGTGGCGAACCCCATCTCCAGCCCCGCGCCCGCCTGGCCGCTCTCGCGCGCCTCCTCGGCCACCGCCGCGGCCACCGCGCCGACGACCTCACGGTTGAACACCGACGGGATGATGTAGTCCTCGCGCAGCTCATCGCCCGAGACGATGTCGGCGATCGCCCGGGCCGCCGCAGTCTTCATGGTCTCGGTTATCTCCCGCGCGCGTACGTCGAGAGCTCCCCGAAACACGCCCGGGAAGCACAGCACGTTGTTGATCTGGTTGGGGTAGTCAGAGCGCCCGGTGGCGATGATCCGCGCGTACGGCGCGGCCTCCTCCGGCGTGATCTCCGGGTTGGGGTTGGCCATCGCAAACACGATCGGGTCCGGGTTCATCTTCGCCAGTGCCTCCGGCGGGATCACGCGCGCGCCGGATAGCCCGATCAGCAGGTCGGCGCCCTCGATCGCCTCCGCCGCCGAGCCGCTGCGGCGTTCGGGATTCGTCCGCTCGGCCAGACCCCGCTTGACCGAGCCCATGGTGCCGTCGACGTAGTCGGCGCGCTCCACGTGCACCGCCCCGCGCGAGTCACACCCGATCAGGTGACGCACCCCGGCGCTCAACAGGATCCCCGCCACCGCCACCCCGGCGGCGCCCAGCCCGACGATCACCACCCGGATGTCGCCGATCCGCTGGCCGGTCAGGGTCAGCGCGTTCAGCAGCGCCGCCAGGACCACGACCGCGGTGCCGTGCTGGTCGTCGTGGAACACGGGAATGTCCAGGGCGGCCTTCAGCCGGTCCTCGATCTCAAAGCAGCGCGGCGCCGAGATGTCCTCCAGGTTGATGCCGCCGAACGCCGGGGCGATGGCCTTGACCACCGCCACGATCTCGTCGGGATCGCGCGTGTCGAGGCAGATCGGGAATGCGTCCACACCGGCGAACTCCTTGAACAGCATCGCCTTTCCCTCCATCACCGGCATCGCGGCGCGAGGGCCGATGTCGCCGAGCCCCAGCACGGCGGTGCCGTCGGACACCACCGCCACCGTATTGCGCTTGATGGTGTACTGAAACGCCTTGGCGGGGTCGTCCTGGATCGCCCGGCAGACGCGGGCGACTCCCGGGGTGTAGGCCATCGACAGGTCGTCGCGGGTCTTCAGCGGGCTCTTGTTGTGAAGCTCGATCTTGCCGCCGGCGTGGAGCATGAACGTGCGGTCGGTGGCGTCGAGCACCCGGGCGCCGGAGACCGCGTTGACCGCGTCGGTCAGACGCGGCCAGTCGGCGGAGTCGCCGGTCTCGACGGTGATGTCACGGATCGTGTGCACGCCCTCGACCTGGACCAGATCGATCGCGCCGATCGTCCCGCCGGCCTCGCCGATCGCCGACGCCACCTTGCCGAGCATCCCGGGCCGGTGATCGATCTCCACCCGGAGGGTGAGGCTGTACTGCGCGCTCGGGGTCGGGGCCATCGCGCTCGCCATCTTATGCCCCGCGCCCGCGCCCGCGAGCAACAGCGAAAACCCGTGCCCAGACGCCGAACCCACCGACCCGCGAGATAGCCTCAGAGCTGATGCCCGAACAGCTCTTCTTGATCGACGGCAACAGCCTCGCCTACCGCGCCTTCTTCGCGCTGCCGGAGTCGATCGCCACCTCCACCGGCGTCCCCACCAACGCGATCTTCGGCTTCGCATCGATGCTGGTCAAGATCCTCACCGACTACGGGCCCAACGCCACCGTGGTCGTATGGGACGCTGGCTCCTCCGGCCGCAAGGAGGTCTACTCCGAGTACAAGGCCCAGCGCTCCAGCCGTCCCGACCTGCTCAAGGAGCAGTGGCCGGCGCTGGAGCCGCTGGTCGACGCGTTCGGCTATCGCAACCTGCGGGTCGACGGCTACGAGGCCGATGACGTGATCGCCTCGATCGCCGAACGCTCCAAGGCCGCCGATCCGCCCGTCGAGGTGATGGTGGTCACCGGGGACCGCGACGCCTACCAGCTGGTCGACGGCAACGTCAAGATCATGACCACCTCTCGCGGGATCACCGACACGCGCGTCTACGACCGCGAGGGCGTGATCGATCGCTACGGGATCCCGCCTGAGCTGGTCCCGGACTTCATCGGTCTCAAGGGCGACACCAGCGACAACATCCCCGGGGTCCCGGGGATCGGCGACAAGACCGCCGCCGACCTGCTGCAGCGGTTCGGCTCGCTGGAGCAGGTGCTCGACAACATCGATCAGATCAGCGGCGCCAAGCGCAAGGAGAACTTGACCAACCACGCCGAGGACGCCCGGGTCTCCAAGCAGCTGGCCACCGCCAAGCGCGATCTGCCGCTGGAGCTCGACATCGGGGAGTTCGTCTCCGAGCCTCCTGACCGCTCGCGGCTCAGAGAAGTGTTTCGCGAGTACGAGCTGCGCGAGCCGCTGCGGCGGCTCGAAGAGGCGCTGGGGTCGGCCGACGCCGCCGCCCCGGCCCCGGTCGCAGAGCAGGCGCTGCCGACCCGGCTGCGTCAGGGGACGCTCAAGGACCTCGACCGCATCGACAACAACGCCGAGGTGGCGATCGCGGTGCGCGTCCCCGAGACACCCGAGGGCGCGCTGTTCGGCGACGACCAGCAGTGGCACTTCGGCGCCTACGCGGAGGCCACCCAGGAGGTCGTGACCGGGCCCTGCGCCCGGCCCGAGGAGCTGGTCGCGGCGGTCGGACACCGGCCCGCGGTCGCCCACGACGCCAAGTCGCTGGGCCAGGTGCCAGCGAACCTGGCCCATGACACCGAGGTGGCGGCGTACCTGCTGGAGCCGGCACGGCGCGCGTATCCGTTCCGGGAGCTGTGCGAGGAGCGGGGGCTGGCCACCGACATAAGCGACGGCGCCGGATCCGACGCCCGGCTGACCCAGGCCCTGGCCGCGTGGCAGCGTGAGGAGATTCGGGGCCGTGGGCTCACCGACCTGCTGCAGGACGTCGAGCTGCCGATCGTCCGCATCCTGCGCGAGATGGAGCAGATCGGCGTCAAGCTCGACACCGAGCGCCTGGCCGAGATCTCGACCCGCGTCAAGGCCGAGGCCGACCAGCTGGAACGCGAGATCTACGAGCTCGCCGGGACCGAGTTCACCCTCGGCTCTCCCAGACAGCTCGAGGAGGTCCTGTTCGGCAAGCTCGGCCTGTCGCGCAAGCGGCGAGGCAAGACCGGCTATTCGACCGACGCCCGGGTGCTCCAGGCGATCCGCGACGAGCACGAGATCATCCCCAAGATCGAGCGCTGGCGGGAGCTCACCAAGCTCGCGCAGACCTATCTCGACGCGCTGCCGCTGCTGATCGCCGGCGACGGGCGCCTGCACACAACCTTCAACCAGACGGCGGCGACCACCGGCCGGCTGTCCTCGAACAACCCCAACCTGCAGAACATCCCCATCCGAACCGAGCTGGGCCGCGAGATCCGCGCCTGCTTCATCGCGGACACCGCCGGCGAAGCCGGTGGCCCCGGCCACCTGCTGGTCTCCGCCGACTACTCGCAGGTGGAGCTGCGCCTGCTGGCTCACATCGCCGGCGAGGACGTGCTCAAGGAGATCTTCCGCCGCGGCGAGGACGTCCACACCGCCACCGCGTGCCGCGTGTTCGCGGTCACCCCGGACCAGATCGACCCGGGCATGCGATCGAAGGCCAAGATGATCAACTACGGGATCGTCTACGGCCTGTCGGCCTACGGGATGGCTGACCGGCTCGACATCCCCCAGTCAGAGGCCGACGACTTCATCCAGCGTTACCTGTCGGGCTTTCCGGCGGTCAAGCGATTCATCGAGGAGACCATCGCCCAGGGCACCGAGCACGGCTACGTCTCGACGCTGTTCGGCCGCCGCCGCCAGGTCCCCGAGCTCCGAGCCCGCCGCTGGGAGATGCGCCGCCAGGGCGAGCGGTTCGCGGTCAACATGGTGATCCAGGGCACCGCCGCCGACATCATGAAGATGGCGATGGTCCGCTGCGACCGGGCGATCGCGGAGGCCGGCCTGAGCTCGAAGCTGGTGCTGCAGATCCACGACGAGCTGCTGTTCGAGGGGCCCGCCGACGAGGCCGAGCAGGTCAAGGCGATCGCGGTGGCCGAGATGGCGGCCGCCTACGAGCTGGATCCGCCGCTGGCCGTGGAGGCCGGGATCGGCACCGACTGGCTGTCGGCGAAGTGATGCCCCCGCGCCCGGGCGCGGACGCGGGCGCGGAGGCAGGACGATCAGCCCAGGTCAGCTCAGCTGGAAGATGAAGTCGTACTCCTTGCCGCCGTTGCGCGACACCAGCTTCAACTGCCCGCGGGAGTTGCGGTATGTCCCGGTCCCTCCGGTGATCGACAGGACGCTGTTGCGGGTGTCGTAGAAGGGGCCCTGGACGGTGATCTGCCCGCCCTTGAGGAACGTCGTCCACAGACACTCCCAGATGCCCTGCTTGACAGCGATCCGGGTGCAGAAGCCCTCGTCGTGGCCGACCCGCTTTGCGTTGGCGGCGTTGAAGACCGGGTTGTTGAAGGTCAGGATGTTGCCCTTGACATCCTTCCCGCCGCCGGTGGGGATCTCGGTGTCGGTTATGGCGTGCTCGACCACGCGCACGGTGGAGCTCGCGGCGCGGGCCCGCTTGGCGTAGCCCGGGGCGGCGGCGATCGCCGCCGTCGCCAGCACCGCGGACGATGCGATCGCAAACAGCCCTAGTGGCTTGCTCTGGCGCAAGGCACTCCTCCTCTTTGGTGGGGACAGAACGGTCGCGGATCGTATGCCGCCCGCAGACCACCGTCCAGGCCTCGTGACCCGGCGCCCAGCCCCGGGGTGCGCCAAACCCCCTACGCAGCGGCGAGGGCGGCCCGGGCCGCCGCGCGCGCCGGCGTCCCGTCGGCGGCGGCGAACTCCGGGTGTGCGATGTTCAGATAGTGGCCGAAGGACCAGTCGACGAACCGCTTCTGGGTCATCCCCCGCAGCGCCGGAGCCAGTGCCCGGGGGGCGATCCGCGGGACCAGTCGCTGGAAGCGGAGCATCCAGCGAAACGGGGCGGCGTGACTGGCCGAGAACTGGTGGTAGCGCGCGAGCGCCTCGGCGCGCGTCTGCTCGCCGGCGATGGTGCGCCGCAGCTCGCGCCCGCAGGCCAGACCGAAGTACAGAGCGGTCCGGATTCCCTCGGCGGTCAGCGGCAGGCAGTGCCCGGCCGAGTCGCCGACGAAGAAGACGCCGTCCTCGGTGGCCGGCCGCAGCGCGTGGGGGATCCAGTTGCCCTGGTAGCGGACCCGGTCGGCGTCCAGGTCGGTGGCCAGTCGCTCGGTGGGCTCGCGCACGTGAAACCGCGGGTCAAAGGAGCCCACCCCGATCCGCAGCTCCTCGCCGGCGGGGAAGCTCCATCCGTAGCCGGCCGGAACGTAGCTGCGGTCGATCCAGACCTCGAGGTCGCGGCCGCCGCCGAAGGGATGCACCTCCAGCCCCCGTGAAAGCAGGGCGTCCGGAGGCTGGATGTTCTTGCCTGAGCCCAGCACGCGCCGCCAGCCCAGCGCGTCGACGATCAGCGGGGCGCGGATCTGGCCGCGATCGGTCGACACGCCCTGTCCGCGGCGGCTCTGCACCTTGGCGGTCTCGAACGTGAACCTCCCCTGGTCGGCGAGCAGGCCGCAAAGGGTCCGGTAGTCGAAGGTCGAGAACGTCCAGGGGAGGTCGTAGCGCACGGTGGTGTGCGGGGTGTGCACGACCAGCTCGCCGAAGCTCTGTTGCAGCGCCTCCTGCAACCCCAGCGCGGTCAGCCAGGTGGTGGGGATCCCGCACGCCGAGGTCTGGCGCTCGCCGATCTCGTAGCGGTCGACGACCAGAACGTCGGCGCCGCTGCGGGCCAGCTCACGGGCCACCGCCAGCCCGGCGAAGCTGGCCCCGCAGATCAGGACATCGCAGTCGCGATCGAGCGGGGTGCGCTCGTCGCCGCGCTTGGTGGCTCGTCGGGGCATGGGGGGCCTGATGATACGTACGACCCGCCGGCGGGCGGCGGACGCGGGGACACCTTGGGCACGGTACGGCTATCCTCCGATAACCCATGTCCCCAACCACAACCTTGATGCCCGACACCGACAACTCGAATGCGAAGGTCGTCGAAGGCTCGGACGGCCTCCTGCTCGAGATCGACGGTCGGATCGTCCCCAACTACGACGCCACCCTGCACCCCTTCCAGGAGGGTGACGTCGTCACCGGCCACGTCGTACGGATCGACAACGACGAAGTTCTCGTAGACATCGGCTACAAGTCCGAGGGGGTGATCCCTTCCGGCGAGCTGTCGATCCGCAAGTCGGTCGACCCCGGCGACGAGGTCGAGCTCGGCGAGGAGGTCGACGCGCTGGTCCTCACCAAGGAGGACCAGGACGGCCGGCTGATCCTGTCCAAGAAGCGCGCTCGCTTCGAGAAGGCCTGGCGGCGCATCGAAGCCGCGGCCGAGTCCGGCGAGCCCGTCGAGGGCGCCGTCATCGAGGTGGTCAAGGGCGGTCTGATCATCGACCTCGGGGTGCGCGGCTTCCTGCCCGCTTCGCTGGTCGACATCCGCCGGGTGCCGAACCTCGACGAGTACATGGGCCAGGCGATCGAGTGCAAGGTGATCGAGCTCAACAGGTCGCGCAACAACGTCGTCCTCTCCCGCCGCGCGGTACTCGAGGAGCAGCGTAAGGAGGACCGTGAGCGGATCCTCGATCGTCTCCAGCCCGGCCAGGTGGTCGAGGGCACGATCTCCAACATCGTCGACTTCGGGGCGTTCGTCGATCTCGACGGGATCGACGGCCTGATCCACATCTCCGAGCTGTCGTGGTCGCACGTCAACCACCCTTCGGAGATCCTCAACATCGGCGACGAGGTAAGCGTCAAGGTGCTCGACATCGACCGCCAGCGCCAGCGCATCTCGCTGGGTCTCAAGCAGACCCAGGAGGATCCCTGGCAGCGCGTGGTCGACACCTACAACATCGGCGACGAGCTCGAGGGCAGCGTCACCAAGGTGGTCACCTTCGGCGCATTCGTGGAGATCCTCGACGGCGTCGAGGGCCTGGTCCACATCTCCGAGCTGGCCCAGCACCACGTCGACAATCCACGAGAGATCATCCAGCCCGGCGACCCGGTGCGCGTGAAGATCCTCGAGATCGACTCCGAGCGCCGCCGGCTGTCGCTGTCGATCAAGCGGGTCGAGGGACAGGTGCTCCCGGTGCGCCCGATCCAGCCACCCGCCGAAGGCGACGGCTCCGACCTCGACGACGTTCCCGAGCTGGGCCTGTCCGAAGACGTGTTCGCCGGCGGCGAGACCGACGGCGCCACGGACGCGGATCCGGCTTCGACCGCCGACGGCGCCACGGACGCGGATCCGGCTTCGACCGCCAACGGCGCCGGCGCACCCGATGTCGAGCCCGCCGACGTCGAGCAGCCTGACGCGCCCTCCGCCTGACTGACGTCCGCTCGTGATCCCCTTCATCGGGCTCACGGGCGGAATCGGCGCTGGAAAGTCAACCGCGCTGGACGCGCTGGAGCGACTGGGGGTCGCCACGCTGTCGACCGACCGAGTGGTGCATGAGCTCTACGAGACCGGCGAGGTGCGCGAGGCGGTGGTCAATCGCTTCGGATCCGGCGTCCTCGGCGACGGAGCGATCGACCGGGACGCGCTGGCCCGAGCGGCGTTCGCCACCGCCGAGGACCGGGGGTGGCTGGAGGAGCTGGTGTGGCCGCGGGTGGGGGAGCGCATGGTCTCCTGGCGCCGCGGCCTGGAGCGCTCAGACGAGCCGCCGCGCGCCGCCGTGGTCGAGGTTCCGCTGTTGTTCGAATCCGGGATGGAGGGCGGCTTTGACGCGACGATCGCGGTGATCGCCGACGAGCAGCGCCGCCACGAGCGGGCCTCCGGGCGGGGCCACCACGCGCTCGACGAGCGGGCGGCCCGGCAGCTCTCGCAGCAGGAAAAAGCGCAACGTGCGACGTACGTCGTGGTTAACGACGGAAGTCGCGAAGAACTGGAGTCGGAGTTGTCGGCCATCCTTGACATGCTGCAAACGTGAGCCCGCCGACCGCCGCAGCGGCTCGTCGCCAAACCGCCGGGCGCTCCGCGGTGGCCAAGCGCCGCGCCGTGGTGCGCCGGCGCCGCCGCTCAGCTGTGGCGATCGTCCTGGTGGGGGTCGTGGTCGCCGCGGTCGTGCTCGGGTTGCCGTTCGCGCGCAAGGCCGTGAACGAGCTTGGACTGCCGCTTCACTACCAGGACGTGATCCGTCAGCAGGCGGCCGACAAGCACCTCGACGCCGCCCTGATCGCAGGGGTCATCTACGCCGAGACGAAGTTCGACGCGCGGACCTCCTCGGCCGGCGCGGTGGGGCTGATGCAGATCCTGCCGGCGACCGCCCGCTTTCTGGCCCATCGTTCGGGGGCGACCACATTCTCGACCGCCGATTTGTCGACCCCGCAGGTCAACATCGCCTACGGCAGCTACTACTTGCGCTATCTGCTCGACGAGTACCACGGCAGCACCGTCCTGGCGCTCGCCGCCTACAACGGCGGCGAGGCGAACGTGAACCGCTGGATCGGGGCCAAGGGGGGGCGGCCCGAGGATTTCAAGATCGAGGACATCCCGTTCCCGGAGACGCGGGCCTATGTGGATCGCGTGCTGTCGGCGCGCCGGGACTACCGCCAAACCTACGCCAGGCAGCTCGGGTACGGGTAGGGCGTTTCGGGCTCACACGAGCGCGGCCACGGGTGGGCGAGGGGGGCCTGGGCCGTCTCAGTTCGTCCGGGTGGCCCGCTATGTTGAAGAGTTCGTAGATGCCAAAGTTCGAGCTCGACAGCGCGTTTCGGCCCACCGCCGATCAGCCCGCGGCGGTGGAGTCGCTGGCGCATGCGATCGGCGACGGCCAGCGGTTTCAGACTCTGCTCGGGGCCACCGGGACTGGCAAGACGATGACCATGGCGGCGACCATGGAGGCGATCCAGAAGCCCTCGCTGGTGATCGCCCACAACAAGACGCTGGCCGCCCAGCTCTGCAACGAGTTCCGGACCTACTTCCCCGGCAACGCGGTCGAGTACTTCGTCTCCTACTACGACTACTACCAGCCCGAGGCCTACGTCCCCAGCAAGGACCTCTACATCGAGAAGGACTCGGCGATCAACCAGGAGATCGACCGTCTGCGCCACTCCGCCACGGCCGCGCTGTTCGCGCGCCGCGACGTGGTCATCGTGGCCAGCGTGTCGTGCATCTTCGGCCTGGGTTCGCCCGAGACCTACGACGAGAACCTGCAGACGCTCAGCAAGGGGGAGATGATCGATCGCGACGCGCTGCTGCGCAAGCTGGTCTCGATCCAGTACACGCGCAACGACACCGCGCTGTCGCGCGGGACGTTCCGGGTTCGCGGCGAGACGCTCGAGATCTTCCCCGCCTACGCCGAGACGGCGTTCCGGATCGTGCTGTTCGGCGACGAGGTCGAGCACCTCCAGCACTTCGACCCGATCACCGGCGAGCTGATCGAGGACGATCTCGAGCACGTCGGGATCTGGCCCGCGTCGCACTACAACGTGCGCGAGGGGATGATCGACGACGCCGTGGCCGAGATCGGCCGCGAGCTCAACGCCCGCTGCGCGGAGCTCGAGCAGGAGGGCAAGCTGCTGGAGTCCCACCGCCTGCGCCAGCGCACGCAGTACGACATGGAGATGCTGCGCGAGCTCGGGTTCTGCTCGGGGATCGAGAACTACTCGCGGATCCTCGACGGGCGCAACCCGGGCGACCGACCGTACTGCCTGCTCGACTACTTCCCTGAGGACTTCGTCTGCTTCATCGACGAGTCCCATCAGACCGTGCCCCAGATCGGCGGCATGTACGAGGGCGACCGCTCACGCAAGCAGACGCTCGTCGACTACGGCTTCCGGCTGCCCAGCGCGCTGGACAACCGGCCCCAGACCTTCCAGGAGTTCCTGTCGATCACGCCGCAGATGGTGTTCGTGTCAGCGACGCCTGGAGAGTATGAGCGCACCCACTCGCCGGCGATCGTCGAGCAGATCGTCCGCCCCACCGGGATCGTCGACCCCGAGGTCGAGGTCCGCGAGACGCGCAACCAGATCGACGACCTGATGAACGAGATTCGCGCGCGAGCCGAGCGCGACGAGCGCGCGCTGGTCACGACCCTGACCAAGAAGATGTCCGAGGACCTCACCGACTACCTGCTGGAGATGGGCTTCCGAGTGCGCTACCTGCACTCCGAGATCGACACCCTGGAGCGCATCCAGATCATCCGCGAGCTGCGTCTGGGCGAGTACGACGTGCTGGTGGGGGTCAATCTGCTGCGCGAGGGCCTGGACCTCCCCGAGGTGTCGCTGGTGGCGATCCTCGACGCCGACAAGGAGGGCTTCCTGCGCGGGGAGACATCGCTGATCCAGACGATTGGGCGGGCAGCCCGAAACGTCGGCGGCAAGGTCCTGATGTATGCCGACAAGGAGACCGCGGCGATGCGCGCGGCGATCGAGGAGACCGACCGGAGGCGCGAGATCCAGGTCGCCTACAACGAGAAGCACGGGATCACCCCGGAGACGATCGTCAAGGGGATCTCCGACATCGCCGAGTTCCTGCAGTCCGACTCCAAGGTGCCGCGCTCCCGGCGCCGGCGGCGGCGCGATCCCGGCGCGATGCCTCCGGCCGAGATCGAGCGCACGATTGTCGAGCTGGAGGAGGAGATGCTCGCCGCCGCCGAGGACCTGCGGTTCGAGTACGCCGCCAAGCTCCGCGACGAGATCCGAGATCTCAAGCGAGAGCTCGATCAGGCGGTCGCCGCCGGTGACGCTCCGGTTTCCTGATCGTCTTTGCTTAAACGGAGCGATAACGGTCGGGTTCCGCTAATCTGCGCCCTCTTCAAGAAGATGTGCAACGGGAGGTACGGGCGTGGCGTTGGACAGGCAGAGCATTGAGAAGAAGGACTTCCCGGTCGGCCGGCGTGGCTACGACCCCGACGCGGTCGACGCACACCTATCCGCTCTGGCCGACGAGGTCGCCGATCTCAAGCGCTCGGCGCGTCGCCGCACCGACACGCTGGCCTCCTCAGCCAGCGAGCAGGTTCGGGCGATCGTCGAGGCGGCTGAGACGAGCGCCGCCGACATCCAGCGCGCCGCCGAGACCGAGGCCCGCGAGATCCGCGACGAGGCCAACAGCGAGGCCCAGGCCACACGCGAGCAGGCCGCCGACCAGGCCCGCGAGTACGTCGGCAAGGTCTCGGAGTCGACCAGCACGATGCTCGAGCGGCTGGATGCCATGGAGGGCGAGCTCGGCACGATGATCGACTCGCTGCGCACCGGATCCAACCGGCTGACTGCCGACCTCAAGCTCCTGGAGACCAATCTGGCCGACGTCGGAGACGTGACCACCCGCCGTCCCAGCTTCGAGCCCGAGGCCGAGCCAGCTCTCGAGCCCGAGCCCGAGCCCGAGCCCGAGGCCGCAGCCGAGGCCGACACCGAGCCGGTGGAGCCGGTCGCGGTCGGCGGCGAAGGGGACGCCGTGCAGAGCAACGGCGAGCCGGAGCTGGTCGAGGGCGCCGGCGCCACCGATGACGCCGAGGGGGCCCGGCTGATCGCGCTGAACATGGCGCTCAACGGGACGCCGCGTGAGGAGACCGATCGCTACCTGTCCGAGAACTTCCAGCTCTCGGATCGCGACGGGCTGCTCGACGAGGTCTACGCCAGCGTCGACGGTTAGCTGGCGGGCGCCGGCCTCCGGATCACTGGTCCAGCCGCCGTCGACGGCGGCGGTCGTCGTGTCGGCCGCGGTGCCGCCGGCGCGCGTCGAGCTGCTGCTCCAGCGCGTCGAGGTCCGCCGCCGGACCGAACAGCGCCCAGCCGTTGCGCACCAGGCTCAGCACGACGAGCAGCAGCACCCACACCGGCCAGAACTGCCCGTGCGCACCGGAGGCCAGCCAGACGGCGGTGCAGACGACAAACAGCGCGAACGAGCCACCGGCCTCCTGGATCACCCGCCGGGTGAGCTGCGAGCGACGGGCGGCGTGGTGCAGCGCGGCCTCACGTGGGCTTACCGGCAGGTCGCGGCGGACCGCCTCGAGCTCGGCTGTGGTCCGGGCCGCGTACGTGCTCTCCAGCCGTTCCTCGAGCTCGTCGGTGGTGATCCGGCCCGCCACCGCGTGCTCGCGCAGGGCGGTGGCGAGGCGCTCCCGGTCCTCGTCGGATGCTCTGACGGCTGTGGGCTGGGGTTCTTCCACGCTCATTGCGGGAAACTGTAAAGAGTTTCCCGCGGGGCGAATGGGAACGTCTGTTCGCTGCACTAAACTCGATCTTCGATGGATCAAATCGTCGTCTCGGGCGCCCGGGAGCACAATCTCAAGGATGTGACCGTCGCGATCCCGAGGGACTCGCTGACCGTCATCACCGGCCTCTCCGGCTCAGGGAAGTCGTCGCTGGCGTTCGACACGATCTACGCCGAAGGGCAGCGGCGATACGTCGAATCGCTGTCGGCCTACGCCCGTCAGTTCCTGGGACAGATGGACAAGCCGGACGTCGATTCGATCGAGGGGCTCTCGCCCGCGATCTCGATCGACCAGAAGACCACCTCGCGCAACCCGCGGTCGACGGTCGGGACGGTCACCGAGATCTACGACTACCTGCGGCTGCTGTGGTCGCGGATCGGCCACCCCCACTGCCACATCTGCGGCCGACCGATCAGCGGCCAGTCGGCCGAGCAGATCATCGACCAGGTGATGGAGCTGGCCGAGGGGACCCGCTTCATGGTGATGGCACCGATCGTCCGCGGGCGCAAGGGCGAGTACGGCAAGCAGTTCGAGGAGCTGCGCGCCGAGGGGTTCGGCCGCGTAAAGGTCGATGGCGAGCTGCGGCGGCTCGACGAGCAGATCGTCCTCGACAAGAAGTACAAGCACGACATCGCGGTGGTGGTCGACCGCCTGGTGATGAAGTCAGAGCTGCGCAAGCGGCTGGCCGACTCGATCGAGACGGCGGTCGCGCTGGCCGACGGGCTGGTGGAGATCGAGCTTGTCGACGGATCGGGGGGCGCGGGTGGGCCCGACGGCCCGCGCACCGGCCGGCGCGATACGCCGGCGGCCGACCGGATCCTGACCTTCTCGGAGCGGTTTGCCTGCCCGGTCCACGGGCCCAGCCTGGTCGAGCTCGAGCCGCGGATCTTCTCCTTCAACTCCCCTCACGGGGCCTGCCCGCGCTGCACGGGTCTGGGCTCGCAGATGGAGATCGACCCCGAGCTGGTGGTGCCCGACCCGACGCTGTCGATCGGGGAGGGGGCGATCGCTCCGTGGGCGGTCAGCGCGTCGGGCTACTACGACCAGCTGACCCAGGCGATCGCCGAGCGCTACGACGTCGACCTCGACACCGCCTGGCAGGACCTGCCGGAGGAGTCGCAGGATTTCTTCTTGTACGGGACCGGAGGCGATCGGGTCCACGTCTCCTACCGCAACCGGTTCGGGCGCCGGCGCTCCTATGCGACCCGGTTCGAGGGCATCGTCCCCAACCTGGAGCGTCGCTACCGCGAGACCGACTCGGACTTCTCGCGCGAGAAGATCGAGGAGTACATGACCCTGCGGCCGTGTCCGGACTGCAAGGCGGCGAGGCTGCGCCCGGAGTCGCGGGCGGTGCTGGTCTCCGGCACGGCGATCCATGAGTTCACCGGCCTGTCGGCGAGACGGGCGCTGGAGTGGGTCCGGGAGCTCGAGCTCGACGAGCATGACCGCCGGATCGCCCGCCTGGTGCTCCGGGAGATCGAGGAGCGGCTGCAGTTCCTGGACAACGTCGGGGTCGGCTATCTGTCGATGGAGCGGGCCGCCGCCACCCTGTCGGGGGGCGAGGCACAGCGGATCCGGCTGGCCACGCAGATCGGCTCGTCCCTGGTCGGCGTGCTCTACATCCTCGACGAGCCCTCGATCGGCCTGCACCAGCGAGACAACGCGCGGTTGATCGCGACGCTGGAGCGCCTCCGCGATCTCGGCAACACGGTGCTGGTCGTCGAGCACGACGAGGGCACGATGCGCGCCGCCGATCATCTGGTCGACATGGGCCCGGGAGCCGGCGAGCACGGCGGGCACGTGATCGCGCAGGGGACCGCCGCCGAGGTGGAGCGGGTCGGCGATTCGCTGACCGGCCAGTTCCTGGCCGGCACGCGCGTGATCGAGACTCCGAGCCGCCGTCGCCGACCCTCGGGCTACATCGCGATCGAGGGCGCCGCGGAGCACAACCTGCGCGGGATCGACGTCAAGGTGCCGCTTGGGGTCCTGTGCTGTGTCACCGGGGTTTCGGGATCGGGAAAGTCGACGCTGGTCAACGACGTGCTGCTCAAGGCGGTCTCCAACCATCTGCACCGCGTTCGCCACCGGGCCGGCTCGCACCGACGCATCAGCGGACTCGACCAGCTCGACAAGATCATCTCGGTCGACCAGTCCCCGATCGGGCGCACCCCGCGCTCCAACCCCGCCACCTACATCGGGCTGTTCGACCAGATCCGGGAGCTGTTCTCAAAGACTCAGGAGGCTCGCGCCCGCGGCTACAAGCCGGGTCGGTTCTCGTTCAACGTCAAGGGCGGTCGCTGCGAGGTCTGTCGCGGCGACGGACAGATCAAGATCGAGATGCATTTCCTGCCCGACGTCTACGTCCCCTGCGAGCAGTGCCACGGCAAGCGCTACAACCGTGAGACGCTGGAGGTGCGCTTCAAGGGCAAGACGATCGCCGACGTGCTCGAGATGCCGATCGAGGAGGCGCTCGAGTTCTTCGCCCACATCCCGAAGATCCGCCGCCGGGTCGAGGCGCTGTTCGATGTCGGGCTGGGTTACATGCGGCTCGGGCAGCCCGCGACGACGCTGTCGGGCGGCGAGGCGCAACGGGTCAAGCTCGCGGCCGAGCTCAGCAAGGTGGCCACGGGTCGCACCATGTACATCCTCGACGAGCCCACCACCGGGCTGCACTTCGCCGACATCCAGCGCCTGCTCGAGGTGCTGGAGCGGTTGGTCGACGCCGGTAACTCGGTGATCGTGATCGAGCACAACCTCGACGTGATCAAGGTCGCCGACCGGCTGATCGACCTCGGGCCGGAGGGGGGCGACGAAGGCGGCCAGGTGATCGCGCTGGGCACGCCCGAGCAGGTCTCAGCCGAGCCGGCCTCGCACACCGGCCGCTACCTGGCCCAGGTGCTGCCCGTGAAGGCCACGCGGACCCGCCGGACGCGCGCGAAAGCGACGAATGGCTCCAGAGCCTCCGCAAACGGGAGCAAGCGCGCCGCCAACGGGACCAAACGCGCCGCCAACGGGAGCAAGCGCGCCGCCAACGGGAGCAAACGCGCCGCCAACGGGAGCAAGCGCGCGGCGAGCGGAGCGACCACTGCGGGCAATGGCGCCAGAGCAGCCACCAGCCGGTCCAAGGGCCCGCGCAGCGCCGCGCGGACGCCCGCGAAGCGATCGTAGGCACAATCGCGCCGTGGCCGACCACTACCAACCGCCTGACTGGTTCACGCGCCGGGTTTTCAATCCCGCCGTGGCGGGTCTCACGCGCCTGGGAATCGGCGTCTACGGATCGCGCGTGCTGGAGGTTCGAGGCCGCAAATCGGGCGAGTGGCGGCGCACCCCGGTCAACCTGCTGCGGGTGAACCGGGCCGAGTATCTGGTGTCGCCACGCGGCCACACCCAGTGGGTGCGCAACATGAGGGCCAGTGGCGGCGGACGGCTGCGGCTGGGCCGCAGAGTGCAGGAGTTCACGGCCATCGAGTTGGAGGGCCAGGCCAAGCTTGCGGTGATTCGTGCCTACCTCAAGCGATGGGCGTGGGAGGTGGGCAGGTTCTTCGGCGACGTGGATGCCAAGTCCACCGATGAGCAGCTGCTGAGCGTCGCCGCCGATCACCCCGTGTTCCGGCTGGAGCGGCGCTGACCGCTGGGAGCGGTCGCCGCCGATCGCCCCGTGTTCCGGCTGGAGTGGCGCTGACTGCTGGAAGCGGCGTGTCGGTCGCCGAGCTCAAGCTGTGGGCTCAGAAGTGGCGCTGGTACGAGCGCAACGCGTGGCCCTGGAACCGGGCCCGGATCCATTGGGAGATGGCGCGCCGGGGAGCGTTCGCCCGCTGGCCGATCAACGGCAACGTGCTCGAGGCGATGCGGGAGGGCCGGCTCCAGATCGGCCACAACACACTGTTCGAGCCTGGGGTCTGGATCACCGCGCCCGGGAGTGCACGAGTGCGGATCGGGTCCGGAACGTTTCTCAACCGAGAAGTGATGATCGCCTCGCTGCATCTGGTCGAGATCGGCGATAACTGCATGTTCGCCAACGGGTGTTTCGTGACCGACGCCAACCATCGCTTTGACGACCCCGTCATGCCGGTCCCGTGGCAGGGCTTCACCACCAAGGGCCCGACCCGGATCGCCGACAACGTGTGGTGTGGCGCCAACGTGGTCATCACCAGCGGCGTGACGATCGGCGAGCGGTCCGTGATCGGGGCCAACTCGGTGGTGACCCAGGATGTCCCGGCGCACTCGATCGCCGCCGGGGTGCCGGCCCACGTGCTGCGGCCGATCGAGTACAGCTGAGCCAGTCCTCCGAGGCGGATGCGCCGTCCCGGTAGCTCGAGGGGCGCGCTGTCCTCGTGGCGATACGCGGGCTCGCCTGCGACAAACTCAAACTCCGGCTCCGGGTTTGTCGCATTCTGCGGGCTGTGGCTACGTCTGGTGACAAACCCAAACGCCGTTCCTGGATTTGTCGCGTTCTGCCGATCCCGCCGGTGGCGGGCCTACTAGGTCCGGGGCGGCTCGCTCACTTGCCCAGGTGCAGATTCCTGATGACCAGGCTCAGGCCGAACGTCTGGCCTTTGGCGTTCAGGGCACCGACAACCAGCTTCAGGCTCTTCGGCCGGCGGTGCTTTGAGCGGGCCTTGTTCCTGAGGGCCTTGCTCTCCTTCAGCGCCGCAGGTCGGACTATCACTGTCAAGCTGGCCACGGTTCGCCGCAGGGTGACCACCAGGCTGCCGCGCTTCAGCGAGGCCGACTTGACCGGGGCGGTCCGCAGCGCGAGTCCCTTGCGCAGGCCTTTCTTGACGAAGCTGATCCCGTTCGGGAGCTTGACCGAGAAGGCGGCGAGCCTGGGGGCGCCCCGGCCGGCGGCCAGCTTGAAGGTGAGCGTCGGCTTGCCCTGCTTGAGGCCGTTCCACGATCCCGAGCTCAGCTTGGGGCGGATCACCTTGCCGGACCCCGGCTTGGGCTTCTTGCCGCCGCCGGTGGTGCCCTTGGCGGCGCAGCCGGCGACCGTGAAGCTCGCGGCCGGCGAGGCCGTCTTATCGCCGTTCTGCGAGGTCAGCGTGCTGGTGGCGGTTCCCGACGTGGGCGAGCAGGTGGCGGCGAAGACCGCGGAGGGACCGCCGGCCAGGTTCACCCTGAGGTCGGTCAGCGGGATGTCGGGAACGTTGTTGAAGGTCGTCGAGTTGGCGGCCAGGTTGACGTTCCCCACCAGGGTCAGCGCGAACGGCGGCGGGAACACCAGCGCTATCGACGGGCTCGTCAGCGGGCCGTCGAGGTAGGCCTTTCCGGTCAGCGCGGCGGGGTACAGCGGCGATGTGGCGGTCGCCGAGCCGATCGTCTTGCAGGTGGCAAACGTCGAATCGCTGCAGAGGATGCCGCCGTTCAGGACCCCGGCGGCGTTGGGCGTCAGCACCGTGGAGGGCAGATTGAGGACCACTGTGCGGCTGGTCGCCTCGCCCGGTCCCTGGGTGATGTCGGTCTGGATCGCCGCGCCGCTGTCGGCCGGGTCCTTGGCCGCCGTGACGTGGAAGCCGGGGGAGAAGGTCAGGCCTGAGCAACCGGTGACCGTGAGCGGGGCGGTCGCGCTCTGCAGGGTGGAATCAGGGGCGTAGGAGTCGGTGCCGACGACCACGCGGTCAGGCGGTGCCGGGCAGCTGGTCGGCATCCGCAGGCTGTCGAAGGTGCTGTCGATCTCGCTCACGACCACCGGCGTGGAGACGCCGGCGATCGAGTACGTCTTGGGG
>DASXZB010000127.1:0-1954 GCA_036502145.1 Solirubrobacteraceae bacterium | reverse complement strand
CGCGGAGCCGGGCGGCGCGGCTGGACTCACCGCTGGTCCCAGCTGATCTTCTGGCGCCCAGGTCGACACCCACAGCGAGTCGTACCAACCGTGGTAGGCGCCCTCCGCCTTGGCGACCAGATCGCGCCCGGTGGCGTGGCGTGCGATCGCCACGGCATGCATGAGCGCCTCGGTCCCCGTATTGGCGAACCGGATCATGCCGCAGTCCGGGATGACGGAAGCAAGCGACTCCGCCGCCTCGACTGCGGCTGCCGTCTCGACGCCGGTTGTTACACCACTTCTGATCGTGTCGATGACCGCGGCGTCGACTTCGGCTCGTGCGTGGCCGAGCGCGACGGAGCCGTTGCCCATCTGCAGGTCGAGGTACTGGGTCCCGTCGACATCCCATACATACGCGCCGGCGGCCCGGGCGGCGAAGAACGGCCCGGGCTTCCTGACCCGGGTGTTGGAGTGCGCGCCACCCGGCACATGACGGCTGGCCCGCTCGTAGAGGCCCGTCGACGACGCAGAGTTCGCGGCTTGTGCCATGTGCTAGCGCCACCTTGTCTGTTGCTGGTCGAGCCCCAGCGCCTCAGGGACCGGAGCAAGCGGAGGGGAGCTCAGGGACAGCAGCTCTGTGTGAAAGCGCTCGAGCGTGAAACCCGGCCCCCACGCGCGCTTCGCTGCCTCGCGCAGATCCAGGAAGAAGAACTTGCCGACGCCGTAACGGGTGTAGGTGGGCTCGAACAGGCCGCGCTGTGCTTCGGCCATCGCGGCGGGGCCGTCGAGGAAGGCGTTCTGGCTGAACAGCTGCGCTCCGTCGGCCACTGTGAGATCGCCGCTATGCAGGCCGACCGCATTCTCGATCCGGGTCAGCCGGACGAGCGCTTCCAGGGCGACGCCGGCTTGCAGCACGGGATTTCCGTTCTGGAAACCTTCCTCGAAGCACATCTGCTCGCAGTAATCCGCCCAGCCCTCGAAGAACAGCTCGGACCATAGCGTCCGCCGCGCCGGGCTCGTCACCTGCCGCATCGCCAGGGCGTGGTTGGCGTGGCCGGGAAAAGTCTCGTGGACGGTGAGGGCCGGCAGCGCGGCCTGGCCGAAACGGCGGAGCCAGGCGTCCTGGGCGTCCGGCGACCAGGCCGGATCCGGCGGCGTCAGGTGGAACCGGGCCGGAGCCTCCGGCTCCCAGGCGCCGGACCAGCTGATCCTGCCGACGCCCCACCGGCGCGGCGCCGGAGTGGCCTCGACTACGCAGTCGCCGTCTGCGAAGGGCACGATCCTGCGGCTGCCGACAAATTCCCGCGCGTCGTCGACGAGGCGCTGAGCCGCGGTCAAGACGTCGGCGAAGGTACCGTGGCGGGTCAGCCGGTCGCGCACCACCACGGCCACCGGTTCCCCAGGCGCGATCCGGGCACAGGCGTCCCGCAGGAGCTCGTTCATGCTCAGCTTCTCGGCGGCGGTCCGCGCCGTGAGCTGCCCAAGGTCCACCGTGATGCCGTCGGCGCAGCCCAGCAGCGCGACCAGCCGCCCAGCGCCCAGTCTCTCGTCCGCCTCAGGGCGCTCGGCGCAGTGCGCGAGATGGTCAACGAGCCGGTCGAGCGCGGCTGAGGCCCCAGTGCCGGTGTCCCCGTCGTCAGGCTGGATCGCGCTACGGAGGCCGCGGACAGAGCCGAGGAATGCCGAGGCTACTTTCGCCGGAACGCGGTCCAGCGAGCTGATCGCGGCGTCGATAGCGTCTGGCCACTGAGCCAGGTGACGGCGGCGCGCCGCCATGCGGTCGGCTACCGGGGCGTAGTCACGCTCATAGGACGTCAGGTCGAGCGCCTCGATATGCACGAACGGGTCGCGCCGATGAAGCTCAAGGTCACCGAGACGGGTCCGGAGCGCCGCCTCGGCGCCAGCGACGGTGGCCTCATCGAGTGGGTCACTCAGCGGCGGGCCACCGAGCGTGCTCAGGGACCTTCGGACGCCG
>DASXZB010000126.1:0-9309 GCA_036502145.1 Solirubrobacteraceae bacterium | reverse complement strand
GACAGCGCGTCCATCGACTGGGCCCGGCTGATCCGCGGCACCGCCTCGAGTGCGAAGCTGGTGGCACCGGTGGCGGCGATCGCCTTGACGCCTTCGCCGTTGGTCAGCGGGCCCAGGAACGCGATCAGGACCGAATCAGATCCCAGCTGGGCGGTCTCGTCGGCATTCGGCGCCGCGACCTTGACCACCACGTCGGCCGACAGCGCCTGTGCGGGATCGTCGACCAGTTCGGCGCCGGCCTCCTCAAAGGCGGCGTCCGGGATCAGCGCTCCGGATCCTGCCTCCCGCTGGACGAGGACCTCCATCCCCTGGTCAGACAGCCGCTTGACCACCTCGGGCACGAGCGCGACGCGGCGCTCGCCCTCGGCCGTCTCCTTCGGGACTCCGATCCTCATGCGGCGGTGCAGCGTACCGGTTGCCGGCTGATCGCGCCGGTCGGGGCTAGCGGCGCCATCGCGCGCCGGCTCGCCTCCCCCCGCTGCTCGTGGCGGCCGGACTCGATCCTGTCGATCTCCCAAACCACAGCCAGGGCTTTCGATTCGGGGATTTGGACACCTCGGAACTGGTCGGTGGTTGTCGCGCAAACCGCCGACGCTGTATGAACGTGACAACGGGTTAACCAGGCAGCGCCCGGCCCCCGGTCGCCGATCGCGATGTTGGCCGAGAAAGCGGACCATAAGGCCGGTTTCTCAGCCAGGATCGCTGGTCAGGCGGTGAGCGGCCTCGCAGCCCGTCCCTCGATCCGAACTTCAGCCCCGAGCAGCGGCATGGAGTACATGCACCGGGATCACCTCCAGCTGTCGGATACCGTCACCCGTGTCAATAGGCCCGGCCGCCCCGACCGTCGCGACGGCAAACGTGCGGTCAGTCGCGCGCGCCACGAGTGGCGGCGGCGCGAAGCTTGCCCAACGCGCGCCGCTCGATCTGCCGCACCCGTTCGCCGGACAGCCCGATCCGCTCCCCGATATCTCGCAGCGGCTCCTCCGGCCCGTCCAGGCCGTAACGGGCCCGCAGGATCATCCGCTCGCGATCGTTGAGGCTGCCCAGCAGCGCGCGGATCTGCTCGATCTCTGAGTGATCGAGCAGCTGCTCGTACGCGTCGCCGGCGAGCGGGTCGGCGAGCAGCTCCCCGAAGGCCCCCACGTCGCCCTCGGTGCCCTGAACCGCTTCATCCATCGACTGCGGCACACGCTCGAGCGCGAGCATGTCCGCGACCTGCGCGTGCGAGAGGCCGGTGCGGTCGGCCAGCTCGTTTCCGCTCGGCTCCCGCCCATGCTCGACCAGGTACTCGCCATGCGCGCGCTTGAGCTGTGAGAGCTGCCTGAGCGCACGGTCAGAGAGGACCATCGGCCGGGTCAGCTCGGCGATCAGCTGCTGCATCGCCTGCCTGACCCACCACGCCGCGTACCCCCAGAACGGCACCCCCAAAGCAGGGTCATAGCGCTCCAGCGCGCGGAGCAGCCCGACGACGCCTTCCTGCATCAACTCCACCCGGGTGATCGCCTGCGATCCTCGATACACCCGGGCGACCCCCGCGATCAACGGCAAAAACGCCTCGACCAACTCCTCGCGCGCGCGGCGATCCCCCGCCTGCGCAGCCTCGACGAGCCGCCGCTCCACCGACCCGGGAAGCCGCGGCCGGTCGCCGAGCTCGCGCAGATAACCGGCGGAGCTGGTCTCACCGCCGAGCCGGCGATGGCGCAGCTGCTCAGCGAGCCGCTGATCAAGGACACGCGCCCCTTGGGACTCGGCCTGCAGACGGTCGGTCTCCTGGCGAGTGATCTGATCGGGCTCGCCGGCCATCTCCTCAAGCTCGATGCTAGGCACCGCGGGAGCGCCGTTGCCGTCCACGGCCGCCAGCAGCTCCGCAACCCGAGCGCCCGCCGGCCGATGACGGTCATCGGATGCCGGGGCCGCCCCGGCGACGGCTCCCATCACGCGGCGGGCCGGACCCGGGGCAGCACGATCGCGCGATGCGACAGTGCCCGGCGCACCCAGCCGATCCGCCAACGACGACGAACAGACATACGAACGCTTCACCTCCTTTACAGGCTCCTGGTCACGGCGAGAGGACAAGAAGAAAGGTGGTGGAGGCCCGGAGCTACTTCGCCTTGCCGAAGGCGGCGGGCGCCCCAGAACCTCAGGCAACCCCTCGCGCAATGGGCCCCGGGCCTCCACCCGTCTGATGAGCCGCTTGGTCTATGTCAATCCTCTCTGACAACCCGAATAGGCCGCTCGCCGGAAATGTCAACCCCGCGCTTCGCGACCGCGCTCAGATCGCTGCGCAACCCTGTCCCCCGTGGCAGGGCCGAGAGAAGGTTCACCCGAGGTCCAGTGGGGCCAGCACCAGCGCCGTCGCCAGCCCCACCGCACTCGAGAACCTAGCCACCCGGACCCCCGCGGCCGACCCGGCCCCGGGCGACCCGGCCCCGGCGACCGCGATACCAGCCGACCGGCGGCGCACCGCTGGCGCGTGACGGGCCGGACTCGCGGCCGACCCGCGCGCCGGAGCGCCCGAACCCGCCGTCGCGGCGGCGGTCGTGGAAGAGGTCGGCGGCGAGGGCGATGGTGCCGGCGACGATGACCGCGCGGCCGCGGGCGCCGCAAACGGCAGCGGCTTGCCCTCCAGCGCCATGATCGCCTGGCCGGTCACCCAAACCGGCGTCTGGTCGGCTCCCCGGGCATAGCGGATGTGGCCATCGGGCGCGATCAGCGACCGCAGGTAGGCCACCGGCGTCGGGGACCCGCCCCGGCGTACGGAGCCCGGCGCGACGTGCGCGGCGTCGAGGCCCTGCAGCGCCCACGCCGTGGACTGGGCGTTGGAGTCGCCGCCGGGCTGCTGGGGAAAGCCGCCGTCGCGGTTCTGCTGGCGGCGCAGGTAGACGACTGCGCGCCGGCGGACACCTGCCGACGCTCCGCCGCGATCCGCCAGCGCCTCGAGCGCGGCTCCGGTGTCGTCGATGTCGCTGGAGCTCCCGGCGCCCGCGAAGCTGAACCCGCCATCGCGGTCCTGCTGGCGATCCAGCCAGCCGATGGTCCGGGCGGGCGGCTCCAGCCCGGCGGCGCGCAGCGCCAGCACGGCGAACGCGGTCAGGTTGACCTGGTTGGCGACGGCGCCGTCGGGGCGGATGTGGCCGCTCAGCGCCGCCACCAGATCGCGGCCGGCGAAGCGTCGCGCCGACAGGCCCGCGGCCCGGACCGCCAGGATGGTGCGCTCCAGCGAGCCGACGTCCGAGGTCGAACCGGGCGTCGTGCGGATGTAGGCCATCAAGCCGGTCGAGCCGCGGGCCACGCGCCTCAGGTCCTGGCCGGCCGACGCCAGCCCGAGCGCCGCCCAGCCCGAGTAGATCGGGACCGACGCCTGGTGCGGAGCGGCGCCGAATCCGCCGTCGCCGTTCTGCGCCCCCAGCAGGTAGGTGACCGGGGAGCCCGCCGCGCGGGCGGTCCCGGCAGCGCCCAGCCCTGAGGCCAGCGGCACGGCCAGCCCGCACACGATCAAGGGCGCGGCGACCCCGGGCCGGATCCACGTCACCTGCAGCCGCCTGGCAAAGCGGGCGATGGAGCGGTTCAGCGCCGGCCCGAAGGCCAGTGCGAACGCCAGGCAGCCGGCGGCGTGGACGGCGTCGAACCCCAGTCCCCGGCCGACGTAGACGCCCAGCTGGGCCCAGCTGTGGTCGCTGTAGCTGACCCAGTCGCCGACGTCCTGGACGACGGTGAACGCGAACCCCACCACCAGGCAGACCAAGGCCAGCGGCCAGCGGCCGATCGGCACGGGGTCGCGGCCAGCGCCGGCGGGCAACCGCAACCGCTTCCCGGGCGCGGCGCCGCCGGCGGGCAACCGCTTGTCGAAGCCGCGACGAGCCCGAGCGCTCCAGGCCCAGGCCAGCCCCGCGCCGATCACGCCGGTCACTCCCCACGCCGCCATCTGCCACGGCGTCCACGGGCCCTGACCGAAGAAGAAGTTCGAGGTCAGCCCGGCCAGCGCCCCAACCGCGAACCCCGGCCCGCCGCCGAGCGCATAGCCCGAGATCAACACGATGTCGGTGGTCGGCTTGACGTTCGGGAGCGCCGCGAAGGCGATCCGCCCCAGCGCCGCGAACGCCGCCAGGGTCCCGACCAGCGCCACGATCCTGGCGTCCGGGCGCTCGCGCTCGTACCAGGCGAAGCCGGCCAGGATCGCCAGCGCCAGCAGCGCAAAGGCGCCGAGCTGCCAGCTCACGCGATCGCCTCCCGACGGGGGGCCGGCGAGACCGTGGGCTGGAGCACCGCCACCCCCTCGGCCGGAGTCAGGGCTCCGCCGGCGCCGCCCAGGATCCGGGCGGTCTCGGTGGCGAAATAGCTCCCTCCCGCAAGCACCTCGCGAGCCGGTCCGTCGGCGATCGGAGCCCCGTCGGCGAGCAGCACCACCCGGTCGGCGAACGCGGCCACGAACTCGGGGTCGTGGGTGGCGACCAGAACCGCCGCTTCGAGACCACCTAACAGCGACGCCAGCTCGTCCTTGCGGTCGCGGTCCATCCCCCGGGTGGGCTCGTCGAGGCAGACCACTGCCGCCGGGTCTGAGCCGTCCCCGAGCACCACGGCCAGCGCCAGCCGCTGCTTCTCCCCTCCGGACAGCTCGCGGGGATGGCGTCCCGCCAGCTCGGCCGCGGCCAGGCCGACGGCGCTCAGCGCGCTCGCCGGCGCCTCCTGGGCGACCAGCTCGTGCACCAGGTAGTCGTTGGGGTTCTGCAGCAGCAGCGCCACCCGGCCGGAGTTGCGCACGCGGCCCCGGGTGGGCTCCATCAGCTCGGCCGCGTGGCGGAGCAGGGTCGACTTGCCGGCGCCGTTGCGGCCCATCAGGGCGACCCGCTCGCCGGGGAGGACTTGAAGCGAGACGTCGCGCAGGATCGTGGGTCCGGACCGCAGCTCGTGCCAGACGTGTTCGAAGGCCAGCGCGGGCGCGACCGGCGGCGCGCCGCGCCGCCGGGCCAGGCGAGCGCGCAGGCCCACGCGCGGCCTGTCCGCGGCCGGCGCCTCATCAACCTCCTCGCCGGCGACGTCGCCGGCCCGGCGCCCCGCCTCCCGTAGCGCGGCGCGGGCCCGCTTGACGCCCGCCACCGGAGCCAGCCCGACGCCGCCCAGGAGCTTGGCGCCCGGGGTCTGCAGGCGGGGAGCCGACTGCGCCGCCCACTCCAGGAAGGCCTCCGGAGACGCGTCGCACACGATCCGGCCCCCGTCCATGGCGAGCACCCGATCGGCCGATCCCAGGCATCGCTCGAGCCGATGCTCGACGAGCAGGATCGCCGTGTCGGAATCCTCGTTGCAGCGGCGCAGGAGCCCGATCAGCTCGTCGCCGGCCACCGGATCGAGCTGGGAGGTGGGCTCGTCGAGGACCACCAGCTGCGGGCGGCCGGCGAGCGCGGCCCCGAGCGCGACCCGCTGTAGCTCGCCGCCGGACAGCTCCCCGGTCGGCCGGTCCAGCAGGTGAGCGATCCCCAGCGCCAGCGCCGTCTCCTCGACGGCGCGGGCGATCGCCGACCACTCCTGGCCGCGGTTCTCGAGCGGGAACGACAGCTCCGCCCTCACCGTCCCCATCACCACCTGCGTCTCGGGATCCTGGAACAGCGTCCCCAGCACCCGGGCCAGCTGCCCGGGGCCGTTGTCGCGGGTATCGAGGCCGGCCACGACGGCGCGCCCGGCGAAGATCCCTCCGTGGAAGTGGGGCACCAGGCCGCTGGCCACCCGCGCCAGGGTCGATTTGCCCGAGCCCGAGGCGCCGGCGACGACGACCAGCTCCCCGGGGGCAAGCCCCAGGCTCACGTTCTCGAGCGCCGGGCGCGAGGTGCCGGGGTACGTGTAGGTCACGTTCTCGAGCTCGAGCACGCTCACCTGTCGACCCCCCGGCGATCGGCGAACGGAAGCAGCGCGCAGACCAGCAGCGCCAGCGACACGGCGACCGCGCCTGCGTCGGCGGGTGCGCTCAGCGTCGGGTAGGCCGCGAACGGCGCCAAGCCCCCGAACCGAGCGGCCACCGCCAGCGCCACAACGGCCACGGCGGCGGCGAAGAAGGCCAGGTCGTGACGGGAGTAGGGCCGCCGCAAGCGCGGCGGTCGCCGCGCCGCGCCGTACCCGCGCACCTCGAGCGCCGCCGCCACGTCGAGCGCACGGTCCAGCATGCCGCTGCTGGCGGCCCGCAGCAGCGCCACCCGCGAGGGCGGCCGGCCCGGCCGGCAGCGCTGAGCCTCGGCGAGACGGCGCGAATCGCGCACCAGGACCGGAACCATGCGCGTGGCCAGGGTCGCCGTCAACGCCGAGCGAAACGACACGCGCCGGAACAGGCGCAGCACCTCGTCGGGGTCGACCGCGGCGGTGTACAGAGCGCCGCACAGGATCACGGTCATGGCCCGCAGCCCGAGCACCCCGCCGTAGGCCGTCGCCTCCAGCGTCACGTCGGTGTGCCCCACCAGCGGCAGGTCACCGAGCCTGACGATCACCGTCAACCCGTCCCGGGTCACCAGCGCGTTGATCACCGCGATGAACAGCGCCAGTGGCAGCGCCACCAGCGCCGTGCGCAGCAGCTCCCGGCCCACCCGCGCCCCGGCGCCGGCCACCAGCACCGCCAGGGCCACGGCGCCGAGGGCCAGCGGGTTGGAGATCATCAGCGCGGCGATCGCCAGGCCCAGGCAGTACGAACCGCCGGCGCCGGCGCGAGCGCTGTGCAGCGGGCTCGAGCGCCGCCGGTAGCTCACTGCGACCCCTGCAGCGGCAGCGGCAGGCGGGTGCTGCCCTGCACCGCCACCGCAAAGTGATCGTGCAGCGCCGTGGCTGACACGGCGCCCGCGGCGGCCTTCACGCCGGCGACGTCGGTGCCGGTGATCAGCCAGGTGGGCTCAGAGCTCGCGTCGGCAGTGGCCGCGACCAGGCCGGCGCCGGCGCCGAGCGTTCTCACCACCTGGCCCTGCGGATTCAGCAGCTGCAGCGAAGCCCCGGAGCGGCCGGCGAACCGCGCGTAGATGCCGCTGGCCGAGGGACCGTGGTCGATCAGCCCGGCGGCGACCTCGGATTGGAGCTCGTGCCAGGTCCCCACCACTACCGCCAGCGAGTCCGGGCCCGAGCCGGTCCCGATCAGCTGGCTGGAGACCGGCACGTGCGCCGCGGTCAGCGCGGCGGTCACCTGCCGGCACGCGTTGGCCACGCCGGATCCGCACTCCAGCGTCGTTGGCAACCGCTTGCCGCCCACGCCGTGGACGAAGGGCTCGGGAAACGACCCCACCACGGCGGGGATCGAGTCGGTGGCGTGCCAGTTGTGAAGGTCCCACCAGATCCGGTCGCCGCGGTGCACCGCGGTGGTGGCCGCGCCCTTCGCGGCCTGGACCCCGTTTACGTAGTAGAACCAGTCGGTCTCGGAGCTGTTGCCGGACTGGCCGTCGATCGCCTGGACGAAGCCGCCGCCGTAGCGGGTCTGGACGTGGAACCCGCGCTCGAGCATCCGCATCACGGTCTCCGATCCCGGGACCTTGGCTGCCGACACCGAGCCCACGTCGCGGGTCCCGAAGCCCTGCGTGATCACCAGGCTCACCCCGCCGGTGCCGCGCCCGGGCCCGAGCCCGCAGCCGCCGAGCGCCGCCGCGGCGGCGACTGCGACGAGTGCGGTTCGGACTCCGAGCGCCATGGATAGGCGGTTAGCCAGAGACGCTGACCGGCTCCACCGCTGAGCGGATGTAGCCCGGCTTGGATGCCTTCAGCCTCAGCTTGCCCCTCTTGGTGGGGGTGATCGTCGCTCTGCCCCGCTGGTTGGTTGAGGCGCCCATTATCCGTACGCCGGACAGCGGCTTGGCCTTGCCGTTGTCGGCCAGCCAGTCGACGGTGACCGTGAACGGGCGGCCCGCCGTGGCGTGCCGGGGTGCCGCCAGCGAGAGCGGGTGCTCGTGGTGCTTGTCCGAGTCGACGGCGAACAGGACCCGGTCGCCGCGCCTCAGCTTGAGCTCGCACATGCCGACCTGGGCGTACTTGTCGTTGACCCAGATCGCCCAGTAGTAGTTGGCCTGCGTGAAGGGCCACTTCTCGCCCAGCACCGAGATCAGCTCGGGCTCGTTGAGACTGGAGCTGAAGGTCGCGCCCCAGTTGTGGTGGGTGGCCACGTCCAGCGCCCCGGCGGCACTCGTGGCCGAGCACAGACCGGCGGGCGTGCCGCCCTTGGTGATCGAGCCGCGGTGCGTCTTGGCCGTGGTCGCTGGCAGCAGCGTCCTTGACTTTCCTTCTACACGCACGCTGACCTTGGTTCCGGCTGCGAGCGCGGCGGTGGTACAGGCGAGCACGCTAGCGGCGGTCACGCCGCAGAGGACGAAAACTCGTCGGATTTGCATTGAGGGCCACCCCTTTCCACGAGGGCTTCTTGGCTTTGTGGTCGGAGGCTGGTCTCCTGGCTTACGGGCCTATCAGCCGCGCCTTCCCGGACGGATTGGCACCGCCCAGTGGCTGTCTCGCGGCTGACGTCCCCGATCACAGTGGCGGGACCGCTCCGGATTCGCACCGGCTTCCCATCGCCACCGACCTTGAACCAGCGGATCGTACCGCGACGTGACCGGCGCGGCGGCAAGCCCGAGGCCCGCCGGCGCCGACCGGGAACGTAGACTGAGGACCGTGACGGTGAACCTGACCCGGATCTACACCCGGCTCGGTGACGGCGGCGAGACGCACCTCGGCGACATGAGCCGCGTTCCCAAGACCGATCCCCGAATCGAGGCCTACGGAACCGTCGACGAGCTCAACTCCCAGCTCGGGCTGACCATCGCCGTGGCCGGACTGGACGAGCGGTTCGCCGGATGGCTGGAGCGGATCCAAAACGATCTGTTCGACGTCGGGGCCGACATCTCCGCGCCCGAGGATCCCGACCGTGAACGCCTCCGGGTGGCGCCCGAGCAGACTGCCTGGCTGGAGGAGCGCTGCGACGAGGTAAACGCCACGCTCGCGCCGTTGAAGTCGTTCGTGCTGCCCGGCGGCACCCCCCTGGCCGCTCACCTGCACATCTGCCGAACCGTCTGTCGCCGCGCCGAGCGCCTGGCGATCGCCTGCGGTGATCAGTGCAGCCCCGAGGTGGTCCGCTACCTCAACCGGCTCTCGGACCTGCTGTTCATCCTCAGCCGCGGCGCCAACGACGGCGACGAGCCGCTCTGGGAGCCGGGCCGCTACCGCCGGTCGTAGTACCGGGCGCCGCTCCGGCTGGGGCTCCGCCGGGGCGTTTTGGCTTGGTCTCAGCGAACGTCGACGGCGGGCAACAAGGGAGGTGCTCGTGCCCGGGAGGTCGTGGTCGATAGTGAAGGAATAGCT
>DASXZB010000125.1:0-8282 GCA_036502145.1 Solirubrobacteraceae bacterium | reverse complement strand
GACCGTCGCCGTCTCCCGGGCGTCGACCACCGCCAGCGAGCCGTCGGCGGCCCCGTCGAGCAGCAGCCGCTCCAGCGGCTCCACGAACACCGCCCGGGTCAGCGCGGCCGGCCCCGGCTCGTGGAAGATCTCGTCGCGAGCGGCGCTCGACAGGGCCTGGAGGGTGGCGAGGTTGCGATCGGTGAGCTCGCACAGCCGTAGCAGTGCGAGCTCCAGCCTCTGCCTGGCGTTCCCGGTGGCGACGAGCGCCTGCCACATGGCGTCGCGGTGCTCGGCTTCGAACTCGGCCGCCAGGGCGCGCAGGATGTCGCGCTTGGTGACGCCGTGACGGTGCAGGGTCATCCGCGAGACGCCGGCCGCCGCGGAGATCCGCTCCAGGGTGGCCGCCGCCAGGCCGTCCTGGGCCAGCACGTGGCGGGCGGCATCGACGATGTGTGGCGGAACCGGCGGCGCGTCGACGCCGTTCGGTCCGTCGCTCACGCTGGTCGCTGCGCCCGCGCCCGGAAGCGCAGCGATCGCTCGCTGCAGACCACCTCGGTGCCGTCAAAGCCCGCGGCGCGCAGCCGGCTGGGGAGCCTGTCCGGGTCGACGAGCGCGAGCTTGTCGCCGATGTGGATCAGTTTGAACAGACGCCCTGCGCCGAGGCTGTCGGTGCCGGCAAACCAGCCGCCGGGCCGCAGCACCCGGGCAACCTCGGCGAAGGCCCGGTCCTGGAGCTCCGGCGGGTCGAGGTGGTGGAGCATGGTGAAGCAGACCACCGATGAGAACCGCCCCCGCTCGTAGGGCATCGCGGTGGCGTCGCCCCGGGTCACCGTGACCCGGTCGCCCAGCGCAGCGCGCAGCTTGACGCAGTACTCCTCGCTCAGCTCCAGCACGCTCAGCCTGGGAACCCGGTCCACCAGCAGACGGGTGGTGGCGCCGAAGCCCGGCCCCAGCTCCAGCACGTCGTCGCCGAGGTCGACGCCATCCAGGCCCCACGGGATCAGATCCCGTTGCACCCGCTTGGCCCAGCGGTCGGAAGAGCAGACGATGTTGTGGACGAGGTTCATCTGTTACATGACAGTAACAGAATGGTACGCCTTCGTAACAGGGGTGGGGTGGTCGGTGGCCGAGGCGAATCTCCCACGCTCTGCGTCGCGGGCTGGAGCGGGCGACAAGCAGCTCGTGACAAATCCACGTCGGCGGGCCGGATTTGTCGCAAAACACCCGCTGGGCGGACGCCTGGTGACAGATCCAAACCGCCCGGTTGGATTTGTCGCACGGACCCGCCGAACTCCGGTCGGACCAAGCTGCCGGCAGTCAGGCGGACCGGAGGCTGAACCGTACCCGGGTCCCCCGGGACGAGTCGGCCAGCCAGATCCGCCCGCCGTGGGCCTCGACGATCGCCCGGGAGACCGCCAGCCCCAGCCCGGCGCCGTCGCCGGTCCGCGAGGCATCCACGCCCCCGCGGTAGAAGGCGGTGAATACGTGCTCGCGCTCGCTCGGGGCGATGCCGTCGCCGCTGTCGGCGATCTCGACCTCGATCCCCTGCTCGCCGTCCTCGGCGCGCACCACCACGCTGCCGTCGGCCGGGGTGTGGCGGATCGCGTTCTGGATCAGGTTGAACAGGACGCGCTGGAGCTTCTCCGGGTTGGCGCGCGCCGGGCGCAGCTCATCGGCCACGTCGGAGACCACGGCCACTCCCTTGGCCTCGGCTTCGGTGCGCATCGCCTCCACCGTCTCGCAGACCAGCTCGCGCAGCGGCACCCGCTCCAGGGACCAGCTGATGTCCCCGGCCTCCAGTCGCGAGAGCTCGAACAGATCGTCGATCAGCGCGCTCAGAGCGTCGATGTGGGTGCGCATCCGGTCCAGGTAGCCGCGGCGCATCTCCCGGTCGACGACGATGTCATCGCCCACCGCCTCGGCCAGCAGCCGCAGCGAGGTGAGCGGGGTCCGCAGGTCGTGCGAGACCGCGGCCACCAGGTCGCGGCGGGCCAGCTCGGACTGGTCGCGAGCCGTCTCCTCGGCCTGCAGATCGGCGATCATCGTGTTGGCGGCCGCCGCGAGCTCGGCCAGCTCGTCGCGGGCCGCGGTCTCGATGTGGATGTCGCGCTTGCCGCGCCCCACCGCCAGCAGGCCGTCCCGGATCGCCTCCACGTCGTGCATGATCCCGCCGGCGAGCAGCCTGGCGCCAAGCACTGCCAGGATCCCCGCGCCCAGCACGATCGCGCCCACCAGGACCGCCTCGTGATCGGACAGGATCATCAACAGCGAGACCACAATCAGCGCCACCAGTACCGGGGCCAGGCCGACCGCCACCACCAGCGCAAGCTGGCGCGAAAGCGAGCCGGCGCCCAACCGCACTTGTCTGATCAGCCGGTTCACGGCGTGAAGCGGTAGCCGACCCCCCACACCGTCTCGATGTGGTGCGGCTGGGCGGGATCGATCTCGACCTTCGAACGCAGCCGCCGGATGTGAACCGTGACCGTCGAGGTGTCGGTGTAGAACGAGTACTGCCAGATCGCGTCCATCAGCTGGTTGCGTGAGAAGACCTGACCGGGATGGCGGGCCAGAAACAGCAGCAGGTCGTATTCGCGCTGCGTCAGGGCAGCCTCGTCGCCCCGCACTACGACGCGTCGCGAAGCCGGCTCGATCGTCATGTCGCTGAGCTCCAGCGGCGCCTCGTGCGCCGGCGAGGTCTCGACTCGCCGCAGCACGGCGTCGACGCGCGCCACCAGCTCGGCGGGCGAGAACGGCTTGACCACGTAGTCGTCGGCGCCGAGCCGCAGCCCGATCACCCGGTCTGACTCCTCTCCCTTGGCGGTCAGCAGGATCAGGGCGATCCGCTCGCGATCCTGCTCACGCAGCCGGCGCATCACCTCCAGACCGTCGATTCCCGGCAGCATCAGATCGAGTACGACCAGGTCGGGACGGCGCTCGGCGACCAGGTTCAGAGCCTCCACCCCGTCGCCGGCGACCCGGGTGCGGTATCCGGCCCGCTCCAAGTAGCGCGCCACGACCTCCGCGATCGTGGGCTCGTCATCGACGACGAGCACCGAACCCCGAGCGTGATCCTCCATGATCGCTGATTCTGGCAGTGTTCCCGGGCCGGGCGCGCCCGTCGCGACCTAATTCACGCGCTGTTCACCACTGCGCCGGACCGTGACCACGGCGATCGCGGCCACTCCCTCCTCGCGCCCGACGAACCCCATCCCCTCGCCTCGGGTCGCCTTGACGCTGACCTGGTCCAGGTCCAGCCCCAGCGCGCCCGACAGCCTGGCTCGCATCCGATCGCGCACCGGAGCCAGCTTGGGCCGCTCGATCAACACCGTCGCGTCGACGTGGCTGACCGCGAAGCCCGCCGCCGTCAGCAGCGCTGACGTGGCCCGCAGCAGCTCGATCGAGTCCGCGCCGGCAAAGCGCGGATCGGTGTCAGGGAAGTGCTCGCCGATGTCTCCCAGGGCGGCGGCACCCAGCATCGCGTCGATGATCGCGTGGGTCAGTACGTCGGCGTCGGAGTGGCCCGCCAGCCCCCGGTCGTGCTCCAGCGCCACTCCGCCGAGCACCAGCCGCCGCCCCTCGGCGAAGCGGTGGCAGTCGTAGCCGATGCCCGCGTTCAAAGCCCGCGCCCGGTCGACAGCGTGCTCACGGCCCGCGCTCGGTCAGCAGCAGCTCGGCGACCTTGAGGTCCTCGCGCGTGGTGACCTTCAGGTTGCCCGGATCGGCCCCGACGATCCGCACCACCCCTCCCGCCTGCTCCACCAGCCAGGCGTCGTCGGTGGCCCGCGCCAGCTCCTCGTCCGAGACGCCCAGCGCTCGCTCCAGCGCGGCCCGGCGAAACACCTGCGGGGTCTGGACCGCCCACAACCGCGAACGGTCGAGGGTCCGGGTCACCGTGCGGCCGTCGCCGGAGACCTCCTTGATGGTGTCGGTCACCGGCGCCGCGGCGATCACCGCGTCGGCGTCATAGCGCTCGAGCTCGCCGAGCGCCTGCTCGAACAGCTGCGGCGTGGCCAAAGGCCGTGCCGCATCGTGGACGATCACCGGATCGCCGGCCGGGCAGGCCCGGAGCGCTTCGCGAACCGAGTGCGAGCGCTGCGCGCCGCCGGCCACGCCGCTGGTCCCGGCGGGGACGGCGTCGAGCAGATCAGGGGGAAGGGCGACGACGATCTCGTCCACCGCCGCCACCGCCTTGAGCGCGGCCACGCTCCAGTCCAGCATCGGCCGGCCGCAAAGTGTGACGAGCGCCTTGGGGCGGCCTGTCCCAAGGCGCTCGCCACGTCCCGCGGCCACGATCAGCGCGACCGCCACGGCTCGGCTTATTTGGCCGCCACGGCCACCTTGCCGTTGCTGGCCCCGTTGCCGTTGGGTTCCACGAGCAGAACGTAGAGGTGCTCCTCCACCTCCTGCTCGTCCATCTCGAGCGCGTACATCAGCTCGGAGGCGAGGATCTTCTTGGCCCGGGTGAACATCTGCTTCTCGCCGGTCGACAGGCCCTTCTGGGCTTCGCGGATCGCGAGGTTGCGCACGACCTCGGCGAGCTCGTAGATGTCACCGGTCTTGATCTTGTCTCGGTTGTGCTTGAAGCGCCGGTTCCAGTTCTTCGGCATCTCCGAGCACTCATCCTGGAGCACCGCCAGCACCTTCTTGACGGTCTCCTCGTCGATCACGCGGCGCAGGCCCGCCAGGGCCGCATTCTCGGTCGGGACCATCACCGTCATGTCGTTGTGCAGGATCTTGATCGTCAGGTACTCGCGGCTCTCTCCTAAGACCTCCTTGACCTCCTTGCGGAGGACCTTCCCCGCTCCGTGATGTGGATACACGACGCTGTCGCCGATCTCGAACTCGATGTGCGGCGGAGGCACAACGGCTTCGAGATCATCCAGCTGCTCTTCCATTAGCTCTGTGATGGTGTCCTCCTCATTGAAAGGGGGCGGGCCAAAACGCCCGCTCGCGGATTGGCGCTACGTCTGCAGGTAGCGATCAACCAGGTTGATCTCCTGCTGTCGGCGAAGGCCTTCCCTGATGTCCTTCGCCCGGATCTCGCCGACGCCGTCGACGGTCTCCAGCTCGCCATCGGAGGCGGCGAGCAGCTCCTCAAGTCCTCCGAACTCCGTCACGATCCGCTGGACGACGAGTCTCGGGAGCCTGGGTATCCGTCCCAGGATCCGGAAGCCTCGCGGCGATACGGGATAGTCGAGAGTGTTGAGCTTGCGGTCGTAGCCGAGCAGTTCGGCGAGCCGACCAAAGTCCAGTAGGTCCTGGTGGGGAAGCCTCACCAGCTGATCGAAGACGATTGCGAAGCCGTCGTCGGTGTCCTCGATCAGATAGTCGTGCACCAGCGCCGACTTGTCGGCCGCGACGCCGACCATCGTCTCGTCGAGCTGCATCTCGATCAGGCGGCCCTCGGTGCCCAGCTCGACGATGTAGCGCTCGATCTCGACCGCCATCCGGGTGACCAGCTCGACGCGCTGGAGCACGGTCAGGACGTCGTGCAACGTCACGCCGCCCTCGAACTCGAGCGCGGTCAACCGTGTCGACACCTGGTCCAGACGGCTGCGGTACTTGTCCAGCGTGGCCAGCGCCTGGTTGGCCTTGGCCAGCACGACCGGGATGTCCTCGAGGATGTACTTGGTCCCGTCGACGTACAGCGACACGACCTCGCGCCGCTCGGAGACCGCGATCACCGTCGCGTCGACCTGCTTGGAGACGCGCTCGGCGGTGCGGTGCCGGGTGCCGGTCTCGAGCGTGAGGATCGTCGGATCGGGCGTCAGCTGGATGTTGACCTGCGCGATCTTGGTGGCGTTGGAGCTGAGCACGATCGCCCCGTCCATCTTGGCCAGCTCGTAGAGAAAGGCCGGCGAGTACTCGACGTCGAGCTTGATCCCGCCTGAGAACAGGAAACTGAGCTCCTCGGCGTCGCCGATCACGATCAGGGCGCCGGTGCGGGCGTCGACGATGTTGTCGATCCCCTCCCGCAACGAGGTTCCGGGCGCCACCATTTCGAGCGCCCTCATGATCCGGGACTCTTGTCGAGACTCGAGCTCTTCTTTGAGCTCTTCCCCGGAACGCGGCGGCATCGATACCGATTTTAGCCGGAAATCAGGTCAAGAAGCCCCTGGCGGCCGGGGTGGGCCCCCCTTTTTGCGCCATCTCCCGCTTCGCCCGGGGGACGGCTGGAAGGAACCTAACCGCTGCGCGCCCTCCGAAGGGTTGGGCGCTGTGCGAACCGAGCCGTGCGGAGGGGTTTCTCAGGCGGCTTGCGCGACCGGCTTTTCGTGTCCCAGCGCCGCGGCGATAGCGGCTCGCAGCGTGTCGGCCCGGCCGGGCTCGATCACCGGGCCGAGGCCGAATCGCTGCGCCTCGGCGAGCCGGCGGTCGGCGTGGGCCACGGTTCTCAGCTCGCCGGTCAGCCCCAGCTCGCCGAAGCAGGCGGCGGGGCGCCCGCCGGCGCCGATCAGCGCCGTCCGCTTGGCCGCGCTGGCGACGGCCAGCGCCACCGCCAGGTCGGCGCCGGGCTCGTCGACCCGTACGCCGCCGACCACGTTGACGAACACGTCGGCGGCGCCGAGTCCGATGCCACCGTGCCGCGCCAGGACGGCCAGTACGAGTGCCATGCGGTTGCGGTCCAACCCCGCGACCACTCGCCGCGGCGGCACCAGCTCGGAGGCCGAGACGAGCGCCTGCACTTCGACGAGCAGCGGCCGCGATCCCTCCATTGCGCAGAGGACCACGCTCCCCGGCGACCGGGTGGCCTCGGCCAGGAACCGGGCTGAGGCATCCAGCACCTCGACCAGCCCGTCGTCTCGCATCTCGAAGACCCCGGCCTGGTTGGTCGAGCCAAATCGGTTCTTGACCGCGCGCACGGTGCGGTAGGTCCGCTCGCGCTCGCCCTCGAACTGCAGCACGCAATCGACCAGGTGCTCGAGCACCCGTGGGCCGGCCAGCGCGCCCTCCTTGGTGACGTGACCCACCAGCAGGACTGCGATCTGCAGCCGCTTGGCAACCCGCATGATCTCGCCGGCGACCTCTCGGACCTGGGCCACCGAGCCGGCCGCGCTCGACAGCTCGACGCTGTGCATCGTCTGCACCGAGTCGATCACGCACACCTCGGGCCGCTCCTGCTCGATCGTCGCCAGCACCGTCTGCAGATCGGTCTCGGCGATCACCGGGATCGCCAGTGCGCTGCCGCCGCTCAGCCGCTCCGCTCGCAGCCGGATCTGGGCGGCCGATTCCTCGGCCGAGACGTACAGGGTCCGCCGCCCGGCGCTGACCATGTTCGCCAGCGTCATGGTGGTCAGGGTCGACTTGCCGATCCCGGGCGCCCCGCCGATCAGCACCAGCGAGCCTGGCACGATGCCGCCGCCGAGCACATCGTCGAGCTCGCCGATCCCGGTGCTTAGGCGACCGTGGTCGACCGCGCGTACCTCACTGAGCGCCATCGGCGTGACCGCCGCGGCGCCCCCGCCGGCCCGGGAGCCCCGGCCCCCGAGCCCGGCGCGCGCCGGTGGCGCGCGGACGTGCTCGACCAGCGAGTTCCACTCCCCGCAGCCGGGGCAGCGCCCGGCCCAGCGGGCCGTCTCGTGCCCGCACTGCGAGCAGACGTGGATCGACGCCGACTTGGCCACCCGGCGAGCGTACGCCTCGCCCCCGACAGCAAGGCCTCCTGGCCGCCGTTTGTCACGAAGTTGTTGCAGACCCTCGCCTTGGCGGCGGGCCGTCCACCTCGTGCAGGCCGCCGCCAGTGGCGGCGGCCCTCAACCTAATCTGCGTCGGGCGCGGAGGCGGCGCCGTCGCCGTGCTGCTCGGGGCCGTCCTCGCCGTCGTCATCCGAGCCCGATCCGCCTTCGGCACCGACACCGACCGGCGTGGGCTTGGGCGCGGGCTCGATCACCGTCAGCTTGACGTCGTCGTCCTCCTTGGCGCCGTCCTGGCCGGGCTCGCCGGGCTCGACCAGCACCGTCGATCCGGACGGGACCTGCGAGCGCAACACGAAGTCCGCAAGCGGATCTTCGATGTAGCGCTGGATGGCGCGGCGCAGCGGTCGCGCTCCCATCGCGGGATCCCAGCCCTTGTCGACGAGCAGGTCCTTGGCCGGCTCGGAGAGCTCGAGCTGGAGCTCGCGCTCGGCCATGGACTGGCGGATCCGCTGCAGCAGCAGCTCGACGATCTCCTTGATCTCGTCCTTGGCGAGCTTGTGGAAGACGATCACCTCGTCGATCCGGTTCAGGAACTCGGGCCGGAAGACCTTCTTCAGCTCGCCCATGATCCGGTTCTTCATGTCGTCGTAGGTGATCCCGGTC
>DASXZB010000124.1:0-33921 GCA_036502145.1 Solirubrobacteraceae bacterium | reverse complement strand
AGTTGTGCTTGAGAGTCCGCGCCTCTTCCTGTGCCAAGACGACCACTTGGCGGGCTCGCTCTGTAAATCGCTCAAACATAAGCTTCCTATTTTTGGTTGTTGCTGGTGAGGCTAGGAAGTCGGTCGGGGTGTTTTCCTGATGTGGCTCCTGCGGGCCCAGCAATCACGGATATCGCTTGGCTGCGGGGACGCCGAACCCTCCGTTCTCCACCCATCTATTCGGCTGGCGGGCCGAATTGGATGAGTGCGAAACGGTCTACGGTCCGGGCCATGCATCAGTCTAACAGCCGGTTTGCGGGACTCGGGACGATCAAAACGCGCTCTGTGCGCGAGCTCACGCCCTTCCGGTGCGGGTTGGGCGGCGCCCGGGTCGTGGCCGCCGGCCCCCCTCCGAGGCGCGCCGGGAGGCGCCGAGACCTCCCGGCAACGGTGGCAGGTTGCCGCCCGTGGCGAGCCACGAACCGGCCAGGATCAGCACCAGGCCGACCACCGCGCCGGCGCCGGGCCGCTCTCCCAGCAGGGCCACCCCCAGGCCCACGGCGATCAGCGGATTGACGTAGGTGATCACCGTCGCGCGGCTGGTCCCGGCCTCACGGATCAGCACCGTGAAGATCACGAACGCGGCGGCGGTGCAGAGCAGACCCAGCGCCGCCACGGCGGCGAAGGCGCCCAGGGTGGGGGTACGGCTTGGCGTGTCGACGGCCGCAAACGGCGTCAGGATCAGCGCCGCCAGCGACAGGCTGGCTCCCATCAGGGCTCGGGGATCCAGGCCGGCCAGACGGTGCTTGACCAGCATCGGACCGATCGCATAGCCCACCGCGGCCAGCAGGATCGCACCCGCGCCGAGCAGCTCCTGGGACTTGCCCGCGAAGTCGATCCCGACCAGCGCGATCACCCCGGAGAAGCCGACCGCCAAGCCCACCGCCCGGATCGCGGTGGGCCGCTCGGAGTGGTCGAAGCGCAGCGCCAGGACCGCCCCGATCAGGGGCACCGAGGCGATGATGATCGCCGCCAGCGACGAGGCGACGTGCACCTCCCCGGCGGCGATCAGGGGAAACGGGATCGAGATCTCGGCGATCGCGTAGGCGATCAGCCACCGCCACCGGCCGCGCAGCGCCGGCAGCCTTCCGGCGTGCCAGGCCAGCGCGGTCAGCAGCACGGCCGCCACCGTCACCCGCAGCCAGGCGACATCGGGAGCCGGAAGCCCCCCGTCGACCGCGATCTTGATCAGCAGGTACGACACCCCCCAGAGGATCGACATCGCGGCAAAGGCCAGCCAGGCGCGGCGGCTCATGACCGCATCGCGAGCAACGGAGCGGTCAATCCCGCATCGTCGGGAACAGCACCACCTCGCGGATCGAGGCCGTCCCGGTCATGATCATCACCAGCCGGTCGATCCCGATCCCGATCCCCCCGGTCGGGGGCATCCCGTACTCGAGCGCCTCGATGAATCCCTCGTCGTAGGGCTGGGCCTCGGCGTCACCCGCCACCGCGAGCCGTCGCTGGCCCTCGAAGCGGCGGCGCTGCTCGTCGGGGTCGTTGAGCTCGGTGAACGCGTTGGCGAGCTCGAGTCCGCCCCCGAACGCCTCGAAGCGCTCGACCAGTCCCGGCACGGTGCGGTGCTCCTTGGCCAGCGGAGAGATCTCGATGGGGTAGTCCAGCAGGAACGTCGGCTGGATCAGCGTCGGCTCGACGTGCTTGGAGAGCAGCTCGTCGACGAGCTCGGGCCAGCTGTTGGATTCCGGGACCGCCAGGCCGCGGGAGGACATCTCGGCCGCCAGCGTGTCGCGGTCGCGGTGCTCGAGGATGTCCACGCCGGTCCGGTCGAGAATCGCGCCGGCCAGCGTCTCGCGGCGCCACGGCGGCGTGAAGTCCAGCTCCCCGTCGTAGCCAACCGCCTGCGCGACGGCGTGGACCAGGCGCTCGCAGCGCTCGGCGACGTCGAGGTAGTCAGCGTAGGCCTCGTACCACTCCAGCACCGTGAACTCGGGGTTGTGGGTCGTGTCGACGCCTTCGTTGCGGAAGTTCTTGCCCAGCTCGTAGACCCGTTCCAGGCCGCCCACGATCAGTCGCTTGAGGTACAGCTCAGTGGCGATCCGCAGGTACAGCTCGCGGTCCAGCACGTTGTGGTGAGTGGTGAACGGACGGGCCATCGCGCCGCCGTAGAGGGGCTGCAGCACCGGGGTCTCGACTTCGATGAAGCCCTCCTGGTCGAGAAAGCGGCGGATCGTCGAGATCACGCGCGCACGGGTCGTGAACAGCAGCCGCGCCGGCTCGCTGGCCATCAGGTCGAGCTCTCGATGGCGGAAGCGCGCCTCGGTGTCGGTCAGGCCATGGTGCTTGTCGGGCGGCGGGCGCAGCGACTTGGCGAGCACCGTGAACCCCTCCACCCGCAGGGTGAGCTCGCCCCGGCGTGACCGGAACGCCGTGCCGTCGACCCCGATCAGATCTCCGAGGTCGAGCGACAGCAGCCGCTCCATCGGCTCGGAGCCGAGCGTATCGGCGCGGGCCTGGAGCTGGATTCGTCCCGAACGGTCCTCGAGGTCGAGAAAGGCCATCTTGCCCTGGCCGCGCCGGGCCACCAGCCGTCCGGCCACGCGATGGGCGACCGCGGTCTCCTCACCCGTCGCCAGGTCCTCGTGGGCGGCGCGGACCGCGGCGATCGGCTCAGCGCCGTCGAACTCGTGCGGGAACGGCTCGACGCCGGCTGCGCGCAGTGACTCGAGCTTGCGCCGCCGGTCGGCGAGCACATACGAGAGGCCGCCTGGGTCATCGCCCATGCGGTCAACCCCGCTATCTGGCGCCGACGTCGATCTTGGTGATCTTGAGCTTGCGCTCTCCGCGCGGCGTGGAGATCTTGACCTCCTCGCCGCGCTTGTGGCCGATCAGGGCCTTGCCCACCGGGGACTCGTTTGACAGCTTGAGCTGCGCCGGGGCAGCCTCGGCCGAGCCCACGATCGTGTACTTGGTCGACTTGCCGGCCTCGTCCTTGACGTGGACGATCGAACCGACCCGGACCATGTCGGTGCCGAGGTCCGAGGCGTCGACGATAGTCGCCGAACGCAGCTTGTCCTCGAGCGCCGCGATCCGCGCCTCGAGCATCGCCTGCTCGTTCTTGGCGTCGTCGTACTCGGCGTTCTCGGTGATGTCACCGAACTCGCGCGCCTCTTTGATGCGGGATGCGACCTCGCGGCGGCGCGTGGTGGCGAGGTGGTCGAGCTCCGCCTTGAGATTGGCGAGGCCCTCCTGGGTGAGGATGACGTCCTTGGGCATAGCAGCTGAAGACCTGTGGGTTAGGGACGATCTGGACGAGAAAAACCCGCCTGCCAGGGCGGGAAAACCACGCAGACCGGCTGGCGTGGGCGCATGAGTATAGACACACCAAGGTGTGCTCGAAGCGGCGCTGACAGCGCGCTGACCAGGGGGCGGCGAGCGGCGGCGAACCGCTATCGCTGTCCGTGGCCCTGGATCTCATCCGCCTGCTGGAAGGTGGGCCGGTTGATCCACTCGATCAGGGGCTGGGTGATGGCGCCGATGGCGCGAAACTGGATCGAGTCCGAGCACATCTGGTCGCCGGCCTGGCACGGTCCGTCGGCCGGGTAGACCTGCTGTGGGGTCTGGGCGATTGCGGCGTTCAACGAGCTTTCAAGTGCCGCCCGGCAGCGCTTCAGCGACCCTGATCCGCAGTAGATGCGGTTCAGCGGACCGGCCACGCGCTGGTGCAGGATCGAGCGCAGGTCCTTCTGGACGATGCCGTAGAAGCCGACGTCGAAGGCGGAGCCCAGGTGGTCTCCACTGGTGCCGTGTCCAGGCTGGTCGTTGATCGCGAAGTGACTCTCGACCTGGTTGAGGGCGCTCGAGCCCAGCACGGGCGAGAACTCGGCCCTGACCAGCAGCGGCCACCAGGCGTCCATCAGCCGGACGGCGTCGGTCTGGTCATAGTCACCGTGCGCGCCGGGGTGGGCGCGGTTGATGCGATGCGAGCCGCCGGCCGCCCAGGCTCGCAGCTTGGAGACGGCGTCGGCCAGCGCCGGGCTGCTCGGATTGCCGATCACCTTGAGCGCGTAGGGCAGGACCTCCACCCCGCGCAGGTCCTGGGTGCCGGCGATCCCCATCGCGTTGATCAGGTCGGCCAGCGTCAGCTTGTGGTGATCGCGGTTCATGTAGTAGGCGATGTTGTTGTCCAGCAGCTGCGAGCGGTAGATCGACGAGTACTGCTGGCCGGTGGCCCCGTCCTGGTAGCCGCGCGCCTGCTTGTTGTTCCAGCTGGTCAGGTAGTCCTGGTCGACCACGTGCGGATGGGCGTTCTGGGGGGTCTGGTGCTCGGTCAGGCTCGCCGGGGTGGTCTGAGCACTCGGGTTCAGCCCCTTCCATGCGTACTTCGACCAGGTCGGGAACAGCGGATCGGTGTTCTTGGCGCGGATCGGGTTCAGCCCCGAGTTGAAGTACGCGATGTGCTGGTCGTCGCTGTAGAACCAGTTGAACGTGTAGCCGATCTTGTTGGCGGCGTTGAAGAAGTCCTGCGGGTTGCGCATCTGCGCCGGGTCGTTGAACTGCTCAAAGCCGGCTGCCGAATCGAGCTCGTGCATGTAGGTCGACCGCAGGTTGGTGTACGCGACTGCAGCGCCCTTGATCCGGGCCCGGGCGATCACGATCCCGTACGCGGTCCGCTGCGTCTGCATGGTGATCGACCCCGCCGGGGTGGAGTCGGCCAGGTTGGGCTGCCAGGACTCCTGACGGGTCAGGGTCTCCATCGGAACGCACTGCCCGCGCAGCAGGTAGAAGTTCGACGCCGTGGTGGCGGTCCCGCCGCCGGGGTTGCAGAGCGGGACCGCGAACGTGTCGATGATGTTCTGACCCGACGAGGTCGCCGACCAGGCGTAGTCGTCGCCGTGGCCCAGCTCGACGTACAGGTTGACGCCGGGGAAAGCGGCGCCGTCGGCGTCGACGCCGGGGCCGTGGATGTCCTCCTCCATCAGGATCTGTGGCGTGAAGTAGGACACCTGGGGCCCCATCACCGCCAGCGGATGACCGCTGGCGCTGTCCTTGGCGCTGATCAACAGCGCGTTGGACATGTCTTGGGGGAAGGCCAGCAGGCCCGGTCCGGCGTTGGCCAGCGTGCCCAGCCCGAGTCCGCTGCGCTGCGCGCCGGGCGTCCTCGCGGCCCGGGCCTGACCCTGGGGCGCGGCGCCGGCGACCACGTGCTCGACGCTCTGAACCGACCCCGGATCGGGCAGTGCGATCGTCTTGGCGACTGCCGGGCTCGGCTTGGGGAGCGACTGGTAGTGAAAGACCTTCTTGTGCACCGTGGTCGGCGCCTCGGGGTCGTTGGGGGCGTCGAAGCTCAGAAACGTCGCAAAGCCGGAGCGGTCGACGACCTTGCCCTGCTTGCGCTTGTGCGTGGTCTTCTTCTTCGGCGGGCGCTGTCTGCGCCTGGCCTGGTGCCGGGCTGCGGCCGCTGCCGGCTTGGCCCGCTTGGGGGTGCCGCGCCGCCTGCGTTTTCGTGGCCGCTTGTGCGGCTTGGCCTTCTTCTTGGCCTTGGCGATGACCACCGGCGAGCCGTTCACGGCCCGGCGCTCGCGCCCGAGCCTCTGGGTCAGGCTCTGGTAGAGAACCGCGTTTGAGAGCTGGTCGCCGCCGCCGTTGCCGAAGATCCCGCCGACCAGGGTGGCGATCGAGACCAGGTTCTGGAGCGTGAACGGAGCCGGGCCCTGCGGCATCCCCAGTGCGGTGTACTCGGCGGGCATCATCGTCAGCGTGTTCAGCGGCTGCTTGGCCTTGTCGATGTACGCGTTGATGCCGTTCACGTAGCCGGTGGCGTCGGCGAGGATCTGCTGGCCGTCGGGCCCGTGCGCGATCCCGTAGTTGACCTGGTTCTGCAGGTCCGCCGGCGTGTAGGGCTCGTTCTGCCAGACGCTCTCGTCCATGCCGACGTTGGCTCCGCCGGCGAACGAGGCCAGGTCGCCCTGACCGGCGTGGCGCAGGACGTCGATGAAGAACAGGCGGTCCTCGGCGGTCGCGTAACCGATCCCGAACATCAGCTCGGATCGCGTGTCGCCGTAGATGTGTGGGACGGCGTATTGCTTGTCGCGAACGATCGTGACGCCGGGCTCCGGGCTTTCGCTGCTCCCCACGGCGCCGGCCGGGACGCCGTAGGTGGCGTCCTTGAAGTAGTCCGGGATCGTCTGCGACGTGATGCCCCCGGCCGCGGTCGTCAGGTTGGAGTACATCTGCAACTGGTCGTCGCTGTGGGGCGGCCGCTGACCGGTCGCCTCGAAGACCCCCAGCTGGGTCAGATTGTCCAGCCCGTTGGTACCGGGCGGCAGGACGTTGCGAAAGCCGCGGTAGTCGTTGGTGCCGTACGGCTGCACCTGGGCCGCCGCGGCCGGGGCGAGCAGCAGCGCCGTCAACGCAGCGGTGGCGAGCGCGCGCACGATGCACCGGATCATGGCGCGGCAAACTACTACCGATGACCCCCGCCGCGCGTCAGCTGCCCCGCCGGCGCGGCCGGGCCTACTTAATTTTCAGGTGCTCCGAGATCTTCGTGGTGTGGTTCGACGTGTCGATCGCCTTCAGCACCACGGTCAGCTTCTTGACCTTGTGCCTGCGCACCTTGGACGCCAGCGACCTCGAGACGCCCAGCGCGGGCTTGGCCGCCGTGATCGAAGCCTTGCCCTGCGATTTGCTGAGCGAGATCGTCAGCACGCCGTGCTTGAGCTTGGTCTTGAACTTGAGCTTGCGGCCGTTCTTGACCGTGAGGCCCTTGCTCAGCGACTTGGACTTCTTGGCGAAGCTGAGCCCCCGGGGCAGGGAGATGGAGATTGCCTTCAGGGACCGCCCGCCCTTGGCGGCGGCAATCGCGAAGCTGAGCTTCGGTCGGCCGTTGGCCAGCCCGGTCAGCTTCACCGACCTGGCGGTCGGCTTGCCCACCTTCTTGGGCGGTGGGGGCGGCTTCACCACGCTCCAGGCGAAGCTGGTAGACCCGCGGTTGCCGAACCTGTCGGCGGCGGCAACGCTGACGCTGAAGCTGCCCGCGGTGGCCGCGGTACCGCTGATCAGGCCGGTGGCTGCGTTGAGGCCGAGCCCGGGCGGCAGCCCGGATGCGGCGTAGGAGAGCGGGGCGCCGCCCGAGTCCGACGCGTGCACCGGCAGCGAGACTCCCCCGCCCAGTGTGGTCTTCTGCGTCCCGGGGCTGGCCACGGCGACGGTGAACACGGGGGAGGCCAGGGAGCACAGCGATGAGGCGAGGTGCGGCGCGATCATCGACCCCAGCCCGGTGGCCATGTCGTAGCCGGTGGCCAGCGGGAACAGGTCGTTCGGGTTGTCGCTGATGTTGAACTCGTACAGCGCGTCGTTGTTGGCCTGGCCGCTGAACGGGCTCGCCGTCGTGACGTCGGTGAAGTTGTTCAGGTAGCTGCTGCCGGCAAGCTGGTAGAGCGCCGGGTTGACGAACCCGACCGGGACCCCGCGGCATGTCGGCGATGCGTTCACCAGCGCGGTGAACGCCGCCCACAGGGGAGCTGCTGCGCTGGTGCCTCCGGTGATTCCCCAGGCGCCGTTGGAGAAGATCGCGTAGCCGGTGTTGGGATCGGAGTCTGCCGCCACATCCGGAACCTCGCGGCAGAAGGTGGTTGCGCCGCAGGGTTGAGTCGACGAGTTGGGGTTGGTCACCCCCAGAGCGGCGGGAGCCGACGATTGGTAGGACGGCATCGCGAAGAACTTGGAGATGCCGCCACCGCTGCCGCTGGCGTGGGGATTGCCCTGCTGGTCGGTGCCCGAGGGGTCGTTCCAGACCGACTCCGTCGGAGGAGCGCCGGGCGTGTAGTAGCACGGGCAGTTCGAGCCGCTGTTGGTGAACAGGCTGGTCCCGCCGACGCCGGTGGCAAACGGCTGGCCGCCGGGATCGATCACCGACAGGGAGGTGTCTGGGTTGGGCTGGTCGGCGGTGGCCTGATAGCACATGTTCGAGCCGCTGTCGCCCGAGGAGATGAAGAATGACTGACCCTGGACCGCCGCCTCCTGGAGGAGCGGGCTCTCGGCGTTGATGGTCGAGCCGCCGGTCAGCGCCTCGCACAATCCGTACGAGCTCGAGATCACCTTGGCCTGGTCCTGGGAGACGATCGTGGAGGTGATCTGCACGTCCGCCGAGGGCGGACCCTGGTAGACGAGGATGTTGGACTTCGGAGCCAGCCCGATCGCCTGCTCGATATCGAGCGCCGACTCGCCGTCGTCGCCGCCCGGGGTCGGACCGCCGGCCACGTCGACGTTCGAGATCGGCACGTTGGTGCCGTAGCAGGCCTGGTAGGTGGCGATGTCGGTGGGGTTGTAGGACTGCTCCTCGAACATCGCGATCGTCTGCCCGGCCCCCAGGTCACCGCCGGAGTAGAGACCTGAGAACTGGTAGGCGGTGGCGACCTCGTCGGCGGTGAGCCCGTGGTTGGCCTGCTCGGCCGCTGCGCCCGAGCACGGCTGCGGACCTCCGCCGGTGGGAACGTGCGGTTGCGATTGCGCCGCCGCCAACCGGCCCGCCGGCCGGCTCGGCTTGCTCAGCCCGGCCGGTTGGTCTGGCGTCACATCGTCGAGCCCGATCACGCCTTGGACGTAACGCGCGATGTTCGGCTGCAGCGTCGGCGCCTGGGCGTTGGCGTAAGCCGTCCGGCCGCTGGCCAGCTTGACCTGCGACAGGGAGACCGAGAAGGCGTTCTCGACCTCGGCCGCGGTGCCGGTCACCGGCAGGGTCAGGTCGTTGGCGGTCACCTGTCCCACATCCAGCCCCTGTGACCTCAAGGCCGACTCTACGGCGTCGATCTGCAGCTGGGTCGCTCCGAACCGGGACGCGAACTGCGGCACGCTCAAGAACTGCCGGAACTGGGGCGAGCCCGGCGTCGCCACCTCGGTCGCCAGGGCCTGCAGACCCTGCGGGTCCCTCGGCTGCAAGGCGATCGTGAGGTCGAGCTTCTTGGTGGCGGGCAGCGATCCGGCCACTCGCGCGCCGCGCGGCATCGCCGGCGTCGAGCCGACACGCAGCCGCTTGACCGAGGCGGCGGAGGCGTCCGGGACGATCGACATTCCGACCGCGGCCACGACCACGGCCAAGCCTGCAAAGAGTCGCTTGCGGCTGCTACGCACTCGGTGCCCCCATTCAAGGATTCCCATTTGGTTTCGCTGCCCCGATTCCGGCTCCATGCCGAAATTTGGCGCGACGACCATACACCGGTCGTCAAAAGCTCACCAAACCTCACCTCGGCGGCGTCCTGTCGACGACCAGCGCGACAGCAGGGCTAGCCCCAGCCGAGCAGCGCGCGCGCCTCCGAGAGCGTGGGCGCCCGCTGCAGTCCGTCCTGAAGCGCGCGGTCGCCACCGAGCCGTTCGACGTACCACGGATAGAACTTGCGCAGGTACCGCGTGGCCCGCTCCTCCCCCAGGTGCTCGCGGGCCCGCTCGGTCACCCACTCCAGCTCGGCCAGGATCTCCTCCCGGCTGGGATCTCCGGCTCGCCGGCCCAGCAGCTGTTCGAACAGCCACGGGTTGCCCAGCGAACCGCGGGCCAGGAGCACCGCGGCCGCCCCGGTGCGCTCGAACGCCTCGCGGGCCCGCTCCGGAGTCCGCAGCCCACCGGAGATCAACACCGGAACCGGCAGCTCCTCGACCAGCTGGCGGGCGAGCTCGTAATCGGGGGCGCCGGAGTGGCGCTGAGAGGCGTTCCGAGGGTGAATGCAGAGCCCGGCTACCGCGCCGTCGTAGGCCAGGCGCCGGGCCACATCGAGGCCGCTGCGGTCTCCGGGACCGATCCCCGAACGCAGCTTCACGGTGACCGGCAGGCCGCTGCCGCGGGCCGCCGCCCGGGCCAGCGCCAAGGCGCGGTCGGGGTCGGCCAGCAGCGCTGCCCCGGCTCCGGTCTTGCAGACCTTGGGGACCGGGCAGCCCATGTTCAGATCGATCGCGTCGGCGCCGGCGGCGGCGACCTGCTCGGCGGCCGAGGCCATCACCTCGGGGTCGTGGCCGAACAGCTGCATCGAGACCGGATGCTCGTCGGGGTGGATCCGCAGCAGCTCCCGGCAGGTGCGCTCGTTGCGGTAGTGCACGGCGAAGCTGGACACCATCTCGGATACGACCAGGCCGGCGCCGTGGCGCTTTGCCTGCAGGCGCACGAACCAGTTGCCGATTCCGGCCAGCGGCGCCAGCACCACGCGGTTGGCGAGGCGAACCGGTCCGAGCGTCCAGGGGTCAGTCAGATCGGCCGGGGCGCGATCTGACCGCTCCGGGAGCGTGGGCGAGGTGAGAGTCATGGAATCGATTCATGGTACGAATGAGGGACGTGGACGTCGCCGCCCTGATCGCACCGTGGTTTGCGCTGACCCGCCAGCAGGTCCCGGCGGTGGAGCTCTTCGACGCCCACACCCACCTCGGCCAGAACGATCCCGACGGCATGAGTCAGACGCCCGCGCAGCTGGTGACCATGCTGCGGGCCGCCCAGGCCCGCGGCGCGTTCGTGTTCCCGATGCACGAGCCCGACGGCTATCAGGCCGCCAACGACATGGTGATCGATGCCGCCGCCCGCTCCGGCGGATTGCTGACGCCGTTCTGCCGGGTGAGTCCCAACGCCGGCGGCGCTCCGGCCGAGGCCGAGCGAGCCATGGACGCGGGCGCCAAGGGGATCAAGCTGCACCCGCGCGCCGAGCAGTTCACGCTCGACCATCCGGCGCTCTCTGCGCTGGCCGCGATCGCCGACGAGCGCGGCCTGCCGATCCTGATCCACGCCGGCCGCGGGATCCCGGCGCTCGGCGCCCACGCCGTGCAGCTGGCTGAAGAATTTCCCAACGCCCGCTTCATCCTCGCCCACGCCGGAATCTGCGATCTCTCCTGGATCTGGCGGGTGGCCGCGGATCTCCCCAACCTGCTGTTCGACACGGCATGGTGGATGCCGGCCGACCTACAGGCGCTGTTCTCGCTGGTTCCGCCGGGACAGGTCCTGTTCGCTTCCGACGCCCCCTACGGCGCCACCGCGATGTCGGCGGTGTTCCAGCTGCGCTCCGCGCTCCAGGTCGGGCTATCGGCCGAGCAGATCCAGTCGATTGCCGGCGGCCAGTCGATGCGGATCGCCGCCGGCGAGCCGCTGGAGCCGGCCGGCCCCGCGATCGGCGAGCACGAGCGCGCTCCGCACGTCCTCCTGGACCGCGTCTCGGAGTTCGTGATGCTCGGCGCGATCGCCACCATGCGCCACAGCGATGGCGGCCCGGAGATGCTGGCCCTGGCGCGACTGGCCTGCGACGTTCCCGACGACATCGACGACGCGCCGGTGTTTGCGGTGATCCGCGACCTGCTCGATGCCTTCGACGAGCTCCGGGCCGAGGATCCGGACGATCGCCGCGCGCTGGCCTTTTTGATCCTGGCCGCGATCGTCGCGCGCACCCCCGACGTGCCGGTGCCCGCGCCGCGGGTGCTCGCCTGAGCGGCCTCGCCGGCTCGCCTGCGCAGCCTCGTCCGAGCGGGCTCGCCTGCGTAGGCTCGCCTCCGCGATTCACGCCCCGGGAGCGTTGCGCTCCCAGATCAGCCGGAGCCCGGTCAGGGTCAGCAGATCGTCGACTCCCAGGATCGTCTCGCGGACGGCCGGGACGAGCACCTCGGCCAGGCCGCCGGTGGCCAGGACCGCGGTCTGGGAGCCAAGCTCGTCGCGCAGGCGTCGCACGATGCCGTCGACCTGCCCGGCGAACCCGAACACGATCCCGCTGCGGATCGCCTCGACCGTCGACTTGCCGATCAGGGCTCGCGGCTGGGCGAGCTCCACCTTGGGGAGCTTGGCCGCCCGGTCATAGAGCGCGTCGATCGAGATCTCGGCTCCGGGGGTGATGATCCCGCCGACATATTCACCGATCGCCGACACGACGTCGTAGGTGATGGCGGTGCCGAAGTCGACGACGATGCAGGCGTCGCGCACCCGCTCGTAGGCGGCGACCGCGTTGACCAGCCGGTCGGCTCCGACCTCGCGCGGATTGTCCATCCGGATCGGCATCCCGGTCCGGATCGAGGGACCCACCACCAGCATCTCGTGGTCGAGGTAGAGCGCGGACATCTCGGTCCACTGCTCGGAGAGCTGGGGCACGGTCGAGGAGACGATCGAGTGGTCGATGTCCCCAAGGCGCAGGTTTCGCAGCGCCAGCAGATTGGACAGCGCCGCGCCGAGTTCGTCGCGCGTGGACTCGCGCACGGTGGCAAAGCGCCAGTGCTCGGCGATCATGTCCTCGCCCTCAGGAAAGACGCCGAAGTGCGTCTGGGTGTTGCCGACGTCGACTACCAGCAGCATGGACGGCCAATTATCGGGTCTGGCGGACTGCCAGGGGCTCTGCCGCCCGCTGCACCGCCTGCCCCGATCCGAGCTCGGCCAGCCTGTCGGCCAGGCGCTGGCCGGAAGGCAAGGTCAGCTCCGGGTCGAGCTCGAGCAGCGGCACCAGTACGAATCGCCGCGAGCTGACCTCGGCGTGCGGCAGGGTCAACCGCTCAGAGCTGTGTTCGAGGTCGTCGAGCAGGAGCACATCCACGTCGATCACCCGGGGGCCGTGGCGGACGCCGCCCTGCCGGCGCCCGACCTCGCGCTCCACCGCCTTGCAACCGTCGAGCAGCTCCTCGGGGCCGAGCGCGGTGTCAACCCGCAGCGCGGCGTTGAGGAAGCTGGGCTGGTCGAGCACCAGGCCCACCGGCTCGGTCTCGTACAACGACGAGCAGGCCAGCACCTCGACGCCGTGCCCGGGCAGAGCCGCGATCGCGGCTGCCAGGTTTGCCTGACGATCGCCGACGTTGGACCCCAGCCCCAGGTAGCCCACCATCAGCGGGCCTCGCGCCACACTTCGACCGAGACCTCGGTCACCGGCAGCGCCAGTGGCGGCTCGGGCTTGGCCGCCTTGACCCACACCGCGCCGGCCTCGTAGTTCTCCAGCAGCCGCTCGGCGACCGCGGCGCAGAGCCGCTCCAGCGTTTTATAGGTCCGCTGCTGGGCGACCAGGTTGGCCATCTCGCAGACCTGGCCGTAGTCGACCGTGTCCTCGATCCGGTCGGTGATCGTGGCGTCGCACTCGCCGATGTCGAGACGCAGGTCCAGCAGGAGACGCTGGCCAACTTCTCTCTCGGCCGCGGTGACCCCGACGTGGGTGAACAGCGACAGGCCGCTGACCTCGATCGTTACCTCGGGCTCGGAGCCTTCCTCGTCCTCGTCCACGTCGTCGACGTCGTAGTCGTCGTCGCCTTCGTGCTCGCCCATGCGGGCTGCACCGTAGCAGCCGTGATCGCCAGCGCGTCGTAAATCGGGCCGGCGTCGTGGACCCGGAACACGCGGACTCCGGCGGCGTACGCGAGCACGTTGGTGGCGATCGTGGCGGCGATCCGGTCCTCCACCGGGCGCGCGGTGATCTTGCCCAGAAACGACTTTCGCGAGGTGCCGATCGCGATCGGCCTGCCGATCGCCACCAGCTCGTCGAGACGCCGCAGCAGCTCCAGGTTGTGCTCGGTGGTCTTGCCAAAGCCGATCCCCGGGTCCAGCAGGATCCGGTCCTCTCGCACGCCCCGGGCGACGGCGAATGCCAGCCGCTCCTCGAGAAATGCCTTGACCTCGCTGACCACGTCGTCGTAGCGCGGATCGCGCTGCATCGTGCGCGGCTCGCCGAGCATGTGCATCAGACAGCAATCGGCGTCGGTGGCGGCCAGCAGCTCGGCCATCTCCGGATCGCCGCGCAGCGCGGTGACGTCGTTGACCAGCGTCGCGCCCGCGGTGAGCGCGGCCTCGGCTACCGCCGCCTTGGAGGTGTCGATCGAGATCTGCGCGGCGGCCCCGGCCGTTCGCAGCCCCTCGATCACCGGAAGCACGCGGCGCAGCTCCTCGGCCTCGGGGACCGGCATCGCCCCGGGGCGCGTGGACTCCCCGCCGACGTCGAGAACCGCCGCCCCGGCTCGCTCGAGTTCGAGCGCGTGGTCGAGCGCGGCTCGCGCATCCAGGTACAGGCCGCCGTCGGAGAACGAATCCGGGGTCACGTTGACGACGCCCATGACCGCGAAATCGCCTCGGGCGGCCGCTGCCACCGCGCTGTGGCTCATGGAGGATCCTCGTCGGGCCAGTGGCCGTGGCGGTCGAAGTACTCGCGGGCCTCCTCCTCGCGCTCGCGGTCGCGGTTGCTCTGGACGCTCATCCGGAACATCCAGTTGAGCATCCACACGATCAGCGCCACCAGCAGCAGCGCCACCCCCGCGCCCGCCTCCACCGTCCGCGTGGTGCTCTGATCGGACACGCTGGCGTGCCCCAGCACGATCAGCACCACTCCACCTACCGCGATCGCCAGGGGTAGCCAGATCCTGGTCGCCACCAGGATCGCGCGGCCCGGGGTGATCGTCGGTCTGTCGGTCCTCATCCCGGGATGATGGTCTGCCCTTTGGGTCTCATCTGGTGCACTGAGACGTTAGCCGTTACTGGTATATGTGCCCGCGTGGTCGACCGCCGAACGGAAGCTGTGGAGACCCGCGCGCCGCTCGCTGCTGCGCGGTGCCGCCGGCGGCGCCGCGCTGGTGGCGTCGGCGGGCCTGCCGGCGTGGGCCAAGCCGATCCGCGCCGCGGCCGCGGCCGGCGGTCGCCGTCGACCCGACAGCCTCCCCTTCCCGCACCTCCCGGCCGGGACCGCGACGATGAACGAGATCGAGCACATCGTGGTGCTGATCATGGAGAACCACTCGTTCGACAACCTGCTGGGGATGGTGCCGTTGCAGGTGCCGGGCCGCGAGCGAGTCGACGGCCTGAAGCTGCGCGGGACGAAGGTGGCGAACTTCAACCTCGACGCCGACGGCAAGATCGTCTACGCCCAGCCCGCGCGCTCGCCGTGCCAGCTCGACGGGGAGCCCAGTCAGAGCTGGAACGCCAGCCACGAGTCCTATGGCAACGGCCGCAACAACGGCTTCGTGCGGGCCAGCGGCCCGGTCGCGATGCGCTTCTGGGACCAGACAGTTCTTCCCTTCACCTACTCGCTGGTGGAGCATTTCCCGCTCGGCGAGCGCTTCTTCTGCTCGACCCTGGCCCAGACCTATCCCAACCGCCGCTTCTTCTTCTGCGGCACCGCCTCCGGCCTGACCGCGACCGACAAGGCCACCTTCTCGGTCCCCGCCGCCAACGGGACGATCTTCGACCGCCTCGACGAGCACCACATCGACTTCGGCATCTACTACCAGGACCTGGCCAGCTGGCTGATCGTCCCGCACGTGACCACGCCGCCGGGGCGGACCGCGCGGATGAAGCACATGGATCAGTTCTACAGCGATGTCGCCGCCGGCCGGCTGCCCCGGTTCACGTTCCTGGACCCCAACTACACGACCACCTCCGAGGAGAACCCCCAGGACATCCAGCTCGGCGAGCGGTTCATGTCCAAGGTGGTCCACGCGCTGATGGAGGCCCCGACGTGGAAGAACACGGCGCTGTTCATCACCTACGACGAGCACGGCGGCTACTACGACCACGTCCCCCCGCCGCGTGCCATCAGGCCTGACTCCATCGATCCGATCCCGGTCCCGGGAACGTGGGTGGGACCTATGACCGCTACGGCTTCCGGGTCCCGCTGATCGTGGTCTCACCGTGGGCGCGCCGGGACTACGTCTCACACGTCGTCCAGGACCTGACCTCGATCACCGCGTTCATCGAGCACAAGTGGAACCTGCCGGCGATGACCTTCCGCGACGCCAACGCGCACCCCATGACCGACTACTTCAACTTCGGCCGTGCGGCCTTCCGCAAGCCACCCCGGCTGCACCGGATGCCCGCGCTTGGCCCGGGGCTGGCCGAGTGCCGGCGGGCGGGGCTGCATCCGCCCTTGACCGAGAAGGGAACCGAGAGCGACATCGCTCGGATGCTGGCCGCGCGGCGGGGCTAGTCTGGATTTGCCCGAGCCGAGCCGAGGCGTGGCGTTTAGCGCCCGACCCACCGCGCTTCAGGAGCTGGGCGCTGACAGCCATGGGGGGTGAGCGGTAGCCGACACAGCTCGCTCGAGGCGCCGGGTCGTGTCGGATTTCGCTCGCTATGCAGCCGCCAACGGCGGCGTTCGAGGGTGCACGATCAAACCCCCGACCCCAGCTCCTTCCCCAGCCATAAAGCGTCCGCGCCCAGCACACCAGCCAGGCCTCCGCCCCCAGCCGGACGCCCGGCTACTCGGCGGTCCCGCCGGCCAGCCCGGGCCGGGGCAGCGGCCGCGGCGCGTCGCGCCCGGGCGTCCGCTCCGGAGTGCCCGGCGGCAGGGCCGGGACGGCCGGGGGCGGCGGGGCCTCAGAGCCGAAGACCTCTTCCTCGGTGCGCCCGTCGAGCAGAGCCTCGAACTGCTCCTTCTCGATCGTCTCGCGCTTGATCAGGATCTCCGACAGCTTCTCCAGCGAGCCGCGGTGCGTGGTGAGGATGTCCTTGGCCCCGACGTGGGCGGTCTCCACGATGCGGCGGATCTCGTCGTCGATCTCCCGGGCGATCTCGTCGGAGTAGTCGGGCTCGGCGCTGAACTCCCGGCCCAAGAACGGCATCCCGTGGTCGTGGCCGAACACGCGCGGGCCGAGCTTCTCGGACATGCCGAACCGCATCACCATCTGCTTGGCGGTGGCCGTCACCTTCTCGAGGTCGTTGGAGGCGCCGGTGGTGATCTCGTCGAAGCAGATCTCCTCGGCGGCACGGCCGCCCAGGGTCATCGCCATCGTGTCCTGCAGCTCGGCCCGGGTGGTCAGGAACTTGTCCTCGCCGGGCAGCGAGATGGTGTAGCCGAGCGCCTGGCCCCGGGAAATGACCGAGATCTTGTGGATCGGATCGCTGTTGGGCAGGTAATGGCCGACGATCGCGTGGCCCATCTCGTGATAGGCGGTGATCTTGCGCTCCTTGTTGCTCATCACCCGGGTCTTCTTCTCGGGACCCGCGATCACGCGCATGATCCCTTCCTCGAGCTCGGTTTGGGTGATCTCGCGCTTGCCGTTGCGGGCGGCCAGCAGCGCTGCCTCGTTGACCAGGTTCGACAGGTCGGCGCCGGTGAAGCCGGGAGTCTGCCCGGCCAGCACGTCGACGTCGATCTCGCGAGCCAGCGGCTTGCCACGGGTGTGGACCTCGAGGATCTTCTTGCGGCCGACGCGATCCGGGCGGTCGACCACGATCTGGCGGTCGAAGCGCCCCGGGCGCAGCAGCGCCGGATCGAGGATGTCCGGACGGTTGGTGGCCGCGATCAAGATGATGTTGTCCTTCATCTCGAAGCCGTCCATCTCGACCAGCAGCTGGTTGAGGGTCTGCTCGCGCTCGTCGTGACCGCCGCCCAGGCCGGCGCCGCGGTGGCGGCCGACGGCATCGATCTCGTCCATGAAGATGATGCAGGGCGAATTCTGCTTGGCCTGCTCGAACAGGTCACGCACGCGCGAGGCGCCGACGCCGACGAACATCTCGACGAAGTCAGAACCGGAGATCGAGAAGAACGGCACCCCCGCCTCGCCGGCGACGGCGCGGGCCAGCAGCGTCTTGCCGGTGCCCGGGGGGCCGTACAGCAGCACTCCCTTGGGAATTCGCGCGCCTAGGGCCTGGAACTTCTTGGGGTTCTCCAAGAACTCCTTGATCTCGTGCAGCTCCTCGACCGCCTCGTCGACGCCGGCCACGTCGCGGAAGGTGATCTTGGGCGAATCGACAGACATCCGCTTAGCCCGCGACTTGCCGAACGACATCACCTTGGAGCCGCCGCCCTGGACCTGGTTCATGAGGAAGATCCAGAACCCGATGAAGATCACGAACGGCAGGATGTAGGTCAGCAGCGAGAGCCAGCCGTTGGACGACTTGCTCTGGACGTCGAAGCCCTGGGGGGCGACGTCAGTCTGAGCGTCCCTGATCAGCTGAGGCGCATAGGAGTCCGGATAGCCGACCGAGTACTTGGTCCCGTCGGTGAGCGTGACCGAGGCGCTGTTGGCCTTCTGATCCAGCGACAGCTGCTTGACCTGGCGACTGTCGAGCTGGGTCAGCAGGTTGCCGAACGTGTAATGCTGGCCGTGGCTCGAGTTCCCGATCAGCTTCTGGGCGAAGAACGCCAGAACTACGACGATCAGAATCGGAAACGCGGCGCTCTTGAAGAACCTGCTCATGACTAATCAGTGTCCCGTGCAGCCGGTACCGCACGCCCGACTCTTTTCGGCTGGGTACCGGGAATTAGCAAGCGTAGCACCTGGGTTTGAGGCTCCGTGCGGGCCTCATTTGCCCTGCAGGGGACGTTTCACTGCTCTAACGCGGCAACATACGGGAGGTTGCGGTAGCGCTCCGCGTAATCGAGTCCGTAGCCGATCGCGAACCGATTCGGAATCTCGAACCCCACATAGCGGGTCTGTAGATCGACTTTGCGCCGCTCGGGCTTGATCAGCAGCGCGCAGACCTCGAGCGAGGCTGGATTGCGCCCTGCCAGATTGCGCAGCAGATACTGGAGGGTGAGCCCGGAATCGACGATGTCCTCGACGATCAGCACGTCTCGCCCCTCGATCGCGGCATCGAGGTCCTTGAGGATCCGCACCACGCCGGAGGACTTGGTCGCCGACCCGTAGGAGGCCACCGCCATGAAGTCGACCTCGACCGGGATCTCCAGGTGACGCATCAGATCGGAGAGGAAGAACACCGCCCCCTTGAGGACCCCGATCAGCAGCAGGTCCTTGCCGGCGTAGTCGCGCGAGACCTCCTGGGCCAGCTCGCGAACCCGGCGCCGGAGATCCTCGGCACCGACGAGGATCTCGCCTACTTCGTGATCGTCGTTCACGAGGGCGAAGTGTATGGAGGGCGCTGCGGGGTGCGCCCGAACCGCACCACGCCCCCGGTCGCAGTGGCCCTGACCCCGTGTGGCAGATCCAGCGCCGCCGTCCCGGTGGCGCGCAGCCCCGCCACGTCGTCCGCCCGGCGAGCGACCCCCGCCGCCGGCCCCCCGGCGGCCGCGTCGGCAAGGCGCTGAACCACCAGCCGCCGCAGCGCCGGCGCCAGCTCCCGCAGCCGCGCCAAGGAGATCTCATCGCTGCCCGCCAGCACGGAGTCGACCAGCTCGTCGAGCACCCGGCCTTCGTCACGCAGGATCTCCGCCAGCGCCAGCACATTGGCCTGGGCGGCCGGGTGCACGTCCTCGAGCGCCCCGACCAGGCTGTGGCGGATCCGGTTGCGGGCGAAGGCGTCGCTCTCGTTGCTCTCGTCCTCGCGCCAGCTCACCCCCCGCGCCCGGCAGTGAGCCGCGGTCTCCGCGCGCGTGAAGCGGAGCAGGGGCCTGACCAGCAGCCCGTCGCGGGGGTGCATTCCCTGCAGCGCCCGCCGGCTCGGGGAGGAGGCAAGCCGGTAGAGGATCGTCTCCACCTGGTCGGTGGCGGTGTGCCCGGCCGCGACGTCGCCACCGTCCCCGAGCGCCAGCTCGGCCGCCGCCGCGTAGCGCTGGTCGCGTGCCCAGGCCTGCAGGTTGCCGCCCTGCGGCCGGGCTGGGCGCCGGACCTCCAGCGCGACCCCCAGCCGCTCACAGAGCTCGCGGCAGTGGCGCTCGTCTTCGCCCGCCGCCTCCCGCAGGCCGTAGTTGACGTGCAGGGCGCGAGCCTGCTCGGCGCCGGCGATCCGGACGGCCAGATCGAGCAGGCAGGTCGAGTCGCGCCCACCGGAGTACAGGACCACCACGGGCCTGCCCGCGGCCAGCAGACCGTCGTCGGCGACCCGCGGCAGGAGGTCCGTCACTCCTCCTCGTTCAGGCGCGCCACGAAGATCTCGGTCGGCTCCGTGAAGCCCTTCAGCTTGACCTCGCCGATCGGCTCGAGCTCGAGCTGAGATCCGGCCTGCTCGGCCACCGGCCGGGTCACCAGCACCTCGCCCCCGGCGGCGCGCGCGGCCACCCGGGAGGCGATGTTGACGTCGCGGCCGTAGTAGTCACCGTCGCGGAACAGCGCCACGCCGGAGTGGATCGCGATCCGGGGCACGGGCCGGCCGCGGTACATGTGCTGAAAGCCGACTGCCCAGTCGGTCAGGGCGGTGGGGTCCGGACCCACGATCATCGCCTCGTCGCCGATCGTCTTGATCACCCGGGCCTCGTCGGGGAGCGTGTTCTCGACCGCCTCGACGAACCGCTCCACGGCATCCAGCGCCGTCAGCTCGCCCTCCTCCTCGGTCAGCCGCGTATAGCCGGTGAGGTCCGCGAACGCGATCGCCACCCGCATCCGCCCCAGATCGACCGAGTCGCCGCTGAGGTCGGTCTCCATGTGCCCGACCACGTCCTGTTCGACGAAGTGCTGCAGGTAGCGCTGGTGGATCTGGTCGAGCACCGGCCCGGAGAGCGGCAGCACGTCGCGCGACAGCGCGTGCATCTGCTCGGCGGTCTCGATCCCAGCCGAGCCCGAGCGCATCAGCGGCTCGTGCACGTAGAGGTGAAACAGGCGCACCTCGGCGTCGGCCACGCGCGCCATCGCCTGGCCGTAGACGCGCACCAGCTGCAGCAGCGCCACCAGCGGAAAGCCGGTCTCCAGCACGGCGGCCACGTAGCGCAGCAGCTGCATCTCGTCTCCGGAGATCGTGGTCGTCTCGTCGGGATTGAACCCCAGCCCGCTGATCAGCCGTTTGATCAAGTTGGATTCGAGCCCCGTCTCGCGGGCCGCCTCGGCGATCGTCAGTCGCTCCTGCTCGGGCGGGAACAATTCCTCCAGGAATCCCGAGGCCAGGCGCCCCTCGTCGGTCGCCTGCTTGATCTCCGAAAGCGAGTGGCCGCGGTCGCGCATCCTGGCCACCACCCGGGCGTGCCCCACCGCGGACGGCGTCCAGTCGCCGTCGCCGTCGTAGTGGGGGATCAGGCCGCCCCGGACCCACCGGCGCAGCGTCGCCGGGGTCACGCCGACCCGCTCGGAGGCTTCCCTGAGCGTCATCGCGGTGGTTGGAGCCGAGCCGCTTTAGGACGGCGGCGGGGTCTCGGTGAGAGCGAGGCCCCGCCGCCCGCGGGCGTCACGGCCCGCTGCGTCGGCCGTCGGCGCTCGTCACGTTTCCGGCGGCGCCTCGCGGTCCCGCGCGGGGGCGAAACCACGTTCCGGCCTGTTGCCTGACTTGATGATCTAGGTCTACTCGCCACGTGGCGAAAAGTCAATCCGGGCGAGGCCACATCTGGCCCCGCCGGTTGGTTTTCTTGACCCGCCCCAGACCTCAGTGCTCGAGGTGGGGATAGTCCGTGGCGATCATCTCCCGGTAGCGCGCAAACAGCGGCTTGGTGATCGGAATCAGCGCCAGCGCCGCTTTGACGTCGCCTCCGGTCTTGATCCGACGGCGGGCGATCGCGATCGCGATGTTCTCCTTGCCCTGGAAGTACTTGTTGGCGGTCTCGGAATCCATGGTCATCCGGACCTTGGGCTCCCAGTCGATGTCGTCGGACCAGCTCCAGGCGAGATTCGGCTCGTCCGGACCGCCGGCGCGGATGTTGACCACCAGGTCCAGGTCGGGGAACTCGAACCGCTGCGGAGTGTCCGCGTCGCGCAACTTCGGCCCCATGTCCGGGTCATCGCTCATCAGGGTGAACGTACGGTCGATCACCTCCCGGAACTCCTTCGGTGACTTGAAGTCCCCCATCGGCAGGTGGAGTCTAGTTTCTCTGAAGGTGGCGGACGCGATCCACATCCATCCCACGGCGATGCTCGCCGAGCGAGTGCTGCTGCCCGGTGACCCCGGCCGCGCGCTCCTGCTCTCCCAGGCGCTGCTGGCCGAGCCGAAGATGTTCAACCACAACCGCGGGCTGTGGGGGTACACGGGGCTGGCTGCCGACGGCCTCCCGTTGACGATTCAGAGCACCGGGATGGGCGGACCCAGCGCCGCGATCGTGATCTCCGAGCTTCACGACCTGGGCGCCCGCCGGCTGGTGCGGATTGGCACCTGCGGGGCGCTGGCACCGGAGCTCGAGCTCGGCGAGCTGTTGATCGCGACCGAAGCGGTGTCCGACGACGGCACCAGCCGGGCGCTGGGGGCCGGTCCGCGGGTCCCGGCGAGCGCCGAGCTGCTGGCCCGGCTCGCGGCCGCCGACGGCACGGCCCGCCGCTGCGTGGTCGCGTCGACCGATCTCTTCTACGACGGACCCCGGGACGCCGAGCAGCGCTGGCTGCGCAGCGGCGCCGCCGCAGTGGAGATGGAGGCGGCGACGCTGTTTGCGCTGGCCGCTCGGCGGGGTTTTCAGGCCGCCGCCGTGCTGATCGTCACCGACCTGCTGCTGCCAAAGCGCATTCGGATCGAAGCCGAGGCACTGCGCGAGGCCGAGCATCGGGTCGGGGCGGTGGGAGCGGCCGCGCTTGCCTGAGCTCCGGGCTCAGTCGCCCGTGGCCGAGCGGGCTCAGTCGCCCGTGGCCGAGCGGGCTCGGTCGCCCGTGTCCGAGCGGGCCGCGTCGTCGGCGGCCTCCAGCCGCTCCAGCGCCGCCTCGATCTTGGCCAGGCGCTCCTCGAGCGCACCGGTGCTGCCCGAGCGCTGGAGCCGGTCGTCGAGCCGGTCCAGGCCGTCCTCGATCCCCTCCAGCCGTTGCGAGACGCTGCGCACGCGTCGGGTGAGGCGCTCCAGGTCACTGGCCGAAGGAAGGTTCAGGGCGCCCATCGCCGCTTCCTGTGCCCGCAGCGCGCGCTCGCGGGTCTCGAACGCCGCCGACAGCGCGCCACTGACCACCGAGTTCTCGAGCAGCTCCTGGGCGAGCTTGCCGATCGCCTCTTCGCCCTGCCTGGTCACCCGGCCCTTGAAGCTCTGGCTCTTGTCTTCGCTGATCCGGGTTTCGTCTTCGCTCATTCGGGCCACTCTATCGTGCAAGTCCCCGCGGGGAGCCTCTTCCGGACCCAGTATCGACCTGAGCATGAGCCTTAGACTTAGTGGTGTCTGGCCTCAAACCGGTTCACCGTGTGTCTGGGGTGTCGCGGGAGGGACGGTTCAGCGTTGCAAACCGCCGTACCAGCCAGTAGCTTCCTCCCACGTTCGCTGTCTCGTCGGAACGCAGAACGCTGCGCACAGACGTCGTTTTCCGGGAGGAATTGGTCGACATTGTTGAGTAGGCGGAAGCTGTGGGGAGTGCTCGCGCTGACGGCTGCGATGTTCGTCACCATGGCCGTCGCCGCGCTGCCGACCGCTTCCGCCGACGGCGCGTGCACGGTCACGGTGACGCTCGTCGGCGGCCTGACCCGCACGATCAGCAACGTCGCGCCCGGCACGCCGTTGTCGGCGCTGGGAATCACCGGCGCCGTGCAGAACGTGTCCTGGTCCTGCCCGCCCGCCACGAGCTCGACCACGGCCACCCCCAGCTCCACCACCTCGACGACGACGTCGAGCCCCAGTTCGTCGAGCTCCACCAGCAGCACGTCGAGCTCCGGCTCGTCCTCGAGCTCGAGCTCAACCTCAAGCTCGAGTTCAACCTCAACGTCTAGCTCCAAGTCCAGCTCCAGCTCCAGCTCGAGCACCACGAGCAGTAGCAGCAGCAGCTCGACGACTCCGAAGCCGACCAAGCCGAGCACCACGCAGCAGCGGTCCACCCACACCCAGAGCCAGAGCAACGCCGGCCACAAGAAGGCCAAGAAGAAGAAACACAAGAAGAAGTCAGGCGGCGCCACGCCCGGCAAGTCGAAGAATTCCGCCGCCAAGGGTCCCACGGGCAAGGGCGTCCCCAAGGCCTCGAACCCCACCTTCTCGCTCTCGCTGCCCGGACCGGCGGCGATCGGCGTCCCCAACTTCTTCATCGACTCCTTCCGGATCCCTCCGTTCCTGATTCCGATCTACCAGGCCGCCGGAATCGAGTACCAGGTCCCGTGGCAGGTCCTGGCCGGGATCAACGAGATCGAGACCGACTACGGTCGCAACCTCTCGGTCTCCTCCGCCGGCGCGGTCGGCTGGATGCAGTTCCTGCCGTCCACTTGGAAGACGTGGGGCGTCGACGCCAACGGCGACGGAATCGCGGATCCCTACAACCCGGTCGATGCGGTCTTCACTGCCGCCCGCTACCTGCACGCAGCCGGAGCATCCAAAAACCTCTCCCAGGCGATCTTCGCCTACAACCACGCCGGCTGGTACGTGCAGTCGGTGCTGCTGCGCGCCAAGCTGATCGGCGGTATCCCCTCGCAGCTGGTGGGCGCGCTGACCGGACTGGTCCAGGGCCACTTCCCGGTCGACGCGCCGGCCAAGTACGCCGACAGCTCGGTGGTGAAACTGGCCAAGCACAAGGTCAAGTCCGGCAACGCGGCGATCGCGATCGACTCGAGCCCCAGCAGCAAGGGCACATCGGTCTTCGCCAAGAAGGGGTCCGGCGTGATCGCCGTCAACGACGGCAAGATCCTCAAGGTCGGCGACAACGCCCAGCTGGGCCACTACGTGGAGCTGCAGGACGCGACGGGCAACATCTACACCTACTCCCAGCTGGGATCGGTGGCCAAGAAGTACCCGGTGCCCAAGCCGGTCAAGATCACCGCCCGCGACATCGCCAAGGAGCTCGCGGCGCCGAAGGTGCAGGCCCCCACGGCGCCCGCCTCGGCCGGCCAGCAGGCCTCGGCGGCGGCACAGAACGCCCAGAAGACCGCCGCCAAGGTCGGCAACCCAGCGCCGAAGTCGAGCTCCACCGCGCACAAGCCGTCGGCCGGGCCGCTCTCAGTCGCCCTCAAGCCGGCGGCCGGCTCGCAGTCCGGCTCGATCACCGCACCGATGGTCAAGGAGCGACTGTTCGCCAATCCGTCACGCTCGGGCTCCTATGCGGCCGGTGGCGCGCTGCAGCTCAAGAACTCCAGCCAGCAGGTAACGCGCTTCCAGAACTACTTCTCCGATGCGCTGCACCTGGGGCGCAACCAGTACACGCTCAAGTCGCTCAAGGCGGGCTCGATCGTGGTCGCCGGCACCGTCCTGGGCCGGATCGGCGGCCCCTCCCAGAACGTCTCCCCGCACCTCTACTTCACGATCCGCCCGGCCGGCAAGAAGGCGCCGCTGATCGATCCCAAGCCGGTGCTCGATGGCTGGAAGCTGCTGGAGGCCACGGCGGTCTACCGAGCCGCCGGCGTCGATCCGTTCTTCGGCCCCGGCGCCAAGAACCCGACCGTCGGCCAGGTCCTGCTGATGTCCAAGGAGCAGCTCACCGAGCGCGTGCTCCAGGACCCCAAGGTCCGGATCTACAACTGCGGCCGGCGCGATATCGCCGCCGGGCTGATCGACCGCCGCGTGCTGGCCACGATCGAGTTCATGGTGGCCTCGGGCCTCGATCCCTACGTCTCGGGCCTGAGCTGCGACCACAGCGTCAACGGCGCCACCGGAGTCGACGACGCCGGAGCCACCGGCGCCAGCCTCGACATCTCCAAGATCAACAACATCCCCGTGCAGGGCCACCAGGGGCCGGGGTCGATCACCGACATCACGATCCGCCGGCTGCTGACGCTGCAGGGCTCTATGCGGCCCGATCAGATCGTCAGCGACATCGCCTACAAGAGTCAGAGCAACACGCTGGCGCTACCTGACCACAAGAACCGGATCCAGGTCACGTTCACGCCCGAGTTCGGCACCAACAAGAAGCTCTCCTCGCAGATCAAGAGCCTCCTGGAGCCCGGGCAGTGGGTCCACCTGATCAACCGGATCAGCCAGATCCCGGAGCCGGTCGTCCCGATCGCGCCCAGCAAGTACGCGATCAAGTCCCAGCAGGGCTGACCTCGTCACCCCTCTTTCGCTTCGTCCAGGTCGAGTTCGCGTGGCCGCTGGGCCCGCCTGACGGCCGCTACCTGCTACGACCGCAGGGCGAGCCAGAGGCGCCGCCCGCCCACGTGATCGTGTTCGCCACGCTCGGCGCGCCGGAGCGGCGGCGGCTGGCGGCGCTTCGCAAGCAGCGCGAAGCACCCCCCCAGCCCGAGCCGACGCCCGTCGCCACCGGGCGCGCGACGGTGATCGACGTCGGCGAGCCGCTGCTCGACACCGCACAGGCGCAAAGCTGGCTACAGGGGGCCGGCGAGGACGAGCTGGGTGCTGGCTTGGAGGTGCTCAACCGCGCGCTGCACGCGTTTCGGCTGGTCGTCGCCGACGCCTACCTGCACACCGTCTCACGCCACCAGGCGATCGTGGCGCGAATCGGGTTCGGGGTCGGCGAGCAGGTCGCTGAGGGCCTGTGGACCGACGCCCGCGAGCTGCTGCGGTTCGAAGCCCGCCAGCGCCGCTCCCGGGTCCTGCAGCCCCAGGCTCGCCTGGCCGCCGTGCTCAGCGGGCGTGAGCTTCCTCTGGCCTGTGAGGAGCTGGCCCTGCGGGCCCGCCAGGACCTCGATCACGGACGCCACCGCGAGGCGGCGCTGCAGGTCCTGGTGGCGCTCGACGCCGCGCTGGCCGAGCTCGCCCGGGATCCCAACGCGCCGTCGCTGCGCGAGCGCTTGGCCGAGCTGCGCGAGCAGCGCGACCCCGTCGCCGCGGCCGCTCAGGCGGCGCTCGGCGGCCCGATCTCGACCTCCGAACGCGAGACGGTGGCGTTCACGCTGGGCCGGATCGAGTCGGCGCTTCGGGCCCGGGCGGTGCAGAGCGCGTGAGCCCCAGCGCCCGTGTGACCGCGGCCAGCTCGTGGACCACGTCCCCCGAGCAGCGGACCGCGGCTCGGCCGTCGAACGGCGTCGGACCCTGGGTCACGATCGCGATCTCGCCGCCCGCCGACAGCGTAATCGCCGGCAGCTCGGCCACGGGATAGACCTCGAGCGAGGAGCCGACGCAGAGCAGCAGGTCGGCTCCGGCAGCGAGCTGCTCGGCGCGGCGCAGGGCATCGACCGGCAGGTACTCGCCGAACAGCACCACGTCGGGCTTGAGCGGTGACCGGCAGTCGCAGCGCGGGATGCCCTCGGCGTCGTCGCGCTGGCGGGACCGCACTTCATCTAGCGGGTACTGGGCACGGCAGCGCAGACACGAGGAGAGCTCGATCGTGCCGTGGACCTCGACCAGGTTGCTGGTCCCCGCCCTCCTGTGCAGCCTGTCGATGTTCTGAGTGATCACCGCCTCCAGCAGGCCGGCCCGCTCGAGCGCCGCCAGAGCGCGGTGGGCGTCGTTGGGCTGCTTGTGCTCGAGCGTGGCGAAGCGATCGCCGTAGAAGTGCCAGAAGCGGGCCGGGTCGCGCCGGAACACGTCGATGTGGGCCACCTCCATCGGATCGACGTTGGTCCACAGCCCGGTCCCGGGTGAGCGGAAGTCGGGGATCCCCGACGGGACCGAGATCCCGGCGCCGGTCAGCGCCACCATCGAGTCGGCGGTCCGGATCAGCTCGGCGAGTCGCGCCGCCAGTGCGTTGCCCCCGCTCACTTGCCGTGAAAGTGGGCGCTGCGCTTCTGCAGGAACGCCGAGATCCCCTCGTGCGCGTCCTCGGAGCCGAACACGGCCTCGAATCCGCGCTTCTCGGCCTCGATCCCGGCGTCGAGGTCGCCGGGGGGCGGGCTGGAGAGCTGCTTTATGTGCTCGATCGCCAGCGGGGGCTGCCCGGCCAGCCGGCGCGCCCAGGCCAGCGCGGTGTCCAGCAGCTCGTGGTCGGGCACCACCCGGGTGGCCAGCCCCGCCTCCAGCGCCGCAGAGGCGTCGATCGGCTCACCGGTCAGGTTGAGCTCGAGCGCCTTGGCCTGCCCCACCAGACGGGGGAGTCGTTGGGTGCCGCCGAAGCCGGGGATGATCCCCAGGTTGATCTCGGGCTGGCCGAAGCTGGCCGACTCGGCCGCGATCCGGAAGTCGCAGGCCATCGCCAGCTCGCTTCCGCCCCCGAAGGCGACCGCGTTGACGGCGGCGATCGTGACGATGCTCGAGCGCTCCATGTCCCGCAGCAGGCCGTGCATCCGATCGGCCAGCTCCCGGCCGGCGGCGGCGTCCATCGAGGTGAAGGCCTTGATGTCGGCGCCGGCACAGAACAGCATCGGGTTGGCGGAGGCGATCACCAGCGCGCGCACCGTGCCCTTGGCGACGGTTGCCTCCCACAGGTTGGCCAGCGCGCCCACCACGTCGGGGGAGATCGAGTTGGCGGGCGGGCGGTCCAGCCAGGCGATGGCCACGGTTTCGCGGGTCTCGAGCTTGATCGGACCCTCGTCCCAGCCGGCGTCGGGCCGGGGGTAGGCGAAGAACCCCTGGCCGGTCCTGACCCCCAGGCGGCCCTGGGCGACCAGCCGCCGCAGGATGGTGGGCGGCTGGAAGGCATCGCCCCATCGCCGCTGGGCCTGCTCGAGCTTGTCCAGCACCTCGTCGAGACCGACCTGATCGGCGCGCGCGAACGGCGGCGGCGCGATCCCCGCGCCGGCCATCATCCCCAGATCGATGTCCTTCATCGCCGCCACCCCCTCCTCGAGCACCAGGCAGCTCTCGACCAGCGCCTTGAGCGTGAAGCGGTCGACCAGAGAGGCGGCTTCAGCCGTGGTCATAGAACCCCTTCCCGGTCTTGGCGCCAAGATTGCCCTCGGCCACCAGCTGCTGCATCCCGGGGTGGACGTAGAAGCGCTCGCCGTAGGTCTGCGTCAGGTGCTCGGCTACATGCAGGACGGTGTCCAGCCCGAGCAGGTCGGCGACGCGGAACGGTCCCGCGGAGGCGGCGGTGGCGTCCGCGACGGCCTGGTCGAGCTCGGCGATCGGGATGCCCGTCTCGTGCTGAAAGCGCCACAGCTCAGAGACCCCGGAGTTGAGGATCCGGTTGACCACGAACCCCGGCGCCTCCCCGCAGCGGATCGGCAGCTTGCGAATCGCCTGCGCGAAGCTGCTCGCCGCCTGGGCGGTCTCGGCCGAGGTGTCCTCCCCCTCCACGATCTCGATCAGCCGCATCACCGATGCCGGATAGAAGAAGTGAAAGCCGACCACCTTGTCGGGCCGGGTGGTCACCTCGCCGAGCTCGGTGATCGACAGCGCGGAGGTGTTGGAGGCCAGGATGGCGTGGCCCGGCGTCACCTCGTCGAGCTCTGAGAAGACCGTCCGCTTGATCTCCATCCGCTCCGGGACGGCCTCGATCGCGAACTCGACATCCCCGAAGCGCTCGTAGTCGGTGGCGGCGGTGATCAGGGCGAGCCTGCGCTCCAGCTCACCGGCCTCGAGCTTGCCGGCGTCGACCCGGCGTTGCCACAGCGAGCGGGCCTTCTCGAGCCCCTGGTCGACGTACCGGGCGTCGACGTCCTTGAGCACCACGGGGATGTCGGCGTCCGCGATTACTTGCGCGATCTCTCCGCCCATCGTGCCGGCGCCGACCACGGCGGCTTTGAAGACGAACATCGGTGGCGCAGTCTACGAGCCGGCGTCGGCGCGCGCGGACCGCAGCTCGACCCCGAAACGGGAGACCGTGGTCTGCAGCGACACGGTCATCGCGCGCCTGATGAACAGCAGGTCGATCACCGGCGTGACGATCGATCGCCGCTTGATCTCGTACTCGAGCGTCAGCGCGACCTCGACCCCGGGCTCGACCGGCGTGAAGGCGACGCTCTGGCGCCCGCGGATCGAGTCGTCTTGCACCTCCAGGGTCTGACCCTCCAGCGGCTCGCGCTCCATCACCCGCTCGGTCACCCGGCCGCGGCCGGCCGGATTGGACTGCCAGGTGACTGCGGAGCCCGCGTTCGGCCAGTCCCGGTCCACCGCCACCACCCGCTCCAGCCCGTCGATCCAGTGGTCCCAGCGCGCGGTGTCGAACCAGCAGCGCTCGGCTTCCGGGACGGTGCCGGGGAACGTCTGCGCCACTCTGACCGTTCGCATCGCCGGCGGATTCTCGCCGGTTTTGGGGCCGTCGCGGAGTAGGCTCCGTCGTCGAGCGACCGATGGCCTCGAATCTTCCCGAAGCGCTGGAGCCGTACCCGGAGATCTCCTCCAAGGCGTACGAGCACCCCGCCGATCGAGCCGCCACGGCGGCCCTGAAAGCGGTGCCGATGCTCGACACCGTGGTCCGCAAGCTGGTCGAGTTCCGCTACGAGCGCGCGCTGCGCCAGTTCTATCTCGGCAACTCGGTCAAGGTCTCAGAGCGTCAGCTGCCCGATCTCTGGGCCTCGCATCAGGGCGTCGGCAAGATCCTCGACATGCCCAGGGTCTACGACCTCTACGTGAGCGGCTCGATCGAGGCCAACGCCCACACGATCGGTTCCCAGAACCCGATGATCGTGATCGACTCGATGCTGCTGGAGCGGCTCGGGACCGGCGAGCAGCGAGTGGTGCTCGCCCACGAGCTCGGCCACATCCTCTCCGATCACGTGCTCTACATGACCGCGCTGGACATCCTGCTGCGTGCCGGGGTGAGCCTGCCCGGGGTGGTGGGGCTGCCGCTGCGCGCGGTCCGGGCGGTGCTGCTGGAGTGGATGCGGACCGCCGAGCTGAGCTGCGACCGGGCGGCCACGCTGGCCGTCCGCGACCCCCGGATCGTCTGCCGCACCCTGATGGTCACCGCCGCCGGACTGCCCGCCGACAGGCTCGACCTCGACGCCTTCATGGCCCAGGCGATGGAGTACGAGAACTGGGAGGACTCCCACGACCGGGTGCGCCGGTTCTTCTTGGAGATCGGGGCCACCCACTCCTGGGCCGTCCGGCGGGTGTCGGAGGTGATGCGCTGGGTCCAGACCGGCGAGTACGACCGCATCGTCCGTGGCGAGTACCGCCGTCGAGGCGAGGACAGGGACGTCCGCGAGGAGGCCAGCGAGGCGGTGGAGTTCTATGCCGAGCGCTTCCGCCGCCTGTTCAAGGAGCTCGGCGACAACGTCACCACGCTCGGCTCGCAGATGGGAGATGCCAGCTCCCAGCTGGCCGAATGGCTGCGCAAGCGCGGCCAAGGCTCCAGCGGCGCCTGACCCCTGCCGCGCCTCGCGGATCAGCCGAGCGCTCTCGCCCCCACCCAGCAGCCTGCAGTAAATCGAGAGTCATGCGTCGAGGGGCTTCAGGTGGGTGCTGCGGCGCCGGCCGTGGGCGATCTCGCCGGTTTCGGCTTCCCGCCATGCTCTGAGCAGGAGCGCGACCCACGCGCGGTAGGGGCGCCAGCTCTCGGTGATTGATCGGATGGCGGCGTTGCCGGTGGCATCGTAGGCGCGCCGGATCGCCTCATCAAGGCGGGTGTCGTGGTCGGGGAGCGCGTCCGGGTATCCGGCGCCGCGGATGAGGATGAGCTCGGCGGAGAACGGTCCGATGCCCGAGAGCTGCTGCAGGTGCTCGAGCCCGTCCTGGTAGCTCATCGCTCGGAGCCGTTGGCGGGTGAGCGCGCCGTCGTGAGCGGCCACCGCGAGGGTTCGCAGCTGGGCGACCTTTCGGGCCGTGAGTCCTCGCTGGGGCGCGGTGAGTTGCGCGAGGCGGGCGGGGGCGGGAAAGGCGCCGTGCTCACCGAGCTCGTTGGCGAGGCGGGCTTTGACCGTGGCGGCCTGTGTCATGCGGATTCGTTGGCTGATGATCGTCCAGGCCGCGGCCTCATACGGGGTGTAGAACAGGACCGGCCGCAAGCCGGGGAACCGTCGCTGCAACGTCCCGACGACGCGGTCGTGCTCGCCGAGCGCGATGAAACCGCTCCCGTCAACGTCCAGGCAGAGCATTTGCTCGAGATCTCGGGCGGCACCGCGGGCCAACGGGGCAGCGGGCCGGCCGACGAGCTCGGCGTAGACCGCCTGGTCGTCCTGGCGCAGGGTGGCCTGCACGGTGCGCCAATCCCCGTCGACCGCCCAGGCGTAGCGCAACGCCTGCGGTGCTCGTTCGGCCTGGGTGCCGGGGAAATCCTCCACGAACGTGGCCGCTGCTGTCAGCGAGAAGGGACCGCGGGGATGCAGGGTGATCGTCATCTACGCGCCATCGTGGAGCGTGATCACGTACCCGTCGGGGTCTGCGATAGCGAAGGTGCGGCCGAACGGGCCGTCAGACGGGGCGGTCACGATCGTGACCCCTTGTGCGGCGAGCTGGTCGTGCAGCGCCTGGGCGGCATCGACCTTGAACCAGACCGCGAGCCCGAGGCCGGGCTGGCCGCCCTCAAGATCGGTGGCGGCCAGCCGCTCGCGAACGGCGAACGGAATCGGTTCGCTGGCGAAGACCACCGCGCCGGGCGGTGAGGCAGGCGCGCGGCGCAGGCCGAGACGCTGTTCATAGAACGCGGCGGCGGTAGCAAGATCACGCACCTGAAGGGAGATGAAGTCAGGACCAACGGGCATCAGCAGGACTCCTCGGACTTGTCAATGTGTTGACGTCCATCATATGTCAAGATGTTGACGTGAGTCAAGTGGATCTCGATACCGCGGTCGGCTATGTCCTCAAGCGCGCCACGGTCGCCCTCCGAGCCGCGATGGACGCGGCGCTGCGCGAGCACGACCTCACCGTCCCGCAGTACTCGTGCCTGGAACAGCTCGCCCACCAACCGGGGCTCACCAACACCGAACTCGCCCGCGGCACCTTCGTCTCCCGCCAGGCGATGCACCAGCTGCTCGCCACGCTCAAGAGCCTGAACCTCGTCCACGGCGACGACGGCGGGCGCCACGAGCGCTTCACCCTCACCACTGACGGGGCGCGCCGCCTCACCGGCGCCTCCACGGCTGTCGCCGCCGTCCAAGAACGCATGCTCGCACCGTTCGACCCCGAACAACGACGACGCCTCCACGCTGACCTCACCACCTGCGCCGAAGCACTCGACCGACGATGACCGGGGCGTCCCCTCAGAGCGGGTAGGATGGCACGGGCCTGGACACGAGGAGGGGTGATCGTGGGTGAGGATTTCGGCCGTCGGGGTAGCGCTGCGAGGATCGTCGCGGCGCTGGTGGCCGCACTCGCCGGGGTCGCGGTCGTGGTGGGGACTGGTGGGGCGGTTTCCGCGGGGGCGACGGGTCACCGCGCGGTGACGACGACGTTCGGATGCCTGGGGATCCCGGAACAGTTCGTTGTACCGAGGGAGGTGAGGACGATCCACGCCACGATCACCGGCGGCTCGGGTGGTGGCAGCAGGGGCGGCGGCGGTGGAGTGGTCTCTGGGACGTTGCACCTGACGCCCGGCGACGTGCTCACCGTCACGGTGGGTTGTCGTGAGTCGAACAAGCCGACGGTAAAACACGGCGGCGGCTACGGGTACGCCGACGGCGGCAATGGTGGCTCGGGATTTGCGACCGCCGGCGCAAGTGGCGGCGGAGCCACCGGCGTCACGCTGGGCACCATCATCCTGGCGGTGGGAGGCGGCGGTGGTGGAGAGGGAGTAGCGAGCGTCGGCTCCGACCCCGCCGCCGGCGGCGGGGGCGGTTTCTCTAGCGGGGCCGCGGGCGCGGGCTCGTCGGGTGGAGCGGGCGGGGCGCTGGGCGGCAGCTCAAAGCCAGCCGGCGGGAACGGCTTGGAGGGCAACGGCCGCGAAGGCGGTGGCGGTGGCGGCGGGTTCCCGCACGGAGGCCTCGGCGGGAGGGCCGGGAGCTTTGCCTTCTTCGGCGGCGGAGGTGGGGGCGGTGGGCTCTCTTACACCGACGGAAACTTCGTCACGGACGTGCACAAGAGCGTAGGCGCGAGGGAACGGGAAGGCTCGGTCGAGTTTCGCTACAGCGGGCCGGACGCATCGCCGGAGATCTTCAGGTGCACGAACCGTATCCAGACCTACACGGCCGTCCGCGGGATCACCGATTTGCGCGTGATCGCCGTTGGGGCCAACGGCTCGGTCAAGTATCCAGAGGGTTCGGACAAATTCACCAAGCCGGGAGTGGGTGACGGCCTGATGGGATCGTTCCCGACCCACACCGGCATGGCCATCGACATCGGTGTCGGCTGTGCCGGGCACGCCGGCCAGTACGCGGGCGGGGGCACCGACCGCAACCCAGGCGGCGCGGGCGGCTTCGGACTCAACGACGGGGGAGCCGGCGGAGCCGGGTATCGATCGATCCTTGACCCGCGCTCTGAGGGAGGCGGCGCGGGGGGCAGCGGCGGTGGAGGATCGAGCGGGGTTAGGGAGGCCGACTTCTTTGACACGCGGCTGGTAGCCGGTGGCGGCGGCGGCGCCGGCGGGTACGGTGAG
>DASXZB010000123.1:0-12950 GCA_036502145.1 Solirubrobacteraceae bacterium | reverse complement strand
CCGTAGGCGCGTTCGAGCAGTTGCCGGGCCCGGTCCGTGCGGTCGCCTGTTCTGAGTAGGAGTTCGGCGTGGTGCGCTTGGTCGCGCACGACCCAGATTGCTACGCCGGCGCGCTCGTCGTGGTGCGCCGCCTTGGCGTATAGCTCGTCGGCTGCGCGGTGGTCGCCGAGGGCGCTGGCGAGGCGGGCTAGGAAGTACGCGACGGATCCCTGATGGTATGCGGCGCGGGCGGCGATGACCATGCGGTCCGCGTAGGGCTCCAGCAGTGATTGGATCGTTCGTGCGCGCGGCGTGTCGGCAAGCGTGGCGGACACTTCGGCTGCCGAGGCGATCGTCGACAGCCAGTTCATGTCGTGAGGGACGGTGGCGAAGTCGTCCGCGGCGATGATGTCGAGTGCACGCCGGGCCTCGTCGACGCGGCCGGTTGCTGCGAGCACGGTGGCGATGCCGGCGAGGTAGGCCAGTCCGGCGGGTGAGCTATTGATCTTCTCCTCGGTGAACGCGAGTGCGTCGCCCGACCATTGTTCGTAGCGATCGTCGGCGAGCCAGCTCATGTATCGGTGGGTTTGGAAGAACACGTCGGCGTTCGCGTCGCCCGCGCGGCGACCCAGGTCGCGGGCGAGTTGGGCGAGCTTGTGTCCGTCGTCGAGGCTTCCTGCCAGCGCTGCCACGGTGGCGCGCCACATCGGCACATACCAGGAGTAGGACGGCATTCGCACCTGTGCGGCGAGGCCGGCGTAAGCATCGAGCTCGGCTTGGACGCGAGCGCCGTCGCCGAGTTCGAACAGGTCGACCACGCGCCAGTTGCGGGCTTGCAGGGCGAGCTCGCGGTCGCCGGCACGCCGCGCCACGTCGAGCATCTCGGTTGCCGTTTGCAGGCGCGCTGTCGTGTGCTGGGGATCCGAAAGAACGACGTGCCGGGCGTTGAGTGCGGCTGCGAGTTCGGCCGGCCCTTCGCACCGTCGTGCGGTCTCGACGGCCTGCAGGCTTGTCGACTCCCGTAGACGCTCGTCCGCGTCGTAGGCGAGCTCGATGGACAGGCGCGCAAGCAATCGTGCGCGCAGCGCCTCGTCCTGGTCCCCGAGCGCCGCGAGCGCGTCCTGGAGCCGCGCGATGAACGCCCGATCGACTTCCAGGATCGTGATGCCGACGCCGCCGCTCGCGAGCGTCGCGCGGGCCAGGAGCCGGGGATCGTCCACGTCCAGCGCCAGCTCGGCTGCCTCGTTCAACGCCTCGATCGCTCGCTGGTGGTCGCCTGAACGCTGGAGCGCCTCGCCGAGCGAGCACAGCACCGTTGCTTCCCGGAAGCGGTCTGCTCCGGCCCGGCGCAGGACGGCCAAGGCCCGCTCCAGCAGGTCGGCGCTCTGCTCGTAGGCGTACGTCGCGCTCGCTCGCGCCGCCGCCTGCTCGGCGAGCTCGGCCGCGCTCAGCGGGTCATCCGCCAGTGATGCTCCTTCGAGCGCGTGGTGGACCAGGGCCGCTAGGTGGCGCTCCGGGTCTCGCCGGGCGCGCGGCCCGAGCGCGGCCGCGGCGAGCGCATGCAGCCGTGCCCGGCGGGCCGCGGTCAGCGAGCCCGCGAGTACGTCGCGCACCAACGCGTGCGCGAACGCGAAGCGTCCAACGGCGCCTGGCACCTCCACCAGCACGCCGCCGTGGACGGCCTGCTCGAGCGCGCGCAGCGCCGGGTCGAGCGGGAGCCCCTCCACCTCGGCCGCAAGCTCGAGATCGAATTCGGGCCCAAGCACCGCGCCGGCACTCAGCACCGCGACCGTCTGGCTGCCCAGCCTCGCGACGCGATGCGCGACCGCCTGCTGGATGCTCGCCGGAACCTCGACCGTGTCGGCGGACACTGCCGCGCCCAGCGCGTCTTCTAGTTGGCCGGCCAGCTCCTCGATGAAGAACGGGTTGCCGGCGGTCTTCGCTTGCACCCGCGTGACCAACCGCTCGTCGGGTGCTTGCCGCATCGTTTGCGCTAGCAGCGCCGCCACCTCAGCGCAGTCAAGCCCGTGGAGCGTGATCTCGTCAGCGATGACATCACGGCGCAGATCGGGGAGCTGGTCGAGCAGCGGGTCGCGCTGAGCGACCTCGGTTTGCCGGAAGGCGCCAATGAACAGCACCGGCGCCGGCTGCGGCATGCGCGTCAGGTAAGCAAGCAGCCGCAGCGTCGCGTGGTCGGCCCACTGGAGATCGTCAAGCGCCACCAGTAACGGCCGCTCGGTCGCGGCCACGTCGAACACCCCACGCGCGGCCTCGAACAGGCGCACTCGTCCCGCCGATGGCTCCTCTGGTGATATCCCCGACGGGCCGGAACTGCGACTGAGGCCGGGGACGACCGCCGCCAAGGTGTTGTCGTCCGGGACTGCGATGCCCCACTCGAGCGCGCCGCGCAACACGTCCGCGAAGGGTTGATACGGAACCAACGCATCCTCCTCCGCGCGGCCGTAGAGCACCCCCGCGCCCATGGCATAAACATTCTCAGCGAACTCTGCGAGCAGCCGTGTCTTGCCGATCCCGGGCTCGCCGGCCACGATCGCCAGCCGCTGCTCGCCCGCGACAACCTTCCCCCACAGCCGGTGTAGCCGCGCGAGCGCGTCGGCGCGCCCGACAAACCGGATCGCACGGTGGCGCATGATCAGCGCAGGCGGCAGCGGTGGCGCGGCGGCGTGCGCCCGAGGGACTGACGCCGGTGTCTGGACGGGCGCGACAGCGTAGTCGAGCTGGCCACGGCGGACACGATCGGCGAGCGTGCGTGTCGGCGGCGACACGGCGACGCCAAGCTCGCGGCGCAGCCGCTCGACGAACCGCTCGTAGACGGCAATCGCGCCCGCTCAATCGCTGACCGCCAGCCGCACAATCAGATCGCGGTGGGCCGGCTCGTCGAACGGATCGAGCGCCACACGCTCCCGGCTGTAGCGAATGGCCTGCTCGTGATCGCCCGCCGAAGCGGACGCGTCCGCGAGCGCCGCCAACGCCCGGCCGCGAGATTCGCGGTACGCATCGCGCGCGGCCAGCACCCACTCATCGTCGAGACCGGCCAGCAGGTCGCCCCGGCACAGCGCAAGCGCCCGCTCGTGCTCGCCGGCGCCGATCAGTGCGTCAAAGACGCTCGCGTCGACCCACGCTTCAGGCTCTCCGGCCAGACCCACGGTCTCCCGGTCGGCGATCAGCACGCGATCCGCGACGAGGCCGAGCGCGCGGCGAACGCCGGACAGCGCGTTGCGCAGGCTCGCCCGCGCGCTCGATTCGAGCACATCCGGCCACAAGCGCCCGGCGACCTCCGAGCGCGCATGGATCCCCGGGTGCAGTGCCAGCCAGCCGAGCAGCGCTTGCGCGGGTCGACCGACCGGCGGCGCGGCCACCTGCCCGTCTACCTCGAGCGCGAGCGCCCCGAGCACGCGGATCTGGACCATTGCACCGCAAGCGTAGACCCGCGCCAGCGCGAGCGAACACCGACTTGCGCAGCGATTGCGCACCGATTGCGCTGCCTTGACGGACACCGTCGACGCTGACCGCTACATCGACGAAGGGAGCAACCATGACCGTTCAAACCGCGTTTGACCTCGACGCGTTCAAACGCGCCGTCGCCGAGAGCGCCCAAGGCTCCGAGGCGCAGCTCGAGTTCGTCTCAGACGATGTCGAATGGATCGAGATCGACCAACGAACGCCACCGAGCTCGCCAGCGCTGCTGCGCGGGCGCGACACGGTCGCCGAGATGCTCCGCGGCGTCACCGAACGCGGGATCAAGACGACCGTGGTCGACGGGCTGATCGCCGGTGACCGCGGCGCGATCGCGATCCGCTGCGAATACCCGCAGGGCGGGGTGGTGCGCGAGAACGCTCTGATCGAAATCCGCGACGGCAAGATCGCCCGCTGGGAGGGCGTGCAGCCTGGGACCAGTAACGCAGCCCCGATCCGCGACATCCGACTGGAGACGACGACGACAACAGAAGCAGCGATCGACCCCGAGCGCGTTCAGAACTTCGCCGGCAAGGTGCTCAACGACCTCGCCGGCACCATGGCGACCGTACTGGCGATCCTTGGCGACCGCCTCGGCCTGTTTGGCGTGCTGGCCGAAGGCGGTCCCGCCGCCAGCGCGGAGTTGGCCGAGCGCGCCGGCGTGAGCGAGCGGTACGCGCGCGAATGGCTTCACGGCATGCACGCAGCCGGCTACCTGCAATACGACCACGAGCAGGCGTCCTTCTCGCTGCCGAGGGCGCACGCCGAGGTACTCGCCGCCGAGGGCGGCCCGTTCTTCGTCGCGGGCGGCTACCAGGCGCTCAGCGGCGAGCTGCGAGTGCTCGACCGCCTCAGCGAAGCGTTCCGCTCCGGCGGCGGCGTCCCCCAGGCCGCCTACCCCGACGACACGTTTGAGGGAATGAGCCGCTTCTCACGCCCGTGGTACGAGCACCAACTGGTGCACGAATGGATCCGAGCCCTCGACGGGGCGCACGAGAAGCTCGAAGCCGGCGCCCGCTACGCCGACATCGGCTGCGGTGCCGGCAACGCGCTGATCAAGCTCGCGCAAACCTACCCTCGATCGAGCTTTGTCGGCTACGACGCGTTCCAGGGAGCGATCGAGCAAGCGCGGCGCGCAGCCGAGCAGGCCGGGCTCGCCGATCGAGTCCGCTTCGAGCTGCTCGACGCCGCCGACGGCCTACCCGAGCAATACGACCTGATCTCAACCTTCGACGTCATCCACGACACGATCGACCCCGCCGGCCTGCTACGCGCGATCCGACGTGCGCTCAAACCCGACGGGACATACCTGATGCTCGAAATGCGATGCGCCGACACACCAACCGACAACGTCGGACCGTTCGGCACGATGCTCTACGGCATCAGCATCCTCTACTGCATGCCCACCTCACTCGCCCACGACGGCGCCGGACTGGGCACCTGCGGCTGCCCACCCGACAAGGTTCGCCAACTATGTACCGAGGCCGGGTTCTCGAGCGTCCGCCAACTGCCGCTCGAGAACCCCTTCAACATCCTCTACGAGATCACACCTTGATCGGCCCCGTCTACCAAGGTCGGTTCGCGCGCTCGCGCGCTGGCGGCTGACGAGTGGTCGCTGCGTGGACCGATCAAGTACCACACCTCGATCTCGCCCTTTCCCTTGACCGCGATCGTCCCGCGTGGCTCGCACTCGAACTCGTCGGCGACGAGGTCGTATGTCGCGCGAGCGATCTGGATTCGTCCCGGCGTCCCGTGGGACTCCATGCGACTGGCGGTATTCACGGCGTCGCCCCAGAGGTCGTAGAGGAAGCGTTTGCGGCCGATCACCCCGGCCACCACCGGGCCCGAATTGATGCCGACTCGGAGCTCGAGGCCAAGCTGGCTGACCTCGTAGTTCGACCGCATGGCATCGAGCATGTCAAGCGCCATGAGCGCGAGCGCAGACGCATGATCGGGGCGCGGTGTCGGAACGCCCGCGGCGACCATGTAGCAGTCCCCGATGGTCTTGATCTTCTCGAGTCCATGCCGCTCGGCGAGTTCGTCGAAGTGACTGAACAGGTGATTGAGGTAGCCGACCACCTCGGCGGGCGGCAGCCGCTCCGACCAGGGCGTGAAGTCGACCACGTCGGCGAACAAGATCGAGGCCGCCCCAATCTGGTCCGCGATCGGCTGGGTCTGGGCCTTGAGCCTGTCCACAATCGGTCGCGGCAGGATGTTGAGCAGTAGGTTTTCGGCCTTCGCCTGTTCTTGCCGGAGAGCTGTCAGCGCATCGCGGCGCTGGCTGGCAAAGATGGCGAGGAGCGTGAACACGATGGTGCCGCCGACCGCGATGTTCAGGGCCAGCATCGTGCTCGTGAACCAATCTGGGAGCGGCGTCGAGATCGGCCCGACGAGCTCGCCCGTGATCCCGGATCCGAGGAACACGACGAGGTACGCGATGTACCAGCGGCCCGCGGAGCGAACGTCGCTGAACACGAGCGCCCCGAGCGGGGCAAGAATTCCCCACAGGCCCACGCCGCCGGAGTCAAGGAATCCACCGAGCGGGATCATCGACAGCGTCGGCGCGAGCAGGATGTCGACCTGGCCCACCCGGAGCAGCCACGCGAAGTCGCGCGTGCGCGAGAACACCGCGATCGCACCCAGGAGGATGCCGAAATAAACGAGCGGTACCACCCCGACCGGCGATCCAAGCGCGAGATACAGTGCCCCCCAGAGTCCCGCGACCGGCAGGATCAACGCCGAGATCAGGACGAGCAGGGCCTTTCGAGCCCGCAGGTCCTCGTCGTCGTGGGAATCCGCGCCGACAAGCGCCAGCCGCCCGGTAGCGCGATCCGCCGCCACTCGGATCCGACCCAGAAGGTGCATCGCAGGAGACGTTACTCGGGGAGGCGCTGGCGCCTGCGGCCGCCGAACGCTACGACCGCGCTATCGCACGCCGGTTCATGAGTGGCTCCAGTAGACCCTAGGGATGGGCCACCCTAAACCCCTGTGGATATTGACCCGCACCGATACGGCCGAAATAGCAGTGTCTCGGCGACGGACTCAGGCGCAAAGCCACACGTGCCGGGGAGCAATATCCGGCGCTGCTCGGGGCTGGAGTTCGGATCGAGGACCGGGCTGCGAGCCCGCTCACCGCCTGACCAGCGATCCTGGCCGAGAAACCGGACTTATGGTCCGCTTTCTCGGCCCACATCGCCCTCGGCCGCTCGCTCCGGCTGCGCGTGCAGTCCACGACTCTGCCGTCGGCCGACCGGTGTGGTTCGTAGCGGAGCAGAAGCCCTGCGGTGCTGAGGGTGTTTGTCTATCAGCCGGCGAGCAGGCCGGCGTCGACCATGCGCACAAGCCGGTCGACGAGTTGGTCGCGCTGCGGGTCCGAGAGACGGTCCAGCTGGCCGTCGAGGGCGAGCATGCTGAGCCCGTGCATCGCTGCCCAGGCGACGAGTGAGGCGTAGCGGCGGGCGCGCGGCGGCAGCCGTGCCGCTTGTACGAGCTGCTCGGTCTGGCGCTGGAGCAGCTCGAATGGGCCGAGTTGGTCTTCGCTTTCGGTCATACCCGCGGTCGGCGGAGGGTGCGCGTCCTTAGCGGTGAGTCCGGGGCCTGTGAACGCGGTGCGAAACAGTCCGGGCTCGGTGGTGGCGAACTGTATGTAAGCCATGCCGGCGAGGTGCAGCCGGCGCTTTGCCGCTTCGAGGCTGCGATCGGCCGGGTCGGCTTTGGCGAGCCGCCGTCGCATCGTGTGGGCGAGCTCGGCGCGCGCTTGATCGGCGACTGCTCGCAGCAGGTCCTCGCGGTTGGCGAAATGGCGATAGGCGGCGTTGTGGGAGACGCCGACCCTACGCGCGGCCTCTCTGAGAACGAGCGCGTCTGGTCCGCCTTCGCGAGCTAGGGCCACGCCCGCTTCGATCAGCAGGTCGCGCAGGGAGCGACGGCCGGCGGGTGGGCTGGGAACCACGGCCTAGACTCCTGCCCGGGCTGATGTTGACAGTGGTCGCAGAATGTTGTCAAGATCCCGTGTTACCGCTGTCAACCGGAGTCGTCTCACGAGTGAGTACTACCGCACCGAGGCGCGGGGCGATTCTTGCTGCCGTCTGCCTGTCGGTTTTCGCGATCAACATCGATACGACGATCATCAACGTCGCGCTGCCCTCGCTGACCCGGGAGCTGGGTGCGGGAACGACCGATCTGCAGTGGATCGTGGACGCCTACAGCCTGTCGTTCGCGGCGCTGGTGCTGGCCGCGGGCACTCTCGGGGACCGGTACGGCCGCCGGCCGGCGCTGTTGGTCGGCCTGGTCGGCTTTGCGATCGCGAGTGCGGTCGGGGCGCTGTGCGCCAATCCCGGCCAGCTGATCGCCATGCGGTTCGTGATGGGAACGTTCGCCGCGCTGATCTTCCCGACCACGCTGTCGGTCATCACCAACGCGTTCCCGGACCGCAAGGAGCGCGCCGGAGCGGTCGGGGCGTGGGGAGCGGTCGCCGGACTGGGGGTGGCGGTCGGGCCGGTGCTGGGCGGGCTGCTGCTCAAGGAGTTCAGCTGGCCGAGCGTGTTTGTGGCGTTGGTGCCCGTGGCCCTGGTTGCCGCTGGGGCCGTGTTCCTGTTGGTCCCCGAGTCGCGGGATCCGGCCGCGCCTCCGCTGGACCGGCCCGGGCTGCTGACAGCCAGCGTCACAGTCGGGTCGCTGGTCTACACGATCATCGAGGCGCCCAGCCGGGGGTGGGCCTCGGCCCCGACGTTTGTCGGCTTCGCCATCGCGGTCCTCAGCGGCATCGCATTCGTGCTGATCGAGCGCGACAGCCCCCACCCGATGCTCGACGTGACCCTGTTTGCCGAGCGGGCGTTCTCGGCGGCCAGCGGGTCGGTGACGGTGGCGTTCTTCTCCCTGTTTGGGTTCATCTTCCTGATCACGCAGTACTTTCAGTTCATCCGGGGCTACAGTGCCCTGTCGACCGGGGTGCGCATCCTTCCCGTGGCCCTCAGCCTGGGCGCCTTCTCCGTCCTCGGCGCCAACCTCGCCAACCGCCTGGGCACCCGGGTGATCGTCTGCGCCGGCCTGACGCTCCTGGGTGGGTCGTTTCTGTGGATCGCGCAGGTCTCGGCGACGATTCCGTACACGATCATCGTGATCCAGATGCTGATGATGGGGTCGGGCATCGGGTCGATCTCCACGCCCGCCACCGAGTCAATCCTCAGCGTCCTGCCACCCGCCAAGGCCGGCGTCGGCTCCGCTGTCAATGACGCCACCCGCGAGACCGGGGGCACGCTCGGTGTTGCGGTCATCGGCAGCGTCTACACCTCGCTTTACACCTCCCAGCTGGCCGCGGGCGCACGCGACCTTCCGCGCTCGGCGCTGGAGACCGCCAAGACCTCGGTGGGAGCCGGCTACGCCGTCGCGCACCGCGCGCCCGCACCGATCCGCCACCACCTGCTCGCAGAGGTCCAGGGCGCGTTCCTGACCGGTCTTCACGCCGGCTGCTACGTCGCCGCGGGCGTATGCGCGCTGGGGCTCGTGGTCGCGCTCGCACTGCCCGGCGCCCGGCCGTCCACCCACCTAGCGCTCGCACCGCCGGCCATCGAGTAACCATGCCTCTGGGTCCCTGTCCCCCAGTGGATTGGGCTGGAACCGAGCTACGCGCGCAGCGCCTCGGTGGGACTGAGGCGGGAGGCCTTGGTCGCCGGGTACAGGCCGGCCAGCGCGCCGATCACCAGGCCGGCGACCGGCGAGGCTACGAGCGCGTACAGCGGGACGACGAAGGGCTCGTTCTGGGCCAGGGCGTAGGCCACAGTGGCGCCGGCCCCGAGGCCCAGCCCGACGAGGCTGCCCAGCGCGGCCAGCAGCGCCGATTCGGTCAAGAACTGCGCGCTGATGTGGCGGCGGGTGGCGCCGAGGGCGCGGCGCAGACCGATCTCGCCGCGGCGCTCGAGGACCGAGATGACCATGATGTTCGCGATCCCGATCGCGCCGACGAGCAGAGCCACGGCGCCGAGACCGAGCAGCAGCGTCGTGAACTGCCCTTTGGCGGCGGCGCGCGCCTCGAGCACGTTCGACGGCCGGCTCACGTCGACGCCGCTGGCGTTCTGCGGGTCAGCGGTCGGTGCAAGCAGGCCGGCCACCCGGGCGACGTCGTTGACGTTGGCTCGCAGGTAGATCTCGGAGGGGTTCGGCTGGACCTGGAACAGCCGCTCGGCAACCGGCAGGCTGATGAACACGGTGGTGTCGAGCGTGGAGTCCAGGAGCACCGGCTTCAGGATCCCGATAACCGTGAACCACTTGTTGGCGAGGTAGACCATGACGTGACCTCCGACGTGCGTGATCTGGAGAATGCTCGCCGCCTGTGCGCCGAGGACGACCTCGGGGTAGCGATCGCTGATCGCGCCGAGAAAGTGCCCGGAGGCCATCGAGGTGCCGAGCACCTGCGGCAGGTTCCCGCCCGCGGCGTCGACGCCGATGCCACCGGTCTGGCTGCTGGGAACGAACGGGGTGCGCAGCACGGTTGCGCTGGACAGCTGGTAGACGGCGACGTCGCTGTTCACGTTCTGCATGTGGCCGATCATCGGTACTGCCGTGTCGGGCAGTACCTCGTTGTTGCCGGTGAATGTGGTGCCGGGGGTGACCGTCAACAGGTTCGTGCCGAGGCTGTCGATGGTTGCCAGCAGGTTCGCCTGGCTGGACGCCGAGACGCCGACCACGGCGACCATCGCTCCGATCCCGATCGCGATCCCCAGCGCTGAGAGCGCCGCGCGCAGCCGGCGGGTCCGCAGCCCCTGGAGGGCGACGGCGAGCAGCTCGCGTGCGGGCAGCCGCGCCGCGGCGATCGGCTCGTCTGACGACAGGGGCGCGGTGGTGGCGGTCACGATCGCTCGTCGGCGACGATCTCGCCGTCGTGCATTCGGAGACGCCTGTGAAACGACGCCGCGATCGTAGGATCGTGGGTGATCAGCACGAGCGTGGCGCCCTCGGACGCGAGCTGGTGCAGGAGGTCGATCACCTCGGCGCCGGACTTGGAGTCCAGGTTCCCGGTCGGCTCGTCGGCGAGGATGATCACCGGCCGTTTGACCAACGCCCGCGCGATCGCGACCCGCTGGCGCTCTCCGCCGGACAGCTCCGGGGGGCGATGGGTCAGCCGGTGGCCGAGTCCCACCCGCTCCAGGGCGGCCCGCGCGGCCTGGCGCCGCTCGCGCCCGCCGGCGCCGGTGTACAGCATCCCGGTCGCCACGTTGTCGAGCGCGGTCATGGGGTCCTGGAGGTGGAAGGTCTGGAACACGAAGCCGATCTGGTGGGCGCGCAGGCCGGCCAGCTCGCTGTCAGTTGCGCCGACCACGGCGCGCCCGGCGATGTGAACGTCGCCGCGGGTGGGTCGCTCGAGGCTGCCCAGGACGGTGAGCATCGTCGTCTTGCCCGACCCCGAGGGCCCGACCACCGCCACCTGGTCCCCGCTCGGGATCTCCACGGTGACGTCCCGGAGGGCGACGACGCCGCCGGGGTATTCCTTGTCGACCCGGTCGAGTGCCAGCACCGGCTCGGCGCGGGGTGCGTCCGCGACGCGGACCTGTTCGTCGGCTTCCACGCTCAGCCCTGGGAATCGGTCACCTGCAGGCCGGGGTAGATCCCCGAGCCGGAGATCTGCACGTAGCCGGCCGCGAACAGGCCCGGCGTCACGGGGATCAGGCGGTACGGAGCGGCCGCCTCCTGAACCGCGTAGCGGCCTCCGGAAACCGCCAGCAACGCGGTGACCGGGATCGACAGAACGTGGTTGGCGCGCTGCTGGGCGAAGTTCACGCTCACCGCCGCCTGGTCGAGGCCGGCCCCGGAGTGGCGTCCGCGCAGCGCGATTGTCACCGGGATCGTCGATCCGCTCGATCCGCTTGACCCGTTCGATCCACTCGATCCGTTCGAGCTGCCTCCGCCTCCGCTACCCCCACCGCCCGATCCCGACCCGCCGCTGTTGCCAGAGGAGCCCGAGCTCTGGGCAACCGGGCTCACCGCGGTGATCCTGCCGGGGACAGTGTTGCCGGCCGGCAACTCGACCGTGAGGTGCTCGCCGACGACCGCCTCGCTCTGGGAGGTCGCGGCGAGATCGACCGTCACCACCAGGTGGGTGGACGTCGTCTGGAGGATCGCCTGAGGGGTGGCGCCCCCGCTGCCCGAGCTGCCATTGCCTGAGCTTCCGCTCCCCGAGCTGCCGCTCCCGGAGCTGCCGCTCCCGGAGCTGCCGCTGCCGGAGTGGCCGCTGCCCGAGCTGCCGGAGTGGCCGCTGCCGGAGCTGCCGCTGCCCGAGTGGCCACTGCCGGAGCTTCCACTGCTCGACGAGCCCGACGTGCCCGAGCCTGTGCTGCCGTGACCGTTGCCCGACGAGCCGCGCGCGGCCCTGAGCTCCGCGATCTCGGCCTTCAGCAACGCGATCAGCGCGGCCAGCGACTGCCTGCTCTGGGACTTGCTCGGTGGAGCGGGATGGGATGGCGGGTTCCGATGATGAGTGGGAGGGTTGCTGCACGATGCCGTGCTGGTGGTGGTCGCCAGCGTGGTGGTGGGGCAGGCGGTCTGGAGGCTGACGAACTGGGGACCCGGTCCATCGCCGGGCATGCTGGCCGAAGCCGCCGAACCGTTCCCGGTGCCACTGCCGCTCCCGCCCCCGCCGGTCGACCCGAGCGTGCCGTCCACCGTCGAGACCAGCTGGTCGCCGGGGAGGAACACGACCTGCCCCAGCGACAGGCTGCCGGTCGCCGTCTCGCCCAGCGACTCCTGAAACACCTCCACGCCGACCGTCGTGGCCGACTGCCAGGTGTCGTTGACGACGATGCCATCGGGGTTGAAGCCGAGGCGTACGAGGTTGCGGTTCAGCTGCAGGACATCGGCGCCGTAGTCGTCGGAGGCGGTGAGGGTCCGGTAGGCCGGGGTCGATCCGTTCATCAGGATCACCGGCCGGCCGTCGACGCGGTACAGCGTCCCGCCAGGCCGGATCACGTCTCCGACGCTCGGCAGCCATGTGATCGTCCCGCTGAGACGGTCATAGACCGTCTGCGGGCCGCTGTGGCTGAGCGTGCCGGACTCGGTGTCGACCTGCACCAGGTCGCGCCGCTTCACCGTCGCCGCCCCGGTCGACTGACCGCCCCCGGCTTGACCGTTCGGCGAGGACGGCGAGCCGGCGCTCAATACCAGTGCCGCCACCACGCCCAGGGCCGCCATCAGCGCCAGCCCGGCGCCGAGACGGCGGCGGCGCCCGGCGGTGAGTGCTCTCAACCCGGCCCCACCCGTACGCGGGCGCCTATCCGTAAGCCGCCGCAGCTAGCCGCCGCCTTCTGGAACGCCGGTGACCGGGGGTCGACGCCGGTTGGAAGATTGGCCTTTAACCCACCGCCGCTGAAGTCGGGGTCCGGGAAGTTGGGGACGCCGTGGGTGCGCATGCACTGCGCCATCGCCAGCGCCTTGCGCTTTTGGCTCGCCGTGAGCGGGGGCGGCGGCCCGCCGCCACCCGGCAGGTACTGCTTGCACGCTTT
>DASXZB010000122.1:0-33771 GCA_036502145.1 Solirubrobacteraceae bacterium | reverse complement strand
GACGAGCCGACAACCGCGCTGGACGCCACCGTCGAGGCCGAGGTGCTCGACCTCGTCAAGGGGTTGCGGACCGAGTTCAACACCTCGCTGTTGTTCATCAGCCACAACCTGGCCGTGATCGCCAAGATGTGCGACCGGGTCGGGGTCCTGTACGCCGGCGAGCTGGTCGAGGAAGGGCCCGCCCAGGCGGTGTTCCGGGATCCCCGCCACCCCTACACGGTCGGGCTGCTGCGATCGATCCCCAGCCGGGCCGGCGCCGGGCGCCACGAGCGTCGAGCGACCCTGGCCACGATGCCGGGCTCGTTGCCGGCCCCGGGATCGGTTCCCGTGGGGTGCATCTTCGCCGACCGCTGCGGCCTGGCCGACGACCGCTGCCGGACCGAGGCCCCACCGCTCTACGAGATCGGCGGCGGCCGCGGGTCGCGCTGTCACTACCACGAGCGCGCCCAGACCGTGCCCAGCGGCAGCCCCACCGAGAACGGCGACGGGGCCGGCGTCCCCGCGCCGCCCGCGGATGCTCCGCCGCTGATCCGGGTCCGGTCCGCCAGCAAGACCTTCCACATGTCCGGCCAGACGGTCCGCGGCCTGCTGGGCGTGGATCTCGACATCCGCCCCGGGGAGACTGTCGGCCTGGTCGGTGAGTCGGGCAGCGGCAAGACCACCCTGGCCCGGGTCCTGCTCGGGATCATCGCGCCCGACGAGGGCTCGGAGCTCGAGCTCGACGGCCACGAGCTGCAGCCGCTGGCCGGCGAGCGCCAGTCCGCCGACCAGAAGGCGCTGCAGATCGTGTTCCAGAATCCCGACTCGGCGCTGAACCGCCGCCACACGGTCCGGCAGCTGGTCTCGCGCTCGCTGTCGAAGCTGGGTGGCTACAGCGGCGAGCAGCTCAAGGCCAAGCTGCTGGCGCTGATGAAGTCCGTCCGGCTGCCCGAGCGCTACCTGCCGATGCGCCCCTCGCAGCTCTCCGGCGGGCTCAAGCAGCGGGTGGCGATCGCCCGCGCGTTCGCCGGCGATCCCAGAATCGTGGTCTGCGACGAGCCGACCTCAGCGCTCGACGTCTCGGTTCAGGCCGCGATCCTCAACCTGCTCACCGACTTGCAGCAGCGCGAGCAGGTCGCCTACCTGTTCATCAGCCACGACCTGGGGGTGGTCCGCTATCTGGCCGACCGCATCGTGGTCCTCTACCTCGGCCGGGTGATGGAGGTCGGCCCCGCCGACAAGGTGTTCGGCGGCCCCAATCACCCGTACACCGAAGCGCTGTTGTCGGCGGTGCCGACGCTCGAGGACCTCGACCGGCTCCGGATCCGGCTCGAGGGCGAGATTCCCAGCGCCGCCGACCCGCCGACGGGCTGTCCATTCCAGACCCGCTGCCCGCGCAAGATCGGCGAGATCTGCGAGACCACCGAGCCCGAGCTCCGCGAGGAGGAGGCCGGTCACGGGATTCGCTGCCACATCCCGCTCGAGGAGCTGCGGCGCCTGCAGGCGATCCCCGAGGACGTCGAGGCGCGGACGGTGGAGAGCTAGCCCGCTGGGGTCGCCGCGCAGGCCCGGCTCGGGGTGAGCGCGCTTGTCAGGTCGCCGCGTAGGCCCGGCTCGGTCGCGAGCGGGCGACCAGGGTGGCGGCGATGACACACGAGGGGACGATCACCGCCAGGTAGCCGGCCTGGGCCCCCGCCCGCTGGTCGAGCGCCCCGGCCAGCAACGGCGTGAGCACCATCGCCCCCGCCCAGGCTCCGTTGAGCATCCCGTAGACCGACCCCCGGTCGCTGTCGGGCCCCGCGGCCAGCGAGTAGGCGACGGTGCTGACCGCCGCCCGCGGCGCGGCCGTGAGCAGCAGCGCGACCACCAGCGCGAACGGGTTTCCGCCCCCCAGCGCGGGCAGCAGCGCCAGCGACAGCAGCGTCGTCGCGGCCGCGTTGAAGCGCAGCGTGTGGGCGCGATCGCCGAGCTTGACCGTCGTGGCGCTGACCGCGATGTAGCAGACCGCGGCGGCCGAGAAGGCCAGGCCGATCTGGCCAGTCGAGATGCCCCCGCGGTGCAGCCCGGACGTGATCAGCAGCTGGCTGGTCCCGGACACCGCGCCTGAGACGATCAGTCCACCGGCGGCGGCGGCGACGCCGGGCCGGCGCAGCAGCCGCGCCAGCGAGCGCGGCGTGGCCGGCGGTGGGTCGGCGGCCCGTGGCGCTCTGCCGTGCCGGCGTGAGCCCAGGGCCAGCGGAATCGTCACCGCAGCGGCGGCAAACGCGATCACCAGGAACGGCACCCCGAGGCCGGCTCGCTCGGCCACCACGCCGCCGACCGCCGGTCCGATCATGATCCCGACCGAGGAGCAGGTGACCGAGGGCCCCAGGGTGGCGGCACCTCGAGCCGGCGCGATCTCCGACAGCCAGGCCATGCCGGTGGTCCACACCACACCGAAGGCGACGCCGAAGCCGATCCGTCCCAGCAGCAGCACCCCCAGCGACGGCGCCGCCTGGGCCAGGCACGAGATCGCCAGAATCGCGCCGGCGGCGAGGGTGACCCGACGGGCGCCGAAGCGGTCGGCAGCCAGCCCCGCCGGGACCGATACCGCGAGCGTGGCCAGGCCGGGCAGCGCCAGCAGCAGCGCCGTCTCGGTCGGGCTCAGGCCGTAACGACCCGCCAGGCGCGGCAGCAGCGGCACGATCGCCGCCTGGGCCACACCGGCGATCAGGAACAGCGCATAGACGAGCCACAGCAGCTGGCGCGGGTGCAGCTCGCGATTGAATCGGTCGGATCGCATCCGTGGAACAGAGTACGATTCTCTCTGTCTGTCGCAAAATGATTAATTCCACCCACTATGATTGACTCAGTCGATCACAGCTCCGTGGATCTGAAGGCGCTGCGAGCCGTCGTGGCGGTCGCGGACCGCGGCTCCTTCCGCGCCGCGGCGAAGTCTCTGGGCTACACCCAGTCGGCGATCTCCCATCAGATAGCGGCGCTCGAACGCGCGCTGGAGGCCCCGATGTTCACGCGGCCCGGCGGGCGCGGCGCGATCTCGCTGACCGCGGCCGGGGACGCCGTCTACCGCCGGGCGCGGCGGGTGCTGGGCGAGGTCGAGACCCTGAGCGCCGACGTCGCCGCGATCCAGCGCGGCGAGCGCCAGACGCTGCGGATCGGCGTGTTCCAGACGGCCACCACCGAGCTGCTCCCCAGCGCCCTGCGCAGCCTGCGCGAGCAGCGCCCCGACGTCGAGGTCGTGCTGTCGGAGATCCACGACTACACGCGGACGCTCGATCGCCTCGCCGGCGGCCAGCTCGACCTCGCCTTCGTCGTAAACCCCGAGCCCGACGAGCGGATCCAGTCGATCCCACTGCTCGACGATCCGTGGGTGATCCTGACCCGCCACGACAGCGAGCTGGCCGCCGCCGAGGCGCCCTCCTTCGACCTGCTCGACGGCGTCGATGTCGTCGCCTGGACCCGGCGCTGGCGCACCCAGCTCGAGCTCGAGGAGGCCTGGCGCCGCCGCGGCATCAACCCGCGGATCGTCTACCGCACCGATGACAACCTCGCGCTGCAGCGATTGGTCGCGGCCGGCTACGGCCACGCCTGCCTGGACCGCCTGGGCGCCACCGGCGCCGTGGAGCCGGCGCTCACCTGGGTGGAGCCCAAGGAGATCCTGATCCCGCGTACGATCGCCCTGTGCCATCCCCGCCATCGCGATCCCAGCGCCTCGGCGCTGACGGTGATGGAGGCGATCCGGAGCCAGTTCGGGGCATAGCGTGTCTGCAGGCCTTGACTTTCGATCGGCCGTATGCCAGAACGGCGGCGAGTCCCGAGGGAATCCAGGATGATCCAGACCTCTTTGGCGCAGCCGGGAACCGGCTCCCGGTCGGCGCTGGAAATGCAGGCCTCCGTGCTGCGCCAGCCCGGGCAGGCGGTAACGGTCGAGCGTGTGTCCCTGCAGGCGCCGCGCAGCGGTGAGGTGCTGGTGCGGGTCGCCGCGGCCGGTGTGTGCCACTCCGATATCCATCTCGCCGACGGCGTGCTGGGTGGTGGCCGCTGGCCGATGGTGCTCGGCCACGAGGGCGCCGGGGTGGTTGAGGCGGTCGGCGAGGGGGTGACCGACATCGCGGTGGGCCAGCACGTGGTGCTGTGCATGGTGCCCGCGTGCGGCGTCTGCAAGGCCTGCCGCGCCGGGCGGCGGACGCTGTGCGAGCCGGCCGGTCTGCGGTCGGTGGCCGGGATGCTGCTCGACGGCAGCTCCCGCCTCCAGGCCGCCGACGGCACGGTGCTGCAGCACGGGCTGAGCGTGGCCTGCTTTGCCGAGTTCGCCGTCGTCGCCGCCGCGGCGGCGATCCCGATCCCGGCGGAGATCCCGCTCTGGCAGGCCGCGCTGCTGGGATGCGGCGTGGTCACCGGCTTCGGCGCTGTCACCTATGCCGCCCGGGTGCGGATCGGCGAACGGGTGTGCGTGATCGGCTGCGGCGGCGTCGGTCTGCACGTGATCGCGGCGGCCCGGCTCGCCGGGGCGGCGACGATCGTGGCCGTGGACCGCGGCCCCGAGAAGCTCGAGCACGCCCGGCGGCGCGGCGCCACGCACGTGGTCGACGCCAGCGCCGGCGAATCCACCGCCGCCGAGATCAGGCGCATCACCGACGGCGGCGTCGACTACGCCTTCGAGGTCGTGGGGCACGCCTCGACGATCCGCTCGGCCTGGGACGCGCTGCGCCCAGGCGGGGCCGCGATCGTCGTCGGTCTGGCCCCGGCCGGAGTCGAGGTCTCGCTGCCGGCGATCGAGTTCCTGTCCGAGAAGTCGATCGTGGGCAGCTACTACGGCTCCGCCGACCCGGCCGAGACGATCCCCCGATTGGTCGAGCTGATCCGCACCGAGCGCCTGGAGCTGGCCGACATGGTCTCCCACTTCATCGACCTCGGTGGGGTGCACGAGGCCTTCGCCCGGCTGCGGCGCGGAGAGGGCGACCGATCCGTCGTGGTCATCGACGGCCCGCTGGCCGGCGTCGAGGCGTCGACCGTGACATGACGAGTCGCTTCCCGTTTGACTACGACGGTCTGATCGGAGAGGGCTGGAGCGGCGTCGATCCCGACGGCGCCCACGTAAACGTCGTCCTCGCCGAGCGCGGCTCGCCGACCGCGGCGGCGCTGCTGACGACCTTCACCTCCCCCGCCCCGGGCCACGCGCCGATCCTGGTCGTGGTCGGCGCGGACAAGGCGCACTACGAGCCCGTCTGGCCGCCCACGATCATGATCAACAAGGCCACGGCTCTGGAGGATCTGCACCAGACCATCACCTGGGGCGCGGGCCAGCTGGGGATCGCCCAGGGCGTGCTCGACGCCGTGGCCGCCGAGCTGATCCCGTGCAGCGGCGATCTGCTGGTGTTCGTGGCCGTCTATATCGATCCGGGCGCCACCGACGAGACGGCGGTCCGGGTCGCCAGCCGAGAGGCGACGCTGAAGGGTGTCCGCACCGCCAGCGAGGGCCGCGCCCCGGACGCGGCGCGGGCGCTGGTCGAGCGCCGCGATTCTCTGCGCAACCCGTTCTACAGCGGCTCGTGAAGATCACCCGGGTACGGGTGCAGCGTCTGCGGACGGTGCTCGACCCGCCGTTCTACGCTGCCTGGGATCCCGATCCGCGAGTCGCCTTCGACGCCACGATCGTCCGGGTCGAGACCGACGAGGGCGTGACCGGGATCGGCAGCGGCGACACCATGACCGGCTTTGCGGAGTTCGAGCACCTGTTCGTCGGCCGCGACCCGCTGGAGCTGGCCCGGCACGCGCGCACGCTGGAGACGATCTCGTTTCACGCCGGGCGCTACTGGCCGGTGGAGGCGGCGCTGTGGGATCTCGCCGGCCAGGTACTGGGGGTGCCGGTGGCGGTGCTGCTCGGCGGCGCCGCCCGCCGGGTGCCGGCGTACGCGTCCTGGGGGGAGCTGCGGCTTCCGGCCCAGCGTGCCGATGACGCCCGGGCATTGGTGGAGGGGGGCTTCAAGGCGGTCAAGGTGCGGATCGCCCGCGACCGGATCGCCCAGGGGATCGCGGTGGTGGCGGCGATCCGCGACGCCGTCGGCGACGCGCTCGAGGTCATGGTCGACCTCAACCAGTGGTGGCGGATGGCCGGCGACATCGCCCCCGGCTTGGGGCCCGCCGAGGCGCGGCGAGCGATCGACCGGCTCGCCGAGCACGGCGTGCTGTGGGTTGAGGAGCCGCTGGCCGGCAGCGACCTGGACGGGATGCGCATGCTTCGCCAGAGCAGCGGGGTGCGGATCGCCGGCGGCGAGATGGCGCGGACCTTCGACGAGCTCCGCCTGGCCTTGGAGAACGACGCGCTCGACGTGCTGCAGCCCGACGCGGTGCTGGCGCTGGGGATCTCCGGCGTCCGGACGCTGGCCGAGCTGGCACTGCGCCGAAACCGCTGGTTCACGCCCCACACCTGGACCAACGGAATCGGCCTGCTGGCCAACCTGCACCTCTGCTGCGGCGTCGGCGGCGGACCGTTCGTGGAGTTTCCGTTCGACCCGCCGGGCTGGACTCCGGAGCGCCGCGATTTCATGCTGCGCTCGCCGCTGCGTGTCGATCCCGCTGACGGCTGCCTGGCGGTGCCGGAGTCGGCCGGCCTGGGGATCTCGCTCGACGAGGACGCGGTGCGACGCTACTCGGTGCCGGAATGAGCCGCCGCGTCGCCTTCGTCGGCCTGGGGCACATGGGCAGCCACATGTGCCGCCACGTGTGCGGGGCCGGCTTCGAGGTGACCGCGTTCGATCTCGAACGCGAGGCCGTGCTGGCGGCAGCTCGCTCCGGTGCCCGCGCCGCCGACTCGCTGGCCGGCTGTCTGGAGCAGACGGAGGTCCTGGTCACCAGCCTCCCTGGCCCGCCGCAGGTGGAGGCGGTGCTCGGCGAGTCTCTGCCGATGCTCGCTCCCGGCTCGCTGGTGGTCGACATGAGCACCAGCTCGCTGGAGGTGGGACGCCGGGTGCTGGCGGCCGCGCAGTCGCGTGAGATCGAATTCGTCGACGCCCCCGTAGCCGGCCAGACAATCGGCGCCGAGGCCGGGAACCTGGCCATCTACGCCGGCGGCTCGGAGGAGGGATTCGCGCGGGCGCTGCCGGTGCTGGAGGCGATCGGCGACCCGGCGCGGATCTTCCACCTCGGACCCAGCGGCTGCGGCTACGCGGTCAAGCTGTTGCTCAACCTGACCTGGTTCGTCAACCTGGTGGCGACCGCCGAGGCGCTGACGATCGGAGTCAAGGCCGGCGTCGACCTCGACAAGCTCCACACCGCACTGGTCGCCTCCCCGGCGAACTCGGTGGTGCTCGAGCGCGACGTCCGGATGGTGCTCGACGACGGCGACTACGACGAGGGCTTTGCGATGAAGCTCGTGACCAAGGACCTCGGCCTCGCCGTCGAGCTCGCCCGCGACGCCGGCGTGCCGGCCCAGCTCGCCGAGGCGGTGGAGCGGATCCACCGGCGAGCCCGGGAGGCTTTCGGCGACGCCGCGGGCGAGATGAGCGCCGTGCGCCTGTACGAGGGGGCCGCCGGCGTGCTGCTGAGGTCTGCAAAGAGAGCGTGAAGCGGCGCCGCCGGCCTCAACCCGGGATGCCGCCACCGAGCACCGAGGCCAGCTCGCCCAGCTCGGGACCCAGCGACCGGCGCCGCACGACCGGGGGGCAAACCGAGATCACCGTCTGAAACAGCGGCTTCAGGGCCGGCGCCACCGAGCGCTCCGGGCGCGCCAGCGCCTGAGCGGCCATCACCGCCAGGCAGGTCAAGGATCCGAGGACGAAGCCCCGCACCCGCTCCGTCCGGTTCCAGGCGTGAAACGACGGTGCCGGGGCGTCGTTCTGGCCGAAGCCGGGCAACGGCAGCAGCGACGGAACCACCGCGGACCGGGCTTCCTCGGCGTAGCCGGCGGCGACCATCTGCAGCGTCCCCAGCGCCAGCGAGTCCAACCCTGGAAGTGCGCGCCGGCTGGTCTGCAGCCGTTGCACGTGATGCTGGGCCAGCTGGCCGAGATCGGCCAGCGCGAACGTGAGACCGTCGATGCAGGCCGGGGCGGCGCCGTTGTGAAAGCCCCCATTCGAGACCAGGTCGCCGAGATCGTCCGGGCCGCGTCCAAACAGGAACACCGGGTTGTCGCTCACCGCCGGCAAGGCGATCGCCGCCGCGTCCCGGGCCGCCCCCAGAGCTCGATGGGCGTTGCCCAGCACCCGCGGCAGGATCCGGAAGCTGACCGCCGGCTGCGGGTGCTCCTCCCCCGCCAGCTCGTCGTGGCCCTCCCGCAGCGATCTCAGCTCCCGCAGCGCCAGCGCGTCCCAGGGATCGCCCCAAGCCTCCTCCAGGCGCTGGTCAAACGTCGCGTCGGGGACGCCGATCGCCGTGCTGGCCAGCGCAAACACCCCCACCGCCAGCTCCAGCACGCGTTCGGTCGACAGGACGGCGTCGGCCAGCAGCGCCGAGGCGCCGGGCGAGCCGTTGATCAGCGCCATTCCCTCCTTCACCCCCAGTGCGATCTGCTCGGGAACATCGGAGAACAGCCACCCCAGCGCCTGAATCTCGCCCGGTCCGCCGTTGCCGTAACGAGGCACCGCGGGCAGCGTGCGGCCATCGAGCCGTGCGGCCACGAGCTCGACCAGCTCCGCCGAGACGCCGGCGTGACCCTCCACGAAATTGGCCAGTCGCGCCAGCACCATCCCGCGCACCACCCGCCGTGGCAGCGGCTCGCCGAACGAGGTGTCGCTGTGCAACCCGCGCTCGTAGTCGCGCTGCTCGGCGCCGGTCATCAGGCGGTCAGAGCCGTCGCCGGCGTGCACGTTTACCCCGTAGAGCTTGCGGGCCGGATCAGCGGCGATCAGGGCCAGGAGCTGCGTCCGCCGACGCGCCACCTCGGCCAGGGCCGCCGGGGCCACGACCACGTCCTCTTCCTCCCAGGCCACCCGCCGAAACGCCGGCAGACCAATGTCGCGGCGGCCGGTCAGGACGACAGTCAACGGGGCACCACCACCCCGGCCGAGCAGCAGGTGGCCAGGGCCAGCAGGACATCCTCGTCGGCGACGCCGGCAAGGTCGGGGTGGTCGAGATCCACGGCAATCGGTGAGCCCTCCCCGGCCAGCCCCAGGCTCGCCCGGCCGTTACGGACCGTCTCGCCCCACAGGTCCCCGTCAAAGAACGCCTGCAGCGCGTCGCGGGTCTGACCCTCCCGCCGCGCCAGCGTCTCCAGCTCGCGCAGCTCCTCGAAGGGGTCGATCCGGACCTGCCCGTCGGTTCCGATGGCCAGCCTGACCCCGGCGTCGCGGTAGCGCAGCGCCGGCAGGTACCCGTCCCCCAGGTTGCCCTCGGTGGTGGGGCAGCTGACGACGATCGTGTCGCTGGCGGCCAGCAGCTCAACGTCGTGATCGGACACGTGGGTGCCGTGGATCACGCTGGTCAGCGGACCGAGGAATCCACACGTGTCGAGTAGCTCCACCGGCGAGCAGCCGTGCTCGCGCCGGCATTCCTCGAGCTCCCGGCGCTGCTCGCAGGCGTGGACGTGGCGCACCAGAGCGTGACGCTCGGCGTACGAGCCGACGGCAGCGATCCACGAGGCCGGCACCGCGCGGACGCTGTGCACCGCGGCGCCGACCGACACGCCGTCCACGCCCGCCGCCCACTCCCGCAACGCGTCCAGCCGCTCCAAGAACGTCTCCACGTCGGGATCGCAGAAGCGCCGCTGCCCCTCGCCGGCGGGCAGCTCGAAACCGCCCCGGTGGTAGGCGGCGGGCAGCAGCACGATCTCCAGACCGCACGCCACCGCCGCCCGGGCCAGCGCGATCGCCATCGCGTTGGGCTCGTCGTAGGGACGGCCGTCGGGCTGGTGCACGACGTAGTGAAACTCGCCCACCGCTCCGTAGCCGGCGGCGGCCATCTGCCCGTAGACCCGCTCTCCCACCGCGCGCATCGACGAGGGATCGTGGGAGCCGGCCAGCCCGTACATCTCGGTGCGCCAGCTCCAGAAGTCATCGCCCGATCCGGCGCGACCGATCCGCTCGCCGACGCCGCGCAGATCGATCTGGAAGGCGTGGCTGTGCGCATTGGCCATCGCGGGCACGACCGCCGTCCGGACGCTCAAAAGCCGCCGCCGATCCTGGCCGCCGCCTCGGAGTCGCGGACGTACACCGGCTCGCCGGCCACCACCGCGATCGCCACCGGATCGCGACCCAGCCGGTACGCGATCTGCTCCACCCCACCGTCGAGCACCAGCAGGTCGGCCCGCTTGCCGACCTCGATCGAGCCGCACACGCCCTCCAGCCCCAGCGCCCAGGCCGCGTTCAAAGTGGCCGCGGCCAGCGCCTCGCGCGCACTCATCTCATACATCCGCGAGCCCAGGCCGATCACCAGCGGCATCGAGGCCACCGGCGAAGTGCCCGGATTGAGATCGGTGGCCAGCACCACGATCGCGCCGGCGTCCAGCAGCGCCCGCCCCGGGGCTCGGTGCTCGGCGCCCAGGAACTCGGCCGCCGGGAGCAGGACCGCGGCGCAGTCGGCCGCGGCCAGCGGGCCGACATCCGAAGCGGCCAGCATCGACAGGTGGTCCACCGACCTCGCGCCGGCGGCCAGCGCCACCGGGACCGACCCGTGGGAGGCGAACTGTTCCACGTGCGCGCGCAACGCCAACCCGGCGCCGGAAGCCAGAGCCCCCATCCGGGCCAGATCGTCGTTGGAGAAGGCGATCGACTCGACGAAGATGTCAAGCGCGCTCACCCTGCCCAGGGCCAGCACCTCCGGCAGCATCGCCTCGACTTCGTCCATCCAGTCCGCGGCGGTGAACCCGGGCGGCACCGCGTGCGCCAGCAGCGCGGTCGACACGGTGCTCTGAACGACCCGCTCGCCCAGCTTGCCCGCCAGCCGCAACGCCCTCACCTCGCCGTCACGGGACAGCCCGTACCCCGACTTGCCCTCAAAGCAGGTGGTCCCGGCGGCCAGCATCTCGGCGGCCAGCGCACCGGACTGCAGCAACACGTCCTCGTCCGAGCTCGAGCGCAGCGCCCGCGCAGATGCCGCGATGCCTCCCCCGCTTCGGGAGATTTCCTCGTACGGGACCCCGCGCAGCTTCTGCTCGTACTCGCCGGCCCGCCACCCGGCGAAGGGAAGATGGGTGTGGCAGTCCACAAAGCCCGGCACCACCACGCACCCGGATGCGTCGATCACCACATCCGCGCCGGGGTCGGCCTCCAGCCCGGCGATCACCCCGTCGGACACCGACAGGCCGCCGGGCGTGAGCGTCTGCCCAGCCGCGGCGTCGCCTCGCAGATGAGGCAGCCCGTCCTGGGGTGGACGCAGGATCTGGGACGCGCCAGAGACCGAGAGCGCGGTCAACGCACGTCCGGCTCGGGATCGAGCATCGGCATCTGGAGCCCGAACCGCGCGGCGGACTCGAGCGCCTCCGGGTAGCCGGCGTCGGCGTGACGGACGACACCCAGACCCGGGTCGGCGGTCAGGCAACGCCGGACCCGCTCGCCGGCCGCCGCCGTCCCGTCGGCGACCACCACCTGGCCGGCATGGATCGACTTGCCCATGCCGACTCCCCCGCCGTGGTGGATCGAGACCCAGCTCGCCCCGCACGAGGTCATCAGCATCGCGTTGAGCAGCGGCCAGTCGGCGACCGCATCCGAGCCGTCGCGCATCGCCTCGGTCTCGCGCTCCGGGGAGGCCACGGAGCCGGCGTCGAGATGATCGCGGCCGATCACGATCGGGCCACGCAGCTCGCCGGAGGCAACCATCTCGTTGAACCGTACCCCGGCGCGGTCGCGCTCTCCGTAACCAAGCCAGCAGATCCGCGCGGGAAGGCCCTGAAAGCGCACCCGCTCGCCGGCCAGCGAGATCCAGCGCGCGATGTGCTCCTGGTCTCCGAACAGGTCGAGGATCGCCTGGTCGGTGGCGTGGATGTCGGCCGGATCGCCCGACAGCGCCACCCACCGGAACGGCCCCTTGCCTTCGCAGAACAGCGGCCGGATGTAGGCGGGCACGAAACCCGGGTAGGCGAAGGCCTCCTGGTCACCCCACGCGGAGGCCAGACCGCGCAGCGCGTTTCCGTAGTCAAACGCCTCGGCCCCGGCCGACTGCAGGGCGCGGATCGCGCCGACGTGGGCCACTGCGCTCTCCCCCACGCGGCGCAGGTAATCGTCGGGATCGGAGCGCCGCAGAGCCTGCGCCTGCTCAACGGTCAGCCCGGCCGGGACATAGCCGTTCAGCGGGTCGTGGGCGCTGGTCTGATCGGTCACGATGTCGATCTCCACACCGCGGGCCACCAGCTCCGGCAGCACCTCGGCGGCGTTGCCGGCGAGCCCGATCGACAGCCCACGGCGCTCCGCGCGCGCCGCGTCCAGCCGCGCCAGGGCATCGTCGAGGTCGGCGGCGCGCTGGTCGAGATAGCCGGTCTCGATCCGCCGCTCGATCCGCTGCAGGTCGACCTCGACGCACAGCGCGGCACCGCTGAGCATGGTGATCGCCAACGGCTGGGCGCCCCCCATCCCGCCCAGGCCGGCGGTCACCACCAGCCGTCCCGCCAGCGTGCCGTCGAACCGCTTGCGAGCCGCCGCCGCGAACGTCTCGTAGGTGCCCTGGAGGATCCCCTGGCTGCCGATGTAGATCCACGACCCGGCGGTCATCTGGCCGTACATCATCAGCCCGGCCGCGTCGAGCTCGCGGAACTGCTCCCAGGTCGCCCACTGCGGCACCAGGTTGGAGTTGGCGATCAGCACCCGCGGCGCGTCGGGATGGGTCTCGAACACCGCCACCGGCTTGCCGGACTGGACCAGCAACGTCTGGTCAGAGCCCAGTCGCGCAAGCTCGCGCTCGATCGTCCGATAGCACGACCAGTTGCGCGCCGCCTTGCCGATCCCGCCGTACACCACCAGCTCAGCGGGGTTCTCGGCGACGTCGGGGTGGAGGTTGTTGCGCAGCATCCGCAGCGCCGCCTCCTGCTGCCAGCCGCGGCAGACCAGGCCGCTGTCGGTGTCGGATCCCATCGTCGCGGCACGCTACCGCAGCGGGGCCGGCCGCCCCGCCTGCCGCTGAGCGAATCCCGGCTTGCCGGGCTCAGGAGCGCGTCGCTCAGACGTCGTCGGCCGAAGCCTGAGCGAGCCCGCACCCGGTCGCGGCGGCGGCGCTCGCGGGCGGCGCTCCCCCGCCGCCGCCCGTCCAATCCGAGCAAACAGGCCTGGCGCACCCCCGGTAGCAGTCAACCACGCGAACCGCTGCGCGCGCTCAGCGATCCTGGCCGAGAAACCGGACTTATGGTCCGCTTTCTCGGCCAACATCGCGATCGGCGACCGGAGGCCGGGCACGGCGCGGAACGTAGCCGCCGCCTGGACGACAGAGCAGAGCCCAGCTTGATCCGTGTCGCGACGTCAATCACGTGGCTCCCAGTGGGGTGACGTCACTTGACGCTCAAGAGATCATCGTGCCGATGACCTTCGAGATCGAGTTCCGCAGCGTGCATGGTCAGGCAGCGTCCATCGGCAGCGCCGGGCCGTACACATTGGTTATCGATCGTCCTGCTGACGCCGGCGGCCAAGGGTTGGGTTTCAACGGAGGGCAGCTGCTGTACCTCGCGATCGGGGGCTGCGTTTCAAACGACCTGTTCCGCGAGGCTGACGCCCGGGGCATCCGGTTGACACACGTCCGAGTCCGTGTCGCCGGCGACTTCGCCGGGGACCCGGCTGTCTCCCAAGACGTCTCCTACGACGTCGAGGTTGCGGGCGACGCCACTCACGAGCAGCTCGAGCAGCTCACCTCTCACGTCGATTCGATCGCAGAGATCCCCAACTCCATACGCCGCGGGACCGTGGTCAAACTCCGAGATGTCAAGATCACACCCTCCTGAACGACGGCTTGTTCGGCGCACAATTCGCACGGTGGGTCCCGCATCCCGCGCGGGCTATGCCGCCGCCAACGACCAGACGGCGCAGTCGCTGGCCGCGATCCTCATCCACGCCGGCGCGATCAGGGCGATGGAGCTCGACATCAACGCCGGATGACCGTGACTTCTTCGCCGTCTACCTGCGCTGAGCCCTTGACGGTACGGCTCGGCCCCACTCAGGCGCGGTAGGGCAGGCGGACCCCGATCCCGGAGGCCCGCGCCTTGCTCAGCAGCGCCTCGCCGAGCGCGATGTCGGTGGTCGACAGCCCCCGGTGCCACAGCAGGATCCGCTCGGAAGGGCTCTGACGTCCCGGTCGCGAACCGCACACGATCTGCCCCAGCTCGGCGTGCAGGTTGTCCTCGGACAGCCGGCCCGAGTCGACGTGCGCGCGCAGCGCCCCCAGCGGCCCGACGCCGGCCTGGCTCCAGTCGTCGACCACGACCTTGTCGATCACGTCGAGCAGGTCGAGCTCGACGGCGCTGACGGTGCCGTAGGGGATCACCAGCGCTCCGGGACCGATCCAGGAGGTCCGCAGCAGCGGGTGGGGCTCGGCGAGCCGACTGGCCTCCACGATCACGTCGGCTCCCCGCACGCACTCCTCCCACGTCGAGACCGCGGCCACCGGGCGGTCGAGCTCGGCCTCCAGCCGGCAGGCGAAGGCCACCCGGCTCTCGGCGCGGCGCGAGTGCACGCGGATCTCCTCGAGCTCCGGAAGCACCCGGGCCAGCAGCCGCACGTTCCAGTACGAGGTGCCGCGGGCGCCGATGTGACCCAGCCGGCGCGAGTCGCGACGGGCCAGCAGCTCGGCGCCGATGGCGGTCACCGCGCCGGTGCGCATCTCGGTTATCGCGGTGGCGTCGACGATCGCCGCCGGGACGCCGGTGGCCGGGTCCAGCAACAGCAGCAGCGCCAGCTCGGAGGGCAGCCCCAGGCGGTGGTTGTCCACGAAATCTCCCACCACCTTGACCCCGGCGTGCTGGGCGGTGACGCCGCGCAGGACGTTGAAGTGACCCGAGGCGCGGCCGGGGAACAGGTGCGTGCGCGGTTCGATCACCGTCTCGCCCCGCCCCTGCTGGGCGAGCACGTCGCGGACCGCGCCGAGGATCTCGTCGTCGCTCAGCGCCAGCGCGTCGACGTCGGCCCCGCTCAGGTAGGTGAGCTCGATCACTCCACAGCGGCTCGCACCGCCGCCAGCAAAGCTCCGCTGTCCACCGCCCGGGAAGCCAGCCGCTCCACGTCGGGACCGATGGCGCGGTCCTCACCCAGCGGCTCGACCAGCTCCCGCACGCACTGGTAAGCCGCCGACGCACCCCTGCCAAGCCGCTCCGGCGCCGCCAGGTCCACGGCCTGGGCGGCGACCAGCAGCTCAATCGCGAGCACCAGCGTCAGCTTCTGGAGCTGTGAACGCAGCCGCAGTGCGGCCTGCACGGCGCCCGTGGAGTCGTCTTCGACCCCCCCGGCGCCGACGGTTTCAAAGAGCGCCAGGGGCGCCGCCAGATGACCGATCTCCATGGTCAGGGCCTGCGCGGTCTTGCTCAGCGGCGCCAGCCCCGAGCCGGTTGTCCCGGCCGAGGAGAGCCCGCTCGGCAGCCCGCTCAGCCGCTCGTTCTTGAGTCGGGCCTGACGCTCGCCGGCCGCCGCGGCGACCTGGGCGATACCCACCGCGGTGGCGTCCATGGCCAGCGCCAGTGCCGGGACGTGGAAGTTGCCGGTCGAAACGATCTGCCCGTCCTGCGCCAGCACCAGCGGGTTGTCGGCGGCCCCGCTGAGGTCCGGGGCCAGCGCCTGGCCGAGCAGGTCCAAAGCCATCCACAGCGAGCCATGGATCTGGCTGGCGCAGCGAAAGCTCAGCGGATCCTGGAGGCGGCGCGCCGGACCTGACCCGTCGGCCAAGCCGCCTCCGGCCAGCAGCGCGCGCAGCCCCGCCGCCGCCCACTCCTGGCCCGGGGCCGGCCGCGCTGCCACCACCCGCGGATCGAGCGGGCTGAGGTTGGCGCGAAACCCCTCCATCGACAGCGCGGTCGCGACCTGGGCCACCTGCAGCAGGGCCTCGGCATCGACCAGGGCCAGCGCGGCGGCCCCGAGCGAGACCGCCGAGCTCGAGCAGATCGCCAGGCCATCTTTGGGTCCCAGCGCCACCGGCCGCAGACCGGCGCGCTGCAGAGCGGCCGCGGAAGGCAGCCACTCGCCGTCGAGCTCGGCCTCGCCCTCCCCGATCAGCGTCAGCCCGACGTGGGCCAGCAGGCAGAGATCGGACGCGCCGACCGAGCCGCTGCGCGGGACCCGGGGGTGCACCCGGGCGTTGAGCAGCCCGGCCAGGCCCTCCGCCACGCCGAGCCCTGCGCCGGCCCCGCCGGCGCAGAGACCGTTTAGCCGGACCGCCATCGCCGCCCTCACCAGGTCGCGATCCAGAGGCTCGCCTACCGCGGTGGCCCGGCCGCGCAGCGTCCGCAGCGAGAACATCGTTGCCTCGGCCCCGTCCACGGGCTCGACCACGCGCGGGCCAAGTCCGGTGGTCACCCCGTAGACCGGCGTGCCGTCGCGGGCGGCCTGCTCCACCACGGCCGCCGCGGCCTCGATCCGCGCCTGCGCCGCGGGGTCGATGCGCACCGCGGCAAAGTCCCGGGCGACCGCGGCCAGGGTCGTCGGGACGAGATCGCCGCCGGTGATAGGCACGGCCGCAGGCACCACGGCGACGATACTGGCCCGGCTTGCCACCCGGATTAGAGTGATTCGCGTGGCTCTGGAACCGGTACCGGAGGCCGCCGCGCACCGGCAACCGGCGGCGGTGACGCTCGACGGCGCGACTCTGACACCCAAGAAGGTGGCGCTGATCGCACGCGATGGCGCCGTCGCGAACCTCGACCCGGCGGCGAAGGCTCGCAACGATCGGGCCCGCGACGCGATCGTGGCGCTGCTGGCCCGCGGCGACGAGCTCTACGGCGTGACCACCGGCGTCGGAGCACTGCGCGCCTACCGGGTCCCCGAGGCTCACCGCGAGAGCTACTCGCTGGGGCTGCTGCGCAGCCATGCCTGCGGCGCCGGCCGTCCCCTGCCGGCCCACCTGGTGCGAGCCGCGATGGCCACCCGCGCCAACCAGATCGGGGCCGGTGGCGCCGGCGTCGCCCAGGAGCTGCTGCAGACCCTGGTCGGCATGCTGAACGCCGGGCTTTCGCCGTTCACGCGCGAGCTCGGCTCGCTGGGGACCGGCGATCTGACCAACCTCGCCGACATCGCGCTGGCGCTGCTGGGGGAAGGGCAGGTGTGGCGAGGCGACGACCTGGTCGACGCCGGGACGGCGCTGGGCGACGCCGGGCTGACATCAGCGCGTCTGGGCCCGCGCGACGGGCTGGCGTTCATGAGCTCCAACGCGGTCACGATCGGGCGGGCCGCGCTGCTGGTGGTCGACGCCCGGCGGCTGCTCGACGCCTGGCTGTCGGTAGCGGCGCTGTCCTTCGAGGCCGCGGCCGCCGACCCGGTGGCGCTCGACCCCCGGATCCACTCCTGGCGCCACCGGCCCGGACAGGCGGCGGTGGCGGCGCGGATGCGCGAGCTGCTCGACGGCGTCGCGGCCCGCACGCGTGACCCCGGGCCGCTCGGCATCCAGGATCCGTATCCGTTCCGCGCCCAGCCCCAGGTCGACGGCACCGTGCACGACGCCCTGCTGGCGCTCGAGGAGACGGTGGGCCACGAGCTCAACTTCGCCGGCGAGAACGCGCTGATCGTGACCGGCGACGAGATCGCGCTGCCCAACGGCAACCCCCACGCGGCGCCGCTGGCCAACGCGATCGACGCCCTGCGAACCGCCCTGGCCCAATCCGCGGCGCTGATCGCAGCCCGGGTGAGCACGCTGCTCGACAGCGGGCTGACCGGCCTGCCCCCCTTCCTGGCCCGCCGGCCCGGGCCCGAGTCCGGAGCCCTGGTGCTCGAGTACACCGCTCACGCCGCCGCGGCCGAGGTCCGCTCGCTGGTCACCCCGGTGGCGGCGCAGACCGTCGCGGTCTCACGCGGCGTGGAGTCGCACTCCAGCCTGGCCCCGATCGCCGCCCGCCGCGCCCAGGAGACGCTCGACGCACTGCGGGTGGCGGTGGCCACCGAGCTGGTGGTGGCGGTCCGCGCGCTGCGGCTGGCCGGGCAGCGACCGGTCGGCGGCGGCAACCAGCAGCTCTGGGAGGCGGCCTCCGAGCGGCTCGATGAAGATCTCGCCGACCGGCCGCTGCATCCGGACATCGAGGTGGCCCGCCGGCTGATCGAGGGCTGGGAGGTCGAGCTGGGATGATCGCGGGATATCGAGGGCGCGCGCCGGGCGAGCACGCCGGACTGAAGCAGTGAGACCGAGGCCGCGCGCCGGGCGAGCGGCCCCCGAGACGTTGGACGTTCTGGCGCACAACTGGGCTGCCTTCTGATATATAAGTGCCATAGAGGCGCACCGAGAGTCAGCTTCTCCTCAGGGATCCGAAGGCGCGGCGGGGCGCTCGGCCCCGGCCGAGATCGCCTTCGACGCGGTCTTCAAGCGCTATCCGGGTCGTGAGCGAGCGGCGGTCCAGGATCTCACTTTCGAGGTCCCGCCGGGTGACATCTGCGTCCTGATCGGCCCCTCCGGCTGCGGCAAGACGACCGCGCTGAAGATGGTCAACCGCCTGATCTCGATCACCGACGGCGACATCACGATCGACGGAGAGAGCGTGCGCAAGCTCGAGCTGACCCAGCTTCGGCGGCGGATCGGCTACGTGTTCCAGCAGATCGGGCTGTTTCCGCACATGACGATCGAGAGCAACATCGGGGCCGTCCCGCGGCTGCTGGGATGGTCCAAATCGCGGATTCGAAGCCGAGCCGGCGAGCTGCTGGAGCTCGTCGGTCTCGATCCCGAAGGCGATCTGCGCCGCTACCCGGGGGAATTCTCCGGCGGCCAGCAACAGCGGATCGGCGTGGCCCGGGCGATGGCGGCCGATCCTCCGATCATGCTGATGGACGAGCCATTCGGCGCCATCGACCCGATCGCCCGGGAGCGACTGCAGAACGACTTCCTGCGGCTGCACCGCCAGGTTCGCAAGACCGTGATCTTCGTCACCCACGACATCGACGAGGCGATCAAGATGGGTGACCGGATCGCGATCATGCGCGACGGGCACCTCGTCCAGCTCGACAGCGCCGACCGGCTCCTGGCCTCTCCGGCCGACGATTTCGTGGCCAGCTTCGTCGGAGAGGACCGCGGTCTCAAGCGGCTCCGGGTCCGAAAGCTTGACGAGCTCGAGCTCGATCCTCCGGCCGGCGACGACAGCAGCGCCTCGGTCTCGAGCGACACCACGTTGCACTTCGCCCTCTCCAGGATGCTCGCCGAAGGCACCACCCGGTTGAACGTGGTCGACGGTGACACGGCCGTGGGCAGCGTCAGCCTGGGGACGATCACCCGGCTGATCGCCCCTCCCGAGGACGCCAACGGGCACCTGGCCGCGGATGGCACCAGCGGGCACCCGGCGGCGGAGGGCGCCGGCGAGTGACGCTCGCGCTGCAGCCCGTGTTCGCCGCCGGCGGACCGGTGATACCGAACTTCGGGGGCGGCTCCAACTGCGTGGTCCAGAACCACCAGTTCTGCATGAGCTGGTTTCTCGACAACTTCCACTCGGTGTTCGGGCCGGCGATCGTCCAGCACATCGTGCTGACCCTGATCGCGGTCGGCGTGGGAATGCCGATCGCGTTCGGCGCTGCCATCTTCGCCTACAAGCAGAACTGGTTCGAGACCCCGTTCTCGCTGTTCGCGGCCTTCCTGTACACGATCCCCAGCCTGGCCCTGTTCGAGCTGCTGGTCCAGGTGACCGGGATCAACCGCTTCACCGCCGAGGTGGGGCTGGTCTCCTACACCCTGTTGATCCTGTTCCGCAACACGCTGACCGGCCTGCGGGGTGTCCCCCCGGCCACGATCGAGGCCGCGCAGGCGATGGGCTTGACGCCGCGCCAGACCCTGCTCCGCGTCGAGTTGCCGCTGGCCACGCCGGCCATCATGGCCGGCGTGCGGATCGCCACCGTGACCACGATCAGCCTGGCCACGGTCGCCGCCTACATCGGCGGCGGGGGCCTGGGAGCGCTGATCTTCGACGCGATCCAGAGCGGCTTCAAGACCGAGTTCGTGGCCGCCGGGGCGCTGGCGATCCTACTGGCGATCGTGGCCGACATCCTGCTGGTGCTGCTCCAGCGCGTGATCACCCCATGGAGCCGGCGGCGCCTGCAGACCACGTGAATGGCCTGAAATGACCAGTAACCCGCTCACCTTCTTCTTCGACAACCTGAGCCTGTTCGGCTCAAAGACCTCCCAGCACCTCGCGCTCACCGGCGCGGCAGTCGGCGTGGCGGTCCTGCTGGCGATCCCGCTCGGGGTGTGGCTGGGACACCTGCACCGCGGCTCGTTCGTGGCCATCACGGCCTCCAACATCGGCCGCGCACTCCCCAGCCTGGCCGTGATCTCGATCGGCATCGGGATCCTAGGGATCGGCTTTCTGAACACCGTCGTGGCGCTGGTGATCCTGGCCGGCCCGGTCATCTTGACCAACGCCTACGTGGCCGTCGACGGCATCGATCCCGACGTGGTGCAGGCAGCGCGGGCAATGGGGATGACGCCGATCCAGGTGCTGTGGCGCGTCGAGCTGCCGCTGGCGCTGCCGCTGATCTTCGCCGGCCTGCGGACCGCGACGGTGTACGTCGTCGCGACCGCCACCCTGGCCACCTTCGCCGGAGGCGGGGGCCTCGGCGACATCATCGTCAACGAGCCGACCTACGGAACTGCCGGAGTCATCGCCGGCTCGCTGGCCATAACCGTCCTCGCGTTCGCGATCGACGGACTTCTGGCCCTGCTGCAGCGCGGCGTCACGCCGAAACCGCTGCGCCGTCTGGGCCGCAAACCACGAGCCGACGCCATGAGCGTCGAGACCACGATGGAAACCGGGGATGTCGCAAATTAACCGAGGAGGTCAAACCTGATGTCCGCTAAACCACCATCCCGCGGCCGGGACGGCGCCCCCAGGCGGGCGCTTCGCAGACTGGTCGTCGCCGCGCTCGGCGTGCTGGCCGTAGCGCTGATCGCCGCCTGCGGCAGCAGCTCTTCGAGCTCGAGCCAGACCTCGGCCTCGAGCGCGCCCGCCGCCAGCAGCAGCAGCGCCGCGTCCGGCGGCTCGGGCGGCTCGTTGACGCTGGGCACCAAGAACTTCACCGAGGAGTTCATCGTCGGCCAGCTCTACAAGCAGGCCCTGACGGCCAAGGGCTGCAAGATCAACTACAAGGAGAACATCGGCGCCACCGAGGTCGTCGACAAGGCCCTGACCAGCCATCAGATCGACGCCTATCCGGAGTACACGGGCGAGTCGGTGGCGACCGTGGCCGGGATCAACAAGGCCGTCACCACCCCCCAGCAGGAGTACGCGCTGGCCAAGGCGTTCTACGCCAAGCGCGGTCAGGTGATGAGCCAGATCACGCCGTTCTTCGACACCGACGCGATCGCCGTCACCAAGGCCTACGCCAAGCAGCACGGACTGGTGACCACCGCGGATCTCAAGAAGGTCGGTCACTTCACGCTCGGCGCCCGGCCCGAGTTCCTCAACCGTGAGGAGGGCGCCCTGGGCATGAAGAAGGTCTACGGGGTCAAGAACTTCTCGTTCAAGTCGCTGGCGCTGGGCCTGCAGTACCAGGCGCTCGACAGCGGAGCGGTGCAGGCGATCGACGTCTTCACCACCGACCCGCAGCTGGCCAGCGGTAAGTACGTCGTGCTCAAGGACCCGAAGAACATCTTCGGCTTCCAGAACATCGCCCTGGTCGTCAACAAGAACAAGGTCAGCGCCTGCCCGGCGCTGATGAGCACGGTCAACAGCATCAACAAGCTGCTGACCACGCCGGCGATCATCGCGATGAACAAGGCGGTCGCGATCGATCACCAGCAGCCCGCGGCGGTGGCCGGGGCGTTCCTGAAGGCCAACCACGTGTCCTAGGCGGTTCGCCGAACCCGGGTGGCGTCCGCCGAGGGGCGCCACCCGGGATTGCCCGGGCCCCTCCCGGGCTAGCATCGAGAGGACATGACCCAGCCCCCGCGGCAAGGAGACGACCACGGGCCGGGTCGACGGCAGCGGCTGCTGATCCTGGGGATCTGCTGCATGAGCCTGCTGATCGTCGGACTGGACTCGACGATCGTCAACATCGCCCTGCCGGCGATCCACCGCTCGTTTCACTCCTCCTTCTCCGGGTTGCAGTGGACGATCGACGCTTACACGCTGGTGCTGGCCAGCCTGCTGATGCTGTCGGGCTCAACCGCCGACCGCATCGGGCGCCGGCGGGTCTTCCAGGTCGGCCTGCTGCTGTTCTCGCTCGGCTCGCTGCTGTGCGCGCTGGCCCCCAGCCTCGGCGCGCTGATCGCCGCCCGGGTCCTGCAGGCGATCGGCGGCTCGATGCTCAACCCGGTGGCGATGTCGATCATCCGCAACGTGTTCGAGGACCCGCGTGAGCGGGCGCAAGCGATCGGCGTCTGGGGCGGCGTGATCGGGATCAGCATGGCGCTGGGCCCGGTACTGGGGGGTCTGCTGGTCGACTCGGTGTCGTGGCGGGCGGTGTTCCTGGTCAACGTGCCGGTGGGAGTCGCGGCGATCGTGCTGACGGCGCTGTTCGTCCCCGAGTCACGCGCCGCCCACCCGCGGCGGATCGACCCGGTGGGACAGGTGCTGGTGATCGTGGCCCTGGCCTCGTTGACCTACGCGATCATCGAAGGCCCGGAGGCCGGGTGGACGTCGGCCCAGACGCTCGGCCTGGGCGCCGTGTCGCTGCTGTCGTTCGTGAGCCTGGTGGTCTGGGAGCTGCGGCGCCGCGAGCCGCTGATCGAGATCCGCTTCTTCCGCAGCGCCCCGTTCTCGGGGGCCAGCGCGATCGCGGTCAGCGTGTTTGCCGCGCTGGGCGGCTTTCTGTTCCTCAACACGCTGTACCTCCAGGACGTCCGCGGGCTGTCACCGTTGGACGCCGGCCTCTACACCCTGCCGATGGCGGCGATGATCCTCGTGGTGGGACCGATCTCCGGCCACGTGGTCGGCAGCCGCGGCACCCGCCTGCCGCTGGTCGGGGGGAGTCTGTGCCTGATCGCCAGCGCCCTGATCCTGGCCCAGCTGACCGCGACCACGCCGTTCTCGTTGCTGGTGGTCGCCTACCTGGTGTTCGGGATCGGCTTCGGCCTGGTCAATCCGCCGATCACCAACACAGCCGTTTCGGGGATGCCCCCGTCCCAGGCCGGAGTCGCCGCCGCCGTCGCCTCCACCAGCCGCCAGGTCGGCCAGACGCTCGGCGTCGCCGTGCTGGGGGCGCTGGCCGGCGGCGGTGTCGCCGGAGCGATGGGGCCGGGCTTTGCCAGCGCCACGCACGTCAGCTGGTGGATCACCGTCGGCCTCGGATTCCTGGTCCTGGCCCTGTCCCTGCTGACGACCTCCTCCTGGGCGCAGCGGACCGCCGAGCGCACCGCCGAGCGCTTCCGCGAGGATGAGCGGCCCAGCGACGCCGAGCGCCGTCCCGCCCGGACCCCGGAGGAACGACCCGAACCGGTTCCGAGCTAACCGTCCGCCCGGCCCACGGACCCGTCGATCCACTACGCGCACGGTTATCCGTCTGACGCGCCGCTAGCGTTGGATCGCTGATGGAGCTCGTCCCGCCTCGACCCAACATCGAACTGCGCCAGGGTCGCGACGGCCAGCGGCTGGTCGTGCTGTCGTTCCCCTACGACCGGGCCCTGGTCGACCTGGTGCGGGCGATCCCCCACCGCCGCTTTGACTGGGACACCCGCGAGTGGTCGGCCCCGGCCGAGGACTGGGCCGCGCTGGCGGTGGGCGACGTGCTCGAGCGCTACCCGGAGCTGGTCGCCGAACCGGCGGTCCACGCCTGGCTCGAGTCGGTGCGCAAGCGCTGGATCGGCCACGTCAGCACCGTGCGTCACGACGGCCGCGGCTGGTGGGTGCTGAGCACCCTGGCCGGCCCGATACCCGAGCCGCTGCTCGCCGAGGCGCTGCACCGCGACGGCAAGCTGCTGGTGCCGCTGACCCAGACCGCCGCCCGCACGCTGCGTGAGCAGCCCTCGGCGCGGCTGGACATCGGGGCCGAACGCTGCCTGCAGATCGTCGAGCACGGAGGCGAGCCGCCTCCGGCGCGGCTGGCCTGGGCCCGCGGCGTGGAGGGCGAGCAGCTGCGGCTGGAGGTGATCTGGGATCCCGACGTGGGCTTGGCGTTCACGCAGCTGCCGGGCGCCGAGGGCACCCGGGCGGTGCCGCTTGACCCGTGGCTGGCCGAGTCGCTGGACGCCTTCGTGGCGCGCCACCAGGTCGAGGTCCGCGGCAAGGCGCTCGAAGTCATGGACACGATGCTCGCCGAGCATCGCCGGGCGGCCGACGCCGTCCGCCGCTCCCGGGCCACGCAGGCGGCGCCGATCGAGGCGGTCGCCGCCCGGCTCGGAGGCGAGCTGGCGCCGTTTCAGTGGGCGGCGGTCCACTACGCGCTGGACGCCCGCCGGGTCTTCCTGGCCGACGAGCAGGGGCTCGGCAAGACGGTCGAGGCGCTGGCCGCGCTGGAGGCCGACGGCGCCTACCCGGCGGTGGTGGTATGCCCGGCCTCGATGAAGCTCGGCTGGCAGCGCGAGGCGCAGCGGTGGCTGCCGCACCGGTCGGTGGCGGTCGTCCAGGGCCGGGTCGCGGTCCCCCCGATCGAGGAAATAACGATCCTCAACTACGAGATCGTGGCCGCACACCGCGAGGCCCTGGCCCGGCGCCGTCCGCGCGCCGTGGTGGTCGACGAGTCGCACTACTGCAAGAACCCGCGGGCCAAGCGCACACAGGCCGTGCGACGGTTGGCGGCGGCGGTCCACGCCGACGGGCTGCGCCTGGCTCTCACCGGCACGCCGGTGCTCAATCACGCCGACGAGCTGATCGCCCAGCTGCGCGTGATCGGGCGCCTGGAGGACTTCGGGTCCGGCGCGCGCTTCGCGAACCAGTTCCGCGGCCGGCTCAGCGAGGAGCGGCTGCACTGGCACCTGCGCCGGCGCTGCTTCGTCCGCCGGCTCAAGCGCGAGGTGCTGCCTCAGCTGCCGCCCAAGCGCCAGGTGGTGATCCCGATGGCGCTGACCAACGAGACCGAGTATCGGCTCGCCGAACGCGACGTGGTCGCCTGGCTGCGCTCGCAGCCGCTGGACCTGAGCGAGCTCAACGCCAAGATCGCCGCCACGCTGCGCGCCGAGCGCCTGGCTCAGCTGGGGACGCTCCAGCGGCTGGCGGCGCGCGGCAAGCTGGCCGCCGCACTGGCCTGGGTCGAGGACTTCCTGGCCTCCGGCGAGCCGCTGGTGGTGTTCGCCCGCCACCTCGAGGTCCAGCGAGCCCTGCTGGCCCGCTTCCCGGCCGCGCTGCATCTGCTCGGACAGGACTCGCTGGCCGATCGCGAGGCCGCGATCCGGGCCTTCCAGCGCCCGGATGGCCCGCCGTTGATCGTCGGCGCCACCCGCGTGGCCGCCCAGGGGATCACGCTGACCAGGGCCTCCAACGTCGCCTTCTTAGAGCTCGAGTGGACCCCCGCGATGCACGACCAGGCCGAGGACCGCTGCCACCGCATCGGTCAGCGCGACGCCGTTACCGCCTGGTATCTGCTGGCAGCGGGAACGATCGACGAGACCATGGCGCGCCTGATCCAGAGCAAGCGCGCGCTCGTCTCGGCAGTGACCGACGGCCGGGTGCTCGAGGCCGACGGGCTGGTGGCGGCGGTGGTGGCCGAGCTGCGCGAAGGGCGCCCCTTCGCCCACCTGCGCGCGGTGGGCTGAGCGCCCCGCGACGGTATCCTCAGGCCCATGTCCCGCAGCGCCCCGACACCGGTCAGAAGCCCCAACGTCCACCCCGACTGCCTGAACGTCCCACGGCGCAACGGCGACGGCTTCGAGGAACTCTGTCACCTGGTGTCCGAGACCGATCCCGACACTGCGCTGTGCGGCAAGGACGTGACCGACTACCCCTGGAACCCTCCGTGGCCGCACTGCGAGGCCTGCCTGGCGGTGGCGCGGGGCGAGCTCAACTAACTAAAGCGCCGGCCCCAGCGCTAGCGACGGCGTCGCCGCCGCGGCAACCGGGCGCCGAAGCGGGTCCGCAGCCCGATCCCCAGCCCGGCCCCCAGCACCGCGGCGCCGATGTAGGGCGGGTTGACCAGCAGGATCAGCGCGATCCCGAGCATCGCCAGCCAGATCGCGGGTCGGTAGATGCGCCAGTTGCCGGCCACCGGTCCAACCCTACCGGGGCCTCGCGGTCCGGAGGCCATCACCGCACCCCCACCTGCAGCTCGGACGCGACCTGCCTCTGGATCGAGGTCACGGCCCGAAACGCCTCCTTCAGATGAGTGCGCATCAGCGGACTCAGCTCTCCGGGGCTGACGTGGTCGTCGGGCGGCTCACCGGCGCGCAGCTGCTGCACCTGGTGGTCCAGGCGCAGGTTGTTGATCAGCTCAAACGCGTCCAGGAGCGTGTGGGCGTCGGTGTCCGAGAGGGTTCCGGCGGCGGCGGCGGCCCGCAGCCGCTCGGCCGTGGAGGCGCTGGTCACCCCGGTCACCATCGCCCCCCACCGGGCCAGCGCGACGATCGGCAGGACGCCACCGTGCTTGAGGTCCAGCCGGCCGCGGTGCTCGCCGGTGTGCTCGACCACCAGGCCCCGGAAGAAGCCGGTGGGCGGCCGGCGCGCGAGCGCGAACCGAGCCTGCAGCCGGAGCATCTGCGGGTTGGTGGGAGCCAGTCGAAACGTCTCCGAGACCGGGTTGCCGGTGTGCACCCCCCACACCGGGCGGCTGTCGACGAGCACCGAGGCCAGGATCAGCGCCTTCTCCTGGGTGGGCTCGTGAATCCAGCTGCGGGCCACCTCCTGCCAGGAGTCGACCGAGCGTACGAACGGCGCCGCCGACGCGTTGACCCCGTTGGAGTCGATCTGCAGCCCGCAGCGCTCGATCCCGGCCACCACCGGCTGCGAGATCGCCAGCAGGCGATCGCGGATCCGGTCGGACTGCTCGGCGCCGAACCACACGATCGCGCTGTCCACGTCCGAGCTCGGTAGCGCTTCCCGGCGGGCCTGGCTGCCCAGCGCCAGCCACGCGAACTCCACCTCCGGATCGGGCTGGCGCGCCACCTCCAGCTCGAGCATCCGGCGGGTCAGCGCGTCGACCACCACTGCGTACACCGCCATCACGTTGGCCGCCTCGACGTGCGCCTCGTGCAGCGCCGTCACCATCGGCGCCAGCTCACCGGCCACCAGTACGAGCTCCGAGACGCTGCGCGCCAGAGCGATCCGCTCGCGCAGATAGAACGACGAGCGCGTGCGCACGGCGACGAGGTCCACGTCCTCGACGACGCCGAGCACCGTTCCGCGCCCCGACACCACCGGGAAGTGGCGAAAGCCCCGGTCGAGCATCTCGAGCAGCACGTCTCCGGCGGCGCGGTCCGGGGCGCAGGTGAAGGCGGGAGCCGACATCGCCGCTGTCACGGGCTCCTCGCCGCTGCGCCCGGCGGCGATCACCCGGGAGCGCAGGTCGCGGTCGGTGAGGATTCCCCAGCCGTCCTCGCCGAGGTCCACCACCACCGAGGTCTGGCGGGCCTCGGTCATCCGCTCGGCGGCCTGGCGGATCGTGGTGTGCGGCCCGCACACCACTGGCTCGCCGCGGACCAGGGCCGAAACGGGCTGATCGGCCAGGTTGCGCGACGGCTCGCGGGCCAGCTCGTGCAGCTCGGTGGGCGGCTCCAGCAGTGAGCGGGCCACGAATCGCAACCCCGCCGGCCCGGCCAGCAGCCTTTGGGCGGCCTCGGCCCCGATCCGGTAGCAGACCGTGTCCTCCATGGCGCGCGCCTCGAACCCCGGCGGCAGGCCCGACAGCATCGAGGCGTGCCCGAACAGCTCGCCCTCGCCCAGGAGGTCGAGCAGCCGGCCGCCGCAGACGATCTCGACGGCGCCGCTGCGGATCACCCGCAGGTGCGCCACCGGCCCGTCGCCCTCGGAGAAGACGGTCGTTCCGGTGGGCAGGAACTCACGCTCGGCGACCGCCGCCACCCGTTCGACGTCCGCTCGGTCCAGGGCGTCGAACGGCGGATGAGCGCCCAGGAAACGGGCGATGTCCGAAGCCGTCTCGGGGCTCGCGCCCCGCCCAGACGACCCGCTGCTTGTCTCGGGGCTCACGCCCCGGGCCTCAGGCGAGCGCCGCGTGAGCCTCCGTGCGGGCGTCCGCTTTGAGCATCTCGGCGCATTTCTCGCCCACCATCATCGTGGTGATGCAGGGGTTGATCGCCGGCAGGAACGGCAGCACCGAACCGTCGGCGATCCGCAGCCCGCGCACGCCCCGCACCCGCAGCCGCGGATCCACGACCGCCAGCCGATCGGAGTCGGGACCCATATGGGCGCTGCAGGCCGGGTGATAGACGGTGTTGTGCGTCTTGTGCATGTAGTCGATCAGCTCGTCGTCGGACTGCGCGTCGGGTCCCGGGGCCAGCTCCTGGGCGGCCCAGTCCGCCATCGCCGGTTGCGAGACGATCTTGCGCGCCAGACGGATGCCGAACGCCATCACGCGCTCGTCGTGGCCGTCGGGGTCGGTGAAGTAGCGCGGATCCACCCGCGCCCGGTCTCGGAAGTCCGGCGAGCGCAGCCGCACCGTCCCCCGGGATTGGCCACGGCACACGTTCGGCGTCAGGCAGAAGCCGTTCTCGGTTGTCGGGTAGCCCCAGCGGGCCGTGTTCATGTCAAACGGCACCGAGCCGTAGTGCATCATCAGGTCGGGACGGTCCAGGCCCTGCTCGGAGGTGGCGAACAGACCGATCTCCCACCACTGGGTCGAGTGGCGGATCATCGGCTGCTTGGCGTCCCATTGGACGATCCCCTCGACGTGGTCGTCGAGGTTCGAGCCTACGCCCGGCGAGTCGACGACCGTCTCGATCCCGAACTCCTGGAGGTGGTCGCCGGGACCGATCCCCGACAGCATCAGCAGCTTGGGGGTGTCGATGGCCCCGGCGCTGAGGATGACCTCCCGCCGGGCCCGAACGGTGTCATGGGTGAGGATGTCCGGGGTCAGGTACTCCACTGCGGTCGCGCGGCCGTGCTCGAGCACCACCCGCTTGGCCCAGCAGTGGGTGCGGATCTCGAGGTTGGGCCGCGAGCCGATGATCGGATGCAGGTAGGCGTGCGACGACGACATCCGGGTGTTGTCGGCCGACGAGTTGATCTGAAACCACCCCGCGCCGTTGGTCACCGTCACGCCCTCGTTGAAGCGCGAGGTCGGCAGGCCGGCCTGGGCGGCGGCCTCCAGGATGGCCACCCCACACTGGTCCTCCGGAGGAACCGTGCGGATGTTGACCGGGCCGCTGCGGCCGTGGTGCTCGCCGGGACCGTCGTTGGTCTCCAGCCGCGCTATCAGCGGCCAGCATTCGGCTGAGCTCCACCCCTCGCAGCCGTTGGCCGCCCACTCGTCGAGGTCCTCCTTGGGCGTCCAGAAGGCGATGCACGAGTTGTGCGACGAGCAGCCACCCAGCACCTTGGCGCGAGCGTGACGCAGGAAGCTGTTGCCCTTCTCCTGCGGCTCGACCAGGTAGTCCCAGTCATAGCCGGAGTCCAGCAGGAACATCCAGTCCTCCAGGCGCAGTACCGCCTGGTCGTCGACGTCCGACGGCCCCGCCTCGAGCAGGCAGACGGTTACCGACGGATCCTCGGACAGCCGCGCCGCCAGCACGCAGCCGGCGGTGCCGCCACCGGCGATCACATAATCGAATTCGCCCGCGTCGCTCATGGCGCCGCCTCGCCGAGCGACTCACCGGGAAGCGTCGGGACCTCGGCGGCGTGCTCGCGGAGCACCTCGATCGGCTTGCGCCTGTAGACGGTGAAGTAGTACGTCGCGCCGATCAACCACACGGTGCCGATGAACAGGATCGCGATGTACTGCCAGTACCAGTGGCCCGGGATCACGTTGCCGCTGGCGTCCTTGGTCCCGGCCAGCGCGTCGTACACGGCGGCGCGGGGCCAGGCGATGTTGACGGCCACCAATGCGCCGTAGGTGACCGCGAACAGGTTGACCGCCATCCCCCACCGGCCCAGCGAGAAATAGGGACCGTGCTCGCGACGGGGCCAGGTACCGCGGAAGCGTCGCACCAGCATCCCCCCGGTCACTCCGAGGTAGGCGATGTAGAACATCACGATCGCCACCGAGGTCAGGGCCAGGAACGCGCTCTGGTTGCTGATGTTGATGGCCAGGATGCACAGCGCCAAAAAGCCGACCAGCAGCGCCGGTACCACCGGCACCCGCCGCGTACCGGAGACCCGCGCGATGTGGGTCCCGAATGGAAGCCGGCCGTCGCGCGCCATCGCAAACAGCAGTCTGATGCAGGCCGCCATCACCGCCAGCGTGCAGACCGTGATCGCGATCGCCGAGTCGACCAGGAAGATGTTGCCCAGCGTGTTGCCGAGCGCCTGCTTGATGATGAACGGCAGCCCCAGCAGGCCAATGTTGGGGTCGTGGATGTTCTTGACCGTCATCAGCGCGAACAGGATCAGCAGGCCGCCGATGATCGAGGCCGCGATCAGGGCGCGGATGATCGCCGGCGGGGCGGCTCGTCTGGGGTCGTTGGTCTCCTCGGCCAGGGTCCCCGCGGTGTCGAACCCGTACATCACGTACGCGCTCATGATCCCGCCGATGATGAAGGCGCCGAAGTAGCCCCAGCTGTGGCCGGCGCCGAGGCCCAGGGTGTGGAACACGATCCCGGGGCCGCGGGCGAAGTGGAAGATCAGCAGGATCACCAACAGGCTGGCGCCGATCAGCTCGGCCATCACGCCGAAGTTGTTGATCCGGGCCATGATCTTGACGCCGGCCATGTTGACCAAGGTTCCGAAGATGACCAGGATCGCGCCCAGCAGCAGCGCGTTCTGGGCCCCGCCCTTGGTGACATAGGTGCCGGCGTCGGCGGTGCTGCCGAGGATCTGGAACTTGGTCGAGACCTGCGGCAGAACGACCTGCCACGCCACCGCCACCGCGGCCACAGTGACGATCGAGCCGATCACGTAGACCCAGCCGGTCATCCAGGACGAGAAGTCCCCGGCGACGCGCTTTGACCAGTTGTAGACCGAGCCGGCGAGCGGGAACTGGCCGGCCATCTCGGCGAAGCACAGCGCCACGGACATCTGCCCGGCGAACACGATCAGCCACGTCCACCACACCGCCGGCCCGGCGAACAAGAAGCCGAACGCGAACAGCTGGATGACCCCGGTGAGGATCGAGATGTAGCTGAAGCCGGCCGCGAACGAGGAGAAGTTCCCCAGCGAACGGTCCAGCTCTTGCTTGTAGCCGAAGCCCGCGAGCTCCGAGCTGTCGCCGCTCGTTCCGGCGCCCTCGGGCGCCTCAACGGTTGCCATCGATCAACCTCCCCATCCGCACGTTCTCCGCGCGGTTCGACAAACACGGTTACGAGCGCACCGAGCCGGCGTGTCGCGCACTGCCCCTCGCATTGCTCTAGGCATTGACCCCATCCAGATCCGGCTGTTATATATCAGTTGTCGAACCGTGTCAACGAGAGGCTGGCCGCAGCCATAATCCGCGGTCCGGACGGGGAGCGAGATGATGGTCACAGGCACCGGACAGCAAATGTTCGTGGGCGGCGAATGGCAGTCCAGCGCGACGGGCGAAACCTTCTCGGCTAGCAGTCCGGCCACTGGGGAGGTGATCGGCTCGGTACCCGAGGGCGACCGCGACGATGCCCGCGCCGCCATCGCCAGCGCGCGCTCCGCCGCCGACGGCTGGGCCCGGCTGACCGCGTTCGAGCGTGCCGCCAAGATGCATGCCGTTGGCGACATCATCGAATCGCGCCGCGACGAGCTGGCCCGGACTCTGACCCTGGATCAGGGCAAGCCGCTGGCCGCCGAGGCCTTCGACGAGGTCGACGAGCTCGTCGAGTACTGGCGGATGGCCGCCGAGGACGCCAAGCGGCTCGGCGGCGAGCTGCCGAACTCGTTCTCTCCCGGCAAGCGCGTGCTGCTGGCGCGGCGGGCTCGCGGGGTGGTGGGGATCATCAGCCCCTGGAACTGGCCCTACACGATGCCCGCCGAGCTGATCGCGCCGGCCCTGGCGTGTGGCAACGCGGTGGTCTGGACCCCGGCCCCCAGCACCGCCATCTGCGCGATCGCGCTGGCCCAGTGCATCGCCGACGCCGACCTGCCGCCCGGGACCTTCAACCTGGTCACCGGCCCCGGTCCGGTGGTGGGCGACGAGATCGCGCGCAACCCCGGTACCGACGGCGTCGCCTTCATCGGATCCACGGCCACCGGGCGCCTGGTCGGGCAGGCCGCCGCCGGCAAGGCCACGCTGCTGGAGATGGGCGGCAACGGGCCGGTGGTCCTGCTCGAGGACGGCGACGTCGACGCGGCCATCGAGGCCAGCCTGACGGCGTGCTTTCTGTGTGCCGGGCAGAGCTGCACCGCCGGCGAGCGGATCCTGGTCCACAAGCAGGTCTACGACCAGTACGTCGAGGGCCTGGCCCGCGCGGTCACCGAGAGGATCGTGCTCGGCGATCCGTTCGACGATCACACCACGATGGGCCCGCTCAACAACGAACCGGTTGCCGCCAAGATGGACGAGCACGTCTCAGACGCCCGGCAGCGCGGCGCGCAGGTCCTCAGCGGCGGGGCTCGCAGCCCGGCGTTCCCCACCGACCTGTACTGGGAGCCCACGGTGCTGGCCAGCGTGCCGGCCGACGCCCGGGTGGCGGCCGAAGAGACCTTCGGACCGGTGGCGCCGGTGGTGGCGATCGACTCGCTGGAGCAGGCGATCTCGCTCGCCAACGGCTCCCCCTACGGTCTGCTGGCGGCGATATTCACCGCCGACCTGACCCGCGGGCTCGAGTTCGCCGACCGGGTCCGGACCGGATGGGTCAACATCAACGAGTCCAGTAACTACTGGGAGGCGCACCTTCCGTTCGGGGGTCGCTCCGGCTCAGACAGCGGGATCGGGAAGGTCGGCGGCGCCAACGCGATGCACACCTTCACCGAGCTGCAGACGATCGTGCTGACTCCCGACGGCCGCAGTCGGTGAACCGGAGTCCGGAGCCGGCGGCCGACCGCGAGGCGAGCAGCCCCGCCGATCCCGCCGCCGACCGCGAGGGCAGCAGCCCCGCCGATCCCGCCGCCGACCGCGAGGGGAGCAGCCCCGCCGAGCAGGTGGCGCGGGTGCTGGCGGCGGTCCTCGATCGCTCGCCGCGGACGCTCGGCGAGCTGTCGGACGAGGCCGCCATCTCCGAGGCCGACCTGGGACCGGTGCTGGAGGCGCTGGAGCGCCACGGCCTGGTTGCCGTCGATCCCGATCGCGCCAGCATCCGCCCCGGCGCCGCCGCGCTGCGGTTCGCCCGCTCGGATCTGGGGCTGGCCGACCTGGTCGAGCTGGCGCGCCCGGGGATGCGCCGCCTGGCCGCCGAAAGCGGTGAGACGGCGAATCTGATCCTGCCCCGTCCCGGCGGCACCGAGGCCATCGCCCAGATCGACGGCTCGCACCTGCTGGGCGTGACCAACTGGGTTGGCCGGCCCCTGGGGCTGCACGCCACGGCGGCCGGCAAGGTGTTCCTGGCCTTCGGCGCGGCGGAGCTTGCCGACGACCCCCTCGAGCCGCTGGCCCCGGCGACGATCACCGATCGCGAGCGGCTCATGGCCGAGCTCGAGACGGTGCGCGAGCGCGGCTACGCGACGATCGTCGACGAGCTCGAGCCCGGTCTGTCGGCCGTCGCGGCGCCGATCCGCGAGCACGGCGGCGCGGTGGTCGCGGTGCTGTGTCTGTCGGGCGCGTCGCTGCGGCTCGAGCCCCAGCGGCTGGAGTTGCTGGGGCGGGTCACGATCGAGCAGTCCGACGAGATCTC
>DASXZB010000121.1:0-1673 GCA_036502145.1 Solirubrobacteraceae bacterium | reverse complement strand
CGTGCTCGTGGCCGTCAATGTTGATAAGCAGCCAGCCCGCACCCCGTCGGAGCGGGCGATCCAGCTGCGCCGGGAGCTTCCGGCGGAATGGGACAACGTCTCGGTTGCCGCGTGGGCCGGGCTGACCGTCGCGTTCTGCCGGCAGCATGGCGCCAGCGTGATCATCCGCGGTGTGCGCAACCGGTCCGACTTTCGTCATGAATCTCAGCTGGCGGCGATGAACGGGGCCATGGGCGTTACCACGCTGCTGCTGCCCGCGCGGCCCGGGCTGGCGGCCGTGTCATCAACGGCTCTGCGCGGGCTCGGCACCTGAGCAGTCGATCGCCGAGCCCGCTCCTGTGTGTAGCTCGTCGTGATCGGGGCAGGGTGTCGCGGGTCCGCATAAGCGATTCGCGCTGAGGAGAGTTCTTCGTGGCTTCCATTCCGGATATCAGGCTGAACAACGGTCAGGCCATTCCGCAACTCGGCTTCGGTGTCTTCCAGGTTGAGCCGAAGGACACGGCGGCCGCGGTGAGCACGGCGCTCGAGGCCGGATACCGGCACATCGACACCGCCGAGATGTACGGCAACGAGGCCGAGGTAGGCGACGCCATCGCCAGGTCGGGCCTGGACCGCGGTGAGGTCTTCGTCACCAGCAAGCTGAGCAACGACGCGCACGAGCCCGACGATGCCCGGCAGGCCTTCGAAGGGACACTCAAGGCTCTTGGCACCGAGTACGTCGACCTGTTCCTGATCCACTGGCCGCTGCCGACCCGGTACGGCGGTGACTTCGTGCAGACCTGGCGGACGCTGGAGGAGTTCTACCGCGAGGGCCGGGCCCGGTCCATCGGCGTGTCCAACTTCCAGCCCCATCACCTGCGGCGGCTGCACGGTGAGACCGAGATCATCCCGGCGGTCAACCAGATCGAGGTGCACCCGTTCCTGACCCAGGACGAAGTGCGCACCTTCTGCGCTGAGCATCAGATCGCGGTCGAGGGCTGGTCACCGCTGGGGAAGGGGGGCGTTCTCGCCGACCGGACCATCCAGTCAATCGCCGCGCGGGCGGGCAAGACCCCGGCTCAAGTCGTGCTGCGCTGGCACATCCAGCGGGGCGACATCGTGTTCCCCAAGTCGGTCACCCCGGACAGGATTCAGGAGAATATCGACATCTTCGACTTCGAGCTGTCCGTCACCGACGTCGAGGACATCACGCTGCTGAACAAGAACGAGCGCACTGGCCCTGACCCTGACAAGTTCGCTGGCCGGTAGCTGGGGCTTGCGACCATCTGCGCGCTTGACACGCCCTTACGCCCGATCACATGCTGAAGCAGTTCGGTGCGGAACAGGGGAGAGGCAGGCTCATGGCACTATCGCGTGGCGTTATGACCGATGAGCAGCGGAAATCGGTCGCCCTTGAGTACCTGAAGGCGTTCGACAACGGTGGCGTCACCTCGACTGGTGGCAGTATCCTCGACCTCTTCGCCGAAGACGCGCAGGTCTACTTCCCGAAGTGGGGGCTCGCGAACGGCAAGGCGGAGATCGGCACGATGTTCGGCGACGTGGGCGGGACGCTCAAGTCGATCACTCACCACTACTCGCATTTCAACTGGATCTTCTCCGGCAGTGATCTGCTGGTCGTCGAGGGCACGAGCCACGGCGAGCATCAGGACGGTCCGTGGCGCGCGGGAGTCCCC
>DASXZB010000120.1:0-37527 GCA_036502145.1 Solirubrobacteraceae bacterium | reverse complement strand
GGCTCGGTGGCGGGGTTTCTGTACAAGTTCCGGGGGGCGCGGGAGGCTCCGGAGGTCGAGCTGACTCGACCGTGGCACAGCACGGTGGAGCTGTTTCGCTCGCCGCTGTACGTGCTGGGGATCGCGATCGCGCTGACCTCGTGGGGGTTTCACGTGGCGGCGCTGTCGCTGGCGCCGATCTCCCTGGTGCAGTCGGTGATCGCCGGCGGGCTGGTGCTGCTGACGGTGGTCGCCGACCGGCTGTTCGGGATCGAGGTCACGCGCCGGGAGTGGGTGGGGGTGGCGCTGACCGCAGCGGGCCTGGCGTTCCTGGCCGCGACCCTGGACGGCGATGCCAGCAGCGCCCACTCCCACTACGACCCGGGAACGCTGGCGATCTTCCTGGCGGTGGTCGGCGGGTGCGGGCTGGCGCTGGCCCTGCGTCCCAAGCGACCGGGGCTGCTGGCGGTCTCGGCCGGGCTGCTGTGGGCAGCGTCGGACACCTCGATCAAGGCGCTCAGCTCCCACTTGGGCTCGCTGGGGCTGGGGGTTCTGGTGCACCCGTTGGCGGCGGTGATCCTGGTCGCGTCGCTGGTCGGCCTGCTGATCTCGGCTCGGAGCCTGCAGCTGGGCGAGGCGGTGCCGATGATCGCGTTGACCAGCGCGTTCGCCAACCTGACGACGATCGCCGCCGGCCCGATCGTGTTCTCCGAGCCGCTGCCCGCCGGCCACCTGGAGCTGGCGGTCAGGATGCTGGCCTTCGCGCTGGTGATCGTCGCCGCGGCGCTGACCCCGCCGCCGGCGGCCGACCGTCCCTCGAATCCGTAGCTCCTGCCGCTGCATTCAGGCCAGATACCACTTAGAGTCTCCGCCATGTTCATCATGATCGTCGGCGCCGGGCGGGTCGGATCGGCCATCGCCAAGCGCGCCCTCGAGGATGGCCACGAGGTCTCCGTGCTCGACAGCGACCCGCTCTCGCACGAGCGCCTCGACAAGGACCAGTCGACCAGCTGGGAGGACGCCGGCGGGCGGTTCACCGTCGGTGCCGCCCTGGAGCTCGACGGGTTGGTCGAAGCGGGCATCGAGGACGCCGACGTGTTTATGGCGGCGACCCGGGGGGATAACACCAATCTCGTGATCGCGCAGATCGCGCAGCGGCGGTTCAACGTCCCGCGGGTGGTCGTCCGGGTCGCCGATCCGGCGCGAGCGGCCTGGTACTCCCAGCAGGGACTGCTTACGATCTGTCCCACCCAGCACGCCATCGACGAGGCCGAGCAGGTGGTGCTGGCGCCGTGAGGGGAGCAGCCTGCACATGTACGTGATCATCGCCGGAGCGGGAAAGGTGGGGTGGAACCTGGCTCGTGAGCTGATCGCCAAGGACCGCGAGGTGACGCTGATCGAATCCGACCACCGGCGGTTTCGTATCGTCGAGGAGGAACTCGAGCACGCGGCGCAGTACGGCGACGCGACCGAGCTGTGGGTTTTGGAGCGGGCAGGGATCCAGCGCGCCGACCTGGTGATCGCCGTCACCGGCGACGACGAGGACAACATCCTCATCTGTCAGGTGGCGAGGGAGAAGTACGGCTGTGAGCGGATCGTCGCGCGCGTCAACAACCCTCGCAACCTGGCGCACTTCAATCTGCTCAACATCCAGCCGGCGGTCTCGGCGACCGACCTGATCCTGCGCCTGATCGAGCACGAGGTGCCGGAGTACGGACTGGTGCAGCTGTTGGCGCTCGAGGAGGAGCACCTGGAGATCATCGAGCTCGAGGTGGGGGATGGCTCACCGGCCGCCGGGCTCAGGGTCCAGGACGTGGTGCTCCCGGACGGCTCGCTGATCATCTCCGTGCTGCGCGACGGCACCGGATTCGTACCCAAGGCCGACTCCGTGATCCAGGCCGGCGATCAGGTGCTGCTGATCCTCGATCCAGGGCTGGAGGGGGACATCACCCCGCGGTTCGCCCCCGACGGCGCAGAGGCCACCTCCACCGGGTGAACCGGGCCGTTTCCCGCCGCCCGCGCTGAGATGGCCATCCGCGATGTCGAATACCTGCTGATCGGCGGCGGCCTGGCCTCGGGCAACTGCGCGCGCTGGCTGCGCGAGTCAGGCGCCGACGGCTCGATCCTGCTCGTCGGCCGCGAGCCCGACCTGCCCTACGACCGCCCGCCGCTGTCCAAGGGATACCTGCGGGGCGGCGAGACCCGTGAGTCGGCCCTGATGCGCAGCGCCGAGTGGTATGAGGAGCGCGGGATCGAGGCGCTCACCCGGACCTCGGTGATGAAGCTCGATCTGGAGGGGCGCACCGTCAAGCTCTCCAACAAGGACGAGATCGGATTCGGCCAGGCCCTGATCGCCACCGGCGCCAACGTGCGCCGCCTGAAGGTGCCCGGGGCCGAGCTGGAGGGGATCCACTATCTGCGCACGTTCGGCAACGCCGACTCGATCCGCGAGGACGCCGCCGGAAAGCGCGTGGTGCTGATCGGTGGCTCGTACATCGCCAGCGAGGTGGCGGCCTCCCTGACCGAGCTCGGTTCCAGCGCCACGATGGTGATGATGGAACCGGTGGTCCTAAGTCGCACCTTCGGCGAGGAGGCGGCTCGGTTCTTCCACGACCTGCTCTCAGACCACGGGATCTCGATTCACGCCGAGGACGAGCTCGAGCGGTTCGAGGGCGCCGACGGGAGGGTCACCAAGGTGGTGACCAAGAACGGCCACGAGTTCGCGGCCGACGTCGTGGTGATCGGCGTCGGCGTCAACCCCGACACGATGCTGGCCCGCGGTGCCGGCCTGGAGCTGGGGGAGACCGGCGGTATCCGCGTCGACGCCCAGCTGCAGACGGCCGTGCCCGGGGTGTTCGCGGCCGGCGACGTCGCCGAGTACGAGAGCGTGATCCACGGCGGCCGCCGGATCCGCGTCGAGCACTGGGACGTCGCCTTCAACCACGGCAAGACCGTGGCACTGAACATGCTCGGCAAGGCCGCCGCCTACGACGTGGTGCCGTACTTCTTCAGCGACCTCTCCGACTGGGCGGCGATCGAGTACCTGGGCCCGGCGCTGAATTGGGATCGTGAGGTGATCCGGGGCTCGCCGGACGACGGCGCGTTCACGGTCTTCTACCTCCAGGCCGGACGGCTGGCGGGCGCGCTGACGGTGGGGCGCTCGGAGGATCTCCTGCCCGCCCGGCGGCTGATCGCAGACGGCGTCGAGCTCGGCGACCGGGCCGATGCCCTAGGCGACCTGTCGAGCGACCTCGACGAGCTCTAGCGTCCGGCTCGAGGGCCCGGGCGGCGCTCGGCGGCCGCTCAGCCGAACGCGCTGTCGGTCTTCAGCGAGTCGCAGCGCCCCCGGCTGGCCGGCGCGATGTTCAACGGGTGAACCCGCCAGCCGTGGTCGTGGGGCTTGAAGACCACTATCGGCCGACCGCTGTCGATCCCACGGCCGATCTTGAATCCGACCTCGCCGACGTTCATGCGCAACGCCCAGGCCAGCATGCTCTGATTGCCGACGAGCGTGGTCGGCCCACCACAGCCGCGGATCTTGGCGGCGCCACCGTCCTTGGCGATCACCGCCTGCAAGCGGTCGAGCTGCCGGCCGCTGGCGTGAGCCTGGGTGAATTCGGGCTCGGCCGCGTGCTCGCGATCGTGTACCAGCGGATACAGGGCTGCGAATAGCGCCACGACGACCACCGGACCCACCCAGCGCAGCACCCAGGGTCGCCGCGGCGCGAACCCCAGCAGCCGCCCCACGGCGCTGCCGGCGATCACCACGGTCACCGCGGCCGGCTCGAACAGATACCGGGTCGCGCCTGACCACCCGTGCAGGGCCAGCCCGATCTCGAGCGCCACCCACAGGCATACCGCCGCCACCAGGCCCAGCGTCTGACGGTCCCGGCGGGCCGCGGCGATCCCCACGCCGCATAGCGCGGCCAGCCACACCGGCAGCTGGTAGAGACTGAAGAAGCGATCGATGATCGCGCTGAACTTGCTGCCGTGGATGACGTTGATCGGATTCACCGAGTGCAGCGCCAGGTCACCGGGCTCGAACCAGCTCTTGGAGGTCAGCGCCGGGATCACGAACCACAGCGCCGGGATGAGGACGGCCCCGACTGCAGTGAACCGGCGCATCGACGGCACGGCCCGCCAGGCCCACAGGGCGTACAGCAAAGCGAACGGCCAGACCTCGGGGCGGCCCAGCGATGCCAGCACCAGCATCGAGAAGGCCAGCCGCGGGTGCTTTGAAAAATGGGCGTCGATCGCCGCCAGGCACGCCGTGACGACCAGCGGATCGGCGTTGGCGATCAGGATCTGCTGCCAGTAGCCGTCGAGCGCCAGGACGCCGACCCCGGCGAACAACGCCGCCACCCAGGGCGCGTACCGGCGCTCCGGGCACGGCCCGGTCAGCCGGTAGGCGATCCGTCCCGCGAACACGACGCCGGCAAACGCCCCAGCCACCGACGTGACCATCCACAGCCAGATGTCCCCGCGCCCGGCCAGTGCGAACGGCAGCGTGAAAAGGAACGTCAGCGGCTTCCACGACGGCGCTCCGTCGGTGTTCAGGTTCCAGTGCAGCACCTGGCGACCCCACACCAGCCAACCGAACGCGTCATACCCCGGCCGCATGTTGGTCGCCACCACGAACGCGGTCGCGGCGGCGAACACCGCCACCGTCAGGGCCACCCACGGGAGCACCCGTCCAGGAGCCTTCGCCCGCGCCGGCCTGGCCCGGCGGCGGCTCCTGGCCGGCGTTCTGACCGGTGGCGCGCTGATCGTCTGCTCGGCCACAGCGGCGCCTGACCCTAGACGACGGTCCATCAGATCAGGCTAAGGTAAAGGCGACCGGTGGGGCTCCGACCCCGATGGTCGGCTCGCGGCGTTGGCCGGTCCGTGGACTGAGCCAGCCGGAGGCCTGTCGGGCGGTTTGCCAGCTTCACGTCTCCCGAAGGTCCCGTTCTGTCGAGGCGTGAATCGCTAACCTGCGAGCAGGCAGTGCCCGGTCGTCCAGCGGCAGGACACGCGGCTCTGGACCGCGGAACGGTGGTTCGAATCCATCCCGGGCAGTCGACGAAACTCGTGAGGATCTGTCCGGGCCGGATGGGAACGTACGTTCGTGGCTGGCGGGCGATGGACCTACGATTGGGCGGCGGTACGCGAGTTCTACGAGGACGGGCACACCGTAAAGGAGTGTCGAGAACGGTTCGGTTTCTCGAACGGCGCTTGGCACCGCGCGATCAGACGCGGCGACATCTTCCCTCGGACGCCGCCCGAAGCGAGACCTCGAGGAGCCACCCGTCAAGCCGTAGCGAAACTGCTCGCCGAAGGTCTCTCGCAGGCGGCGATCGCCACTGCGTTGGGCGTGTCCCGGCCGACCGTGTGCTTTCACATGCGCCATCTCGGGATCCCAGTTCAACCAGAGCTCGCCAGGCGCTACGACTGGAACGAGATCCGAGCGTGGTATGAAGCTGGTCACTCGATGCGCGAGTGCCTCCGTAGATTTGGATTCAGTCGCACAGCATGGGCTGACGCGATCCGCCGAGGAGCAATCGTGCCCCGCCCTCGGTTGGAGCCGCTCGACGATGTCCTCGCAGCGGGCCGGCGCCGCAACCGATCTCACGTCAAACGTCGGCTGCTGATCGCAGGCCTCAAGCAAGAGAGATGTGAATCATGCGGCCTGACCTCGTGGCTCGGACGGCCCGTGCCCTTTGAGCTTCATCATGTCAACGGAGACGGGCACGACAACCGTTTGGAAAACCTGATGCTTCTGTGTCCGAACTGTCACAGCCAAACCGACACCTGGGGAGCTCGCAACAAGCGGTCCGTGTTCTTGCGGCCGATTGTCAGCTGACCAACCGCCGAGCCGACCTATCAGGGACCGGCGACCCCGAAGCAGCGACCACGCGGGCCGCTCCCGGACGGATGCCGTCGAATAGGTACTGGTAAGCGAGTCGAGCCCGGATTGGAAGGCCGTGCCGTGTGGGCCCCAAGACGAGCTGGCTCAGGTCGCGCTAAGGGTCGACGAACTCAGCGGGTTGCTTCGACATCCCCGCCGTGACCGCCGCCAGCTGGTTGGGACTGCCGACCAGGGTCTGCTGCAGGGCCGCCTCGAGCGCGAGCGTCTCCTGGGCGGTGCCGGTCCACGATTCGTCGTACAGCCGCTTGGCGGCGCGCACGGCGTGTGGCGACTTGGCGGCGATCTCGGTGGCCAGGGCGCGGGCGGCGGCCAGCGGGTCGTCGGCGACGCGGCTGACCACGCCGAGCTCCAGCGCCTCGGTGCCCGAGAACACGCGGCCGGTGAAGGTCAGCTCCTTGGCGACGTCGATCGAGACCAGGCGTGGCAGAGTCCGGGTGATCGACATGTCGGGGACCAGGCCCCACTTGATCTCCATCACCGAGAGCCGCGCGTCGGGCGCGGCGATCCGGATGTCGGCGCCGAGGGCGATCTGAAGCCCGCCGCCGAGGCAGTTGCCGTGCACGGCGGCGATCACCGGGACCGGCACCCGCAGCCAGTTGTGGGCCGCCCGCTGAAACCAGTTGGGCACCTCGCCGCGCAGTGGATCCAGCAGCCCGTCGATGCCCCCGCCCATCGACACGATGCTCATCACGTCCAGTCCGGAGCAGAAGCTCTTGCCGTCGCCGTGGAGAACCACCGCGCGGACGCCGGGCTCGTCGATCAGCCGCTCCGCAGCGCCGCTGATCGCTTCGAACATCGCCACGTCCAGGGCGTTGTGCTTGTCGGCCCGGGTCAGCGTCACCACCGCCACCCGCTCGGCGATCTCGACCTTGACGCGCTGCTCGCTCATGCCGACGGCAGCCTACCGTCGAGCGCGACCGCGTCCCCCACCGACACCGTTCCCGGCGCCAGCACCTCGCCGTAGACGCCGAACGGCAGCGGCTCGGTGGTATCGACGTCGTGGCGGTAGTTGCCCAGCAGGTCGAGCGTGGGCAAGGTGATCTCTCCGGTGTCGGGGTCGCGGCTGGTGACCAGGCAACGTCCCACGTGTCCGTGCATCGCCACCACGGCCGGGCCGAGCCGGACGCGCTGGCCGACCCAGCGGTCCTCCTCGTGGGCGGCCACGCCGTCGATCTCGACCAGCATCCGAAACCTCCTGACGTCGACCTCGTCCTCGCCGGCCTCCTCGGCCAGCCGCCGCATCGAGGCCCGCGAGATCACTGACACCGCCCCGCGCCGACCCCGATCAACAGCGGTCCCGGCCTCGACCAGACGCAACGACCGGCCCGCGAACTCCGACAGCGCGTCGGCCCACGGCCCCTCCAGAGGACGGGCCCAGAGCTCCAGCGAGAAGAAGCGCGTCGCGATTTTGTCGCCGTAGCGCACGATGCCGCGGACCGCCCCGCCGTCCGGGAACGTCAGACCGAGCTCCCCGGCGACCGGATCAAACGACGCCACCACCGCCTGCAGCTGCCCGAGCTGCTTTCCGTTGAGCATCCGGCCCCGGGCGTCGATCACGTAGAAGGCCCGGTTGCCCCGCGCGCCGTGGGCGGCGAGCTCGATTTGCTCCACCGCGTGCAGCCGCGTTCCCTTGACCGCGGCCACGGCGAGCCCGGTGACGATCGCCTCAGACAATTAGGCCTCAGACAATTACGCCGCGGCCTGCTCGGCCCAGTCGCGGTAAAGCTGCCAGTAGCGGCCTTCGGCCTCGAGCAGCTCGTGGTGGGTGCCCTGCTCGACGATCTGGCCGTGCTCCATGACCAGGATCCGGCCGGCATGCCGGATCGTGGACAGCCGGTGGGCGATCACGATCGAGGTCCGGCCGGCGACCAGCCGCCGCAGCCCCTCCTCGATCAGGCTCTCGGTGTGAACGTCGACGTTGGAGGTGGCCTCATCGAGGACCAGGATCCGCGGATCGGCCACCAGCGCCCGGGCGAAGGCCACCAGCTGGCGCTGGCCGGCCGACAGCTGCACCCCGCGCTCGCCGACCTGGGTGTCGTACTCGTGCTCCAGAGCCATGATGAACTGATCGGCGCCCACAGCCCGCGCCGCGTCGCGGATCTCGGCCACCGAGGCGCCGGGGCGGCCGAAGGCGATGTTCTCGCGCACGGTGCCGCTGAACAGAAAGCCCTCCTGCGGGACCATTCCCATCTGCGAGCGCAGCGACTGCGCGGTGACGGAGCGCAGATCGTGACCGTCGACCAGCACCGCGCCTTCGGTGGGGTCATAGAAGCGCGCCACCAGCTTGGCGAACGTCGACTTGCCGGCGCCGGTCTCGCCGACCAGCGCCACCGTCTGGCCGGGCGGGATCACCAGATCGATGTTGCGCAGTGCCCAGGCGCCGTCATCGTCGGAAGCGCCGTAGCGGAACGAGACATCGTCGAAGCGCAGCTCGCCGCGGATCCGGTCGAGCTCGACCGCGTCGGGGGCGTCGACGATCTCGGGCTCCTCGGCCAGCAGCCCGAAGATCTTGTCCAGCGCGGCCATTCCGGACTGATACGTGGTGTAGAGCTGGGACAGCTGCTGGATCGGGTCGAAGAAGTTGTTGAGCGCGGCGATGAACGCGAACACGACGCCCGTCGAGGTGTGGCCGTTGATCGCCTCGACCCCGCCGATCACCAGGATCTCGACCGTGACCAGGGCCGACAGCAGCTCCACGGCCGGGAAGTAGGCCGCGTTGAGCTTGACCGTGGTCATGTTGGCGGCCCGGTTGTCGTCGTTTAGCTCCTCGAAGCGCTCGATGTGCTGCGGCTCCTGACCGAAGGCCCGCACCACCCGGATCCCCGACAGCGTCTCCTGCAGGTAGGCGGTGATCGATGCGATCTTCTCCCTGGTCAGCCGGTAGGCGTCGGCGGACGCGATCCGGAACGCGAACCCGCCGGCGGCCAGCAGCGGCAGGGCCAGGAACGTCAGCAGCGCGAGGTGGAAGTCCAAGACCATCAGGATCACCACCACGCCGATCAGGGTCAGCGAGGACTGGATCAAAGTGGCCAGGCCGTCCTCGACGAGCTGGTCCAGCGCCTCGACGTCATTGGTCATCCGCGAGATCACCACACCGGCCTGGTTGCGCGAGTAGAACGAGAGCGACAGCGACTGCAGGTGCGAGAACAGCTTCAACCGCAGATCCTGGAGCGCGCGCTGGCCGACCCACCCCACCAGGTAGGTCTGTGCGTAGGTCATCACCGCGTAGACCACCGCCGAAAGCAGGAACACGCCGACCACGACGTCGAGCACGCCGACGTCGTGGTGACGGATCCCCTGGTCGATCGCCACCTTGGCCAGCGGAGCCGGCGCCAGCGCCGCCGCGGTGGCCAGGACCAGCGAAACGAACATCGCCAGCACTCGCCAGCGGTAGGGAGCCAGCAGCTCGGCCAGCCCACGCAGCTTGTGCCCGCGCCCGCCGGTCTCACGCAGCCGGCGACGCAGCTCGGCACCTCGCCGGCCCCGCACCTGGTGCTGGTCGAGTGAGCTCATAGGCCGGCCACCTCCGCGGTCTTGCGAGTCATGAACACCTGGTCCGGCATGCCCTTCTCGACGATCTCGCGATACAGGGGCGAGCGCTCGAACAGCTCGTCGTGCGTCCCGTCGGCGACGAGCCGGCCCGCCTCCAGCACCACGATCCGGTCGGCCAGCGCGATCGTCGACAGCCGGTGGGCGATCACGAACGTGGTCCGGTCGGCCATGACCGCACGGAGCGCCTGCTTGATCTCGTACTCGGTCGAGGCGTCGACCGACGACGTGGCGTCGTCGAGGACCAGGATCCGCGGATCGGCGATGATCGCGCGGGCGATCGCGATCCGCTGGCGCTGGCCCCCTGACAACGTGAGCCCGCGCTCGCCGATCCGAGTGTCGTAGCCCTTGGGCAGGCGCTGGATGAAGCCGTCGGCCTGGGCGGCGATGGCGGCCTGCTGGACCTCTTCGGGGCTGGCGTCGGCGCGGGCGTAGGCAATGTTCTCGCGCACGGTGGCCGAGAACAGAAAGGGATCGTCGTTGACCACCGCGATCGACCGGCGCAGGCTGCCCAGCTCCACCGAACGCACGTCGGCGCCGTCGACCGAAACCGAGCCGGTACTGACGTCGTACAGCCGCGGCAGCAGCGACACCAGGGCCGACTTGCCCGAGCCCATCGCGCCGACCAGGGCGACCGTCTGACCGGCGGGCACGTCTAACGAAATCGAGCTCAGCGCCGGCTTGGCGCCGCCCTCGAAGGTCAGCCCGACATCGCGCAGCGACACCGCGCCGTCGCCGGGTGGGAGCGCCGGCGCGTCCGGTGCGGACACGATCTGCGGGTCGCGGTCGAGGATCTGGAAGATCCGGGCACCCGAGGCGGTGGAGCGCTGGGCGGCGCCGAGCATGTAGCCCAGCGTCCGCATGGGAGAAATGAGCATCAGCAGGTAGGCGTAGAAGGCGGTGAAGGCGCCGACGGTCAGGGTGCCGTTGATCACCTCGCGCCCCCCGACCAACAGGATCGCGCCGAGTCCGAGGTTGGGCAGGAAGCTGATCAGCGGCCCGTAGAAGGCCTGGATGCGGGTGGCCACGATCTGCTGGTCGAAGACGCGCTGGACCGAGTGGCCGAAGCGCTCCAGCTGGCGGTCCTCCTGCGCGAACGCCTTGACCACTCGGACGCCGCCGACGTTCTCCTCCGCGTCCGCGGTCAGCTCGGCGATTCGCTGCTGGGCCTCTTGCATCGCCGGGCGCGATCGCTTGCCGTAGCGGTTGGCGATCAGGACCACGAACGGCACCGGGGCCAGCGAGATCGCGGCCAGCGCGGGCTGCAGGGCGAACATCGCCACTGCCGCCAGCAGGATCGTCACCAGCGACTGGGCGATGAAGATCAGGCCGTAGCCCAGGAAGAAGCGAACGGACTGCAGATCGACGGTGGCGCGGGACATCAGCTGCCCGGTCTGCTGGCGATCGAAGAATGAGAGCTCGAGCCGCTGCAGCTGCCCGTAGAGCCGGTTGCGCAGGTCCACCTCGACGCCAAGCGACACCTTGCCGGCGATCATCCGCCGGGACACGCTGAGCACCAGGCGGACCAGGCCGGCGGCGCCGATCGCGAGCGCCAGGACGATCAGCTCGTGGTGATCGTGGTCGCGGATCGCGTTGATCGCGAGCCCGGTCAGATACGGAATCAGGACGGTTCCGCCGAGCGCTCCGAAGGCCAGCACGAACGACCAGATAACCCCTTTTCGGTAGGGGCGCAGGAACCCGAGCAATCGCCAGAACGTAGGCATCCTTCATAAAGTATAGTGCGGCGGCACGCAGGGCGGCCCGCCGAGCCGGCGCAGGTTCGGGGCCACGGCAACGCGCACCCGGGGACCGATCGAGTGGGGCCGGCGCCATCCCGCACCCGCGCTGCACAGAAAAGCGGTTCCTTGTTGCGAGTCGCCCAGGCTTGTGCGTATGATCACCCGCGCGTACGGCGGGAGACGGACGCCGAGGAAGGAGCGGCTTCACCCATGGATGCGGTCCTACGGCTCGGCTACGAGCCGGTCCGCGGCTTCATCGAGACGATCGGAGCGATGATGCTCCTGCTGCGCAAGACGATCGTCGCCGCCCTGACGCCGCCCTACGACTACGGCCCGGAGCTGGTCGACCAGTTCCTGTTCGCCCTCCGGCTGGGGTGGTTTCCGATGATCCTGGCCTCGCTGGCCTTCACCTACGGGCCGGCCGGGATCGAGGTCGGCGACTTCCTCAATCTGCTCGGCGCGATCGACCGGCTGGGCGGCCTGTTCGTGATCATCGTGATGCGCGAGTTCGCTCCCCTGGTGTGCGCGATCGTGATGGCCGGTGTGGCCGGCACGGCGATGACCGCCGATCTCGGCGCGCGCAAGATCCGTGAGGAGCTCGACGCCCTGATGGTGCTGGGCGTCGACCCGATCAAGAGCCTGGTGGTCCCGCGGTTTCTGTCGCTGATGATGCTGACGCCGCTGTTCACGATCTACGCGCTGGTGTTCGGCACGCTCGGCGGGGTGCTGGTGACGATCTCCAACGGGGCGCAGGTCGGCCCGTTCTTCTCGACGTTCTTCGCCCAGGCGAGCACGGCCGAGTTCGAGGCGATGCTGGTCAAGGCGACGCTGTTCGGAGCGATGATCGCGATCGTCTGCTGCTACAAGGGGCTGACCGCGTCGGGCGGGGCCGAGGGCGTGGGGCGGGCCGTCAACCAGGCGGTGGTGATCGCGTTCCTGGGGATCGGCGCGATCGACTACGCGTTCACGCAGACGCTGCTGGCCACCCACCCGGCCCTCAACACGCCGCGATGAACCCGTTGTCTGCCCACCCGGCCCCCAGCACGCCGCGATGAACCCCTTCGCCAGGCCGCTGTCGGCCCTGACCACGTTCGGCGAGGCCTCCCGGTTCTGCGGCCAGATCGTGATCCGGGTCTACAACGGCCGGGTCCTGAAGTTCATCGGCGAGACGATCCGCCAGGCCGGGATCCTGATCACCGGCTCGGCGGTGATCGTGCTGGGGCTGGTGTTCATCCTCGGCCTGCAGTGCGGGATCGAGGGGGCCTACGCCGCCAAGTCGGTTGGCGCGACCTCGGCCGTCGGCGCGATCACCGCCCTGTGCGACCTGCGCGAGGTGATCCCGTACGCCTTCGGCTACATGATGGCCGCCAAGGTCGGGACCGGGTTCGTGGCCGAGATCGGCTCGATGCGGATCTCCGACGAGATCGACGCGCTGGAGGTGATGGGGCTCGACTCGGTCGTCTACCTGGGCTCGACCCGGCTGCTCGGCTCGTGGCTGGTGCTCCCGTTCCTCTACATGATCTCGGTCGCGGTCGGATTCCTGGCCTCCTACTCGGCGGTGGTGATCCAGCTCGGCCAGGAGTCGCCGGGGGGCTACCTGCAGCTGTTCTGGCAGTTCCAGTCACCGACCGACTTCGTGTTCGCGGGCATCAAGTGCCTGGTGATGGCCACGTTCATCGTGCTCACCTGCGTCTACTACGGCTACCACGTCACCGGGGGACCGGTGGGGGTCGGCAAGGCCACGGCCCAGTCGATGGTGGCCAACATCCTCGGGGTCCACGCGATCGGATTGGTCGGTACTCAGCTGTTCTGGGGCGGCAACGCGCGAGCGCCGATCGGGGGCTGAGCGGGGATGCAGCGAGGGCAGCTGACGCGGCTGTCGGCGATCGGAGCGTTGACGATCGCCGCCGTCGCGGTGCTCCTGGTGCTGATCTCAGGCGGCTCGGCGTACGTCCTCAACGCCGAGTTCTACGACGCCGGACAGCTCGTGACCGGCGACTTGGTGACGGTGGCCGGACACAAGGTCGGCACGGTGGGGGCGGTCAAGCTGGCCGGCAACGGGCTGGCCGAGATCGAGCTCGACATCTCGGATTCGAGCATCGCCCCGCTGCGGCGCCAGACCGTGGCCACGATCGGTCAGCTCAGCCTCACCGGGGTGGCCAACCGGTTCGTGGGGCTGAGCCCGGGAGCCGGCCGGCCGATCCCCAGCGGCGGGACGCTGCCCGCCAGCCAGACGCGGGGGATCGTCGACCTCGACGTGGTGCTCGACTCGCTCACGCCGCGGGTCCGGTCACAGCTGCAGCAGCTGCTGAAGTCCGGCGCGTACGTCGTCTCCGGATCGACTTCCCGGCAGATCAACCGGGCCACCCAGTTCCTCAACCCGGCGCTCAGCCAGACCAGCGCGTTCGGCGCCGAGGTCGTCGCCGACCGGTTCGCGCTCGAGCGCCTGATCTCATCCACGGCGCAGATCACCTCGGCGCTGGCCGACCGCGATCAGGATCTGGCCGGCGCGGTGACCAACACCGCCACCGCACTGAACGAGGTGGCGTCCGAGCGCTCGGCGCTGCAGGACGCGATCTCGCGCGCCCCGGCGGTACTCGAGCAGGGCGGCGGCGTGCTGGTCGACGTAAACCGCACCCTGAAGGCGGTCAACCCCGCCCTGCACGACCTGCGACCGGTGGCGCCGCGGCTGGCCACGCTGCTGCGCCGGATCGAGCCGGCGGTTAGAAACGCGGTCCCGACGATCGCCGGCGTCCAGGCACTGGTGCCCGGCGCGCGGACGGCGCTGCACGAGTTCCCGGCCGTCGAGCGGGAAGCGACCCCGGCCGTGAAGTCGCTCGCCGCGGCGCTGCCGCCGATCACTCCGATCCTGTCCGGGCTGCGCCCGTACATCCCGGACGCCATCTCCGGATTCTTCAACGGCGTGGGCGGCGCCTCGACCGGCGCCTACGACGCCAACGGCCACTACCTCAAGAGCGAGCTCACGCTGCAGGGCGGAGGCAACTCGCTCAGTGGACTGCTGACGCTGCTGGGCGGAGTCACGTCCTCGCTGGGGCCGTTCCACGGCGCCCGCAGCGGGCTGGTGGCGCCGTGCCCCGGCGGTGGGTCGCCACGGTCGCCGGACGCCACCGCGCCGTGGACGGCACCGGACACCCTGGCCGCCACCGGCCACCTCTGCAACCCGGCCGACGATCAGAAGTGAGACGGCTGGCCGCGATCGTCCTCGCCCTTCCCGTCGCCGTCGTGCTGGCGCTGCTGGCCACCGGCGCGATCGCGCAGGGCAGCTCCCAGGGCCGCTTCGACGTGATCTTCGACGACGCTCGCGGGCTGGTGGCCGGCCAGCTGGTGAAGATCGCCGGCGCCCAGGCCGGCACAATCCAGAACGTCGTCGTCACGCCCGACTTCAAGGCCCGGATCGAGGCCAGCGTGGACAGCCGGTTCCTCCCCTTCCACCACGACGCGACCTGCACGATCCGTCCCCAGGGACTGATCGCCGAGAACTACGTGGAGTGTGACCCCGGCAGCGCCAACAGCCGCCCACTGCAGGCCAAGGGCGGCATGGCCCCGACCGTCCCGGTCAGACGGACCACCGAGCCGGTCAGCCTGCTGGACCTGTTCAACATCTTCAACCAGCCGACCCGCGAGCGACTGACGGTCCTGGTCAACGAGCTGGGAATCGCCACCGCCGCCCGCGGCCAGGACCTCAACGACCTGCTGCGGCGGGCCAATCCGTCGCTGGCGCTGGCCCGGCAGGTGATCGGGATCCTCAACTCGCAGCGCTCCCAGCTGGCCACGATCGCCGATGCCACCAACACGATCGCCGCCGAGGGCGCCGGGCACACCCAGGACGTCCAGCGCTTCCTCGACCGGGCGGCGACCCTGACCTCGCTGACCGCGAGCCACCGGGGCGCCTTGGCTCAGGCGATCAAGCGCCTGCCGGCGATGCTGGCGGCAGCGCGGCCAGCGCTCGCGCGGCTCGATACCGTCGCCGTCGACGGCACCCCGCTGCTGCGCCAGATCCACACCGCGGTGCCGTCGCTGAACCGCCTGTCCGCCGACCTTGGCCCGTTCGTCAAGGCGGCCCGGCCCGGCCTGCAGCAGCTCGCAGGCGCGGTCTCGAAGGCCGTTCCCACCCTCGAGGACACCGCCCCGTTGCTGAGGACGCTGCGCGGCTACGCCGACCGGTCCAAGTCCGGGACGCTGCTGACCGCCCGGCTGTTCGAGAATCTGCAGCAGCACGGGTTCGTCGAGAACTTCCTGTCGGTCACGTACTACATCGCCGCTTCGCTGGCGCGGTTCGACACCACCTCGCACATGCTGGCGATTCTGCTGATCTCGCCTGACAACGGGGTGTGCGGCAATTACGCCACCACTCCGGTGCCGGCGTGCAGCGCCCACTACGGCAGGCAGGCGGCGTTCACCCCGGCCGCGGCCACGGCTAAAGCCAAGGCCAAGACCAGGGCCAAGACGCAGCCCCCGGCGCGCCAGCGCGCATCAACCACAACCAAGCCGGCTGGCGCCAAGGCCGCTCCGCCCGGCGCCTCGACCCGCCCCACGACGCCCACCACGCCCGGCCCGCCGGCCGCCCCTCCGGCCACGGGGACCCCGCAGAGCCCGCTCAGCCCCGCGGGCGCCCTGGCCGCGGCCGAGGCCGCCGCCCAGGCCGCCGCCAAGGCGGCCGCCAACGCCGCCGCCGGCAGCGCCGGGGCCCCGCAGCGAAGCGCGCAGTCGCTTCAGAACCTCGTCAACTATCTGCTCAAATGAGCTCGACTCGCAAAGCGGTCGGCACATTGTTCGACGACCCGATCCTGCTGGGGACGCTGACGATCCTGGTCGTGGCGGTGGCGGTGTACCTCAGCTACATCGCCGAAAACGGGCTCCCGTTCATTCCCACCTACCGCGTCAACGTCGACGTCGAGAGCGCGGGGCAGCTGATCAAGAACGCCGACGTGCGGATCGGCGGTGCCCGGGTCGGCCAGGTGTTGACCATCAGCCCCGAGCCGGAGACCAAGGCCTGGCCGCATCCCTACGCCGAGCTGGGGCTGGCGCTGAACAGGAGCCTGGCGCCACTGCCGTCCGACACCCACTACCGGGTCCGGCTGGCCTCGGTGCTGGGCGGCAACTACCTGGAGATCGTCCCCGGTCACGACAGGCGCGGCGGGTTGGCCGACGGCGGCACGTTCACGCTGAGCACCGACAAGGCGCGCAACCACGATCTGGGGTTCGTCGATCTCGACCAGGCGTTTCAGACCTTCGGGCCCAGGACCCGCAACGGGTTGCGCGGATCGCTGGCCGAGCTCGGCGGCGCGGTGGCCGGCCGTGGCTCTCAGCTCAACGACAGCATCGTCTCGCTCGACGAGCTGATGGGACCGCTGCAGAGCGTGCTGAAACTGCTGGCGGCTCCCCACACCCGCCTGCCGCAGTTCATCGATGGTCTGGCGGCGACCACCGCGGCGCTGGCCCCGGCGGCCCCGACCCTGGATTCGCTGCTGCGGGGTGGTGCGACCACCCTGGCGGCTCTGAGCCGCAGCTCGCTGGGCAAGACGATCGATCAACTGCCGCCGACTGAAGCAGTCGCCACCCGGGTGCTCACCCGCTCGCAGCCGGTGCTCGCCGAGGCGGCCGAGATCACGCAGGAGCTCAAACCGGGTGTGGCGCAGCTGCCGGTCGCCGCGCAGCGCACCGACCAGATCGTCGATGCCGCCACCCCGGTGTTCGACAAGGTCCCGAAGCTGGCGTCGTCGCTGAGCGGCGCGGTGCAGGCGGTCGACGCCCTGGCCCGCGATCCGGCCTCCAGCCAGGTCTTCGAGGTGCTGGGCTCGAGCGACCTCGGGACCACGGCGGCGTCGGCGTTCCTCGGCCTGGGCGCGATCCTGCGCAGCGTCTCGACGGCCCAGTTCGCATGCAACGCGATCGGGCTCTGGGTGCGCAACTTCGCTTCGGCGCTGACCGAGGGCGACCGCAGCGGCGGCTGGCTGCGCTTCTCGCCGATCTTCGACCTGCCCCAGACCTTTCAGGCCGCGACCCCGGCCGCCGACCTGCACCTGAACTACTACCCGGTCGAGAACTCGAGCCAGTGCCAGGCCGGCAACGAGGGCTACGCACCCGGCCAGCTGATCGGCAACCCGCCCCAGACCTCGAGGACGGTCGACGACACCGCCCCGCCGCCCGGGGTGCTGGACCGCGGACGCAAGGCGGGGCTGGTGCCATGAGTCCCTCGCCGCGGACGCCGACCGCTGCCACCAGGGGGCCGAGCCGAAACCGGCCCCGGCGCCGCAAGCGTCGCCTGCACCCGCTGGCCATCTCGGCGCTGATGATCCTGGCCGCCCTCGCAGTGACCTACTACGCGTTCAACCAGGGCCTTCCGTTCCAACACGAGTTCACGGTCTCGGCGGTGGTCTCGAACAGCGTCAACGTCCGCTCCGGGGATCCCGTCCGGATCGCCGGGGTCGACGTCGGCACGGTCAGTGGCGTCGCCGCCGACGGCGACGCATCGAAGATCGCCTTCACGGTGAGCTCGGAGGGGCTGCCGCCGCACCGCAACGCCACCGTGCGCATCCGCGACCGGCTGTTTCTGGAGGGCAGCTACTACCTCGATCTGGACCCCGGCACTCCCAGCGCCCCGACCCTGCACGACGGTGCGACCATCCCCCAGTCGCAGACCAGCAGCCCGGTGCAGTTCTTCCAGGTGCTGTCGACCTTCGACGTCGCCACGCGTGCCGACCTGACGACGCTGGTCGCGACGCTCGCCAAGGGCCTCGCCGCGCCCCCCGGCCAGCCGCTGTCGCTCAGCGGCGCCGGCGGGCTCAAGCGCGCCTTCCCCCAAGCGGCACCGGCGCTCGAGGACGCGGCAGTGGTGACCCGCTCTTTGCGAGGCACTGCGCCCGGAGACCTGACCCGGCTGCTCAGCTCGGCTTCCGAGGTCACCGGGACGCTAGGCGCCAACTCGGCGCAGCTGGCGCAGCTGGTGACCGGCCTGGATGTCAGCTCGCGGGCCCTGGTGGCCAGCGACGGAGCCCTGGGGCAGTCGATCGCCGGACTCGACGAGACGCTGCGCAGCGCCCCGAAGGCGCTCACGGCGGTCGATCGCGCGCTGCCGCCGCTCACCGGGCTGGCCAAGGCGCTGGACCCGTCGCTGCAGCTGGCCCCGCCGCTGGTCACCGCGCTGAGCGGCGCGGTGGGCCAGCTCACCGCCGTGCTGGCGCCGGTGCAGCGGGGCCATCTGTTGACCTCCCTGAAGGCGACCTTCGAGCAGTTTCCGAGCTTGCTCTCGCAGCTCGGCGGCGCCTTCCCGATCACCAAGCAGGTCACCGACTGCCTGCGCACTCACGTCACGCCCGTCCTGCAGCAGCAGGTCCCCGACGGCACGCTCTCCAGCGGCCATCCGGTGTGGCAGGACTTCGTGCACTTCCTGCCCGGCCTCGCCGGCGCCAGCGGCGGCTTCGACGCCAACGGCCCCTACACCCGGGTGCTGGCGGCGGCCGGGACCAACACGCTTTCGGGCTCCACCAGCGGCCCGGCCGGCGGTGGCGGGCTGCTCGGCACGCTCGCCGGCGTGCTGGGGCTGGGCAAGGTGTTCGCGACCTCGCCCCCCGGCGGGTCGTCGCTGGCCGGGTCGCGGCCGCAGTGGGTGGGGGACCTGACCGGCTCAGACTTCCGCCCCGACGTGCCGTGCGCCACCCAGGCCGTCCCCAGCCTGGCGGCCACGGCAGCAGCGCCTGACCTGCGCCGAAGCTCCTCGCCGGCGGCCCCGGCGATGACCCGCGCCCAGCTGCGTGCCGCGATCGCGTCCCATCGAAGGGACGCCAAGACCCCGGCGGCGAGCGGGCGATGAGGAAGCGCACCGCGGTCCAGATCCGTCGTTATGGGCGCTCGTTCGCGGTGCTGCTGGCCCTGATGGCGGTCGGCACGGGATGCGGCTTCTACATCCTGCTGCAGCAGCGCCTGCCGAATCCGTTCCAGAGCTTCTACGCGGTCGACGGCGCGTTCCCCACCGCGGCCGCGGTGGTCCCCGGGCTCGGCGAGCCGGTCACCGTCGCGGGGGTGCACGTGGGGGAGATCGTGGGGACCTCGCTGCAGGACGGACGCGGGGTCATCCATATGGAGATCGACCCCTCCAAGCTGACGCGGCTGTACCGCGATGCCTCGGCCGAGCTGGTGCCCAACACGCCCCTGAAGGACATGGAGGTCGACATCCAGCCCGGTCACGCCTCGGCCGGGGCGCTCGCCCACGGGGCCACGATCCCGGTCGGGCAGACCACCTCGCCGATCGATTCCGACGAGCTGCTGGCCTCGCTCGACGGCGACACCCGGGAGTGGTTCACGAGCCTGGTCACCGAGCTCACAGCGGGGACCACCGGGCGCGGGAGCGACATCAAGCGCCTCGCCCAGAGCCTCGGCCCGACCACCGAGCAGCTGCGCCAGATCGGCGACCTGCTCGCCGGGCGCCGCCAGGAGCTGGCCCTGATCGTGCACAACCTGGGCCGGCTCACCCAGGCCACCAGTGTCAAGGACGCGCAGCTCGAGACCGTGGTCCGGGCCGGCAACGCCACCGTCGGCGCGCTGGCCGGTCAGAACGATGCGCTGCGGCGCTCGATCGTCGCCCTGCCGCCCACGCTGAGCACGGCGCGCCATACGCTGGTCGACGTCGCCGGCCTGGCCAACGCGCTGGGGCCGACGGCCACCGCGCTGCTGCCGACAGCGCGCCGGCTCCCCACCACGCTGGGGGATGCCCGCACGCTCATCCAGGGGGCTGCGCTGCTGCCGCTGCAGAAGATCCCGGCGTTCACGCGGGCCGTGCTCCCACTCGCCGCCCAGCTGCCGCCGCTCACCTCAGACCTGCGCCAGGAGATCCCGCCGCTGACCTCGACCTTCAAGGTGCTGGCCTACGCGACCAACGAGATCGCCTACAACCAGGGGTCCAAGAACCCGGGCTTCGGCTACTGGCTGCCGTGGTTCGCGCACAACGCCGACTCGTTCATCTCGAATTCCGACGCCAACGGGCCGGTGTGGCGGGCGCTGCTGATCGGGTCCTGCTCGTCGCTGGCCTCGTCCTCGATCGGGAGCGTGCTGGAGACGGTCCTCGGCACCACGTTCGGATGCTGACCCCAAGGACGACCCCGGCGTGGTAACCCAGGCCCCCAGGAAATCGGCCGTGTTCGCGGCGCTGGCGTTCACGCTCTCCTGCATCGGGCTGATCGTGTTCGTCTGGACCCAGTTCGGGGGCACGATCCCATTCGCAGCTCAGGGCTACGAGGTCAGCGCGCAGTTCAGGGAGTCCGGGCAGCTGGTTCCCGGCGCCGACGTGCGGATCTCAGGCGTCAACATCGGCAAGGTGGCGTCGATCGCCAACCGCGGCCTGAACTCGATCGTGACCATGGACATCCAGCCGGAGTACGCGCCGCTGCCGGTCGACACGCGGGCGATCCTGCGTCAGAAGACGCTGCTGGGGGAGGGGTACGTCGAGCTGTCGGCCGGCCGGCGCTCCGGCCCAAGGTTTCGGGACGGAGCCCGGATCCCCACCTGGCACGTCCAGGCCACGCAGTCGCTCGACCAGGTGCTGGGGTCCTTCGACAAGCCCACTCAGCACAACTTCGAGGCCCTGCTGAACGGCACCGCGCGGTCGCTGCAGGGCCAGGGCCAGAACCTCAGCAACGCATTCGGCAATCTCGACCCGACCGTGACCGAGCTGACGGCGATGCTGGGGGTGCTGAACCAGCAGCGCAGCAACATCCGGCAGGTGATCTCGGGCGGCGCCACGGTTCTGACCACGCTCGGCGACCGCTCGGCCGACCTGCGAGCCCTGATCACCGCCGGCGATCAGGTCCTGTCGAGCACCGCGGCCCGAAACGCCGCCCTGTCGGCGACGGTCGACGCACTGCCGCCCTTCCTGGGGCGACTGCAGACGACGCTGCGCACGCTGAACACCACGCTGGGGCTGGCCAAGCCGTCACTCGACGCGCTGGCGCCGGTGGCGCCGCTGGTGACCCCGGCGCTGAAGGGGCTGATCGGCCTGTCGGGGCCGGCCGTCTCGCTCCTGCACCAGGCGCCATCGCTGATCGACGCCGCCGACTCGGCGCTGCCGGCGATCGGGCGGTTCTCGAGGGCCTTCAAGCCGGCCGTCGATGCGCTGTTGCCGGCCGCCCGGGAGCTGGCTCCCACGATCTCGTTCGTGGCCCAGTACCGCCAGGAGCTGACCACCGCGATGGCCAACCTGGCGGCGACGCTTCAGGCCACTTCCAGCGCCCATACCGCCACCGGCAGCGCCAGCTACCTGCGGGCGATGTCGATGATCTCCAACGAGTCGCCGTACGGACAGTCGGTGCGCGAGCCGAGCAACCGCGACAACACCTACTTCGCTCCCGGCGAGCTGGTCAACGTCGGCCGGGGCGGGCTGCTCAGCGTGGACTGCTCCAACACGCAGAACACGGCCCAGGTACCGCTGCTGGGCCACAACGTCCAGTGCCGCCAGCAGCCGGGCTTTGACTGGGGAAACGGAACCGCGGCGGGATACTTCCCCCGGGTCACACGCGCGCCGCTGCCCGCTCGGTCGGGCTCTCGGTGAGCGGCGTCGCCCGGGCGGGCCGCTCATCTAGAACCTCAGTCACCGCCGAGGCGGACGCTCAGGTAAGCGTTGAGCATCGCCTTGCTCTCGGCGAGCAGCTGAGGGTCGCCGTCCAGCGAGGTCCGAAACGCCTCGCGCAGGAGCCCGTCCCCGGCGAGCACGACCATCCGCGCGGCGGTGGCCCGCGATGCCTCGTCGGCCTGCGGCCAGTGGACGGCGAGGATCCGCTGCAGCGAGCGTGCGATCGCGCTGCGGGTCGGCCGGGTGACGTCGCGGACCCGCTCGGTGCGCAGCCCGCCGTACCACAGCGAGAGGAAGCCGGGACGGGCCCGGAAGCCGGCGGCGAGGGCCTCCAGCACCGCCCCACCCGGATCGGGCAGCGGGTCGCGCTCGTCGGTCTCGGCGACGGCGGCCACGAGATCCTCAAAATCGCTCCAGTAACGCATCGCCAGTGCCTCGACGATCGTCGCCTTGCTCGGGAAGTAGTGGTACACAGACCCCACCGGCACACCCGCGAACTCGGCGACTTTGGTGGTGGTGAAGGCGGCCGCGCCCTCGCGGGCCAGGACCTCGTCCGCGGCGTCGAGCACCCGCCGCAACCGCTGGCGGCTGCGGGCCTGGGTCGGAACGTTGCGGAGCTTGCCGCCCGGCTCGGAGGATTCGTCGGTCATCTAGACGCGAAAATGAAGTTGGGTTCATGTTATCTTCCGGGCGTGGAGTCTGCAATTGCTCGAAGCTGAGCGCGAGCGCGTGGCGGCGGCCGCGCGCCGGCTGGCCGGCGAGGGCCTGGTGCTGGGAACCGCGGGGAACGTCTCCGCGCGCCACGATGAGCTGGTCGCGGTGACGCCGACCGGCGCGGTATTGCAGCGGCTGGAGCCGGCGGACATCGCGGTCATCGACCTCGACGGGACCCAGATCGACGGCCGGCTCGCTCCCACCTCGGAGATCGGCCTGCACCTCGGGGCCTACCGCCGCTACGGCGCCGGCGCCGTGGTCCACACTCACGCCCCCATGTCCACCGCTCTGGCCTGCGTGCTGGATGAGCTTCCTGTCGTGCACTACCAGATGCTCGCGCTCGGCGGACCGGTCCGGGTCGCGCCATACGCCACCTTCGGATCCCCGGAGCTGGCCGAGCTCACCCTCGACGCGCTCGAGGACCGCTCGGCGGCCCTGATGTCAAACCACGGCACGATCGCGCTGGGAGGCGACCCCGACGCCGCCACCGAGGCGACCCTGCTGCTGGAGTGGGCGTCCACGATCTACTGGCGTGCGGCTGCGGTGGGCCAGCCGCGGGTGCTCGACACCGAGCAGCAGCGAGCTTTCGTCGACGCCGTCGTGGCTCGCAACTACGGATCGCCGCAGGAGGCACAGAGATGAAGGCGGTGGCGCTCGGCGTCCATGTGCTCGACGTCCTGGTGCGTCCGGTGGACGGCATCCCGCCCGGCCAGGGCGGCCAGCTGGTCGAGGAGATCCGGATCACCCCGGCCGGGCCGGCCGGGGGCACTGCGATCACCCTCGCCAAGCTCGGTGCCGAGGTCTCGAGCGCGGGAGCGATCGGCGTCGACTCACTCGGCGACGTGCTGCTTGACCTGCTCGGTCGCGACGGAGTCGACACCTCGCTGCTGGCGCGCCGCCAGGGCGTCCAGACCTCCGCCAGCGTGCTGCCGATCCGCGCTGACGGCTCGCGGCCGGCCCTGCACGTGATCGGCGCCAACGCCACCTACTCCTCCGCCGACGCCCCATGGGACGCGATCGCCGCGGCCAGCCACCTGCACCTGGGAGCCCCCGAGTTCATGGGCGGCGAGGAGGCCGCCAAGATCCTGTCGTTCGCCCGCGAGCGCGGGGTGGTGACCTCGGCCGACGTGCTGGCGCCCGGGGATCAGATCGCGGCTATCGTCGATTGGATCGCCCCGGCGTTCGAGCACATCGACTATCTGCTCCCCAATGACGAGCAGGTGCTGGGGCTGACCGGCGTCGAGCGGCTGGAGGAGGGATGCCACGCTCTGCTCGAGCGCGGCGTCGGCTGCGTCGCCGCCACCTGCGGCCCCGACGGTGCGATCGTCGCCGACGGCGAGCGGACCGAGACGGTCCCCGCGTTCGCGATCGACGTAGTCGACACCACCGGCTGCGGAGACGCCTTCTCGGCCGGCTTTCTGCGCGGCCTGTCGCTCGGTCGCGGCCGCCTGGACGCCGCCAGGCTCGGCTGCGCCGTCGCCGCGCTCGTCGCGCAGGGACTCGGCTCTGACCACGGAGACTTCGACCTGGCCGCCGCCGAGTCGTTCGCCGCCCGAGCCGACACGCTGTCCCCGACCAGAAGCCCGATCGGCCGATGACAACCGAGCGAGACGACCGAGGCCCGGACCAGGATCAGATCACCCGGCGGCGGTTCGTCGCCGGGACGATCGCCACCGGAGCCGCCGTCGCGGTGCCGGCGGCCGCCGAGGCCGCCAAGCACAAGCCCAAGCACAAGGCAAGGCCCAAGCACCGCAAGCCCGCGTCGACCACCCACAAGGCCGACGTGGTCGTCGTGGGCGCCGGTCTGGCCGGCCTGACGGCGGCTCGCCAGCTCCGGGCGGCCGGGAAGTCGGTGATCGTGCTGGAGGCGCGCGGCCGCGTCGGCGGGCGTTGCTACAGCCGCCCGATCGGCTCCGGGGCCAGCGACGTCGCCAACATGGGCGCCACCTTCGTCGGCCCGACGCAGATGCAGATCCTGGGCCTGATGTCCGAGCTGGGGATCGGCAAGTTCCCCACCTATGCCAACGGCAAGCTGCTGTGGTACGAGAACGGCAAGGGGACCCCGTACACCGGGATCGTGCCGCCGGCCTCGGACCCGGTGGCGGTGGTCCAGCTGGGAACCGTGATCCTGCCCCAGATCGACCAGATGGCCCAGACCGTGCCGCTCGACGCGCCCTGGACGGCAGCCAACGCCAAGGAGTGGGACTCGATGACCGCCGAGACCTGGGCCGAGCAGAACATCACGAGCGATGGGGGGCGCATGCTGTTCGCGCTAGCCGTGGAGGCGGTGCTGTCGCAGGAGCCCCGGGACGTCTCCTTCTTGTACTTCCTGTTCTACGTGCATTCGGCGGGCTCGGTCGAGCAGCTCGTCAACAACGCCGGCCAGGGCGGGGCTCAGGACTACCGGGTGTCCGGCGGCACCCAGGGGATCGCGATCGCTGCCGCCAACCGCCTCGGCCGCAGGCAGATCCTGCTCAACCAGCCCGTGCGGCAGATCTCGCAGGGCGCGCGCAGCGTCTACGTCTACTCGGACAAGGCGATCGTCCAGGCCAAGCGCGTGGTGGTGGCGATCCCGCCCAACCTGGCCGGACGGATCGTCTACGAGCCGCAGCTCTCGGCCGCTCGCGACCAGCTCACGCAGCGGATGCCGGTCGGATCGCTGATCAAGACGATCGCCGTCTACGACACCCCGTTCTGGCGCGCGCAGGAACTCAACGGACAGGTGACCTGCACCGATCTGCCGGTCGGGGCCACGTTCGACGCCTCGCCTGCCAGCGGCCGGCCGGGGGTCATGCTCGGGTTCATCGACGGCGACCAGGCCCGGGCCCTGGACGACCAGTCAGACGGTGCCCGGGCCACGGCGGCGATCAAGTGCTACACGCAGTTCTTCGGCAAGCAGGCGGCTGGCCCCCGGATGTACTTCGATCAGGTGTGGGCGCGCGAGATCTATACCGGCGGCTGCCCGGTGGGAATCATGCCGCCCGGGGTGATGACCGAGTACGGGCCGGCGCTGCGCCAGCCGTGGGGGCGGATCCACTGGGCCGGGACCGAGACCGCCACGGTGTGGGCGGGCTACATGGACGGCGCAGTCCAGTCGGGTAAGCGGGCGGCCGGGGAGGTCCTGGCCGAGCTGTGAGCCAAGCGAACCCCTCCACAGCGGCGCCGCCCCGAATAGGATCCCGGCCGCCCCGCGCCCGAGCCACCAACTAGGAGCAGACGCCATGGCCAGTGTTCGTGAAGCGACGTTCGAGCTGCTGCGCGCCCACGGGATGACCACGATCTTCGGCAACCCGGGCTCGACCGAGCTGCCGATGCTGGCCGAATTTCCTCCGGACTTCTCCTACGTGCTGGGGCTGCAGGAGCTGGTGGTGGTGGGGATGGCCGACGGCTACGCCCAGGCCAGCGCCCGCCCCACCCACGTCAACCTGCACACCGCCCCCGGAGTGGGCAACGCCGTGGGGGGGATCTTCAACGCGCAGGCCAACAAGTCGCCGCTGGTCATCACCGCCGGCCAGCAGGTCCGTCCGCAGATCACCTTCGAGGCCAACCTGACCAATCGCGACGCCACGGTCGGTCCGCAGCCCTACGTCAAGTGGAGCCACGAGCCGCCGCGGGCCCAAGACGTCCCGGCGGCCCTGGCCCGGGCGATCCGCCACGCCACGGCCCCGCCGCGCGGCCCGGCGTTCGTGTCGATCCCGATGGACGACTGGGGGGCGGAGGCCGACGCCGATCGCTCGGCCCAGGCGCGGGATCGCAGGATCAGCGTCCGCTCGGGCCCCGATCCCGAGGCGCTGACCGAGCTGGCGACGCGCCTGGCCGGCGCCCGCGCCCCGGTCCTCGTGGCCGGCCCGGATATCGACACCGCCGGCGGGTGGGAGCACGCGGTCGCGTTGGCCGAGAAGCAGCGCCTGCCGGTGTGGGCCAGCCCGGCGACGGGCGGCTCGCGGATCGGCTTCCCCGAGAGCCATCCCAACTTCGTCGGCGTGCTGCCGCCGGCGATCGGGCCCATCTCCGAGACGCTCAAGGATCACGACCTGGTGCTGGTGGTGGGCTCCTCGGTATTTCCCTACTACCCGTTCATCCCGGGCCCCCTGCTGGCCGAGGGCAGCTCGCTGGTGGCGATCACCGGCGATCCCGGCGAGGCCGCGCGAGCGCCGATGGGCGACGCGATCATCGGCGACGTGGCGCTGGCGCTCGAGCGCCTGGTCGAGCTGGTGCCGCCAGCCGAGCGCAAGGCGCCCGAAGCGCGGCCCGCGCCGGGCGATCCGCCGGCGGCCGACGCGCCGGACCGGCTCAGCGGCTCGGAGGCGATGGCGGCGCTGGCCGAGGCCTGGCGCGACGATGCGATCGCGGTCGTGGAGACCCCGTCCAGCACGCTGTCGCTGCGCAACCGGCTACGAATCTCGCGTCCGGGCAGCTACTACTTCTGCGCCAGCGGCGGCCTGGGCTTCGGGATCTCGGCCGCGGTCGGCGTCCAGCTCGCCCAGCCCGAGCGCCCGGTGGTGTGCGTGCTCGGAGAGGGCTCGGCGCAGTACGGGATCACCGCCCTGTGGAGCGCTGTCGCCTACCGGGCCCCGGTCACGTTCCTGGTGCTGCGCAACGACGAGTACATGATCCTCAAGTGGTTCGCGATGCTCGAGCAGGTCGCCGACGCTCCCGGCCTCGACCTCCCAGGGCTCGACGTCGCCGCCGTGGCCCGAGCCTACGGGATGCAGGCCCGCGACGTGTCCGGGCGCGATGACCTGGTCGAGGCGCTGCGTGAGGCAATCGCCGTCCAGGACGGGCCACGGCTGCTTCAGGTTCCGGTGGCCACCGGTATGTGGCTGGAGTAGCGCGGGGATGGCGCTGCTGACCCGCGGCCGGGCGGGCCTCGATCCCCCGCCGGCGGCGGCCGGGCCGGCGCCCGACCGCGCCCCCGACTGGGTCGCCGCGGGCACCCCGGAGCCGCTGCGCTCCCGGCTGCAGGCTGCGCTGGGCCACGACCAGGTGCTGACGCGCGCCCTGGACCTGATCCGGTACGCCTCCGACGCCAGCCCCTACCGGCTGATTCCTGAAGCGGTTGCGGTCCCGCGAGACACCGAGGACATGGTCGCGCTGCTGCGCTGCGCCACCCAGCTCAACAAGCCACTGGTGTTCCGGGCCGGCGGTAGCAGCCTCAACGGCCAGTCTCAGACCGACTCGATCCTGGTCGACGTCCGCCGCCACTGGCGCCGGATCAGGATCGAGGACGGGGGAGCTCGCGCCCGCGTCGGACCGGGAGCGGTGCTCGGCCATGTCAACCGGCTGCTGGCCCGCCACGAGCGCCGCATCGGCCCCGACCCGGCCAGCACCAACATCGCCTGCGCCGGCGGTGTGATCGCCAACAACTCGGGCGGGATGCGGTGCGGGGTGGTGGCCGACTCCTACCGGACGGTGAGCGCGCTCAGACTGGTCCTGGCCAACGGTGCGGTGATCGACACCGCCGCCCCCGATGCCGAAGCGGCGTTCGCGGCGGCCGCGCCCGAGCTGGCAGCCGGGCTGATCGAGATCCGCGACGAGCTGCGCGCCGACGACGCGCTGGCGGCCCGGGTGAAGGCCAAGTTCGAGATCAAGAACACCACCGGCTACCGGCTGTGCGCGTTCTTGGACGCCGACACTCCGTTGGAGATCTTCCGCCGGTTGATCGTGGGCTCGGAGGGGACGCTCGCGTTCGTGGCCGAGGCGGTCTTCGAGACGGTGCCGCTGGGCCGCCACACCACCCTGGCGCTGGTCGGCTTCGAGGACCTCGACAGCGCCGCCGGCGCCGTCGGCGCGCTGGTCGGCGCCGGCGCCACCGCGACCGAGGTGATGGTCGCGCCGACGCTGATCGCCGCCGCCTACAACATGCCCGGCACGCCTCAGAGCTGGAAGGAGCTGCCGCCGACCTCGGCCGCGCTGCTGATCGAGTTCCGGGCCCAGACCCCGGAGGAGCTTGCACCGCTCGAGGCGGCGGCGCTCGAGATCCTGGCCGGCCGGCGGCTGATCGGCGAGCCCCGCTTCTCGCGTGAGGGCGAGGAGATCGAGATGCTGTGGCGGGTCCGCGAGGGGATGCAGGGGCTGCTGGCCGCGGTGCGCGCCCCGGGGGTGCAGATGATCATCGAGGACGTTTGCGTGCCGCCGGCGCGGATCGCCGAGGCCGCCAAGGACCTGCAGGCGCTGCTGGGCAAGCACGGCTTCCTGCCCGGGCTGGCCGGCCACGCCTCGGCGGGCAACCTGCACTTCATCCTCACCGTGAACTTCGGCGAGCCGGCCGATCTGGACCGCTACGACGCCTTCATCCACGAGCTGGTGGAGCTGATCGTGGGCAAGTACGACGGGTCGCTCAAGGCCGAGCACGGCACCGGCACCAACATGGCTCCGTTCGTGGAGCGCGAGTGGGGCGCGAAGGCCACCGAGATGATGTGGCGCATCAAGCGCCTGGCCGACCCGGCCGGAGTGCTGGGGCCGGGAGTGGTGCTCAATCGCGACCCGCAGGCCCATCTGCGCAACCTCAAGGGCATCCCGGAGGTCGAGGAGAGCGTCACCAAGTGCATCGAGTGCGGCTTCTGCGAGGTGGTGTGCCCGTCGCAATTTGTCACCACCACCCCGCGCCAGCGCATCGTGCTGCGCCGGGAGATGGCGCGCCAGGCCCCGGGCTCGCCGGTGCTCGGCGCGCTGCTCGAGCAGTACGACTACGACGGGGTGCAGACGTGCGCCGCCGACGGCTCGTGCAAGCGGGCCTGCCCGGTGGCGATCGACACCGGCGAGCTGATCAAGGATCTACGCCGTCGCCGGCACGGCGAACGGTCCGAGCAGGTGGCGGCGGCGGCGGCGCAGCGCTACGCGACAGTCGAGCGCGTCGCCCGGGGCGGGCTGCGCGCCGGCGGCCTTCTGTCGCGCGGCTTCGGTGAGCGGGCCGCCGCCGCGCTGCCGGCGCTGGCCCGCCGAGGCGGGGCCGCGGATCTCATCCCGGCCTGGAGCGAGAGCCTTCCGCGCGCCGCCCCGGGCCGTCTGCCCCGGACCGAGCGCGCCGGGGCGTTCGCCGTGTATCTGCCGGCGTGCATCAACCGGGTGTTCGACGGGGGGCGCGACGAGCCGCCGGGCCCGACCGTCCCCGAGGCGCTGGTCGCCGTCTCGGCCCGGGCCGGGCTGCCGTTGTGGATCCCCGACGACGTCGCCGGTCACTGCTGCGCCACCCCGTGGAGCTCGAAGGGCCACCGGGCGGGGCTGGAGCGCATGGCCCGCCGGACCGGCGACGCGCTGCGGCGCTGGAGCGAGGACGGACGATTGCCGGTGGTGGTCGACGCCAGCTCCTGCACGCTGGGGGTGGTCGAGAACTTGGGTCTCGACGGGATCGAGGTGCTGGACTCCGTGGCCTGGGTCCACGATCGGCTGCTGCAGCGTCTCACCCTGCGCCGACGGTTGGACCGCATCCTGGTGCACCCCACCTGCGCCTCGGCGCACCTCGGCTCATCGGCCAAGCTGAGCGCGATCGCGGCTGCGATGGCCGCGGAGGTGGTGGTGCCGGCCGCCACCCGCTGCTGCGGCATGGCCGGCGACCGCGGCCTGCTCCATCCCGAGCTTCCGGCGGCCGCGCTGCAGGAAGTTGTCGATGAGATCGGCGAGCGGCAGTTCGGGGCGTGCGTCTCGAGCAACCGGACCTGCGAGCTGGCCTTGAGCCAGGTCACCGGTAAGAAATACGGTTCATTTGCGCTGACGCTTGAGGAGTTGACGCGATGAGGCGAACGGCACTGCTCGCGCTGGTGATCGCGCTGGCCTCGGGACCCGCGGGGCTTTGAGCTCTGAGCACGAGCCGCGCGAGCCCCCTCCGCCGGCCGGTCTGTGCGACAGCTGTCGCCACCAGCAGATCGTCCGCACCACCCGCGGATCGGTGTTCTCGCTGTGCCGGCGCTCCCGTGACGAGCCCGAGCGCTTCCCCCGTTACCCGCGGCTTCCGGTCAGGCAATGCTCCGGCTACGAGCCGGCTACTGGGGTGGAAGCGGATCCAGGACGATGAGGTTCGAGCCGTCCTGGGCCTGCTGGAGGTGCTCAGAGAACAGGCCGCGGGCGGTTATCTGATCGACCAGCCCGGCCTCGGGCGCGCGCGACATCTCGGCCACGGTCGGCGGATTGGGCTCCGGGAAGGTCGCTGAGAGCGGCTGCTCGAGCAGCGGTCCGACCTCCGGGCGCACGAACAGGACGGCGATGTCGAGCGGTTTGGTGACCGAGTCCGAGGTCGGCAGCCGCTTGGTCAGGGTGCTCGTCTGGGTGGTCCTGCCGGGGGGAAGGATCGCGATCACGTTCTGGATCCCGTGGATGTACTTGAACGTGTACAGCGCGAGCTCGAGCGCCTCGCGGCGGAGCAGCAGCAGGCGGTTGCTGGATGCCGTGCCGACGCCGATCGCGCAGCCCTTGCCCCCGATCCCACACAGGTTGTAGGCGATCGTGTTGCCGTTGAGCAGCGACACGGCGCTCGAGGTGGGGTTGGGGTGGACCGCGACCTGGAGGCCACTGGTGCTGGCGTTGGGGGTGGTGCCGCTGGCCGCTGCCTGCTGCGCCGCGGCGGCGGCGGTCGAGCTCTCCAGGTTGACCACCGTAACCACCGCCAGCTGGTCGACCGACGAGATCCGGTAGAACGGGGCGACGTAGTCGGCGATGTCGCGCGCGCCCACCGTCCCGCTGTCGGAGGGCTGCCAGCTCGACCACTGCTGGGTGGAGTGTCCCTGGCGGCCCTTGGACGCGATCGCCACCGTGATCACGATCGCGGCCAGCGCCAAGCCGATCAGGATCGCGGTGGCGGTCCGGAACTTGCTGGAGTGCGGCGAGGACTGCGAGCGCTGCCAGCGGCGGCCGGCTCGCGTCGAGGACTTGCCGGTGCCCACACCACTGGAGACGGCGTGATCGTCGGTCGACCGCGTGGGCTGGGGCAGCTCGCTCATACCTTCGGCCACGTGCCGGGGTCCATCAGATCGAGCCTTGGCCGCTGCAGGCCGACGCTGTCGAGCAGCTCACCGACCTCGTCGCCGTGCAGCTCCTTGCGCTCGACCAGCTCATCGGCGATGCGCTCCAGCGCGTCCCGGTTGGCCGACATCAGCGCGTAGGCGGTCACGTAAGCCTGTCCGATGATCTGGGCCGCGGCCCGCTTCTTGTCCTGGTTGCGGAGGATCGAGCCCACCGGATCGTCGCCGAGCAGGCCCGAGCCGCTGGCCCGGTTCATGATCGTCGCGCCGATCTTCTCGAGTCGCCTGAGCACGTCCTCGGCGTCGTCGTCGAGCTCCAAACTGCCCGAGATGTGAACCGGATCGGGCCCCATCGCCCAGACCCCGACCATCGCCGCGGCGGTGGCCGTGGCGCTGGCCACGTCGCCGCTGACGCCCTGGGAGTTCTCCCCGTAGAAGACGTGCTCGGCGGCCATCGCCCCGAGCGTCATGATCAGCCCGCCCATCACCCGGCTGCGGAAGTGCGAGAAGCGCTCGTCCTTCTCCATGCTCTGGTAGTGGCCCAGCGAGCCGCCGCGCTTGCGGATCGACAGGCGCGTGGAGAGGACGTCCTTCTCGAGGAAGATGTGGCCGGCCGCGGCGTGGCCGGCTTCGTGGATCGCCACGGCGCGGGTCTCCTCCTGGATGTACTCGATGTTCTGCGCGGTGCCGGTCTCGACCGTGGTCATCGCCTCGACGATGTCGCGCCAGGCGAACTCCCGGCGCCCCTCGGTGTGGGCAATCGTCAGCGCCATCGAGCAGCACTGCTCGATCATCGACGGTGAGTAGCCGTTGGTGATCCGGGCCAGCTCGTCGCGGCGGCGGTCGGTATCGAGATCGGGCTCGTGGGCGACCTTGCCCAGGTACAGATCCAGGATGTCGAGCCGATCCTCCTTGGTCGGCGTGCGGAACCAGATGTGGCGACCCATCCGGCCCGGCCGGGTCAGGGCCGGGTCGAGCACGGTGATCGGTACGTTGCAGGCGCCGATGAAGTAGATCTGCTCCTTGCGGGGCCGCGGAGGGTGCAACCGCAGCCGCACCTTGCCGAGCTTGCTGGGGACGAAGAACATCGCGTCCAGGAAGGTGTTGAAGCGGTTGGTGAACATCTTGCGCATCAGCGGCGGCTCGTCGATCCCGTCCATCACCACCAGCAGCTGGTTGAGCGCCATGCCGCCCATGCCGCCGCCCATCCCGAAGCCGGGGTAGAGGCGCTGCAACCGCTCGGCCGCGCGCTGGATGAACGTCGAGTAGCCGCTGCCCGGCGATTCGGCCCGCTGGGCGAACAGCTTCTCGCGCCAGGCCCGTGACTCGATCACCAGGTCCCCGCTCGAGGTGATCGACCCGTTGGGGCCGTAGAAGCAGAAGTCGTGGATCGAGGTGGGGTCGTCGCCGGTGGCTCCGAACCCGCCCTGCAGCGCCTGGCGGCGCATGCCGACGGCATCGATCTCGTCGATGAACACGATGCACTGCCCGCCCCACTTGGCGGCCAGCTTGCGCGCCTTGCGAGCCAGGAACTGGACCGTGATCGCGTCCATCCCGATGAACATGCCGGCAAAGCCAGAGCCCGGGATGGTCACGAACGGGCAGTTGAAGTTGGTGGCGATCGCCTTTGAGATCATCGTCTTCCCGGTGCCCGGCGCGCCCAGGAAGAGCAGGCCTCGCTCGCGCTTGCCGCCGGCCTTCTCGAACTCCTCGCCGGACTGCCAGAGCGTGATCACGCGCGTGATCTCCTCCTTGGCCTCGGCCTGACCGCGGACGTCGTCGATCTTGACCCCCCAGGTGGCGTCGCCGGGCTCGTAGCCCCGGATCTGGCGCACCGCAAAGAACAGGAACGGCCCGAAGAAGATGGCGAAGTTGACGAAGAACAGCAGCGGCAGCTGAATGAACACCAGTCCCAGCTGGGGCAGCGTGTCGGGCGGGAAGATCTGTCGCAGCCCGTCGAACGGATTGAAGAACGGGGCGCTGACGCCCGCGAAGGAGAACAGCAGCTGACAGAGGGCGAGCAGCGCCAGCACGATCAGGATGTAGACCGGCAGTCGGCGGAACTTTCCCCGCCAGAACCAGTAGCGCCGCCGGGCCACGATGTCCTGCTCCTTGAGGCTGGCATCGGCGCCGTACAGGCTCGGCGATGGGATCAGCTTGCGGGACACGACCTCGACCAGTCCGCGGAACGCCACCACCGCGATCACCGTCACGATCAGCGACAGCACCAGCCCCAGATGGTTGGAGTCGAACAGGATCAGAAAGAAGGCCGGCGCCGTGAACAGGGCCACCGCCGTGGCCGCCCGTGTCAGCCGGCGCCACTCCTGAGCCAGGGCAGAGCTGTGCTCGTTGATCCCGCCCGCCATACGCGGAGTCTCATCGGCGTACGCCATCGCTCGTGCCAGGGTACAGGGGCTGCGACGAGGGGTGGCCGGTACGCTCGAGCGGTGGCACTGAAGCTCTCGCGGCGGGTGGCCCGCTTCAATCGCGCCGTCACCAACCCGCTGCAGCGCCAGTATGCCTGGCTGCTGCCGCCGTGGGTGATCGTCTGCCACCGCGGCCGTCGCTCAGGCCGTCTTTACCGGACGCCGGTCAACGCCTACAAGCGAGGCCGGCGGCTGGCCATCGTGGTGCTCTACGGCGAGGAGTCAGACTGGGTGCGCAACGTGCTTTCCGGGGAGGCGCTGGTGGTTCGAGCCGGCCGCACCTACGAGCTGCACAACCCGCGGATCGTCGATCCGCTCCATGAGCCGGTGTTCGGCCTGGCGGGGGTGCTGGGCCGGCTATCGGGCACGGTGCTGCTCGCCGAGCTCGGTCCGGCGCGCCCCGGATTCGGTCGCGGGCCTGGCTGAGCCAGGGGCGGCGTTCAGACCGACGGCGCGCCGCGGGACGCACGGCGCTACGGTCTCGCTGCGGTGAGCGCCAGCACTACCGACCGCGGTGTCGCAGCCATCGACGGATCCTCACCGGATACGCGGCAGCCCCCGGCGGGGGAGCAGCGGGTCAGGCCGCTGGTGATCCGCAGTATCGCCTTCGTGGTCGGAGCCGCCAGCCTCGGCGCCGAGATATCGGCCACCCGGTTGCTGGCGCCCTATTTCGGCGAGTCCACGATCATCTGGGCCAACACGATCGCCACCGTGCTGGTGGCGCTGTCGGTGGGCTATGCGGTCGGTGGGCGGCTGGCCGACCGGCGCGCGGACCTGAAGGGGCTATGCGCGATCGTGCTGCTGGCGGCGACCCTGCTCGCGCTCGTCCCGTTCGTCGCCAACCCCTTCCTTCGCCTGTCGGTCAACGCGCTCGGTTCGCTGTCGGTCGGAGGCTTCCTGGGTTCGCTGGGCGCGGTGCTGGTCCTGGTGGCAGTGCCGGTGATGCTGCTCGGCACCGTCGCTCCTTATGTCAACCGGTTGGCCGTCGGACGCGTCAGCGACACCGGCACGGTCACCGGCGGCCTGTACGCGATCTCGACCGCCGGCTCGCTGCTGGGGACCTTCCTGGCTGCGCTGTTGCTGATTCCATTGATCGGGACCCACCGGACGTTTCTGGTCTTCGCGCTCGCGCTCGCGCTGGTGTCGGCCCCGGGAATCGGCTCGCGCCGCTTCCTGCTCGTGCCGCTCGCTGTCGGGGCGCTGTTCGCGGTGCCGCCGGCGGCGATCGGATCCGATACGCCGGGCGCACGGGTGATCTACTCGACGGAGACTCCATACCAGTACGCGCGCGTGCTCCAGTTCCCCAGCGGCGAGCGCTGGCTTCAGCTCAACGAGGGAGTGGCGGTCCACTCGCTCTACCGGCCCCGGAGCTATCTGACGGGCGGCTACTGGGATGACTTCCTGATCCTTCCCCGGGCTGATGGTTCCGTTCGGCCGCGCCGGATCGCGATCCTGGGAGACGCTGCGGGCACGATCGCGAGGGCCTACGGTCACTATTTCCCCTCCACCCGGGTGGACGCCGTCGAACTCGACGGCGAGCTCAGCACGATCGGGAGACGCTATTTCGGCCTGCGAGGCCCGCGCCTGCATCTGTACACCGCCGACGCCCGGCCATGGCTGGCCGCGAGCAATGCCAAATACGCTTCGGTCTTCGTCGATACCTATCGCCAGCCCTATATCCCGTTCTACCTGGTCACCCGGGAGTTCTTCGCCTCCGTGCGCCGGCACCTGAACCCCGGGGGGACGGTGATCATCAACGTCGGCCACATCCCCGGCTCGGACTCATTGGAGAAGGTCGTCTCGGCGACGATGCACGCGGTCTTTCCGGTGGTGATCCGCGACCGGGTCAGCGCCACCAACTCGCTGGTGGTGGGGAGCTTGCGGCCTCTATCCGCCGCGCCGCTGATCGCTGCTCAGGCCGATCTCCCGCGCGATCTGCGAGGTCTCGACGCCTCCGTGGCGCAGCGACTGGGGCCGGCGCTGCGCGGCGGGTCGGTGTACACCGACGACCGGGCTCCGGTCGAGTGGCTCACCGACCTGTCGATTCTGCGCTACGCGGCCGGTAGCCGCTGACGCGGCGGGCCAAGGTGGGCGACGGCCAGGCCGTAGCGCTCGGCCAGCCGCTCCGCCAGCAGCGACCGATGACACGCCGCCGCCGCGCATTCCACGCAGAACAGCGCTGGCGGGCCGCTTGCCCGCAGCTCGTCGAGCACCGGTTCAAGCGGCGCTGGGTCGAGGATCTCCTCGGTGTAGCGCCGGGCGTACTCGGGGGCCAGGACCTCCCGTGAGCGCTTGCCGACCTTGTTGCGGTCGTCCTCGCGGTACTGGAGCTGGCGCAGCTCGGTGGTCGGCGCCAGCTCGAGGTGGTGGCTGTAGGCGATCGAGGCATCGGCCAGCAGCCTCTGGAGGCGTTGAGCGTTGGCCCAAGCGAACTGGGGACCGCGCACGCCACGGCGCTGGCGCACGTCTACCAGCAGCCTGACCTCGGCTGCCTGCAGCGTTTCGATGAACGTCTCGGCCGTGAAGCAGTAGACGCCGATCGTCGCAATGCGGGGCGGCTTGGCGGTCACTGCCCGCTGCTGCTCCCGTTCAGCCGTCCGGCCGCCAGAGCTCGGTCAGCGGGCCGCCGGCACCGTGCACCGGGTCCGAGCCGGGAAGCGGGACCGCGGCGATGTTGGCGACCACCTGCTCGTATTCGCCGGGGTCGCCCCGGCGCAGGTCCCAGTCCATCCCCTCGGGATAGGCCCCCACCACCAGCAGGTCGTCGCTGGCGCCCTGGTTGCAGTGGCCGGTCCCGGCCGGCAGCACGACCACGTCACCACGTTCCACGCCGACGGTCTGCCCGTGTGGGCCTCCCAGCGCCACGCTGGCGTGGCCGGCGACGATTGCCAGCACCTCGTGCGCGGTGGAGTGAAAGTGGTGGAAGGGGAAGATGCCGTCGCGCCAGGAGCCCCACCAGCCGTTGTCGGCAAAGCCGGTCTCGGCGCGGGCGGGATCGCCGGCCAGCTCCAGGTCGTGGTAGATGAGCACCGGCAGGACGGAATTGGGGATCGCGCCGTCGGGCGCCAGCGTCAAGCTCTGGGGAGAGGCTGTACTCAAGTGGCGGGCGCCTGGGCGGTCGGTCGAGGCGGTGCCGTGGCCTGGGGCGGTGGCACCAGACGGACGCTCAGGCCCAGGAGGATCACCACCGGGATCATGAACGCGCCGATCGAGAGGATCCCCAGCAGGGCGACCACGCCCAGGGCCGCGACCGTAGTCCAGGCCGCGATCTCGGTCCAGCGCGCGCCCGTGGCCCGCCGGCGGTAGACGACCACCCCGACGACGATCGACGCCACCGTCGGAATCGCGGCCAGGATCAGCGCCTTGGCGCCGTGGACCTGGACCAGCGTCGCGCTGGTCAGCGACAGACCGCGGGAGCTGGTCACCGTCTGGCCGTCGTAGGCCGGGACCAGCAGCGCGGCCAGCACCAGGCCGAGCGACCAGACCAGGGCCGCGGTGATCAGGCGGACGGCCAGCCGCCACCGGGCGCGAGCGACGTTGGGACTCACAGGCCGAGGTTACCCGTCGGCCGTGGCGTCAAGTCCGGGCGGGCGTGGTCGGTCCGCAGCCGATGCGCGTCGAGCCCGACGTGTCCTCAGGGGAATTAGTCATCGGGGGCGCGCCCGGGGGT
>DASXZB010000119.1:0-51172 GCA_036502145.1 Solirubrobacteraceae bacterium | reverse complement strand
CCGGGCCGCCTCAGCCTGAGCGGCGAGCTCGTGCGCCCGTGCGCGCAGATACTCGGCGCCGGTGCTGGCACCGGCCGGGTCCATCGGCGCGGCCCGACGGTCCGTTGTCAGGGCTCGTACGGCCACCTCGGCGGCGCCGCGCACGAACTCCAGCGACTTGAGCAGCCGCTCGTGATTTGCCTCGATCGCCTCGGCGGCCGCCGCCTCGTCGCTGACGCGGGTGCCGTAGCGGATCGGGAGTACGTCGCGGCGATCCATCAACGCCTCCACGACCCGCTCGTGGCGCCACAACATGTCGGCGGTGACCTCGCCCTCCGGGGCCGGCGCCCAGACGGCGGCGAGGCCACGGCTCGCCACTGCCTGCAGCGGCGCCAGGTCCGGCAGCGGCGGGCCCGGATGATCGGTGATCGCGTACAGCGCGATCACAGCGCGCTGCCCAGCCGCGGCAGCATCCCCTTGTCCTCGGCCGTGGCCACCGACGCCACCAGGGCACGGAGTCCGACGTAGACCAGGTCGACGTCGGCAGCCGCCAACGTGATGTCGCCGAAGATCACCACTCCGCCGCCCAGCAGCCGATCGATGAGATCGATCAGCGCAACGTCGCGTTCGGCGATCGTCGTCACGCCAATGCGGCGGCCCCGCCGCCGGGTACGAAGTTGTAGGGAGGCCACGGTCCGGTGAGCTCGATCTGAGCGCCGAGCTCGCGGTGGTGCTCCTCCAGTTCGGCCACCAGCTGGCGCAACTCGTCGGTGCGATCGCGCTCGACCAGATAGGCGGCGTTGAGGACCATCTCGCCGCTGTAGCCCGCCAGCTCGCGATTCTGGGGCGGGCGCGTGGTGGCGTCGATGGCCCAATCCTGCAGCCGGGCGTGGACTCGCTCGGCCACCTCGGCGGCCAGCGAATCAACGGACGCCCGCTGCGCCCTTTCCAGTCGCCGCCGCAGCATGTACGCGCCGCCTTCGCCCCGGGCCTCCTGCTCCTGCTCCAGTCCTTGCGGGTCGCCCCGTGTCCGCGCCACCTCCATGAGCCTGGCGCGGTCGATGAGCACCTTCACCGCCCACTCCAGCCGCCCGTCCAGGGCGGCGAGCGCCTCGGCGAATGAGCTGTGCTCTCGCTCCAGCATCGCCCGGACGCTGTCGGCGCTCTCGTACAGGGTGCACATACGCAGCGGAACGATCGTGCTCACCGCCAGGGTGGCCTCGAGGACCGCCTCGTGCCGGCGCGCCACGCGCTCGAGCCACGTGAGGTCATTGAGGTTGCGCCGCAATGGCTCGGCGGCGAACTGCGCGCGCGGCACCGGACTGACCAGCGCCACCAGGCCGGATGCCCGCTCACGCTGCACCGTGCGCTGCCCGTCGACGCCCGTCAGCTCCGGCGGATGGGGATCGGCCTCTCGCAGCACGCAGTAGGCCCACAGCAGCTCGCCCTGCTCGGCCCGTTCGGACCCCGACTCGGGCTCGGTCTCCGGCGCCGGCGGCCGGATCGGAGTATCCGGCCGGTCATCGCGGGCCACCGCCGGCGTGGCACGACCGCCCCCGGTCGCCGCCGTCACCAGGGCGTCGCGGAGCGCCGCTACGGCCTCTGCTTCGGCCTGGGCAAGGATCGCGGGAGCACGCTCGGACGCCCACCGGCCGAGTGCGTCACCGGGCTTTTGAGTCCGACTCACTACCTGCCTCCGCGTCGTCTCCGGCGCCCAGGCGCCGCTCCAGGCGCTCGAGCCGCTCTCGCAGCTCCTTGTTCTCCTGCTCCAGCCGCTTGTCGCCCGAGTCGTCGGGACCGACCTTCTGCAGCGACGGGTCGCTCTCCCACCAGTTGATCCCCATCTCCCGAGCGCGATCGACCGAGGCGATCAGCAGACGCAGCTTGATCGTCAGGAGCTCGATATCGAGCAGGTTGATCTGGATATCCCCTGCGATCACGATCCCCTTGTCGAGCACTCGCTCCAGGATGTCGGCGAGATTCGTCTGCGTCTCCGGGTGACCCGGTAGAGAGCTGAGACTGCGTGCCGGAAGGTCTCTCCGGTCCATATTGCTATTGCTCCTCCCGCGCCTCGCCGCGCACGAAGCGCCGCACCCGCTTGTATCCGCGCAGCGTCCCCTGGCCATCGAGCCGGACCTGATAGGACCCGAGGACATCGGTGGTGTTCGGAACCCGCGCCATCTCGAGTACCTCCACGGTCACGCACCACGACTCGCCGTCCCATTCCAGGCCGGTGGCCGCCTCGGAGCGGTAGCCGGTCAGCTCCTCCACAGTGGTCAGCGCGGCCCGCGCCAGCTCCAGGGCCGACAGGTCGCCATCATCACTCGAATCCGCCATATCCCTCCTGTCCGCCGACTCCGCGAAGCTCGATCAGACGCTCCACGAGGGCGTTCTCAGCCTCCTCGATCTCCTCCTCGCTGAACTCGCCCTGCTCTCGCACCGCCTCGAGCTCAGCCAGCCTGGCCAGGATCGAGGACTCGTCGTACTCCTGGTTTTCGGCCTCTCTCTGCAGCAGTTCGGCAATCCAGATGGTGCCGCGAACCGGCGCCAGGGGCAGCGTCAGCAAACCGGTGATCAGCCCCATGCCTAGCCTCCCATGTTCAGGTCGGCCTCGGCGAAGCTGAACGGGGGCACCGGTCCGATGTAACGGATCTCGACCCTGTCCCCGAACTTGTCCCGCAGAGCGCCGACGGCATCGCTGAACGCGTCGACTCGCTCGCGGTCCACCAGGAAGGCGAGGTTGAAAGCGTTGGGGTGCCCGACCTGCTCCTCGCGCGCGGCCACGGCAAGTGGCTCGAGCGCACGCAGCGCGTCCGCTCCGTCGACGGCGCGGCGCTGCGCTATCTCGCGCTCGACCAGCTGACCCAGCGCGATCTGCTCAGCCGGCGGTGCGGTCCCCTCCGGCCGGGAGCGGACTCGCTCACGCAGTCGTGCGATCGCCGGCGTGCTGCGCACGATCTCGCGCAACAGCCGGTCCTCGTCGTAGCCACCCTTGACGTTGAGCTGCACCAGTCCGGCCATCTGCTCGAGCAGGCCGGACAGATGGTCTGCGTTGGGCTCCAGCAGCCGCACGCGAACCGCCTCTTCACTCTCCATCACGGTGCCGAAGCGCACCGGCAGGACCGTCCCCTGCTCGAAGGCCTGCTCCAGCACGCGCCAGTGCGCCCGCACGTCGCGGGCGGCCAGCGTCCCGCTCTCGACCCGGCTGGCCAGCGCCACCAGACCGGCGTGCTCGACGGTCCGCACCTCAGCATCCTCGACGCCGTTGACCGCGACCGGGGCGTACTCCGACTTCGGCGAGACGCCATAGACGTACACGGCGTCGTCGAGCGCCGGCACCAGCTAGCTGTCTTTCCGACTGCGCGATCGCGAACCGGACGATGACGAGCCGGAGGAGGAACGCGAGCGCGAGGAGGACGAGCCGGATCGCGAACCGCTCCGCTGCCGGCTGTCGCCGTCATCGTCGTCGTCGCCGCCGGTCAACTTGTCCTTGATCCCTTCGATCGCTCCCTTGGTCTTCGATTCCGCCCCGCCCGAGGTCATCGACTCGATCAGCTGCGGCAGCCCCTCGGACTGGTCGTCCTGGGCGATATCCATGCGACCGACCGCTTCGGCGAAGCGCAGATAAGTGTCCACGCTGGCGATCACGATCCGGGCGTCGATGGTCAGGATCTCGATCCCGATCAGCGATACGCGCACATAGGCGTCGATCACCAACCCCTTGTCCAGGATTACCTCGATGACGTCCGCAAGCCCACTCGGCCGCGGCCGCTCGACGTATCCCCGTGGTGTCGATATCGACATACCGTGATCTCCCTTCCTTGCCTAGGTCTCTTCGGTCTGTTGGGTTGGCACGCCCTCGTCGGGTTCGTGCATGAGGTGACTGCGGATGAACGAGCGGTTCTTCGCCAGCGCCTTAGAGATCCCGGTCTTGCGGATCCCGTGCAGGTAGCCGATCGTCCAATCCAGCTGCTGCAGTGCGTCCTCCGCCGCCTGCCGGTAGCGGTCCGCCTCGTCCTGCTTGCTCTCGTTCTTCTGGTCGCCCTGCTTGTTCTGAATCCGCGCCATCGAAAACCTCCCAGCCGGTTACTTGCGACCGGCCGTCGACTTCGACTTCGAGTTGGACTTCGTGCTCTTGCGCGCAGCGCCGCCTGAGCGGGATCCCGGCTGCTTCTGGGACCGCTGACCACGGCCTCCCTGCTGCTTCTGGGAACCCTGGCCACGGGACTTCTGCGAGCGGTCGTCAGCCGATGCGTCCGAGTCCTGATCGCGGGACTGCCGTTTGCCCGGCCGGGGCGGCTGCGCCGCGGGGTCGACCCGCCGCGATGCCTTTGCCATCGCCGGCGGTCGCGAATGACTCTCCCCGAGGACCTGCACCAGGTCAGGGGTGTCTCCGGAGCCACGGCCGTTCCGGGCCGCTTCGATCCCGGCGGCGATCGCGTCGGGCTGTTCACCGTCCTGATCCTCTGGCTCTTCGTCGAGGTCGTCCTCAGGCTCGAGCTCCTCGTCGCCTTCGCCGCGGGGGTCGTCTTCGTCGGACCCGTCGTCTTCGTCCTGGGGAGGAGGCTCGTCGTCGTCGTCGGGCTCTGCGTCGTCCTGCGGCTCGGCGTCGTCCTCGGGCTCGGCGTCGTCCTCGGGCTCCTCGTCCATCTCGCCCTCGGGCTCGTCGTCGTCGGGCCCCTCGTCCATCTCGTCCTCGGGCTCCTCGTCCATCTCGTCCTCGGGCTCCTCGTCCATGTCGCCCTCGGGCTCCTCGTCCATCTCGTCCTCGGGGCCGTAGTCCTCGTAGTCGTCCTCGTGCTCGCCGTTACCTCCCAGACCCGCGAAGCGCTCCCGCAGCGAATCCGTGAACTGATCGATGTTGGCCGCGTCGCCGAGCTTGTCGCCGATCTTGTCCAGTCCCATCTTCAGCGGCAGCTTGGCCGCGCGGGGGACGTGTTTTTGACCCACCCGCGCGGCGGCCGCCAGAGCCGCGCCGGCGGCCAATGCGCGTACCGCATGATGCTTTCGAGGCTGGCGCTGCTGCTGGTCTCCCAGCGCCGCCTCGATGGCGGCGGTGGCGACGCGGTTGACGTCGATCTTCACGGCGTCTCGCATCCGTTTACGAGCCATCGCTAACCGCGCAGCACTTTGTAGGTGACGCCCGCCGCCACCACGCCGGTGACGACGGACGCCAAGATCGCGCGGACCGGCGAAGGCCGATCTCCGCTCAACCGCTCGCCGACGGCTTTCTTGACTATGCCGAGCATGATCTCGACCTCGCTAGGAGCGCGAGCCGCTCCGCCTGCGTCCCGAGCCAGAGCTTCCACTCGAGGACCGGCTGCTGCGAGCGTTCGACGATCCGGAGTTGCTGCCCGAGGACCGGCTGCGGCCGTTGGAGGATCCGCGGCTGCGACTGCTCGCTGACGAGCGGCTGCCGCTCGAAGCGCGGCTGCTCCCCGACGAGGACCGGCCACCACTCGACGACGACCGGCTGCGACTCGACGAGGACCCGCTGCCCCCCCGCGAGGAGCTCTTCTGCTTGACCTCGCCATCCTCGATCTCACCGCGCCACTCGCCGCTTTCCTCTTCCTCCATCAGGACGTATGCCTTGAAGCGAGCGAGGTCTGCGCGCACGGCGCGTTTGACGAACCGCATCCCCCGAGCCGCCTTCTCGATCAGCGATCCGGGCTGTACATCGAGATTGACCTCGACCCGAGTCAACCGTGGCCCGAGCTCGTGGAACGTGACCACCCCGGCGTGCGTGACGCCTTCGGCGACCTTCCACTGGATCCGCTCGTCGGGTCGCTGCTCGACGATCTCGGCCTTGAACTCCTTCGTCTTGCCCCAGATCTTGGTCTTGAACGAAACGTGGGTTTCGTCCTCTTGCGAGACCTGCTGGACCCGGTGCATGAACTTCGGCCATTCCTCGAACTGTGTCCACTGGTTGTAGACGGTGCTGATCGGCACGCCGATGTCGATGTCCTGTTGGACCGGCATGCGCCGTCCCTTGCCGACGCCAGGCTGACCGCCGGACTTTCCGCCGCCGCCGCCGCCACCATCGCCGCCGCCGAGCTTCGAGAGCAGTCCCGCGCCGGGTACTGAGTCCTTGACGCCTTCTTTGAGCTTTCCGCCCGCGTCTTCGAGGGCTCCTTCGCCGGCTTCCTTGAGCTTGCTGGCACTGTTGTCAGCCGCGTTGGACACGAGCTTGCTGACGCCCTTGCCGGCCAGCGGCGCCAGGGCCATCAGGCCGACGCCAGCGGCGCCGGCGGCCAGGCCCTTTCCACCGGGAAGCGAACCATTGGACTTCTTACGTGACTTGGTTGAAACGCCCTGGATCGCCTCGCGCGCGGCATTGCCGATTGCGGTGCCCAGGACGTCGGAAACGTCCTTCCCCATCTCCATCACTCCTTTTCCGTTCCTTCGTAGCCGGGGTTCTACCCGGCAATGCCGCGGGCAAACTGGCTGCATTTCGGGGCCCACGCCGCGTCCGAGTGCGTACGTGGGCACTTTTTTGGTGCTGTGGAGTCGGGGCCCGTCGAGCGCCAACGCGCTGCGGGGTTCCTGACCACTAGGGTGTCCCGCTAGTGGCGTTTACGATCGTCCAGCTGACCGATCCGCACATCGGCGCCTCGTGGAGCGAGGACCCGTTGGCGGCGCTGGCGGCCGCCGTCGCCGCGGTCGGTGCGACGTTGCCGTCAGGTCCCGATGCGGTGATCGTCTCCGGCGATATCGCCAGCACCCCGGATGACGCCGAATACGAGCAGGCCCGCGCGGTACTCGATGTGCTGGATGCACCGCTGTACGTCCTGCCCGGCAACCACGACGACCGAGGTCGCCTGCGCCGGCGGTTTGCGATTCCCGAAGGGAACGGCGCGGGTCTCAGCTACGTCGCGGAGCTCGGACCGGTCCGGCTGGTGGCGGTCGACACCCAGCGCCCCGGACAGGCCGGCGGCCAGCTCGATGCTGCTCGCCTGGACTGGCTCGACCGCGTCCTGGACGCGGACCGAGGCGCCCCCACGCTGCTGGCGATGCACCATCCCCCGCTGCTCACGGGAATCCCGGCGATGGACGCGATCGGGATCCCAGAGGACGAACGCCGGGCCCTCGCCGAGATCGTCTCCCGCCGCCGGCAGGTCCAGCTGATCGCCGCGGGGCACGTGCACCGCGCGATCATCGGTGAGCTGAGCGGAACGCCGGTGCTGGCCATCCCCAGCACCGATGTGCAGCTGGCGCTCGACTTCGAGGCCGAGGAGCTGCGCTTCGTGCGCGAGCCGCCGTGCTTCGCCGTCCATGCGCTCGTCGAGGGACGGCTCGTCTCGCACATCCAGCCGGTGGCCACGGCCCCGCGCTGATCACCGCCGCCGACGGCGCGATCGGTGGGGCCGGTGGCGCCGCTCGATGGTCAGCTGCAGCCGCCGCGTAACCGACACTCGCCGGCGTGAGGCGTCTCGCACCCGCACTGTGAACCGCCAGCGCCCCGCACGCTTCGGCACCCCCGAGATAACCCCTCGCCGCGATAGGTGCAGGCCTCGCGGCAGCCGTCCCCGGCGCAGCGACCAGCGATACGGCGTCGTGCCCTCGGCGGCGCGGAGCTTCACGCGGTAGTGGTGCCTGGCTCGTCCGCGTGGCAGCCTGGCGGTGAGGATCGACAGCGGTGGGGTCACCGCGAGTGCCGTCGGCCCGGCGATGCCGGTGTTCGGTCCGCCGTAGGTCGTCACCGGCGCGGCGTTGCCGGAGGCGTTGGCGGCGAACACCAGCACCGTGTTGGCGAAGCCGTTGGCGACATAGAGACGACCCTGGGTATCGACGTCGACGCTGGCGGGACCGCTGAGCCCCGTGCTGGCCCCGGCGATCGTCCGCACGGGGGCGACGTCGCCCGACGCCGTCGGCGAGTATTCCGTGACCGACGGGCCGAACTGGTTGGCCACCAGCAGGTCGCCGTTGGTGTTGACCCCGAGGCCCTCTGGGTTCGAGAGCCCGGTCGCCGGCCCCGTGATCCTGGCCGCAGGCTTTGCGTCACCGGAAGCGCCGAGGCGGTAGGCGGTCAACGAGTCACTCCCGTAGTCGGCGACCCACAACATGCCGCCGGCGAACACGACGCCATCCGGAGCGCTGAGGCCGGTGTCCGGGCCGACGAGGTCGAAGGCGTGACCCCCCAACAGCCCTGAGGTGGTGTCGTAGGAGAAACCGGTCACCGTGTTGGCCGCTTGCTGGGTCACAACCACCTGTGCCCCGACCGTGATCCCGGTGGGCGTGGTCAGACCGCTCTGGGTGGCGATCGGCGGCTTGGCGACGCCGGCGGGATACTCGCGAATGTTGCCGGCGTCGTAATTGGCGACGAACAGGTGCCCCTGCGCGTCGAAGGCGACCCCGGAGGCCGCGTCGAGGCCATTGGCCGGGCCGAACGTCGTCCAGGGGGCGACGTTGCCCGAGGACGTCAGCGCGAACGCGTTGATGGCGGTGTTCGCGCCGTTGGAGACGTAGACCGCGGGCTGAATCGCGGGGTTGACTGTGTACGTGCGGGTGTTCGTGGCCGAGGCCGGCGTGGCCGCCGAATCGGTCACCCTGATGACGACCGTGCCGCCCCCAGCGGTGGTCGGGGTGCCGGTGATGGCGCCGGTGTGGGTGTCGAGCTGCAACCCCGCCGGCAACGTGCCGGAGGCCACCGACCACGTGTAGGGCCAGACACCCCCGAAGGCCAGTGCATGCTCGGCGTAGGGCCTGCCCACGGTGAGCGTGGGCTGCTGAGCCTCAGCCGCGTCGAGTGTCAAGGGGACGCTGACCAGCAGGCCCGTCGGCTGGTTGAGCCCGGTCCCCGAACCTGAGTTGCTGCCCACAACGGTGGCGTCCGGCAGGATGCTCTCGACGCTATTGGAGTCCGTGCCCGTGACAACGATGTGGTTTCCGTCCGGGAGTGCCAGGCCGCCAGGGGTGATCAGTCCGCTGATTGGCCCGATGGTGCGAAACGGCGCGGCGTTCCCGGAGGCGCCGGCGAGATACTCGGTCAGATCCGTCTGGCCACCGTTGCCGACCACCAGATCATCGAACGAGCTCAGAACGATCGAATCCGGCTCAGAGAGTCCGGTGGCCGCGCCCTGGATCGTGTGCTGCGGCACGACGTTGCCGGTCGCCGCCGGGGCGTACTCGGTGACGGAGTCGGCCGTGTTGTTGACAACGAACAGGCGACCAGTTCCGTCGAGGGCGATGCCCCTGGGTTTGGCAAGGCCGGTGGCGGCGCCCACGATCCGGGCGATCGGCGCCACGTTGCCCGAGGCACCAGCCGCGTACTCGGTGATCGAGTTGGCGTTGAGGTTGGCGACGAACAGGCGGCCGGCCCGGTCCAGGGCGACGCCCTCGGGCGCGGCCAGACCCGTCGACGCTCCGGCGATCGTGCGTATGGGCGCGGCGTTGCCGTTCGCGCTGGCGGCATAGACGGTGATGCTGTTGGCGCCCCGGTTTGAGACGTACAGGACTCCGGTGTTCGAGCTGGCCAGCCCGATCGGGGCATGGAGGCCGGTGGCGGCTCCTGAGATCTTGCGCGTCGGCGCCTGTTTGGACACCGTCCCCGGTAGCCCGGCGTAGAAGCTAACCGCATTGGCTGCTGTGTTGGCGACCGTGTAGGCGGACGCCACCCCGGCGAGCATCCCCAGCCCGCCGAGCGCCCCAACGAACCCAATTGCGAACCGCCGCGTGACCGCAACTGCCAGCCCCATGTTCACCCCTCACCCCTCGATAGTGGCCCGGCCATCGACAGGACGGGATCGCTTAGGCGACCCTACCGCGCGCTCCGGCTGACCACAACCGGGGCTTGCCGCCTGAGCCAGAGCGTGACGAGGCCCTGAACGGGCTCAAGACGCCCGGCTGCCGGCCGCGTCACGGTCGATGATCTGCTCCACGACGGCCGCGATGTCGGGCCCCACGATGTCGGGCTGAGCGCCGACCGGACTGAGCACCATCCCGGGCCGGGCCACGAACGCGGCCCGGGCTCCGGCCGCCAGCGCGCCGGAGACGTCCCAGGAGTGAGCGGCGACGAGGCGGAGCTGCCGTATGTCGACGTCGAACTGCCGGGCTGCCGCGCGGTACGGGGCCGCCGCCGGTTTGAGCGCCCGGACGCTGTCGGCGGAGACCACGGCATCGAACAGATCTCGCAGTCCCGCGTTGCCCAGTTGAGCCTCGGCCACCGCCTGCACGGAGTTGGTCAGCGCGGCGATCTTCAGCGGCGTCTCGCGCAGGCGAGCCAGCGCAGCGGGAACCTCGGGGTGCGGGGGCAGCGAGCTCATCCGGTCGACTATCCGGCGCACCGTCTCGGCGCCGACGGACCGGCCGGCGCGCAGCGCCACCATCTCCAGGGCGGCGCGTTGGGCGGTGGTGAAGTCCAGGTACTGGCCGGTCAGCCCGCCGACGAACGAGAGCTGGAGCATCTGGGCAAACCACTGCCCGCGAAGCTGCGTGGACCCGAGGAGCTGCTCGAACGGCTCATCCAGCGCCCCCAGGTCCAGCAGCGTCTCGTTGACGTCGAACGCGATCACACGGGTCATGGGTGACCTCGGGCCGAGCCGCCCATCAGCCTCGCTCGCCGGCCAGATCGTCGGTCGCCGCACGTCCCGCCTCGACCGTCCGGTTCATGAAGTCGGCGATCGCCTCGAGTTCGCCGTCGGAGTAGCCGGCCAGCAGCTTGTTCATCGACCGGTTCATGCCGGTGTAGAGGCCCAGCAGCTCGGCGTAGCGATCGCGGACCACCCGGACCAGCACCGCGCGGCGATCGGAGGGATCGCGCTCGCGGACGACCCACCCGCCCTTCTCCAAGCGGTCGACGATGCCGGTCATGGTCGCCGGGTGCAGTCCGGCCCGCCGGGCCAGCGCGCTCGGGCTGAGCGGACCGCCGGAGTCGAGGATGTCCAGGCAGTCGAGGTCGACGTCCTTGAGCCCGAGCTGTGACCCAACTCGGTAGTTGAGCAGCGAGAGCTGGATTCGCAACTCGCGCAGGGAGTCTCGGATCTGGGCGGTCGCGCGCTGGCGGCGCCGGATCTCGTCGGTGCGCTCAGGTGATACGGATTTCATCTGATCCAGTTTCCATATGCTATGTTTCTCATACTATATGCATTCGGGAGATTCGACTCTACATACGAAAGGCCTTCATGTCGACCCTAACCCCTCAGCCCTCATTCCTCGCCACCCGGCGCGGCAAGCTGACGCTGGCTCTGCTGTGCGCGATCGCCTTCGTCGACTTCGTCGACGCCTCGATCGTCAACATCGCGCTTCCCTCGATCCGACGGGCGCTGCACTTCTCGGTGCAGGACCTGCAGTGGATCCCAAGCGGCTACCTGCTGACCTACGGCGGGTTCATGCTGCTCGGCGGCCGCGCCGCCGATCTGCTCGGTCGCCGGCGCGTGCTCGTCGCCGGGCTAGCCGTGATCGGGGTCTCATCGCTGGTCGGCGGACTGGCCGGAAGCTCGGGGCTGCTGATCGCCGCCAGGCTCGCCCAAGGCCTTGGCGCGGCGATGACCCTGCCGGCCGCACTCTCGATCGTCACCACCTCGTTCAAAGAGGGCTCTGACCGCAACAAGGCGCTCGGAGTGTGGGGAGCCGTCGGCGGGCTGGCCTCAGCGGCCGGTGTGCTGCTCGGGGGATTGCTGGTCGAAGGACCCGGCTGGCGCTGGGTGATGTTCGTCAACCCGGTGGCCATCGTCTTCGTGCTCGCCGCCGTCTACGCGCTGATCGACAGGGACCGTCGCCGCCCGCATCTGGGGAACTTCGACTTCCTCGGCGCGATCTTCGCCACCGGCGGGATGCTGCTGCTCGTATACGCGCTGGTGCAGGCACCCACCGTCGGCTGGGGCGCGGGCCGGACGATCGCCGAGCTCGCGGTCGCCCTCGCGCTGTTGGGGGCATTCGTGGTCAACGAGCTGCGGGCCAAGAACCCGCTGGCACCGCTGTCGATCTTCCGCATCAACGGGCTGGGGTTCTCCGACGCCACTCAGCTGATCGCCTTCGCCGGCTTCTTGGCGCTGTTCTTCTTCTTGACCCTGTACATGCAGAACGTCCTGGGGTACTCGGCGATCCAGACCGGCCTGGCGTACCTCCCGCTGACGTTCGCGGTCGGCATCGCCGCCGGCATCTCTTCCCAGCTGATCTCCCGTGTCGGGACGCGGCCGGTGATCGTAACCGGGGCGGTGATCGCCGCCGGTGGCCTGTTCTGGCTGTCGCGGATCCCCGCTCACGGGTCCTATCTCGGCGATCTGCTGCCCGGGATGCTGGTGCTGTCGCTCGGCTTCGGACCGGTGTTCGTCGGCGTCACCACGGCCGCCAACGCCGGGGTGCCGGCAGACAAGGCCGGGCTCGCCGCGGCGTTGCTCAACGCATCCCAGCAGCTCGGCGGCGCCCTGGGGCTGGCGATCTTCTCCGCCCTCGCCACCAGCCGCACGCACCATCTGCTGGCCGCGCACACGCCGCCGGCTCAGGCGCTGACGGCCGGCTTCCAGCGGGCTCTGCTCGCCGGAAGCATCTTCATCCTGGCCGCTGCCGTGATCGCGCTGCGGGCTACCAACACCCGCGGCGAAGCACCCGGGCCACTCCCGGAGTCGCTGCCCCAACCGGCCGTCTCGTGAGGGCGCGCTCGGCCAGTCGTTGGGTGCCGCCTGAGCCCGGGGAGGCGGTTCAGCCGCCGGCGGCGAACCAGGCAGCGCGCTGGATCGGCGAATGCGGATCGTCCCGGGGGGCTTCCGGCGGCGGCTTGGTCGCGGTACCGGTCGCACTGGTCGGCGCCAAGCCAACGCGTGCGACTGCCCACTCGCCCCCGCGCGGGACCACGATCCAGGTGACCTTGGGTTCCGAGATCCGCCTGTGCGCGGCCTCTGCGATCGCTTCCTCGTGCGTCATGCCTCAACCATAGTGACTCCCGGTGCTCGGATCCGACGATCGGTCCGGACCGGCCGGGACAATTGCGCCAGGTGGAGTCCGACGCTGGCAAACCGCCGGTAGCGCGCCTGCTGACCGCCGGCGCGAAGGGCGCCGAGCGCGTAGCCCACGCTGCCGGCGTCGATCGCGCCCTGGACCAGGCGGTCGAGGAGGCGCTCGTCCGCGCGCTGCGCAGCCCCGCTATCGGCCGGGCGATCGAGCGCGCGATTGAGAGCCATGCCGCCACGGTGGGGCTCCGAAGCGAGGAGCTCGCGCAGATCGTCAAACGGGCTCTCGAGTCCGAGGCCGCCGAGCAGGTTTGGGATGAAGTCCTCGCCAGCGAGCAGGCCCAGATGCTGGTCGAGCGAGTGGCCGGCGCACCCGAGGTCCGCGCCGCGATCGCCGAGCAGACCTCCGGCCTGATCACCGACGTCGGGATCCGCCTGACCAAGCTCACCGAGGCATTCGACGACGCCCTGGAGCGGATCTTCCGCCGCCGCGATGCCGAATCGGAGACCGACCAGGCCGGGCTGGCGACCCGGTCCGTTGCCGCCGCCATCGACATCGGACTGTTGGTGGGGGCGTACTCGCTGGCTTCCGGCGTGATCGCCTCGGTGATCTCGTTCACCTTTGGCGGAAGGCTTTCGACTGCCGCGGCGATCGTCCTCGGCGGGCTGGGATTCGCCACGGCGGGCGCGATCTTCGTCACCTTCTGGGCCCTGGCCGGACAGACGCCGGGGATGCGTTTCCTCTCCATCCGCCTGTTGCACCGAGGCTCACGCGAGATCACGCTCGGCTGCGCGACCCGGCGCCTGTTCGGAGCCATCCTGAGCCTGCTGCCGCTGGGGCTTGGCTACTTCGCCATCCTCCGCGACCCCTCGCGCCGGGCCTGGCACGATCGTCTGACGGACACCAGCGTGGTCTACGACGCCGTTGCCCGCGCACCTTGGGCCGGCGCTGACCGCGGGACCTCGGGCACGGCCCGGGCTCGCTAGACGCCACGGCGCACCGGGGCTCGCCAGCCCCCGCAGCCACCGGGCCTGGGCTGGGCGTTCGTCAGGCGAACGTCACCCCCGCCGCCTACGTTGCCCTGGTTTCCGACCCGCCTCCCGTGGGAACGCTGAGGTTGTCCTGAGGGCTACTGAGAGGTTGGTCGTAATGCGCCGTCGAGGAATCGCAACTCTCGTCTCGGTGCTATGCGCCGCCTGCGGCGCCTGGGCCGCGGTGCCGGCCGGGGCATCTGTCGTCCGGCACAATGGCCGCTACCCCGACGAGCCGGTTGCCGTCGGGACCGGGGGCGCTGTCGCCTCGATGGACGTCGGCGCCAGCCGGGCCGGTATCGACGTGCTCCGGCGGGGTGGCAACGCCGTTGACGCCGCCGTCGCCACGGCGAGCGCGCTCGGAGTGACCGTCCCGTTCGTCGCCGGCCCGGGCGGTGGTGGCTTCATGGTCATCTACAACGCGCGAACCCACGCGGTCACGACGATCGACGGCCGCGAGACATGCCCGGCGGCCTGCACCTCGACCGTGTTCATCGACCCCACCACGGGCAAGCCGATGGACTACACGGCGGCCTCAGATCAGCCGTTGTCGACCGGCGTGCCGGGGATGGTCGCGACGTGGGCGACGGCGGTGCGCGACGCCGGAAGGCTGTCGCTCGGCGCCGACCTGGAGCCGGCGATCCGCGTGGCCAAGCGCGGTTTCGCGGTCAACTTCGACTTCAACCAGCTCGAGCAGTCCGGCCTGTCGACGCTGCAGGCGTACCCGGCGAGCCGGTCTCTCCTGCTGACGGCGTCGGGCGATCCGCTGCCTGTCGGGACGTGGCTGCGCAACCCGGATCTCGCCCACACCTACGAGCTGATCGCTCGCCACGGTCCAGCGGCGCTGTATGACGGGCCGATCGGCCAGGCGATCGTCCAGGCCGACGATCACCCGGTCACCACGCCGGGACAGACGATCGTCACGACGCCAGGGATCATGACGCGCAACGATCTGCGGTCCTACAGCACCCGGGTCCCCGCGCCGACCGAGGTGAGCTACCGGGGACTGGAGATCTACGGGATGGCGCCGCCGTCCAGCGGCGGCTCGACCGAAGGCGAGATCCTCAACATCCTCAACGGCTACCGGCTCAGCTCCGAGTCGCGCGTCACGGCCCTGTTTCATTACCTCGAGGCGTCCCGGCTCGCTTACGCCGACCGCAACGCCTACGTCGGCGACCCCAACTACGTCCACGTGCCGCTGGCCGGCCTGTTGGACCCGGCGTTCGCGGCGACCCGCCGCTGCCTGATCGGCAGCACCGCGCTCACCTCGCCGGTCGCGGCCGGCTCCCCGTTCGCACCGTTCCCGGGCTGCAGTGGCGCTTCCGCGTCGACCCAACCGTCGGCGGCGTCGCCCGAGGCCCACCACACAAACAACATCGTCACCGAGGACAAATCGGGCGACATCGTCGCCTATACGAACACCATCAACTTCTTCGGCGGCAGCGGCCAGGTCGTCCCCGGCTACGGCTTCCTGCTCAACGACGAGCTGACCGACTTCGATTTCGCCCCGTCCTCCCCGGGCGCCTATGACCCGAACCTGCCGGCGGCAGGGAAGGAGCCGCGGTCGAGCATGGGTCCGGTCATCGCGCTGCGCGACGGCCAGCCCCAGTTCGCGATCGGCGCCGCCGGCGGTTCGACGATCATCACGACCATCGTCCAGATCCTCATCAACCACGTCGACTTCGGCATGAGCCTGCCCGACGCACTCGCCGCGCCGCGAGTGAGCCAGCGCAACTCGTCGACCTCACTGGCCGAGCCGGACTTCTACAACAGCGCGCTCGCCCAGCAGCTCACGAGCCAGTACGGCGAGCAGTTCTCCGTCGCCACCGGGCCGATTCTGCCGCTCGACAACTACCCCGGGGATGCGACGGCGCTGCAGATGCTCGGCGGCGGCCGGGCCGAGGCGATCGCCGAGCCGGTCCGCCTCGGCGGCGGGAGCGCGCTGGCCGTGCAACCGAGCCACTAGCCCCCCACCGGCTTCTCGCCATACAGGCATAGCGGGCAGTACCCCAGCATTGCCACCCGCGCGCCCGCCTTCCCACACCGGGTGCTCGGAGGTGTCACATCCGGGGCTGCTGTCCTGTCCTGTGGGGTGTAGGTGATAGCGGGCCAATCGCCGACGTCAAGTCACTGCTTAGTCCGGCGAGATGAACTCCGGCGTTTGCCGCGCCCACCACACCAGCTGTGGGGTGACGCTCGCCGATCCCGTAGCTCCGTCTAGCCCGATCCTGACGTACGTTCGGAACTGAGCGACTGCTTGTCGAGAACCACCTCGTAACGATCGGTGATTGGCGGACGATTGCGGTCGACCCCGGCCCTCGTGACGGCCGCTGCTCTCACCTCGTTGGCGACCGGGTCGCTGGCGTGCAAGGCGTCGACCGATTCCCAGTAGGTGACGGCGATCGCCCGACCACCGGTGAAGTCGACGCCGGCCCAAACACCCCGGTACCCCGGTTCCTGCTCGAGCCTGGGGAGATGATGCTCGGTGAACTCAGCGAGCGTGGCCTTGATGCGCTCCGGTGCGAGGCCCGGGAACGTGGTGACCCTGGCATACATCGGTACCTCCTTCTGACGTTCAGCGAAGGGTACGCCGCTTGCGTCGACCACTCAAAGGACTGCTTTGGCACGCTCTGCGCGTGAGGGTGACCTTGGACGCGTGAGCGCGCACTACTACACGGATATGGAAGCTCCGAGTGATCAGCGGCTGGTGCGCGCGGCGCGTTCAGGTGACGGTCCGGCGTTCGCGCGGCTGGTGAGCCGGCACTATCCAGTGCTGCTGGCAAGTTGCCAGAGAATGCTCGCCGACATCGACCTGGCGCGCGACGCGGCGCAGGAGGCGGCCCTGCGGGCGATGCTGGGTCTCGACCAGCTTCGCGACGACGCCCACTTTGGGTCGTGGCTGGTCGGCATCGGCATCAATGTATGCCGGGGGCTGCTCGCCGCCGGGCGGCGACAGGTCTCATTAGAGGCGCTGCGAGACGGCGGTCAGTTGGCGGAACCGGCGGCCGATGGTGATGAGCCCGTCGAGCTGATCGCCGCAGGCGAGCTGACGGTCCGGGTCCATGAGGCGATCGCGGCGCTCCCGGCCGGACAACGCCAGGCGGTCGCCCTGTTCTACATCGGCGGCCTGACCCAGTCCGAGGCAGCCAGGGAGCTCGGCACCCGTCCCGGGGCGATCAAGACCCGCTTGCACAAGGCGCGCCGGTCGCTGCGCGCGTCGTTGACAGACACCTACCAGGAGTACATCAAGATGACCGACCAGACACCCCAGCTGATCTCGATGCGCGTCGCCGAGCTACGACGAACCCCAGCAGACGAGGCCGGCGTCGAACAGCACATCGTCTTCCTAGAAGACGAGCAGGCACGCCGGATGCCGATCTGGATTGGCCAAGCCGAAGCGACCGCCATGGCCCTGATCCTCGAGCAAGTCGAGCTGCCGAGACCCGGTGTCTATCAGTTCGCCGCCTCGCTGCTGGCCGGCGGGGGCGGGCGTCCGCGTGAGGTACGCGTGACCGAGCTGACCGAGTCGATCTTCTACGCCCAGGTGATCCTCTCAGACGACACCCGCATCGACGCTCGACCCAGCGACGCTCTGACTCTCGCGCTGGTGACCGACGTCCCGATCTACGCTGCCGCCAGCGTCCTCGAGCGAGCCGAGAAGACCACTCGCAGCGACCTGATCAAAGAAGCGAACGAAGCCGTCGATGACGCCCGAGTGATCGCCGACGAGGCTCAAGCCAGCCGCGCCGCGAGCATGGCCCGCCTGGCCAGCTCGAACGACTAAAAGCGGCAGCCTTTCACGCGACCATATTGACCGGCTCGGACGAAGGCGAGATGATCGGCATCCAGCCCGTACGAGGAGGACATTGGTATGCCGAAGTTTCTGATACACGCCAGGTACACGGCCGCCGGCGCCAAGGGCGTCATGGTTGAGGGCGGATCAGGCCGCAAGGCCGCCGTCGCGAAGGTCGCCGAGAGTCTTGGTGGAAAGGTCGAGAGCTTCTACTTCGCTTTCGGGGACGACGATGTGTTCACGGTTCTTGACTTCCCTGACAACGTTTCCGCCGCGGCGGTGAGCATTACAGTTGGCGCGAGTGGGCTTGTCAGCACCAAGACGACCGTGCTGCTTTCACCGGAGGAGGTCGATGAGGCAGCGCGCAAATCGGTGTCCTACCGTGGGCCCGGTCAGTAGCGGCGCCATAGCGCGTGCGCGGAGGCCGCGGGCCTGGCCGGCGCTGTGGCGTAATTGATGGCCTGCCGGACGGGCTAATCCTGGACGACGGTTCGACCGCCGGTGGGCGCCGTGAGCGGGCGACGCCAGCCCGAGCGGGCCATTCCCACGGCGGGGATGAGGGCGACGAGGATGAGCACCAGCGCCCATACGAACGTGGAGGCGAAGGCGTGGGCCAGTGGCGCCACCGTTGCGGCGTGCGCGCCCGCCGGCAGGTGCTGGAGGGTCGCCAGCCCGCCTGAGCCTGAGCCCGAAGCACGGCTGCCGATGACCGCGCCGAGGTTGCTCGTGATCGCTGAGGCGAGGATGACCGATAGCACCGCGGTGCCGATTGAGGCCCCGGCCTGGCGGATGATGTTCATCGCGGTGCTAGTCCGCGCGATGGCAGCCGGCGGCACCGCCTGCATGGCGGCTGTCATGTTCGGCATCATCGACAGGCCCATCCCCAGTCCCTGGACGAAGCTGGCGCCGCACAGCAAGACGTAGGACGTATGGGGGCCAACAAACACGAACGGGAAAAGCCCGAGCGCGACGAGCGGCAGGCCCGCGGCCGGCAGCCAGGTCGGTCCGTAGCGATCGGTCAGACGGCCCGCCAGCGGCATCAGCAGCATCGCCCCGAAGCCGCTCGGCGCCACCAGTAGGCCGGCCTGGAGCGCGGAGGCGCCGCGGACCGACTGGTAGTACAGGGGAACGAGCAGCATCGTGCCGAACACCGAAATCGCGAACAGGAGAAACGTGCCCGCCGCCGCCCCAGCTCGCGTGTGCGCGAACGTCCGCAGATCGATGAGTGGGTTCGGGGCGCGCCAGCTGTGAAGAAACCACGCGGCGATCAGCACCACGCCGGCGAGCGTCGGGCCCCAGGAGCGCAGCGAGCCGAATCCGTAGGTCGAGGACTCGGCGAGGCCGTAGATGAACACCGCCAGCCCGGGAGATAGCAGCAGCATCCCGATCCAGTCGAGCCGGTGGGCCGGCTGCGGCTGATCGGGCTCGAGCACGACCAGAGCAAGGATGAACGCGACGATCCCGATCGGCAGGTTGATGAAGAAGATCCAGCGCCAGGACACGTCGTCCACCAGCCAGCCGCCGAGGATCGGGCCCAGAATCGGCGCCAGCAGCATCGGAACCCCGAGGACGCCCATAACCCGGCCCATGCGGTGAGGCCCCGCCTTCTTGGTCATGATTGTCATCACCGCCGGCATGATCATTCCGCCGCCGACGCCCTGCAGAACCCGGAAGAAGATCAACGAGCCGTCGCTCCACGCCAGGCCCGAGAGCACCGATCCAAACGTGAACAGCACCAGCGACCACAGGTAGATCCGCTTGGTGCCGAATCGGTCCGCGGCCCAGCCGCTGACCGGGATGACCGCCGCGAGCGCCAGCGTGTAGCCGGTGATGACCCACTGGATGGTCGTCAGCGGGGAGTGGAACGCGACTGCCAGGTGATCGATGGCCACGTTGACCACCGTCGTGTCGAGGACCGACATGATCGCCCCAAGCAGCACGACACCGGCGACGACCCAGGTCTCGCGATCAAGCCCTTCTGGTTGCGGCCGCTGCGCAGACATCTCAGCCACCCCTGGATCGTAGCGGACCAATGAGTCCGTTTATTGCCAACCCGTCGTACGGAGTCGATCAGCTCGGCCGCTGTGAACGGCCGGACGCCGACTAGCTGGGCGGGCGGAAGGTTGCGGCCGCTGCCCTGCGCATGGCCTCCTGCGCCTCGTTCATATCGAGCAGTGCGGTGTTCTCGGTGCTGATCTGTCCGCTCGCGCCGACGGCCATCGACAGGGCGACGACGGCGACGTTGTCCGGCGCCTCCAATAGGAACACGCCATCGCGTTCCCCAAGCGCCCACCAGAGGCCGTGGAGCTTGCATCCGAGCGACTCAGCCGCCTGTGAGGCGGCTGCGCTTCGATCCTGAGGGTTCTCGACCATCGCCTTGATCGCCTCGGCGGAGTATTTGAAGCGCCCGAGATACAGCGGCATGTCAGCCTCCAATCGCTGGGGAACAGAGCCTCGATCCTCCTCGATGCAAGCCCCGCCTGCAACACCCCACAAGCCCGAACCACGCGAGGCTGAGGGGCACGCAGGCGGAGGCCGCGTCACTCGACGCTTGCGGCGGCCAGCACGAGGAGGTACTCGCAGTCGAGTTCGACAGCTTGACGGCTGTTCTCGTTTTGGTCACGGACGAGATTTTCGAGGTCGTGCTCGAGGTCGCGCCATCGTCCTGCGCGCTCGAGATTCGAGCGTTCGGCAAGGATGTTGCCCGCGGTGCGAATCAGGAACTCGCGTGCCTCGGTGCAGTCGGCGAAGGACAGGCGGAGCGAGGAGCGGCGCATCACGCGAACTTCGATCGCGTGGGCGCGGAGCAGTTCCGTGACCGCTGCCTCATCGCCCCACCGGCTTGGCGGAGCGCTGCCGGGTGGCGGCGAGGGCAGGTAGGAGCTGAGCATGCCGCCCATCAGAGGCATGAAGCTCCCGGGCGTCCATGACGCGAGGGCGATGCGCGCGCCGGGTGCACTTGCACGCGCCAGAGCCGCGGCTGCCGCGGATTGGTCTGGCACATACATCAGGCCGAAGGCAGAGAGAACACCTGAGAACGCGCGCTCAGGCAGCTCCGGGGAGAGCGCATCGGCGCAAACCCAATCGACTGCTACTCCCGCTGACCTGCCTCGCATCGCGGCGATCTCGAGCAACCTTGGCTCAGAGTCAACGCCAACGACTCTCTCTGCTCGCCTGGCGGCCATCAATGCCGCGTTGCCGGTCCCGCATGCGATGTCGAGCACGGCATCGCGTGCGTTCACAGCCGCCAGCTCGACAAGTTCGGCTGCCGCTGGCTGTAGTCGCTCGGCCATCAGCTCGTATTCGCCGACGCCCCATGTCGTCGATGCCTCAGCGCTTTCACGATCGTTTTGACCCTCCGCAGGACCGCCGTACCGGCGGTGCCCAGCAGGTCAGCCGGGGGACGCTGGGCTGTCAGCGTCGTCGAATGTGCGGTAGTCGCCGATCAGTTCGGGCTGGGTGACGGCGGCCGGCTGTTCGTGGCGGTCCTGCGCGCCGGACACGAAGGCTTTGAACGAGGCCAGCTCTTGCACGCCGGTTGGGCTGCCCTCGTCGGTGTACAGGTGTATGAATTGGCGCGAGTCCGGGAGATAGAAGACCGCGTACCGCAGTCCCGCCGGTCGTATCTGCGCGAGCTCGTCGAAGACGGCGCGGACGAGCGCGGCGTTCTCCTCTTCGCGTCCCGGCTTGACGGTGTAGGTGACCATGGTGTGGCGCATTATTGACTCCTTTGTTTGAGTGGTGGTGGTCATGTGGCTGGCTCGGGCTGCGGCTCTCGGAGGGTGGTGGCGGCGACGGCGGTGGCCATCTCGTCGTTGCGGATCAGGAGGAACGTGACCGGGATCGCCAGCAGCGCGATCGCGCCCGACACCCAGAGGGCGGAGTGGAAGCCGCCGGTGAGTGCGACGCGGACGGTGTCTCCGCTGTGCACGAGCGTGGTGTAGTGAGTTGCGGCGATGCTCGAGGCGATCGCGATCCCAATCGCGCCGCCGAGCTCCTGGGAGGTGTAGATCAGCCCAGAGGCGAGCCCGGCTTCGCGTTCGGCGACGCCGGCGAGCGCTGCGATCTGGATCGGGATGAAGGTGAAGGCGGTTCCCATTCCGACGGCCACCAGGAACGGCCCGAACAGGTCGCCCAGGAAATGTCCGTGCACCGGCGCTTGGGCGGTCCAGAAGATCCCGACACCGAGCACGGCCATTCCGAACGCCATCACCAGCTTCGCCGAGACCTTCGTCACGAGTGCCTGCGAGATGCCGGCGAACAGCATCGACGCGACCCCCGACGCGGCCCAGGCGAACCCGCCCTGCAAAGCCGAGTAGCCGAGCACCTGCTGCATGTACAGGGTGCCGATGAAGATGAAGGAGTAGAAGCTCGCTCCGAGCAGGAAGCCAACAGCGTTCGCTCCGGCGAGCGTTTGCAGCCGGAAGATCCGCAGCGGCATCAGCGGTGCCTCGCCGCGGCGCTCGATCACCAGGAACGTCCCGAGCACGGCGGCACCGATCGCCAGCTCGGCGACGGTCCTGCTCGCACCCCAGCCGACCCGCGGCGCCTGCGCGATTGCGTACGCGAGCACCACCAGCCCGGCCGTCACTGCCACCGCGCCCAGCGGGTCGTAGCGCCGCCGCGCTGTGTCGACGCGTGTCTCTGGCACGACTCGCCGGACCAGCAGCAGCGCGACCACGCCGACCGGGACGTTGAGCAGGAAGACGTACTGCCATCCGGCGAACCGCGTCAAGAGACCGCCGAAGACGAGCCCGGCGGTTGCGCCGAGCGCGGCGAGGGCCCCCCAGATGCCGAGCGCCTTGTTGCGCTCGGCGCCCTCGGCGAACATGTTTCGAACGGTCGACAGCGCGGCCGGGAGGAACATCGCGGCGCCGAACCCCTGGATTGCGCGCATCGCGATCAGGATCGCTTCGCTGCCGGCGAGCGAGGCCCCCAGCGAAGCGGCTGTGAACACGGCGAGCCCGGCGATGATCACGCGGCGGCGCCCGAGTAGATCGGCGGCGCGGCCGCCGAGCAGCAGGAAACCGCCGTAGGCCAGCTCGTATGCGGTCACGACCCACAGCAGGCTCGTTTGCGAGAAGTGAAGCTCTCGCCCGATCGTCGGCAGGGCCGTGTTGACGATCGTCAAATCCATGACGGTCATGAATGCGGCAACGGCAAGCAGCGAGAAAGCTCGCCAGCGATGGATGGGCGGGGATTTTGGCATGACACTTCCTCTGGCTCGGAGTTCGCCGCCTCCCGGAGGCGGCCTCACCAATCCGACGCAGCACGGGCGGCGATTTGGACAGCCTCGTCAAAGATCCTGCAGACGCCGCTCGAGCTCGGCTCGCTCGACGGCATTGGCACTCAGCTCGATCGCGGTCTCGTAAGCGCGCGCAGCCCCCTCGCGATCACCGGCGCGCTTGAGCAGCTCGGCATGAGCGGCGTGCAGCGGCTGGTAGCGCTCGAGCGCCGGATCGTGCAGCAGCGGCAAAAGCAGGTCGAGGCCTGCCTGCGGGCCGTCAGCGAAGCCGACGGCGACGGCACGGTTGAGCTCGACCACCGCAGTCGGTGCGAGCTTCACGAGCGCACCGTAGAGGTCGGCGATCTGGCGCCAGTCGGGCTCCTCGTCCATCTGGAGTGCCGTGATAGCCGCCTGCAGCTGGTACGGACCGGGGCGCCGCAGACGCACGGAACGCTCCAACGCCCGAAGGCCCTCGCGGATGCGCGCTTGGTCCCACCGCGAGCGGTCCTGCTCGCCGATCGCGAGGTAGCGGCCGTGCTCGTCGACCCGCGCGCCGCGCCGCGAGTCATGCAGGAGCATCAGCGCCAACAGTCCCCACACCTCGGCGTCGTCGGGCATCAGCTCGCGCAGCAGTAGGCCGAGCCGGATCGCCTCGATGCACAGCTCCTCGCGCACGAGGCGGTCCCCCTCGGTGGCAGAGTAGCCCTCGTTGAAGATCAGATAGACCACGCGGAGCACCCCGCGCAGTCGATCCGGCAGCTCCTCGTCGCCCGGCACCTCATAGGGGATGCGAGCGTCGGCGATCTTGCGCTTGGCCCGCACGATCCGCTTGCCCATCGTCGGCTCGGCAACCAGGAACGCGCGCGCGATCTCGCCGGTCGTGAGGCCGCCGAGCGCACGCAGCGTCAGCGCCACGCGAGCGGACACATCCAGCGCCGGGTGGCAGCAGGTGAAGATCAGCCGCAGGCGATCGTCGACGATCGAGCTCTCTTCGATCACGGTCCGGTGCTCCTGCTGGTCGAGACGTACGAGCTCTGCAAGGCGCTCGGCGCGATCCGCCACCGAGCGGTCGCGGCGCAGACGATCGATCGCGCGTCGCCGCGCCGTGACCGTGAGCCACGCGCCCGGATTCGCCGGAACGCCATCGCGCGGCCACGTGGTGAGCGCGGCCGCATAGGCGTCCTGGACCGCGTCCTCGGCGAGCTGGAAATCGCCCACATGACGAATCAGAGTCGCCAGCACGGCCGCCCGCTCGTCGCGAAACGCGCGGGCGACCGCATCCGCCGTCCGATCACTCAACCGGCGGGTCCATGACGGGGCGGACCTCGACGCGTCCGTAGCGGATCAACGGGATCCGCTTGGCCACGTTCAGCGCCTGATCGAGGTTCTCTGACTCGATCAGGTAGTAGCCCACTAGCACCTCCTTGGTGATCGCGAACGGGCCATCCGTGAGCTCCGTCTCGCCGGAGATCGCGCTGACGGTCGTGGCGGTGGTGGTCGGGTGCAGGCGGCCGGTCGCGGCCAACAACCCGGCCTCCTGAAGGCTCCGGTTCAGCTCGGACCAAATCGGCCACTCGGCCCCGTGGTCTGCGAACTCCTCCTCCTCGGTGGCATAGAGCAAAAGCATGTGCTGGGACATCATCCCTCCTCGTTGACTTTGTCAATACGACGCAGCATGGCCGCGAATTTGGACAGACGTCGTGGACCCGACGGCGAATCACAGCGCCGCAGCCTCTCGCCGCAAGCAGTGCCGAACGCAGCAGTCTTGGCCCTGGATACGCACACCCAGACCCGTGGGAGTCTCTGGTTAGGTGCGCGGCCGATCGGAGATGGCGGCGGCCCTGACGTAGGCAGGGCGTGACTCGCTGCGTTGCACGTAGGCCTCGAGGGCAGGCCAGGGTCCCAGCATCTCCCGAGACTTCGCTCCCTGCAGCACGCTCGCGCACATCACGTCGGCAACGGTGAACTGCGCCCCGAGCAGCCAGTCGCGGGCGTCCAGCGCCGATTGGATCGCGGCTGCGGCTTGCATGAAGCGATCGCGCGCCACGGACTCCGTCACGCCCTCGCCCAGCTCGCGGATCCAGCGAAACAGCGGTGCTTCGAGCTCGGCCACCGCGAACACGACCCACTGGTAGACAAGCCCGCGCTCGCTCGATCCCAGCCCCGGAATCAGCCCAGCAGCCGGGTTCATGTCCGCAAGCTGAAGACAGATCGCTGCCGACTCGAACATGGTGATGCCATCGCCAAACTCAAGCGCCGGGACGCGCCCCAGGGGATGGCGGCGCAGATGCTCGCCAGATCGGCGCTGGGCGCCCGCGATCTCGGTCAGCTCGTACTGCTCACCGATCTCCTCCAACAGCCACAGAACGCGACTGGAGCGGGTGCGCGGCATGTAATACAAGCGCGGAGAAGGCGTGGGACCTGACATCAACCACACCCTATCGGCGACAGATGGTCCGGCTCCAGCGATAGCCAACCGATCCAGAGCCGTCGCCGACCCGGGCACCGACGACGGCCCCACGTCCCCGTTGCGTGGAAGCCAGCGGCCTGTTCGGCCGAGGTCCCCGAGCTTCGACCCGACCCTGCGCGGTCACCAACGCGATAACGTCTGTGTGCTGGCGGCCGGAACCAACTTGACGCCACCGGGATTGGTTGCGCGCTTCTGGTCGCGCGTATTGTGACAGGAGGGTCGCCAATGGCGACAGATCGACGCAAAGGATCGCATGCCCACACGGTCGAATGACGAACTCACGATTCACTTGCCACAGGCGGATGGCGCCATGCTGCCGCAAGACCAGGAATACTTCGAGATCGAGGAGAACGGTCGCCGGCGGCGAGTCCGGTTCCACGATTATGGCGACATCTATGCGGTCCCCGGCCTGTACGAACGCGTCTTCGTTGAGAAGCTGCACTGCAGATCCCCACAGGTGGTGGTGGAACTCCTCGCCGAAACCCTGTTGAGTCATGAGCAGCGTCCTGACGATCTCCGGGTCTTCGATTTGGGGGCCGGCAACGGGATGGTCGGCGAGGAGCTGGCGCGCATCGGCGCTGGGACGATCGTCGGCGTCGACGCGTTGGAGGAGGCAAAGCAGGCAGCAGAGCGCGATCGACCTGGGATCTACGACGCCTACCACGCAGTCGACGTCTCCGCACTCGACCCCGCCGTGCGGCGCGAACTCGAGCAGACCGACTTCAACTGCCTGACCTGCGTCGCTGCGCTCGGATTCGGAGACATACCACCGGAAGCTTTCCGGGCAGCTTACGATTTCATCGTGCCCGGGGGATGGCTCGCGTTCACAATTCGCGACCGGTTCGTCACTCGTACGGATGCGAGCGGCTTTGCCGAGCTGCTCGAAGACATGGTTACAGCAGGCGAGTTCGTGGAGCACGCACGCGTTCGTTTCCCGCATCGGCTCGGGCTGAGTGGCGAGCCACTGCACTACATCGCCGTCGTTGCGCAGAAGTGTGGTGACACACCGGCGTGACGTGGTCACGCTGTCGCTCCGGAACGGCCGCGGCACTGACGAGCAACTACTTGGTGCACGGGTGTTGGGATAGCCCCGGGATTGCGGCAAACGCTCGCACTCCGCACCACCCGCACACGATCCGCTTCACCGCCGGCGTGGTCGGCCACCGTTGGCGATGCGGCGCTATAGGCCGAGGATCCGACCACCTTCGAGCGATGCCCTACCGTCGAGCTCAACGGTTGGGTTCCGGACCATCCCGTCGATGTGGACGTTGGACTGGTTGACGCCACCGAAGGAGGCGCTCGTGCCGAAGGCAAGGTGGGCGGTTTCCAGCACCTTCTCGTCGATCGCCACCAGACCGCAGAGCTCAGCACCAGGGTTCGTTCCGATCCCCACTTCAGCGATTGAGCGACCGTGCTCGCCGCCGGCGTCGAGCGTCGAGAGCAGCCAGTCGGCAGCCTCGCCGTCGGCACCAACGGCGCGGCCCGCTTCAAGACGGACGCGGAGCGGCGCGCGGAGGAGTCCGTAGTCGGCGAGGGCGCCGTCGAAGACGATCGTTCCGTCGCCGACTGTCTCGAGCGTCGCGATGTAGGCCTCGCCGGCAGGAAGATTGCCGAACGCTCCCGGCTCACCGAGATTGCCGTCGTCCGCCGTCGCACGACGCCCCTTGACGCTCAAGCGGATGTCCGTGCCGGCTGCGGACGTGATCCGACACGACTCGGCCGCGGTCATTGCCGCAGCGAGGCGCGCCCCACGTCTGCGGAGCAGCCCGTAGTCGACGGACATCGCCTGGGCAAAGGCTTCGGTGAAGCCGCGCATGCTTGCAATCCGCGCGCCAGCGGCGGTTGCCGCGAGTCGCGCCTGGGTGTGGCTGATCGAATAGGTCGTTGTCGCGAACACGACAGAAGCGTCAGTCATCGCCTGCGCCACGTGGTGCGGCGGCTGTTCACCGTTCCGGCTCAGGGTCGGGTACTCCAGCAGCCGCACAGCACGAGTCCGTGACTCCGCAGCGGCTACGAGGACCTCGGCAACGGCCCGTTCACGCTCGTTGCACAGCACGAGCACCTTGTCGCTCGCTTCGACGCCGAGACACTCCGCCGCCGCCTCGGCGGCCGCCGCGAGGCTCCCTGCAGCGCTCACCCGAGACGCCCCCGCGCGGGACCTGCTGCCCGTGGCCTGGCTCCGACACCTTGCTCCACGCCAACAGAGGATGACCGCCAAACCTCCGCCTGTACATAGCCAATGGCAGGCATACCCGCAGCTGGGGCTGGGATTCGAAGGCAAGACTCGAAGGCCGCCTCGGGCTAGGGGTCCATCAAGGCGCCGCAGCTGATGTTGATCGTCGCGGCGGTCATCGCGCGCGCCTTGTCAGAGGCGGCGAAGGCCGCGGCGTTAGAGACGTCCTCGAGCGTCGCCGTCCGCTTGAGCATCGTCGCGTCGGCGAGCATCTTCTCAAGCCTGTCGCGGCCCTCGTAACCGGCTGGGATCGACTCCGCGATCCCGCCGGTCTTGAGGGTGATCACCCGGATGCCGTCGCGGCCGAGCTCGGAGGACAGCTGCCGCCGCATGGCCTCCAGGGCATGGAGCCCGAGCTGGAACCCCCCGATGTTGTACCCGGGCACCGGGTCGCCGGAGCCTCCGAAGATCAGGATCGCGCCGCTGTGCTTGGGGATCATGTGCCGTGCCGCAGCGCGCGCGGTGATAAACGTGCTCCGCACAGCGGTGTGGATCGGGCGCATGAAGTCCTCGAGTTCCATATCCACCATCGGAGTCCCCTGCACGTCGCCGTGCGAGATGAGGTTGAAGGAGATGTCGATGCCACCAGCCGGAGCGGCGACATCGTCGGCGAACGCTTCGACGGCGCGCTCGTCGAGGGCGTCCAGCGCCGTACTGTGGGCCTCCCCGTCGGCCTGGCGGATGTCCTCGGCGACCGCGTCAAGCGTCGACTGCGTGCGCCCAACCAGGAACACGCACGCGCCCTCACGGGCGAACGTCTTGGCGACGGCACTACCGATCGCGCCAGCGGCGCCGTAGATAACCGCGTTCTTGCCATCAAGCAGCACGTGCATGCCTCCCGTTTGTAGGTTCCATGGGCTACAGACCGCCGCCGCGCCGCGGATTCACCGGTCTCCGGCCGCCGGATCGCCGAACCGGATATCTGCTTCCGGTACCCGGCGCGACCGCGACCCCGTGCGTCCGGCAACGGTCAGGGTCCTCGGGGAACCGGTTGCGGATGGGTCCGTGGGTGCGGGACGACAACGTTCATGACCCTGACCCGCCTGCTGCCCTGTGGGCGCTCTCCGGGTAAAGCTCGCCCTCGAAGCGGCTCGAGCACCGCTTCGAGCTCGTGTGAGACCCGCTTGGCCTCCTCGGCGGTCAGCCACAGGTCGGCGTTGCTGAGTGCGGCGTTTCGCCACTCCTCGGGCTCGGCATGCTCGCCCGCGGTGAACTCGAGGGCCACCGCGCGCGTCGTGTCGATGTAGGCGGCCGCGACGCCGGACACGGCCGACGCCCCGGCCGGCGTTGAGCTATCCAGATCGACCGTGGTCCGGCGTCCGGTCGCCCGCCACGGGCGCTCTCGGCGGTCGGCACGTGGGGGTGCAGGTTCGGCGAATCCGTAGCGTTCCAGGAGCTTCAGGTGGTACGCCGTCGCGCTCGGACTGAGCTCGGTCAGCTCCGCGCACTGTGTGGCGGTGAGCTCGTCGCCCGTCGCCAAGGCATTGATGATGGCCAACCGCGCCGGATGAGCTAGGGCACGGATGCTTCGGGGGTCGTTGACGGGAACCAGGGCGTCGTCTTCCGATGAAGCGGGCGGGGCGTGGTCCTCGGGCATCGATGGCCGAGCGTACCGCTTGACCCCGAGATCTTCAGTGAATACTGTTCAATGGATGCTGAACATCGACGAACGGAGGGATACGGTCACCGCGGTGAGACCGATCGAAGTCCGACCAGCGGTTATAGATGCCGTACCGAAGGTGGCGGCGGCGCTGGCGGACGCGTTCATCAACGACCCCGTGTACACGTGGCTCCTCCTGGGCGGTCTGCGGCTTCAGGCACGGCTACGAACGGTGTTCTCGGTTGAGATGGAGCAGTACGTGGTGCCGAACGGAGGGACCGTGTGGACGACCTCCGGGTGTGATGGCGCGGTGGCCGAGCTGCCACCCGGCGCCTGGGAGATGCCGCTGTCGTTTACGGGAAAGGAGGCGCTCAAGTGGATGCGGGCATTCGGGAGGCGATTGGCGCTCGCGGCCAAAGTCCACCACGCGATGGAGGAGCGACACCTCCGTGAGCCCCACTTCTACGTCCGAACGGTCGGGGTGCGCACCGCGCTGCAGGGACACGGCGTGGGATCGGCGCTAATGCAGCCCACGCTGCAGAGAGCCGATTCGGCCGGGCTACCCACGTACATCGAGGCCAGCAGCGAGCGCAGCGCGGCACTGTATGAGCGGCTCGGCTTCGTGCACACGGATGTGCTTGACCTGCCAGAAGGCGGACCGCCGGTTTGGCGGATGCGTAGGCCTCCGGCAGGGGCATCGCGCGCCGGGACCTGAGCCGACCCCAGGCCGAACGAACCCGTCCTGTTCGCGGCGCGTCGTGCGCCTACTCGGCCGTGTCCGCAGGCCGAGCGGGTGCAGTGATCCGCTCGGTGGTCATCCCGATCCTCTCAATGGTGATGTTGACCGAGTCCGAAGCCATCAGCCGGGAGCGGCCGCTTGATACTCGTCGTGGCGGCGCCACCAGTCGGCGGGTGCCCTCTCGTTGCGTCCCAGCGGTGCCAGGTCCAAGTAGCGGTAGGTTCCGATCAGCTGCTCGACCCCGCGTGCGTAGCTGGAGTAAGTGTGGTGAACCGTCCCGTCGGCGAGCGCGAAGGCGCTGATTCCCGGTGCCTGTTGCCCGGGATCGTCGGTGCGCCGGAAGTTGTACTCGGCGCCGCCTCGCTGCTGTTCCTCGGTGAAAGCGGCGCCGAAGTCGTACTTGAAGTCGCTGCCGAGGGACGAGATCCAGGGGAATCGCCAGCCCATGCGCTCCTTATACGAGTGCAGCTCCTCGAGCGGGGCGATCGACTCGGCCACCAGGGTCACGTCGTGGCCGTTGAGGTGCGGGACCGCACCGTCGAAGTGATCGGCGACCAATGAGCACCCTCGGCAGCCCGGGTTCTGCTCGTCGACGTGGTCCCCGTAGCCGAACATGAAGTGATAGACGAGCAGCTGCGAGCGGCCATCGAAGAGCTCGGCCAGGCTCTGCTTCCCGTTGTCAGTCTCGAAGACGTAGTCCTTCTCGACCGGCACCCAGGGCAGCTCCCGGCGCTCGCGGGCGAGCTCGTCGCCCCGCCGCATGTGTTCCTTTTCGGCGTCGAGCAGCTCGCGCCGGGCGACTAGCCACTCCGCTCGCGTTCCGATCTTATGGGTGGTCATTGTTCCTCTCCTATCCCATTGCTTTCATCGCGTGCATCGCTGCGTGTGACCCGGGGACCACGAGCCCGGGCACGTCGTGAGGCGACGTGACGATCCCGACTGCAAGCGCGACAAGCAGGACAGCGGTACCCACACTCGCAGCGCGTGGCCAGGGACCGAGCTTCTCGAATATCACCAGCGCCGCGACGAGCGCCATCCAGATGAGGCTCATCACGCCGAGCGCGAACAGCGCCACCATCAGCGCCCATGAGCATCCGATGCACCAGCGGCCGCTGCGGACGCCCATCGCCAGCGCCCCGGCCCGCCCTTCGAGCCAGCGTCCCCCTAGGAGCTGCCGAGGGCTTCTGCATCTCGCCAGGCACGCAACCTTCATCGGTGTGAGCTGATACACGGCGGCGAACGCCAGCACGCCGGCCGTGAGCCACCGCCCGCCAGCGTGCCAGGCGAGGGCGCCTGCGAACAGGTCCCTGCCCAGCTCGAACACTCCGTACGCGACCACGCCCGCGGCGCTCCACACCAGTAGATAGCCGCCGGAGAACAGCAGCCAGCCGCTGGGCTCACGCCGGCGCGCGAGCGTCGCGTACACGGCGGCGGTTGGCGCGAGCGACGGAATCATCATCGCGGCCATCATCACCGCCCACACTCCGGTGAACCAGCCAAGCGCTTGAAGCGAAGTGCCCGGGCCAGCGTCCATCCCGGCCATCCGCACAGCCGTCAAGAACCACGCGGCAGCCGCCGCCACAAGCAACGCCAAGACGACGTCCAGACGCGAGCGAGACGCCTCGATCAGCGTCGCAAGCTCATCCCGCTGAGCCTGCGGACCCCCGCCCGCCGAGCGGCTCACCGCTCGCGCGATCTCACCCCTCACCGATATCCCCGTTCCGCAACGGCATACTCGTCGTGGCGGCGCAGCCAGCTCATCGGCTGATCGTCTTCGTCACGGCCCTTCGGCGCGCGGTCAAGGATCGCGTAGTGCTCCGGCATCGGCTGGCTTCTCCTGACTCGCGGTTAGGCGATATATAGTTAGCACAATGGCTAAGGATGTGTTCAGCGCCCTCGCCCATCCCCTCCGCCGCGAGATCGTCGAGCGCCTCAGCCGCGGGCCGGCGACAGTCGGGGAGGCCACACGCGACTTCGCGGTCTCCAAGCCGACAATCTCGCGCCACCTGCGAACGCTCGAGCAAGCAGGCCTCGTGAGCCGCGTGATCGACGGCAGAAACCACCACCTCGCCCTGCGGCCCGAGGCGCTCGCCGACGCCTCAGACTGGATCGCAAGCCAGCGAGAGCGCTGGGAGCGCCTGTTCGACGTTGTCGACGAGTATCTCGAGGAAGGCAAGCAGCGACCATGACCGAGGAGCCCGACCGCGTCGTGCGCTCACCTTCTCAGAATCCGCCGATTCGGCCACGGCACTGATGGTCAACAGCGGCATCTCGACCGACGAGCGCCGCGACGTCCAAGACGACGGCTGGCTGGGGTGCCTCGACGAACTCGACCGCCTGGTGGTCGGCTGATATGACGGTGTGATAGGAGCCGGCTGTTGTAGTTGTTGTCGTATCAGCGAGCTTGCTCCTTGACCACGGGTCGGGGGCGTTTAGACCGGGCCATGAAAAGGAGAGGTAGATGTCGGGATTGGGATCTGACGTGCCAGTGTTGATTGTCGGTGGAGGGCCGTGTGGTCTGGCTGCGTCGCTGACGCTGTCGCGGCTCGGGGTGGCTCATGTGCTGGTCGAGCGCCATGCCACGCCGCTGCATCATCCGAAAGCGGTTGGGGTGATGCAGCGTACGGCGGAGCTTTTGCGGGGTTGGGGTGCGGAGGGAGAGATGCGTGAGCGTGGCGTGCCGTCGGAGTTTGAGGGGCAGATGGTGTGGACGACGACCCTAGCCGGGGAAGAACTCGGACGGACGGCCACGCCGGATCCGGATGCTGGTGTTTCTGATCGGCCGAGCCCGACCTCGGCGTTTCGGTGCCCCCAACACATAACCGAGGCGGTGTTACGCTCCCGCGCCGCGGCCCACGAGGGCGCGGAGCTGCGCTACGGGCATGAGGTCGGGGCGATCGAGCAGGACGACGGCGGGGTCACGGCGACGGTCGTCGATCGCGACAGTGGCGTGGAGTCGGCGATACGGGCGGGTTGGGTGATCGCGGCTGACGGCAACGACAGCGGTGTGCGGGCGTCGCTGGGGATCGGGCGGACGGGTCAGGGCGACATGGGACATTTCCTCAACGCGTTTTTTCATGCGCCGTTGGGCCCGCTTGTCGCCGAGCGTCCCGCGTGGTCCTATGCGATCTTGACGCCCGACCTGACGGGCGCGTTCGTCGCGCTCGACGGTGCGAACGAGTGGATCCTTCATCGCAACCTGGCGGCCGGGGAGCGCGTTGATGACTTCCCGCCGCAGCGCTGTATTGGGGTTGTGCGACAGGCGGCGGGACTGCCCGATCTCGACGTCGAGGTGTTGAGGGTTGGCTCTTGGATCATGGGGGCTGAGCTGTCAGAGCGGTTTCGCGACCGTCGCGTCCTGCTGACCGGAGACGCGGCGCACCGCACCACCCCGGACGGCGGCGTGGGGATGAATACCGGCGTCGCGTCGGCTCACAACGTGGCTTGGAAGGTCGGAGCTGTGGCGGCCGGTTGGGCCGGGGAGGCACTGCTTGACACCTACGAGCAGGAGCGCAGAGCCGTCGCTCAGCGAAACGTCGACTATTCCGCCGGACGGGGCGAGGGCCTGCTCAAGATGGCCCAGGCTGTTCGCGCCGGCGACCTTGAGACAGTCCGCGCCGCTATCGCGGCCCGCGGCGTGATGGGAACTCGTCAAGGAATGGACCTTGGTTACACGTACTCATCCGCGTCGATCATCCCGGACGGCTCAGAGCTCCCAGCCGTCGCGGATCCGATGCGCGACTACATCCAGAACGCCCGACCCGGCTCGCGCGCGCCACACCTCTGGCTCGAGGATGGCCGCTCAACGCTGGACCTGTTCGGGGAGGGAATGGTGCTGATCAGCGGCAGCCAGGGCGCCGACTGGAGCCGCGCCGCGCGCGACATCGCCGAGGGCGTCCCGCTCGCCACTCACGCGTTCGACATCCAAGACCGCGGCGAGCAGCTCTACGGGATCGAGCCCGACGGCGCCGTCCTGGTGCGGCCCGACGGCTTCGTGGCCTGGCGCGCCCGCTCCGCCCCGCCCGACCCGTCCGCGTCGCTGCGCACGGCCCTGGCGTCGACGCTGGCGCGCTAGACGGCGCCCCGACCTCGGTGCCGGATGGCTATACGTGCTTGTCGGGCGTAAGCTCGAGGTAGCACATGTCGACTCGCATGAGGTCGACGATGCGCTCGAAGGCTTCTCTGACGCGACCGTACCGATGGGCGAGAGCCCGCTCGGCGATCAGTTCCTCGTCGTCCGGGAGAATGCGGCCATGGGCGGGGGTGCCGGCGGCGAACGCGCGGCCGACCGCGTCGCAGGGGGCGATCTCGGCCCGGCCGTTGCGCGCGAGGCGTTTGACCTTTCCGGCGGTGCGTTCGCTGCGCACGTAGAGTCGTCCGTTGTCGATTGCCGCCCAGACGGGCACGTCGACGGCGGTTCCGTCGCGGCGGAATGTGGTGAGGAGCGTGTAGGGAGTGAGCCCGAGCTCGGTGGGCCGATCGGCCTCGGCCACGAGCAGTCGGCTTGACAGCGCGCCCGCCGCCTGATCGTATTGCGCGCCAGGTGTAGTGGCTCGGAGCCACTACCGGGACGCCGCGGGCAAGGAGCCCGCTTTCAGGAGGTATGGATGCGCAGGCCAGCTGCCGGAGTGGTGCCCGGGATTTGCCTGGGCGCGCTGGCAGTGGCGCTATGCGTCGTCATCCTGCCCGTATCCGCCAGGGCGGCAAGGACGCAACTTTCTGCCGACGGGACGGGAAGCCAGCCTCGTCTCGGGCGGCTCGCGAGCGTAGCGCCAACGGCTTACATCGCCAATGAGGGCGCCGGCACGCTCACCCCGATCAATGTGGCCACGGGCACGGCCGGGACCGCGATCCCGGTGGGTTCCACGCCGCGAGCGCTGGCCATCACTCCCGATGGGGCCACTGCCTACGTCGCCAACCGCAACGCCGGGACCGTCACCCCCGTGGACCTGCCCACCGGCGCCGCGGGCGCGCCGATCGCGGTGGGTTCGCAGCCCTTTGCCGTCGCAATCACCCCCGATGGGCGAACCGTTTACGTCGTCAACGAGGGCAGCAACAGCGTCACCCCGATCAGCGTCGCCACCAACACGGCCGGGATGCCGATCGCCGTGGGCTCGACTCCCGTGGCGATCGCCATCACTTCGGACGGCGCGACGGCTTACGTGGCCAACGAGGGCAGTAACAGCGTGACGCCGATCAACCTGGCCACCAAGGTGGCGATGGCGCCGATCAGGGTCGGGTCCGAACCGGATTCGATCGCCATCACCCCAGACGGCGCGGCCGCCTACGTCGCCAACGAGGCCGATAGCACGGTCACCCCTATCACCACGGCTGGCAATATCGCCGGCACCCCGGTCTCGGTCGGGTCCGGGCCGGTGGCGGTCGCGATCACGCCGGACGGGGCCACGGCGTACGTTGCCTGCCAGTTCGCCAACTCGGTGGTGCCGATCGCCACCTCCACCAACACGCCCGGGAGCGCTATCGGCGTCGGCAACCTGCCAGGGGGAATTGCTGTCACGCCGGACGGCAGCAAGGCCTACGTGGTCAACGAGAACGACAACACGGTCACGCCCATCGACACCGGCTCGGGAACCGCCGGCTCGGCGGTCGGGGTCGGCCAGCTCCCGATCGCAGCAGCGATCACGCCAGATCAGCCGCCAACCGCCGCGTTCTCGGTCTCCAGCGCTCCCGCGGGCCAGTTCTCCACGTTCGATGCCACCGCGTCAACGCCCGGCTCCACCCCAATCGTGAACTACGCCTGGGACTTCGGTGACGGCGCCAGCGCCGACACCCCCAACCCTGTCCTCCCCCACGACTACGTCAAGCCGGGTAGCTATCACATCACGCTCACAGTCACCGACCAGGCCGGTACGTCGACCACCAGGGTGTTCACCGGCCAGACGGTGAGCCGCAACGGAGGGCCGGCGGCGGCCAGCAGCCACACCGTGCCCATCTTCTCCGGGAGCGGCGGCCCGCCGCCCACCGCGTACGTCGCCGATTCCAACGACAACGCCGTCACGCCGATCGACACGGCCACGGGGCAGGCCGGAAGCCCCATCGGGGTCGGCGCGCAGCCGCGCGCGATTGCGGTGACCCCGGAGCGGACCATCGCCTTCGTGGCGAACTCCGGCGCCGGTACGGTGACCCCGATCGTCACCTCCACCAACACCGCCGGCGCGCCGATATCGGTGGGGCTGGATCCGTACGCGGTCGCGATCACCCCGAACGGCCGCACGGCGTACGTGGCCAACTTCGGCAGCGGCACCGTCACCCCCATCGACGTGACCAGTCTGACCGCGGGAGCGTCTATACACGTGGGCTCGGGCCCGGCGGCGATCGCCATCACTCCCGACGGGGCCAGGGCCTACGTCGCCGACAGCATCAGCAACGACGTTACCCCGATCGACACGGCGACGAACAAGGCGGGAGCTCCCATCACCGCCGGCGGCGGCCCCGCCGGCATCGCAATCACGCCTGACGGCAAGACCGCCTACGTGGCCGACTTCTTCGGCGCGGCGGTCACGCCGATCGACACCGCGACCAACACCGCCGGCAGCCCCATCCCCGCGGGACCAGATCCCTTTGCCGTCGCCATCGCGCCCAATGGGACCACCGCCTACGTCACCAACGACACCCTCAGCGGGACCGTCACGCCGCTTTCCACCGTCACCAACAGGGCAGGCAAGGCGATCCCCGTGGGCGGTAACCCCCAGGGCGTGAGCGTCAGCCCCGACGCCGCAACGATCTACGTGACCAGCCAGACCAACAACGACGTCACGCCTATCGACTCTGCCACCAAAACCGCCGGCAGTCCTATCGCCGTCGGGGGGCAGCCGGAGCAGGTCGCGATCACCCCTGACCAGGCGCCCACAGCTCGGTTCAGCGCCACCGGCACACTCGCCGGCCAGGTGAGCAGCTTCGACGCTTCGGGGTCCGTGGCTCCTTCGAGCCCGATCGCCAGCTACGGCTGGAGTTTCGGCGACGGATCCACCGCCAGCAGCGCGCTGCCCACCACCACCCACAAGTACCTCAGGCCGGGGACCTACACGGTGACCCTGACGCTGACCGACGCGGCCGGCACCTCCATCACGCAGGTCTTCACCGGACAGACGGTGAGCCGTAACGGCGGCTCGGCGGCGACCTTCAGCCGCAGCTTCAAGGTCTATGCCGGCGCCGGTGGCCCTCCCCCGACGGCCTACATCGCCAACCAGGGCAGCGGGACCGTCACGCCGATCAACACCGCCACGATGGCGGCCGGGTCGCCGATACCGGCCGGCCCGGGACCCTCCGACGTGGCCATCACACCCAACGGGGCCACCGCCTACGTGGTCGACGGGAACGGCAGCACGGTCACCCCAATCGATACCGCAACCAACGCGGCGAAGGCGGCTATCTCCGTGGGTGCCTTCCCTGAGGGCATCGCCATAACCCCCAATGGCAGCACCGCCTATGTCGGCAACGCCTCCACTGACACGGTGACACCGATTAACGTTTCCACCAACCGGGCGGGGGCGCCGATCTCAGTGGCAGGAGAACCCCAGGCGATTGCCATCACGTCCAACGGCGCAACCGCCTACGTCGCCAACCTGGACGACAACACGGTCACGCCCATCAACACCGCGACCAACACGGCCGGCGCTCCCATCGGCGTCGGAAAGGGCCCCTTCGCTGAGGCAGTCACGCCGAACGGCAAGACCCTGTACGTCGTCGACTTCTTCGCCGACACGGTGACGCCGATAGACACCGCTACCAACAAGGCCGCAGCGCCCATCCCTGTCGGGCACGTACCCGATGGGATCGCCATCACTCCCGACGGGCGTACCGCCTTCATCTCAAACCGCGGCGACGGCACGGTGACGCCCATCAACCTCGCTGACAACACTCCGGGCACACCCTTCAGCGCCGGGGGGTTCCCGCAGGCCATCGCCATCACCCCGGACGGGACGACCGCCTACGTGACCAACTCACAGGACGTCGGCGTCACCGTCCTCGATGTCGCCACCCACCGTTTTGACGCGTTCGTTCCCGCCGGGGGGACGCCGATCTCAGTGGCGATCACGCCAGATCAGGCTCCGGTGGCCGGCTTCGCCGTAGCCGGGGCTCCGGCGGGGCAGCCAACCGCGTTCGACGCCTCCAACTCGCAGGCGCCGTCGACCCCGATCGCAACTTACGCGTGGAATTTCGGCGACGGCAGCACCGCCAGCAGCTCGGGGCCGACGATCAGCCACACCTACGCCAAGGTGGGCGCCTACACCGTCACCATGACGCTGACCGACGGCGCCGGCACGTCCGTCAGCCGCGTGTTCACCGGGCAGACGCTGAGCCTCAACGGCGGCCCGACCGCGAGGCTGGCTCGCAAGGTCAACATTTACGCCGGCGCGAGGGGCCGGGCGCCAATCGCCTACGTGACGGCCTACACGGGCAACACCGTAACGCCGCTGAACGATGCCACCGGCAGTGCGGGCAAGGCGATTACCGTGGGCCAGAACCCGTTCGCTATCGCGGTCACGCCTGGCGGGGCGACCGCGTACACGGTCAACCAGACCCGCGACGGTACCGTCAGCCCGGTAAACACCTCCACCGGCGTCGCCGGCACCCCGATCCCGGTGGGGTCGGTACCCGACGCGATCGCGATCACGCCGAACGGCGCCACCCTGTACGTGGCGAACTCCGACAGTGACACCATCACTCCGATCAGCACCGCCACGAACGCGCCCGGCTCCCCGATCCCGGTGAGTCGTGCGCCCGCCGCGGTGGCGGTCTCGCCCGACGGCGCCACGCTGTACGTCGTCAGCGGCTTCAGCTCGACGGTCACGCCGATCAGCATCGCAACCAAGGCGCAGGGAACCCCCATCCCGGTCGGGCGACAACCTGAGGCCATCGCCATCACGCCGGACGGCGCCGCCATGTACGTCGCGAACTTCCAGGACAACACCGTCACCCCCATCAACACGGCCACCGGCAAGGCCGGCACCGCCATCGCGGCGGGGGCCGGGCCCCACCAGATCGCCATCACGCCCAACGGGGCGACCGCCTACGTTGCCGACACGGCCAACTACCTCACCCCGATCTCGACAGCGACCAACACCGCAGGCCCGCGAATCCAGCTGGGCTTCTCGCCCACCGACGTCGCGGTCTCGCCCGACGGCGCCACGGTCTACGTGACCGATGTGACCGACGGGAAGGTAGCCGTGATCGATACCGCCACCGGCCGAGTGCAGGCGCCGATCCCAGGAACGCCCAATGCGCACGGTGTCGCTTGGATCCCCGATCAGGGGCCAGTGGCGGCGCTCAAGGTCACAGCGGGCCCTGCCGGGCAGCCCACCAACCTCGACGCCAGCGCGTCCACGGCTCCGTCGAGTCCAATCGCCACCTACTCCTGGAGCTTTGGCGACGGGACCAGCACCACAACATCGGCTCCGACGATCGCCCACACATACGCCCTACCTGGCCGCTACGCCGCCACGGTGACCGAGACTGACGGCGCCGGCACATCGACCACCCGGGTCTTCACCGGCCAAACCGTGGCCCGCAACGGCACCCCCCGTGCGGCAACCACCAAGCAGGTCCTGGTCCCGGCTGCGGGCGCGGCGGCGCTGTTCGTCTCCAACGCCGCGGCGAACTCGATCACCTCGTATCGCCAGGGGGCGACCGGCAACGTCTCCCCGGTAAGCACGCTCGCGGGCTCGGCCACCAGGCTGAGTGGGCCGGAAGGACTGATAGTCGATACCAGTGGCAACCTGTTCGTGGCCAATTCTTCCAGCGACGCGATCACCGAATACGCCCCCGGGGCCTCGGCTGGCGCGGCACCAGTGGCCACGCTCGCCGGCGCGGCCACCGGATTGTCCGCGCCCCACGGGATCGCGCTGGACGCCAACGGCGATCTGCTGGCCGTCAACACAGCGAGCAACTCGATCACCAAGTACGCGCCCGGCAGGAGCGGCAACATCGCGCCCACCGCCACGATCTCGGGGGCGAACACCCGCCTGGCGCAGCCGGACGGGATCACCCTCGATGGCGCGGGAAATCTGTACGTGGCCAACCAGTCCACGAACACCATCACCAAGTACGCCCCCACCGCCACCGGCAACGTCAAGCCGCTGGCCACGCTTACCGGCCCCGCCACCAGCTTGAGCTCGCCGTCGGGCGTGCTCATCGACGCCACGGGACACCTCCGGGTGGCCAACGCAGCCGCCGACACGATCACCACCTACAACGCCGGCACCGCAGGCAACACCGGCCCCCTGGCCACCCTCTCCGGTCCCGCCACCGCGCTGCACGGTCCCGGCGGCATGGACGTCAATGGGGCGGGCCAGGTGGCAGTTGCCGACAGCGGCTCCGGGGCGGTAACGGTGTTCGCTCCAGCCGCCACGGGGAACACCTCGCCGGCGGCCACCATCACCGGCTTGGCCACCGGGCTCCGCAGCCCCAGCTTCGTGGCCTTTACGCCACCACCCGAGGCCGTCACCGGCCCCGCTCTGGAGATCACCCACAACCGCGCCCAGCTGACCGGCTCGGTGACGCCGCACGGTTCGAGGACCGTTTGGTACTTCGAGTACCGGTCCCAGAGGACATCCGCCTGGTCAAAGACGCCGACTCGGGGCGCCGGCATGGGCGGAGCACCGGTCAGCGTGAGCGCCCCGATCAAGCCGCTTCGCCCGCGCACTACCTACTTCTATCGCCTAGTGGCGTTCAACCCAGGCGGAACCGCGACCGGCCAGACCCGCGTGTTCACGACGCGGCACCGCGGCCGGGCCCGGCGGCGACATCGGTAAACAAACGCCTCCGCCAGCCACTGCCCGGGCCCACAGCAACGACGGCCGGGGAAGAGGTCGAGCAGCGCTGCCTGCTGACGGGAGTGACAGCGCCGGGGCGCTTGCTCACGGGCGGGCGCGCCCTTACGATCGCTCTTTACATGGACCGGTCCGCCCTCGTCGAGCCAGGCGCGCTGCTCGAGCGCGAGCCCGAGCTCGAACGCGTCAGCGCTGTCGTGCGCGCCCTAGGGCGACGGACGGGCGGTGTCCTGGTCATCGAGGGCGCCCCGGGGATGGGGAAGTCGTCGCTGCTCGACGAGGCGCGTACACGAGCGTCGGAGCTCGGTTTCCGCGTCCTGAGCGCGCGGGCGACGGAGCTAGAGCAGGGGTTCCCGTACGGAGTGATGCGCCAGTTGTTCGAGCGCCTGCTGTTGGAGGCGGACGGCGGCGAGCGTGACGGCTGGCTTGGGGGCGCGGCGGCGTTGGCCGCGGAGGTGGTGACGGGCGCCCCTCCGCGGGCCTCCCTTGCGTCGTCGCCGGGTCCCTCTGCCGGGGATCTTGGTTACGCGTGGCAACACGGTCTGTATTGGCTCGCCTCGAACGTCGCCACGGGTTCGCCGCTCGTGCTCGTGGTCGATGATCTGCAGTGGTGCGATCGGCCGTCGGCGCGGGCGCTGGCGTTCATCGCGCGCCGGCTTGAGGGGCAGTCGCTCGGGCTGATGCTCGCGACGCGGCCGCTCGATCCGGTCTCGGCGCCCGACCCGGCGGCGCTCGTTGCGGACTCTGCTGTACAGCTGATACGCCCGTTGCCGCTGTCGGAGGCGGCGGTCGGCGTGCTAGTGGCCGCGCGGGTGTCCGGCGAGCCTGACGATAGCTTCGTCCGCGCGTGCCTGGAGGTCACGGGCGGCAACCCGTTCCTGGTCGGCGAGCTGCTCGATGAGGTGGCGGCTCGCGGCCTTGATCCCGCTGCGGTGGCTTCGGCCGATGTTGGCGCGATCGTCCCCCGGGGGGTGGCCAACGCGGTGCTGCTCCGGTTGGCGCGGCTGTCGCCGGAAGCGGTAGCGCTGGCCAAGGCACTCAGCGTGCTCGGCGACGGCGCGCAGGTGGGCGACGCTGCGCCACTGGCCGGACTGATCGGTCGCGACAGCGAGGCGGCGATAGCGGCGCTGGTGTCCGCTGGCATCGTGAGGTCCGGCGGCACGGTCCGCTTCGTCCACCCCATCCTGCGCGCGGTGATCTACGGCGACTTGTCGCCCGCGGAACGCGAGCGGCTGCACCGCTCCGCGGCGACGATTTTGCGCGCGCGCGGAGCGCCGGCCGGCCAGATCGCCGTACAAGTAATGCATACCGACCCGGCGGGCGGCGCCGGGGTGGTGGCACTGCTGCGGGGGGCCGCGCGCGACGCGTTAGCGCTGGGCGACGCCCCCGGCGCGGCTGTCCTGCTGTCCCGCGCCCTCGACGAGCCTCCTGCTCCCCAGGACCGCCGCGGCGTCCTGCTGGAGCTCGGCTTGGCGCGCGCCCGCGCGGGCGCGCGGGAGGCGACCGGCCCGCTCACCGAGGTCGTCGAGCGTGGTGATGACCCGGCCGCGATCGCCGCCGCGGCACGCGAGCTCTGGGTCATGCTCTACTTCGGCGGCAACACAGCCGAAGCAGCCGCCATTCTGCGCCGCGCCCAGGCGCGGATCCCGGCCGGAGACCCTGCGCGTGAGCAGCTCGAGGTGACGCTGCTGGCCATGTACTACACCTCACCGGCAGCACGCCGCGAGGCCGATGCCGGACTGGCCGACATGCGAGATCCGGGCCGCTCGGCACGCGGCGCGCTGGCGGCGGCGACGCTCGTCACGCTTGCGATGGACGAGACCGCGTATCTCCGTTCGTCGGCGAGAGCGATCGACCTCGCAGAGCGGGCGCTCGCGGCCGGCCTTCCAGACGAGCCTCACCAGGCGTGGGCGGGAATGGCGCTCGCCGTCCTGGCGATCGCCGACCGTCTCGACGCGGCCCGAGGAGGCGCCGACCAGATCCTCGTACAGGCACGGGAGCGTGGCGCTGGGCTCACGGTCGCGAACGTCTTGTCGCATCGAGCGTTCATCGACGTACGGCGCGGAGACCTGACGTCGGCTGAGGCAGACGCGCAGGCGGCGCTCGAGCTCGCGTCCGACCTGGTCGGCTCGGAGTTCATCAAGGTCCTGGCCGTTCCACAGGCGGTGCTGGCGGGTCTCGATCGTGACGAAACCCCGGAATCCCTACGCCGGCTCCTCGACCAAAGCGGCGTTCGAGACACCGAGTTCATCGCCCAATCTCTGGTGCGCCACGCCTCGGGTCTACTCCGCGCCGCGGCCGGCAACCACGAGGCGGCGATCGAGGAACTGTGCAGCTGTCGCCCAGAGCATCCGATGTTCGGCGGCGAGAATCCGGCGTTCGTCCCCTGGCGATCGGCGGCCGCGCTTTCCCTGGCCGAGCTCGGCCGTCACGAACAGGCGCGCACGCTTGCTGCCGACGAGGTACGCCGCGCGCGGGCGTTCGGTGCGCCGCGCGCGATCGGGATCGCACTGCGTGCACGCGCGCTGGTCGGTCCCCCGGCGGAACGAGCGAACGCGTTGGCGGCGGCGCTCGACGTGCTCGCGCCCTCGCCGGCGCGGTTGGAGCATGCGCGCGTACTGATTGACCTCGGTGCCACGCTTCGCGCCGCCGGACATCGCACCGCGGCTCGGGAGCCGCTGCTCGAAGGGCTCGCACTGGCGGCCCGGTGCGGCGCCCGGGCCCTCGAGCGTCGCGCGAAGGCCGAGCTTGCGGCGATCGGCGTCCGCCCCCGGACCACGGACCACACCGGCACCGAATCGCTGACACCGAGCGAGCGCCGCGTGGTGGAACTCGCCGCGACGGGGGACACAAACCGTGAGATCGCGCAGGCGCTGTTCGTTACCGAGAAGACAGTCGAGACCCATCTCGGGCACTCGTTCCGCAAACTCGACATCTCCTCCAGGCGGCAGCTTCCCGACGTGCTGGCCTCCGCAGCTGGTTAGTGCGCCCACCCGCGCCTCGGCCGGTTAGGGAGGCGGGGGTGCCAGAACTAGGTCTTGGTGTAGCTGGTGGCGCTGGTGACGGTCCCGACCGGCGGGGTCGTGTTGGTGACGGTGATCTTGCCCGTGCTCGCGGTGGTCGGGACGACCGCTACGAGCTTGCTTGGCGGCGTGCGGCTCAGGACGGTGGCCGCGACCCCGTTGAACTTCACCGACGATGTGGACGTGAACCCGATCCCGGTGATCGTCACGTTGGTCCCGGTCGGGCCGCTTGAGGGGGCGAAGCTCGTGACCGACAGCGTCGGCGTGAAGCTCGCGGCGCTCGTCGCGGTTCCTCCGGGCGTGGTCACCGAGATCTTGCCGGTGCTCGCGCCGTTGGGGGCCGTCGCCTTGATCTGCGTCGCCGTGTCCGAGCCGACCCGTGCCGCCAGGCCATTGAACTTCACCGCCGACGCGTCGGCGAGGTTGCTCCCGGTGATCGTCACGACGGCGCTGCCAGCGACCCCGCTTGTCGGGGAGAACCCTGACACCGACGGCGCCGGCGGAGGGGTGGGACACTGGTTGCGCAGCACCCGCTCGTGCACCGAGCCGAAGTCGGCGCTGGCGAAGCCGTCGCCCAACGTCAGGCTGTGAGCCGAGAAGATGGCGCAGCTGCCGTTCCCGCTCAGGCTGACCACCGTAAACCCCGGCTGCGCGGCCGGGGCGCCACCGGGACCGTTGTTGCGGCTCACGAGAGTCGTCGAGCCGGCGGACAGGTCTCTGAGGTACGAATGGGCGTCGAAGATCGACGGCGACGGGTTGCCGAGGTTCCCGGCCGTGCTGGTGAACGCGATTCGGTCGCCGGCGTTGTCGAGAGATGGTGTCTGGCTGTCGGCATCGGCTGGAGCGCCGGCCGCACCGCTGGCCCTGCTCGCGAGTACGGTCTGACCCGTGTTGAGGTTGCGAACCCAGATCTCTTGATGCGTAACATCGGCGCCCAGGTTCGTGGCCGCCGAGCGGAACGCGACGACGTTGCCGTTCCCGTCGATGCGCGGCTCGGCGGTGTCGTCGTTCGCCGGATCGCCACCGCTGGGGTCCCCCGCGGGCGCGCTCGAGCGGCTGATCAGGTCTTCCGTGTTCTGCTTGAGGTCTCGGAGCCTGACGACTATGTGGGTCGGGATGATCGATCGCCGCTCGTCCGAGGTCCACACGACGCGTTGCCCATCGCGGTCGATCGACGCGTCCAGCGGACTGCCGTCCACCGGCTGGCCGCGCGCCCCGGTATCGCGGTCGGCGAAGATCGTGCTGTTGGCGGCGAGGTCGCGCACGTAGAGGTGGATGCCGTCGCCGGCATCCGGGTCGAGAGTCGCTGCGGTGAGGAAGACGACCCGGTTGCCATCGCCGCTGAGGTCTAGTCCCTGCCCTTGCACGATCGTGCCACCCGGGCCATTGACGCGGCTGATCGCCGTGGTGGTATTCGCATCGAGGTCGCGGACGTAGGCCACGCTCCCGGACGACGGGGCCCCGAGGTTTCCCGCCTCCGTGTTGAACAGCACGCGTCGGCCGTTGTCGCTGATCCCTTCCACCGTCGCGTCCGCGTCAGCGGCTGCCCCGTTGGCGCCGGTGGCGCGGCTGACGAGCGTCGTCTTTCCGGTCAACGTGTCTCGAACGAATACGCCTTGGAAACGTTGATCCTCACCGGGGGCGAGGCTGTCGCTCTGCGACTCGAAGGCAACGTAGCGGCCATCCGCGCTCACCCCGCGGCCCGCGATCTGGCTTTGTCTGACTCCGGTCGGAAACGGTCCGGTCCCCGACGGCCTTGAGACGAGCGCGAGCTTATCCGTGGCCAGCCGCCGCGCGTACACGCGAGCGAAGTCGATGCCCCCTCCGGCTCCGAGGTTATGCGAGCGGCTGCCGAAGGCGGCCGTCGAGCCATCGGCGCTGATCGCCGGCGACGTGCTGTCCTGGTCGCCCTGCGCTCCGGTGCTCCCGGATCCGCGATCGAGCAGCTGGGGTGAACTCGTGCCGAACAGCAGCGTGTACGCGCGAGACAGTCCGAAGGGATTCGGGCCACTGAGCTGGTCGGAGCTCGACGTGAAGCCGAACCGGATCAGCACGCCTGCACCTCCGCCGACCGATACGTCCGACGCGCCCTGTGGATGCTCGGGAGTGCCGCTGACGAGCCCCGAAAAGCCGGTAGGAGCATCCGTCATGATCGTGGCGTATGCCTGGGGTCCTGCGCCCGCCGCGATAATGGGAAACACCAGATTCGTCGCGTTGCTGATGTAGACGACCGTCTCGCCGTCGGGCCCGAGCATCGGAAGCCGCGACTCACCGTTGCCGAACAGCGCCGAGCCGGTGTTCGCCGCGGCGCTCGTGACGGTGGCCCACTTGGCGAACGCGTCGGTCGACGAGGCGCCCTCGAGCGCGGTCGCCAGGACGATCTGCCCCGCGGCAGTCCCGGCTTCGCCGGTGAGCGTCTGGTCGGTGGTCTCGAACGCGACGAGCGCGCATTGCTGACCGCTTGGGCACTGCGTCACCTGCGGACCCTTGACAAACTGGATCGAGGGATGGGCCGAGAACCCACTCGATTGCGGGTCCGAGGCCCCACAGTCGCGATTCGGGCAGGACACGAGCAGCGTCTGCGACGCGTTCGCGTCGCGCACGAAAACGTTCCCGATGCCACCCGCCCCGAGGTTCTGCGCGAGCGAGTCGAAAGCGATCAGCGGCCCGTGAGGACCCTCGGTGATCGACGGGGCGCGAGATGCTCCGTCGCCCGCGGCTCCGGCGACCCCAGTAGCCCGGCTCACGAGATACGTCGTCCCCGCGGTCACGTCTCGCAACCACACCTGCTCGACGCCCCCCGTCGACGGGATCGACCCCGAGGGATGGTCGACCAGGTTCGTGGCGGCCGAGCCGAACACGACGAGCACGTGGGCCCGGTCATGCGGAGGGTCTGGCGCCTGGCTGCCAGGCTCGATCGCAATCCCGACCGTGCCCTCGCTGCCGAACGCGGCCGACGCATTCATGCCCGCGCCGGCCAGGCCATCCGAGCGGCTGACCAGCGTCGTCGCACCGCTCAAGGTGTCGCGCAGGAACACGTTCGTGACCCGAGGATCCGCGCCAGCAGCAAACCCGTCCGCGGCCGAGACGAACGCCACATGCCGCCCGTCCCGGCTCACCGCAAGCGGCCCGCCGCTGGCGTTATCGAGCGCGGGCGGAGCCGGCCCGATCCCATTTGGGCGGCTGATCAACACCGTGGAGCCGGCAGGCGCGGCGGCCGCTGGCGCAGCGGCGACCGCGCCGAGCAGCACGAGCGCGGCGATCACGCCAGCCACGGCATAACGCGCCCCCAGCATAGGACTCACCAGACGTCTGATGTCGCGAGAAATGGTCATCGTGGTGGCAGACGGTTCGACCACGCCGATCCTTCCCGAGGGTCGCGCGGCGTTTCCCGACAATCGAACCCGGGCGCACGTCCCCCGGCCCGAACACGCCCATGTCCCGGTGGAGGCCGTCGATTTCGCGCGACGGTTAGACGGCTGTACGACGTCCGTGCCGCATCGGTATCGCCGAGGAAGTCCGCGCGGCTAATGCGAATGGCCATTTCGGTCCTCTCTCGTCGTGTGTCCCGCGACCGGCATGTCGCCGTCCGCCTGCCGCTGAGTCTGTGACCCGAGCTGGAGATCGACAATCGGGAACCGACCCTGAACTTTTCCGCGAGACCCCACGATCGAAATGCCGTCAGGCCCTGACCTTGCCGGCTGTATGCTCGGGGGCGTGGACGGGATCCGGCGGGGCGCAGCGCCAGGTAGTCGACAGGAACTGTTGCTTCCGAGTGCTCGATCCGCCGGCGGTGATCTGATCGAACGCGACGGCGAGCTGGACACGCTTGCTGCTGCGCTGGCCAGCCTGGAGGACCGCGTCGGCGGAGTCGTGACCGTCAAGGCGCCGGCCGGACTCGGAAAGACGACGCTCCTGAAGGAGGCGACCGCTGGAGCGACCGAGGCCGGCTATCTGGTTCGCAGCGCCGCTCCCGGCCCGCAGGAGCGTCACTTCGCCTACGGCGTGATGCGCACGCTGCTAGAAGCACCGCTTCATGACGCCGACGAAGTCGAGCGAACTCGGCTGCTTGATGGCGCCGCCGGGCAGGCCGGAGAGCTGCTGCTCAGCGGGACCGTGCCCGGCTCGGACGCGACGACCAGCATCGCGCACGGCATCCTGTGGTTGTGCGCCGCGCTCACCGATGGGGCGGCGCCGATGATGCTCGTCATCGATGACGGCCACTGGGCGGACCGCCTGTCGCTGGAAGTGATCAGCTACCTGGCTCGGCGCGTGACCGACGTCCCGGTGCTCGTCGTTCTTGCCTTTAGGCCGGACGTTCCCGAGGCCGCATCGGATCTTCTCACCCTGGTGGGCGACGGCCGCTTCACGCAGTCGCTCACCCTGCGGCCGCTGACGGTTGCCGGCTCGGCGCAACTCGTGCGGCGTTCCGCGCCGGAGACCCCGACGGAGATCTGTCGGCGCTGTCACGACGCCGCACATGGAAACCCCTGGCTGGTCGAGGAGCTTGGACATCAAGTTGCGTCACAAGGCCCCAGCTCGGTGAGCTTGCCGCCAGGCTCAAAAACGACGGTTCGCGCGCTGGCCCGAGACGTGATCGCCCGCCGCCTCGCCGCGCTGTCGCACGGCGACAGCGCCGTGGGGGCAGCCCTCGCCGTGCTCGGCGACCGCGCCCAGCCCCATGTCGTGGCGGCCGTCGCCGGAGTGTCACTCGACGACGTCAGCGCCGCACGCGACGCCCTCGCGTCGGCCGGCCTGCTCGGCCCCGACGACCGCGGGCTTGCGCACGCGCTGATCGCTGCCGCGATCCTCGAGAACCTTCCGCGCGCCGAGTCCGAACGGCTGCATCGCCAGGCAGCGCTCACCCTCCTGGCCGATGGCGCGGACAGCGACATCGTCGCCGGGCACCTGCTCCGGTGCGCGCCGCATGCCGACACGGTGGCCGCGGAGGTGCTGCGGGATGCGGCGATCAACGCGAGTCTGCGTGGCGCGCCCCACGCCGCCGCGGCCTACCTGCAGCGCGCGCTCGAGGAGAGAGCGCCCGGCGACGATCGGGGACGGCTCCTGGCTGCGCTCGCGGTGGCCACCTTCGACGCGGGCCTGCCCGGCGCGCGTGATCGCCTGCGTGAGGCGCTTGCCCAGATCGATGATCACGCCAGCCGGGTCGACCTATTGACCCGCCTCGCGACGTGGTACGTCCTTGACGCCAGCGACGATGAGCTCTCCGCGCTTCTCGCCCGAGAGGTCGCCGCCGAACACGGCCCCGATACGCGTCTGGCGCTGGAGGTGGCCGCGCTGGAGATGCTGATCATGGTCCCCAACCGTCACGCGGAGCGTGCCGCACGCCTCGCCGCCCTGGCGGACGATGACGGCGCCGACCCGATCCTGGAACGTGCCGTGCTGGCCCATCGCGCGTGGCTGGCCACGGAGCTCGGGACGCCCGATGCCGCCACGTGCGCGGCATTCGCCATCCGGGCTCTTAACGGCGATCTGCTGCTAAGGGAGGCGGGCAGCCGGGCGGGCTTTCACTGTTGCGTGCGGGCGTTGATCTTCACCGACCACTTCGCCGAGGCCGAGACCGCGATCACCGCGATGCGTGAGGACCACGCGGTCCGCGGCTCGCTGCGGCTGCGAGCGGGGGCCGCGTGGTACGCCGCTGAGCTTGCCCAGCGCACGGGGCGGATCGCCGACGCGGAGAACGAGGCACGGCTGGCGCTAGACCTCACCCCGGACGACGTCAACCTGTTCACCGGGGGCGCAATCGAGATTCTCGTATGGGCGCTTGCCGAGCGAGGCGCCTTCGCCGAGGCTCACGCGTTGTTGGACGAGCACGGTCTGGAGGCCGAGATCGGACGACAGATCTGGGAGATCGGAATTTTGCACTCCCGGGCCGTGCTCGCGCTCGCCGAGGGTGACTTTGCTCGCGCCCATGACGACGCCATCCAAGCGGGCAGGCTGCGCATCAGCCAAGGTCGGCCCAACCCGGTGTGGACACCATGGCGAGCCACCGCGGCGCTCGCGCTCGCCCACCGCGGAAGTCAGACCGAGGCGGCCGCACTGGCCGCTGAGGAGCTCGCCCTCGCCCAGCGGTTCGGAGCTCCCCCGGCGATCATGACCGCGACGCACGCAGCAGCGGTGGCCGAGGTCGACGACGCGTTGCGACTAGAGCTCTGCGAGGCCGCGCTCGCCCGTGGCGACGGCATCGGCTCGGCGCTCGAACCGTCGCGCATCCGGCTCGAGCTCGGTCATGCCCTCACGCGGTTGGGGCGCCGGGTGGAGGCGCGCCGTTGGCTGCAGCTGGTATTGGCGGACGCGGATCGCGCTGGCGCGACGCTGCTGGCCGAACGAGCGCGCCGCGAGCTGGTCGCCACCGGACTGCGACCGCGCCGAGCCCAGACCGAGGGGGTGGCGTCACTCACGCCTCGCCAGCGGCAGATCGGCGAGCTGGCGGCCTCCGGAACCACGAACCGCGCGATCGCCCAGCGGCTCTTCCTGAGCGTCAAGACGGTGGAGACCCACCTCGCCGCCGCCTACGAGAAGCTCGGCGTCGAGACCCGAGAAGCGCTCGCCGGCGCACTCCACACGTCCGGACACGAGCGCCCGTAAGCCGCCGGCCTCCCCCGGAGGGCCGCGACCGCGTCGCGACACTCCCTAGCGGCTCAAGTGCAGGGTGACCCTCAAGGGTCGCCTAACGAAAAGTTCGGGGTCTAGTCCCGATTGTCGGCAGGCTCGGCCGCTCATACGTTGTGCCGCGTAGGCGCAGAACTCCGAGACCACGACGAGGGAATTGTCCAGTTACACCGATCGACCCGGTCGGCTGCGCCTGACGCCGCGGACGAGAGGACTCGCTGTGGCCCATAGGCACGCATACCACCACTACGACAAGGAGTTCACCGATGAACCTCTACACCATCCTGCGCCGTCACGGAGCCGACTCCGATCATCTCTCGGAGGCGCGCGCGCATTCGCGCGGCCTCGCCGGGGAGGAAATGCCCGGTGGAGGCAGGACGAGACGACTGCTGCTGGGCCGCTTCACACCGGCTGCCCTGGTGGGCATCATCAGCCTGCTGATCGCGGGTGGCGGTTTCGCCCTGGCCAGCGGAAGCAGTTCCATCACCGTGTGCGTCAAGAAGAACGGCGGCACGGTCTACAAGGCGACGAAGTGCAACAAGCACGATTCCAAGCTCACGTTCAGCAAGACCGGGAGACCCGGCGCCAGCGGGCCCGCGGGACAGACCGGCCCGCCCGGCCCGATCGGCGGCGCTGGCGCGACCGGCGCGACCGGCCCGACCGGCGCGACCGGCCCGACTGGCCCGACTGGCCCGACCGGATTGGTGACCATTGGGAGCTGGTCGGGATTTATCCACACGATCCGGGCGAAGGGCACGGCGTTTGT
>DASXZB010000118.1:0-24716 GCA_036502145.1 Solirubrobacteraceae bacterium | reverse complement strand
GTCGGCGGACTGGCGCTGCCCGGCCAGCGGCTGGAGCTCGTGGCCGTCGAGCTCCAGGTCCGAGCCCTCGTCAGGCGGGATGATCCCCAGCAGCACCCGGGCCAGGGTGGTCTTGCCGCTGCCCGACTCGCCGACCAGCCCGACGGTTTCGCCGGGACGGATGTCGAGGTCGACCCCCAGCAACCCGCGGACCGTCTGCCCGGACATGTGGAAGGTCTTGCTCGCCGCGCGAACCCGGATCAGCGGCGGCCCGTCAGCGGGCGGCGGCGCGCTCTCCGGTCCCGCGTCGCTGGGCTCGGTTGGGCTGCCGCTGGGCACGGTCTGGGCGCGCTCGTGGTAGTGACAGCGCGACCCGCGGCCACCCCCGATCTCGTACAGCGGCGGGGTCTCCGTGCGACACCGATCATCGGCCAGCCCGCAGCGATCGGCGAATATGCAGCCGACCGGGACCGACCCGGGCGCCGGCAAGGAGCCCGGCATCGTCGCCAGCGTGCCCCGGCGCTCGTGGCGGCCGGCCGCGGCGCGGCTGGGGATCGACCGCAGCAGCCCGACGGTATACGGGTGGCGGGGATCGTTGAACACCTCCTGGGCCGCTCCCTCCTCGACCAGCTCACCGGCGTACAGGACCCCGACCCGGTCACACATCTTGGCGATCACGGCCAGGTTGTGGCTGATGAACAGAAGCGAAGTGTTGAACTCGGTCCGCAGCCCCTTGATCAGGTCGAGCACCTCGGCTTCGACCGTCGCGTCGAGAGCGGTCGTCGGCTCGTCGAGGATCAGCAATGACGGCTCGGAGGCCAGCGCCATCGCGATCACCACGCGCTGGAGCATGCCGCCGGAGAGCTGGTGGGGGTAGCGCCGCATGACGCCGGCGGGGTCCGAGATCCGGACCTTGCCGAGCATCTCCTCGGCCCGCTCCAGCGCCGGCTTGCTATCCATCCCGGCGATCTCGTAGGCCTCGGCCACCTGACGGCCGACCAGCAGCGAGGGGTTGAGCGCTCGTCCGGGCTCCTGGTAGACCATCGACACGGTGTTGGCGCGGAGCTCGCGCAGCTGGGACTTGTTGAGCGACAGAGCGTCACGGCCCTCGATCTCGATCCTGCCGGCGCTGACGCGTCCGTTGCGAGCCAGGTAGCGGACGATGGCCAGTGCAATCGTCGACTTGCCGCATCCCGATTCGCCGACCAGGCCGAACGACTCGCCCCGCGCGACATGGAAGCTGACGTCGCGGACCACCCGCTGATCGCGGCGGCTGACGCGATAGCTGACGTCGACGCCGGTCAGCGCCAGGGCGTCGGCGACCTCGGGCTCGGGCGAGGGCCGCGCGGCGGGCTGGGTTCCGGTACTCATGACTCGTCCAGCGTGGCTTCGATCGAGTTGGCGATCATGTTCACGCCGATCACCAGCGTGGCGATCGCCAGGGCATCGAACAGTACCTCCCACCAGTAGCCGGCCGCGACCTGCCCGAAGTTGCTGAAGATCTCGAGCCCCCAGTCGGCGGAGGGGGGCTGGACCCCGAAGCCCAAGAACGACAGGGTCACGATCGTGAACACGGCGTAGGCGAGGCGGACCGTGAACTCGACCACGATCGGGGCGGTCACGTTGGGGAGGATCTCGCGGAACATGATGTACAGCGAGTTCTCGCCGCGCAGACGCGCCGCCGAGACGTAGTCCAACTCGCGCTCGAACAGCACGGCCGCCCGGACCGTGCGGGCGATCAACGGCGTGAACACGATCCCGATCACGATGATCAGGGTCAGGTTCGAGGAGCCGAATGCAACCGCGCCGAGAATGCCGGTCACCACCAGGGGCAGCGCCAGGAACGCCTCCACGATTCGGCCGAGGACGTCGTCGGTGGCGCCGCGGTAATAGCCCATCACCAGGCCCAGGGCGGTCCCGAAGAGAGTCCCCAGCGCCGTCGCCAGCGGCGCGATGATGATGATGTCCCGGGACCCGGTGATCACCCGTGAGAACACGTCGCGGCCGAGCTGATCGGTCCCGAACCAGTGCGAGCTCGAAGGCGCCTTGTTGATGTTGCTGAGGTCCTGGGCAAGCGGATCGTGCGGCACCAGCAGGTTGCCGAAGATTGCCGACAGGATCCAGAAGCCGACGATCGCCGCACCGACGATGAACGTCTTGGAGTGCAGCAGGTTGCGCCAGACGTTGCGCCCCGGCGTCGCCTGCGCCGCGCTGACCGCGGCCGCCGATTCTACCGGGACCGCGCCGATGCTCACTCGAGACCTCGGTAACGGATCCGTGGGTTGAGCAGCGAGTAAAGGGTGTCGGCGATCAGGGTCGCCACCATGTACACCACGCCGATCGTCAGCACCCCAGCCTCGAGCATCGGGAAGTCCTTGTTGGTGGCCGCGTTGTAGATCAGCGACCCGATCCCGTTGTAGTGAAACAGCGTCTCGACCAGGACCAGTCCGCCGATCAGATAGCCGGTCTGGGTGGCGATCACGGTGATCGTGGGCAGCAGGGAGTTGCGCAGGACGTGGCGCCGGATCATCACGCCCCGGGGCAGGCCCTTGAGCGTCGCGGTGCGCGCATAGTCGGAGGCCAGCGCCTCGACGGTGCCCGCGCGCGCCATCTGCTGGATGTAGCCGAACAGGATCAGCACCAGCGGGATCGCGGGCAGGATCAGGTGATAGACCTGGGTGCCGATGCTGGCTCCCGGGGGCGCGGCGGCCGAGATCGGCAGCACGTTGAGCCAAATGCCGAAGATCAGGATCAGGACGATTCCCGAGACCAGCTCGGGGATCACCACGGCCGACAGGCCGACCACGCTCAGCACCCGGTCCAGCGGCTTGCCGACGTTGAGCGCCGCGATCACGCCGCCCAGGATCCCGAGCGGCACGACCAGGATGAACGCGACCGCGGCCAGCTTCAACGAGTTGCCAAGCGCCCTGGTGAGCAGGGGACCAATCGGGGCCTGGTACTGATACGACATGCCCGGGTCGCCGGTCACGAAGTGGGTGATCCAAGTCCAGTACTGCTCGATCACCGGCTTGTCGGTCCCGAGCTGATGCGAGAGCGACTTGACGGCCGAGGGGGCGGCCAGCGGTCCCAGGATCGCCCGGGCCGGGTCGCCCGGCAGGATCTGGGCGGCGAAGAACACGATCAGGCTGAGGATCCACAGCGTGATCAGTCCGAGACCGATCCGTTTGAGGATGAACGTGGTCATCTCGTCTGAGCTCCCCGAACGTGAGCCTACGCCGACTTGTAGGCGTCCTTCAAGTAGATGGCCGCGATCGACGTGGGATTGACGCCGTGGACCTTCGATGTGGTGGCGGTCAAGCCGTCGATGAAGTACGGGATCACGATCGGGGTCTCCTGCAGCAGCAGGTTCTCGATCTTGCCGGCGAGCGTCTTCTGGGTCTGCAGATCGACGGCGGCCACGTACTGCTTGACCAGTCCGTCGTAGGTCTTGTTCTTGAAGCGGGCCGCGTTCCAGGGCCCGTTGGAGGTCAGCGGCGCCTCCAGGAACACGTTGGGGACGCCGCGGTCGCCGTAGTCGACCAGGCTCATGATCGCGTCGAGCCAGTCCGAGTTGCCGTAGGTCGACTTGCCGTAGTAGCTGGTCTGGTTCTCGACCTTGAGCTTGATCTTGACGCCGATCTTGGACGCGGCCTCGGCGATCACCTGGGCCAGCGCCGGAATCTCCTCGTACTCCTCGGTGGTGAGCGTGGTCGAGAACCCGTTTGCGTGCCCGGCCGCGGACAGCAGCTGCTTGGCCTTGGCCAGATCCTGGGCCCGCTGGGGAACCGTGGTGTTGGTGGAGGGGAACTTGGGCGAGAACGGGCTGTCGTTGCCCAGCACGCCCTTTCCGGCCAGCAGCGCCTGCACCATGCCCGGCCGGTCGAGCGACAGCGCGATCGCCTGCCTGACCCTGGGGTCGGTGAACGGCGCCATGTCGTTGCGCATCGAGAGCTCGCGGTGGTTGGCCGACTTGAGCGAGATGATGTTGTACTGGGAGCTGTTGATCAGCGACTGCGCGCCCTGGACCACGAACTGCACGATCACGTCGACGGTGCCGCCCTGCAGGGCCAGGATCTGCGGCTGCTGGGAGCTGTAGAACGTGAACGCCGTCGAGTCCAGGTGCGGGGCGCCGCCCCAATAGCTGGGGTTGGCGACGAAGTTGGCGCCGACGTTCTGGGTGTAGCTCTTGAGCTTGAACGGCCCGGTTCCGATGAACGTGCTCTGCCACTTGCCGAAGTCCGTCCCCTTGGGGACGATGATCGCGTTGTAGTTGTCGGAGGAGACCAGGTAGGGGAAGTTTCCGTTGGCCGCTTCGAGGTGGAAGGCCACCGTGCTGGCGTCGACCTTCTGGACGCCGTCGGGCTTGAGCACAGAGGTGAACGTCGACAGGGCGTTGGATGCGTTCTTGGGATCGGCGAGCTGCTGCATCGTGTAGACGACGTCGTCGGCGGTCAGCGGCGACCCGTCGTGGAACTTGACGCCCTGACGCAGGCTGAACGTCCACACGGTCCCGTTCTTTGTGGGCTTCCACGCGGTGGCCAGCATCGGCTTGAGCTGCAGCGCCTGGTTGTCGTCGAAGGCCAGAAACTCTCCGGTCTGGGCCAGCATGCAAAGGCCGCCGGCGTCGGAGACGGTGAGCGGGTTGACGGCGGCCGACGGCGCTTGGGTGGCGAGCTTCAAGGTGCCGCCCTTGGTGGCTGCCGGGGCGGCGCCGGAGGACTTCGAGGAGGAGGAGCTGACCGAGTTGGCCCCGCCGCACGCGGCCAGCACGGCGCCCATCAGCGTGCTCGACATGCCGATCACGGCGCCCTTGCGCATGAAATCGCGGCGGCTGACCCGACCTGCGACGAGCTCGTCGATGTAGTGGTTCTCGAGCTCGCTGCTTCCGTCCCGGATCGAGTCGAGCCTGCGATGGTCTGTGGCCATGGGTTCGTCGCCTTTCTGGCCCGGCGTGGGTGAGCTGGGACGGCTTATCTTCGTACGGCCGGCGGACGGCCCAGGTCGGTCGTCACATCGAGCGGCGCGGTTCTTTCACACGGCGGGGCCGCTGTCAAGCGCCTGGGCGCCCAGCACCGCGGCCGCCAGCCGACCGGCTTGAACGATTTCATCCATTTCGGCGCCCTCCTGTGGCGTGTGGCTCTCGCCGCCGTGAAGCGGAACGAACAGCAACAGGGTGGCCGTCACGGCCGCGAGGTGCTGGGCGTCGTGACCGGCTCCCGACCAGGTCTCGGTGGCCGGGACCCCGAGCTGGCGCGCCGCCAGCAGGGCCGCGTCCGCCAGGCCCCGGTCCAGGGCGACCGGCTCGCCGTCGCGCAGCAGGCGCAGATCGACGCCCACGCCGCGGCGATCCGACACCGCGGCCGCGCTCTCGCGGATCACGCCGTCCAAGCGCCGCAACGACCGCGAGGAGATCCCGCGGACGTCGACACCGAGCCGGGCGCGGCCCGGGATCACGCTGACCGCGCCGGGGGCCACGGCGATCGTCCCCACCGTGGCCACCGTCTCCGGCGGCTCGTCGCGGGCGGCCCGCTCGACCGCCAGCACGAACTCCGCGGCGGCTGCCAGGGCGTCCCGGCGCTCCTGCATCGAGACCTCGCCGGAGTGGCCCGAGCGGCCGCTGAACGTCACCTCCAGACGGCGCGGCGAAGCCACCTTGGTAACCACGCCCAGCTCGCGTAGCGCCCGCCGCTGCGCGACGTGGACCTCGGCGTGGGCCCGCAGACGCGCAACCGGCGTGTGCTGCACCCGGGGCAGATCGCGCAAGGCGCCCAGATACCGCTCGCGGGCGGCGGCCGCACTGATCCCGTCGGCGTCGAACAGGTCTGACAGCGCGGACTCCGGCAGCGACCCCACCAGCAGCCGGGACCCGATCGTTCCAGCGCCGAAGCGAGGCGCCTCCTCGGCGGTGCACACCAGCAGTCCGCAGCCGGGCAGCTCATGGGCGAGCTCGAGCCCGAGCACGGTCCCCAGCGCCCCGTCGTAGCGGCCGCCGTCGGGCACCGTGTCGACGTGCGATCCCGCGGTGACCAGCGGACCGTCCCCGCCTTGCGGAAGTCCCCACAGGTTCCCGTGACGGTCGAGGCCAGGTTCGAGGCCCGCTTGGCGGGCCCAGCCGGCGACGAGCCGCATCGCCTGCGCCTCGGCGGGCGAGAAGGCGGGACGGTCGGCGCCACCGCCGGGACCGTGCGCGATCCGCCACAGCTCCTCCAGCCGTCCGGCGATCCGCTCGGGATCAGGCAAGCGCGAACTCGGCCAGGGGCTTTCCCAGCATCGCCTCGACCTCGGGGTAGACGCTGGGCTCCTTGACGCCGTCGCCGAGCGGGACGTTGGCCTTGGGGACGTGGAGCACGGCCACCTCGTCCCCCTCGCGGAGGTTGGCGATCGAGATGATCCGCCCGGTCCGCAGCGAGAGGGTGGTCAGGACGTCCGGGAATGTGGCCCGCCGCTGGCCTGAGGAATCCGCGGTCAGGTACTCGTTGACGAAGCCGAGCTCGAGCTCGCCGACCTCCACGGCTCCGATGTCGAACGCGTTCTCGGTCCGCAGGCTGCGGCGTGTCACCGGGCCCTCGGCGAGGATCGACCCGCCGAGATGCCCGGCGGTGGCGTCGATCATCGGCCGCGGGCCGCCGGGCTCGGCGGCCAGGATCGCCTCGCCGAGCTCGAGCGCGAAGCTGATCGCGCCCACGGCGGCGTGCGCGGCCACGAACGAAGCCGGCAGCGGGTTGCGCGCCGCGGAGATGAAACCGCCCGACTGGTCGGCAGCGGTCCTGAGCACGTTGGCGGTGTGGCGCACGGTGCCGCGGGTCACCACCTCCAGGTAGCGATTCTCGGCCCGGTTGCCGCCGGCCACCGCCTGGACGGTCTGGTAGTCGTCGTCGGCGGCCAGCCCGAACGATCCCATCTTGCCGGTGGGGTGCGCGCGGCCGTCGCCGGCGGCGTCGATCACCAGCGTGCCGAGGACTGCCGAGGCCACCCAGCCGTTGCAGGTGGTCGAGGCTCCGTTCTGAGCCGTCACCGTCCCGATCACCGGCTCGTCCACGGCCGCCATCAACAGCTGCAGGGCGCGGACGTAGTCGCCGGGGCGCATCTCCCAGCCGACCGCGGCCGGAGCGCCGATCGCGCTCACCGTGGCCAGCATCGCGTCGGGGTCGACCTCGTCCAGCGAGGCCAATCGCGGCGCCCCGTACTGGACCGCCGTGGTGCCGACCAGCATCCCGTGGTCCACCCAGCCGCCGCCTCCGGCGGCCAGCACCGAGCCCCCGGCCACCGCGGCGTGGACGGCGTGCAGGTCGAGCTCCCTCATCCCGCCAGCCCTCCTCTCGCTCGCGCGCCATCGGCGCTGGGCAGTCCCAGGCCGTGCTCCCGCGCGGCCTCGGCCGCCTCGGCGTACCCGGCGTCGGCGTGGCGCAGGACGCCGATCGCGGTGTCGACATTGAGCGAGGCGGCCAGCCGATCGGCGGCGTCGGTCGTCCCGGTGGCCACGACGGTGATGCCCGAGCTCTGCGAGTAGCCGGCGTAGCCGCCGCCCCCGGCGTGCAGCGCCACCAGGTCGGCCCCGGCCGCGGTGCCGAGCAGGGCGTTGAGCAGCGGCCAGTCGCTGACCGGGTCCGAGTCGTCGGCCATCCGCTCGGTGATGATGTTGGGGTGGGTCATCGAGCCTGAGTCCATGTGGTCGCGGGTGAAGGCCACGGGCGCGCGCAGGCGGCCGTCGGCGACCGCCGCGTTGACGGCCAGGGCGAGCCGGGTGCGCTCGCCGTGGCCCAGCCAGGCGATGCGCGCGGGCAGCCCCTGCCGTTTGACGTGCGCGCGCGCGAGGCCGATCCAGTTGGCGATCCGCTCCACGTCGGCGAACAGGTCCAGGCACAGCTCGTCGACCAGGTCGAGGTCGCGGTCGTCGCCGGACAGGCAGATCCAGCGAAACGGTCCGATCCCGCGGCAGAACAGCGGCCGCAGGTAGCGGGCGGTGAAGATATCGATCTCAAGCGCCTCGGGCAGGCCTCCGGTAGCGGCGTGGGGGCGGATGTTGTTGCCGTAGTCGAAGACCACCGCGCCGCGCTCGCGCAGCTCGAGCATCCCCCGGACGTGGCGCACGATCGTGGCCAGGGCCAGCGACTCGAGCTTTCCGGGATCGCCGCGGCGCAGCGCGGTCGCCTCCGCCAGCGTCATCCCGGCCGGCTGGTAGCCGGACCGCAGGTCGTGGGCCGCGGTCAAGTCGGTGACCACATCGGGCACGACATCGCGCGCGAGCAGGCCCTCCAGCAGGTCGGCGGCGTTGCCGGCGAAGGACACCGCCAGCGGGCGCCGGGCCTCCCGGGCCTCCAGCGCCGCGCCCAGCGCCTCGTCGAGGTCGCCGCTGACCAGGTCGACGATGCCCTCCTCGAGGCGCCGGCGGGCCTTGGCAGCGTCGACTTCGGCGATCAGGCTGGCCCCGCCGAGCATGCGGCTGATCGCGACTGGCTGGGCCGCTCCCATCCCGCCCAGACCGGCAGTGACGGTCAGGCGCCCGGACAGCGAGCCGCCGAAGTGCTCGCGCGCGACCTGGGCGAACGTCTCGTAGGTCCCCTGCAGCACGCCCTGGGCGCCGATGTACTGCCAGCACCCCGCGGTCAGTCCGCCCCAGGCGATCAGCCCGCGCGCCTCGAGCTCGTAGAAGGTCTCGGGGGTGGCCCAGCGGCCGACCAGGTTGCCGTTGGCCAGCAGCACCGCGGGGGCGCGAGGACCGGTGGGGAGGACCGCGATCGGCTTGCCCGACTGCACGACCAGCGACTGGCCGTCGGTCAGCGATCGCAGCGCCGTGACGATCGCCGCCAGCGATTCGGGGTCCCGGGCCGCCTTGGCGTGGGCGGCGTAGACCACCAGCCGCTCGGGGTCCTCGGCGATCGCGAGGTTGTTCTCGAGCAGGCGCAGGATCGCCTCCTGGCGCCAGCCGCGGCAGCGCAGACCGTTGTCAGGCACCGGCGCCCGCGCCCGCGGTGGCAGGCGATCCCGAGGCGGCACCGGCGCGCGATCCCGCGGCGGCGACGAACTGGCCGTGCCCGGCCCCGGCTCCCGCCCGCGAGACGTCCCGCACCTGGACCCCGCGTGAGAAGGCGGCGACCACCCGGCCGCGCACCCGGCGCCCCGCATAGGGGCTCCAGCCGGCCGGCGTGACCAGCGCCGCCGGGTCGATCGTCCACTCCTGGTCGGGGTCGAGCACCAGGATGTCGGCGTCGGCTCCCGGCGCCAGGTTGCCCTTGCGCGGCCACAGCCCGAACCGCCGGGCCGGCGCCTCGCAGACCAGCCGGACCAGCTCGGCGGCGCCCAGCGCGTCGTGGACCAGGGGGACGATCAGCTCGACGCCCGGCGCTCCGGAGGGAAGCGCGAAGATGTCGGGGCCGTGCTTGCGCTCCGCAGGCCAGCCGACGTGGTCGGAGGAGATCAGGTCCAGGCCGTCCGCGGGCAGCGGCCGGTTGCGCAGCGGCGGGTTGATCTTCGCCTCGCCGCCCCGGCGGGCCAGCGCGGACTCGTCCAGCAGCAGGTAGTGCGGGCACGTCTCGGCGCTGACGTCGACGCCGTCCCGGTGCGCCGCCGCGACCAGCTGGACGCCGCGCTCGGTCGAAACGTGGCAGACGTGGAGCCGGACCCCGGTCGCGCGGGCGAGCTCCAGCACCCGGGCGATCGCCTCGTGCTCGGCCACCGGCGGCCGCGAGCGGGCGTGGGCGAGCGGATCTCCGCCGTGACCGGCCGCCTGTTCGGCAGCGATCCCAGCCCTGACGATGTCGTCGTTCTCGGCGTGCACGCCGGCCAGCCCGCCGGCGGCGGCGATCGCGGTGAAGGCCGCCAGCAGCTGGCCGTCGGGGATCCGCGGGAAGCGCTCGGGGTGGGTCTCGTAGGTCGAGAGCTTGAACGCGGCCGCGCCGGCGTCGACCAGCGCCGGCACCTGGTCGATCGGTCCCCGCGGCGGGACCGTCGCCCACAGCGCCACGTCGACGTGGGCCTCGCGCTCGACGTCGGCGATCTTGTCCGTGAAGGCGGCCAGCGAATCGACCGGCCCGGTGGCGTCGTATGGCATGTCGACGATCGTCGTCACGCCGCCCGCGGCGGCGGCCAGCGTGCAGGACTCGATCCCCTCGCCGGCGTAGCTGCGAGTGTGAACGTGGACGTCGACCGCGCCCGGGAGCAGCAGCGCATCTCCGTAGTCGAGCGCCCCGCCGACCGGATCGCCGGCGCTCTCGATGCGTCCGTCCGCGATCGTCAGGCCGGCTCTGACCGCGCGCCCCGAGGGCAGTAGGATCCGGCCGGAAATCTTCTCGCTGACTGAGATTGAATTAGGATATAACAGGAGTTGACATGACCGCCGTCTCAACCAACGAGAGCATCACCCTCAACGGCGATGGCCTGACGGTGGATCAGGTGCTGGCCGTCGCGCGCCAGGGCGCGGCGGTGGCGCTCGATCCCGCCGCGCTGGTCCGGGTGCGGGCCGCGCGGGACGTGGTCGACCGCGTGCTGGCCAGCGGAGAGTCGGTCTACGGGCTCAACACCGGTTTGGGCTCGCTGGCCCGCCATCGGATCCCGCTGGAGGAGATAGGGGCGTTCTCGTTCGCGACCGTCGCCGACCAGGTCTCGTCCTACGGCCGGCCGCTGGCCACCGACGTGGTCCGCGCAATGATGGTCACGCGCGTGAACGGGATGCTGAAGGCCGGGGTGGGGGTCAGACGCGAGCTGATCGAGCTGCTGATGGCATTGCTCAACGCGCAGGTGCACCCGGTGGTGCGGATGGTCGGGTCGGTGGGACAGGGCGACCTGTCGGAGATGGCCGACATCGGGAAGGTGCTGATCGGGCGCGGCTGGGCCGAGTACCGCGGCGACACGTTGCCCGGCGAGGAGGCGCTGGTCCGGGCCGGCCTGGCGCCGATGACCCTCGGACCGAAGGAGGCGCTGGGGATGATCAGCGCCAACGGTGTGACCATGGGGCGCGGGTCGCTGGTGCTCAACGATGCCGCGGATCTGATCGAGAGCATGCAGATCGCGGCCGCGCTGAGCTTCGAGGCGTTCGCCGCAAACCTGTCGATCATCCACCCGGCGGTGGGCAGGGCGCGGCCTCACAGCGGGTTGCAGACATCGATGTCGCGGCTGCGCGAGCTGCTGGAGAACAGCCGGCTGTGGCGCCCCGGCGCGGCCCGGAACCTCCAGGACCCGCTGTCGATCCGGTGCGTGCCGCAGACCCACGGAGCGGTCTACGACGCCCTGTCGGTGGCCCGGGGAATGATGGAGATCGAGCTGAACTCCTCAGGCGACAACCCGCTGGTACTGGTCGAGGAGGACGCGATCGTGTCGGTCGGCAACTTCGACGTCACCTCGCTGGCGATGGCCTTCGACTACGTCCGCCTGGGCTTGGCGCACGCCGCCAATGTCGCCAACGAGCGGGTTCAGAAGCTGCTGTGGAGTCATTTCAGCGGGCTGCCGACCGGGCTGGCGCAACGCGACGGCCCCACCGGCGGACTGCGACCACTGGGCCGGACCTTCGCGGCGCTGGCCTCCGAGGCGCGCTTTCTCGCCAATCCGGTGTCACTCGACTACCGCGGACAGCTCGCCGAGGGGATCGAGGACCACGCCTCGATGGCGCCGCTGGCGGTCAGCACGACCTCGACCATGGTCAGCCTCCTGCACCGGCTGGTGGCCTTGGAGCTGATCATCGCCGCCCAGGGCGTCGACCTGCGCCAGTGCGCCGAGCAGCTCGGGGGCGGCACCGGCCGCGCCTACGCGCTGGTGCGCGAGTTCGCGGGCACCATGACCGACGAGACCGAGTGGAACGCCGACGTCGAGGGACTGGCCGACCTGGTCGGCGGCGGCCAGCTGGCCCACCGGGTCGCCCACGTGGCCGGCTCGCGGCCGGCCCTGTCCGAGCACGAGCCGCCGGGGATCTAGGAACCCGACACCAAAAATGCCCCAGGGAGCACTCCAGCGAGCCGTCGAGCTGCTGGGTCGCCTCGGCGACTGTGACGAGGACCTGACCGTGGCCGAGCTGGCCTCGGACGCCGGGATGCCCACCAGCACCGCCTACCGGCTGCTGGCCGAGCTCGAGCAGCACGGCCTGGTGCAGCGCGACGCCGATCGGACGGTGGCGTTGGGGACCCGCCTGGTGGCCCTGGGGCGAGCCGCCGAGCACGGGCTGCACGGACGTCTGGTCGAGCCCGCCCGCGAGGTGATGGCCGGCCTGTCCACGCAGCTGGGGGAGACCGCGTTCCTGACCGCCCCCTGCGGGCTCGAGGGCATCGTGCTGCACGTGGTCGAGACCGAGCAGCACTCGGTCCGGCTCTCCTACGCTCGATTCCGCCGGGCGCCGATGCACCGCGGAGCCTCCGGGAAGATCCTCGCCGCCTACCTGCCGCCGGACGAGCGCGACCGGCTGATCGAGGCCGCTGGCCGGCCCGGTCTGGCCGCCGAGCTGAACCGGATCCGCGCCGACGGTTACGTGTTCACGGCCGGTGAGCTCGACCAGGGTGCGGCGGCCCTGGCGGCGCCGATCCTCGACCGCCGCGGCCGCATCGCCGCCGGGCTCTCGGTGGCCGGCCCCGCCGACCGGATCGCTCCGCAGCGCGAGCGCTTGCGCCAAGCCGTCGCCGGGGCGGCGCAGACGATCCAGCGCGCGTACCAGGCCTGACCTTTCCGTCGGCCGGTCTGAGTGGCAGAGTAGGCAGGCGCCATCGGCCGGGTGCCACCCGCTTGAGCGACACCACCCCAACCTCAACTAAGCGCGCGAGCACGGCGACCCCCGACGCGCCCACGCGACTCCCGGCTCGCCGTCGTCGGCCGGCCCGGATCGGCGCCCGTCCGCGAACCGGCAAGCACACCGAGGGCGGACACGACCTCGGCGTCCTGCGCGGGCTGGCGGCGCTCAGCCTCGACGCGCTGTCGAGCGTCGCCTACGGGCCCGAGGCGATGATGCTGGTCCTGGTGGCGGCCGGCGCCGGTGCGGTGAAATACACGCTGCCCGTCACGCTGGTGATCACCGGGATGCTGGTGCTGCTGGTGATCTCCTACACCCAGGTGATCTCCGCCCACCCTGACGGGGGTGGGGCGTACGCGGTCTCGAAGTCCTACCTGGGCCGATGGCCGGCGATGCTGGCGGCGGCGTCGCTGGTCGTCGACTATGTGCTGACGGTGGCGGTGAGCCTCGCCGCCGGCGCCGCCTCGCTGGGCAGCGTCTTCCCGTCGCTGTCGCACCACCTGCTGCTGGTGTCGCTGATCGGTCTCGCGCTGCTGACCGCGGTCAACATGTTCGGGATCACCGAGTCGGCCAACCTGCTGATCTTCCCGGGAGCGATCTTCCTGCTCAGTGTCGCGGCGGTGATCGTGATCGGGCTGGTGCATCCCCACAACGAGGCGGTGATCGGTACCAGCCAGTCCTTCCCGGTCACCGAGGCGCTCGGTCTGGTGCTGCTGCTCAAGGCATTCGCGGCCGGGTGCTCGGCGGTTACCGGGATCGAGGCGATCGCCAACGGAGTACCGGCGTTTCGTGAGCCCCGCGCCGAGACGGCGGCGCGGACCGAGGTTTCGCTGGGGGTGATCCTGGGCGTGATGCTGGTCGGGCTGGCGGTCCTGGTCCGCATCCATCACATCGTTCCGCGCGGCGGTGTCACGGTGCTGGCGCAGCTGACGGCCGGCTCGCTGGGCAAGGGGTGGGCGTTCTATGTGTCCAACATCGCCGTGGCCTCGGTCCTGGGACTGGCGGCCAACACGAGCTTCGGGGGCCTGCCGGTGCTGCTGAGCCTGCTGGCCAAGGATCACCGGCTGCCGCACGCGTTCTATCTCCGGGCCGAGCGGCCGGTCTACCGCACCGGCGTCGTCTCGCTCGCCCTGGCGGCCATGCTGCTGCTGGTCGCGGTCGGCGCCGAGACCAACCGGCTGATCCCGCTGTATGCGATCGGCGTCTTCCTGGGCTTCACGCTGAGTCAGGTGGGGCTGGTGCGCCACTGGCGCCGGGAGCGCCCCAATCGATGGCGATTACGGGTCGGGATAAACGGCGTCGGCGCGGTCATGACCGCGGTCGCGGTGGGGGTGTTCCTGGGCACCAAGTTCCTGGAGGGCGCCTGGGTGGTGGTGATCGCGGTGCCGGTGCTGATGACCCTGTTCTTCCGCACCGAGACCTACTACGCGGCGGTCGCCAAGGAGCTGAAGCTGGGTCGCACGCCGCCGCTGCCCCAGAAGCGCGAGAGCATCGTGATCGTGCCTACGTCGACCGTCAACCTGCTCACCGAGGAGGCGCTGAGCGCCGCGATGTCGCTCGGCGACACCGCGGTTGCCGTCGCCGTGGCCGCCGACGAGGAGGAACGCGAGCAGATCATCCGCGAGTGGGCAGACTGGGACTGCGCCGTCACCATCGAGGTGCTGATCGATCCCGGTCGGTCCCTGGTCCGAACCGTGCTGCGCTACGTGGAGTCGATCCACGAGCAGGGGACCGTGGTGACCGTGCTGATCCCTGAGATCGTGCCCAACAAGCGCCGCCACGAGATCCTTCACAACCAGCGCGGCCGGCTGCTGGAGGCGGTGCTCAAGGCGCGGACCGACGTGATCGTGGCGATCCTGCCGTTCAAGCTGCACGACTGAGCACGGCTCGCTGATCCCCGATCCCGGGCAGCAGAGCCCTAAGCTACGCAAGACATGCCCGAGCGCCGCCAACTGCGCCACTCCTACACGCGCGTGATGTCGATCTTGATGATCGTGGTCGGGGTTGCGCTGCTGGCGCGGACCTTCGCCGCCGGGGGCGGACCGGCCGCGACCGGGGTGCTGCTCGGGGTCCTGTTCGTAGCCGCCGGAGCCGGCCGGCTCTACCTGCAGTCGCGAGGGAACTGAACACGCCCTAGGTGAAAGAGCGCCCACTCAGCTACCGCGTCCTGTTCGCGGTCGTCTACACGACCTCCGTCAGCTCGGTCTACTTCGCGCTCGGGGTGGTGGCCCGGCGCGCCAACGGCCTCACCCCGGCGGTGTTCCTGGCCGCCGGGATCTTCTTTGCGCTGACCGCGATGACGTTCGGCGAGGGCGCCGCGATGTACCAGGAACGCGGCGGCTCGGCCGTGTTCGCCCGCTACGCGTTCAATGAGCTGATCAGCTTCGTCGCCGGCTGGGCGATCGTGCTCGACTACACGATCTTGATCGCCGTCACGGCGCTCACCGTGCCCGCCTACCTGGCGGCGTTCTGGGCTCCGCTGGGCCGCGGCGGACTGGAGATCGCGGTCGCGCTGGCGGTGATCCTGTCCGTGCTCGCCGACAACGTCACCGGCATCAGCGTCCGCCGGCTGCGCCATCGGATCCTGGTCACCGGCGCCGATCTGATCCTCCAAGCGGTGGTGATCGTGCTCGGCATCGTGCTGGCCTTCCACCCGCACCACCTGGCCCAGTCGATCAACCTGGGGACCGCGCCGACGTTCTCGGACCTGGCGTTCGCGCTCCCGATCGCGATCATCGCGTTCACCGGACTGGAGGCCGCGGCCAGCCTGTCCGGTGAAGTCTCGGGCAGCGGCCGTTCGCTCAAGCGGCTGGTGCTCCCGGGCTCCTCGATCATCGTGCTGATCTACGTCGGCATCTCGTGGGTCGGAGTGGCCGCGCTGCCGGTCCACAACGGCCTGACCGAGCTGGGCCAGCAGCACATAAGCGCGCCGGTGCTGGGGGTGGTGGAGTCCTTCCGGCCGGTCTGGGTCTCCGACGTGCTCAAGTACGCGGTCGCCATCGGGGGCGCCCTGGGGCTGATCGCGGCGGCCAACTCGGCGATGCTGGGGGTATCCCGAGTGGGGTACTCGCTGGCCACCAACCGCCAGATCCCGAGCGCGGTGGGACGGCTGCACCCCCGCTGGGGCACCCCGTTCGTGATCATGGGGGTGGCTGGGCTGGCGGCGGCGGCGCTGGTGCTGCCCACCGACCTCGAGCTGCTGGTCGGGATCTACGCGTTCGGCGCGCTGCTGTCGTTCACGATCGCTCACCTGGCGGTGATCGCGCTCCGCTTCCGGGAGCCCTCGCGAACCCGCCCCTACCGGATTCCGCTGTCGATCCCGGTGGCCGGTGCCAGCGTCCCGCTTCCGGCGGCGCTGGGAGCGCTGCTCGCACTGGCCGGGTGGATCGCCGTGCTCGCGCTCCACAGCGGGGCGCGGTACGTCGGAACCGGGTGGCTGCTGGCCGGGCTGCTGCTGTATGTCGGCTACCGAAAGACCGAGTCCAAGCCGCTGCTGCGACGGGTCACGATCCCCGAGCGCGCGCTACGCCACGAGGCCCTGGAGCCGGAGTTCGGCTCGATCCTGGTTCCCGTGTTCGGCTCAAAGCTCGACGACGACATCGTCCAGACGGCCGGCCGGCTGGCCGCCGAGACGCGCGAGGGACGGGGCAGGGGAGGCTCTGTGATCGAGGCCATCTGGATATTCGAGCTCCCGCTCTCGCTGCCGCTCAACGCGCAGCTGCCCGAGGCGCAGGTCCGGCGCGCCAAGGAAGCGCTGGCCCGGGCCAAGGCGGTGGGCGAGGAGTACGAGGGGGTCACCGTGGCCACCACGATCGTGCGCGCGCGCCGGGTCGGCCAGGCGATCGTCAGCGAGGCTCGGGACCGCGGCGTCGAGGCGATCGTGCTCGCCGCCGAGGAGCCTTCGCGGATCCGGGGCGGCGCACTGTTCGGCGGCTCCGGCGGGCCGCTTGACAACTACGTCGGAGACATCACCAAGTACGTGATCCGCAAGGCGACCTGCCGGGTGATCCTGACCGCGCCGCCGGCCGAACACGCGCGGCCGCGGCCGACCCCGGGGGAGACGGCGATGGCTGAGACCGAGCCGGCTGAGGATGGAGGCGGTGCCGAGCCCGAGCGGGCGGAGGACCGGGGCGCGACCGAGTCCGATCGGCCGGTCGCCGACGACGGCGGCAAGCCACAGAAGGCGCCGCGGCAACCTGCCCGCGGTCACTAGAGTTTCCCTCAATGGAGGTGTCCTTATCGGGGGCCGCCCGCCGAGGGCCAGCTGATGGCTGAACGCCGGTTACCCGGCCTGCAGCGCGTGCTGGGTGTCAACGCGCTCGCCTCCACCGCCTACGGAAACGTCGGCTCGTCGATCTACTACGCGCTGGGGCTGGTGGCCTCGTTCGCGCTCGGGCTGACCCCGATCGTATTCGTGGTCACCGGCGTGATCTTCTACCTGACCGCCGCGACCTACTCCGAGGCGACCGCCATGTACCCCGAGGCGGGCGGGTCCTCGAGCTTCGCACGCCACGCCTTCAACGAGTTCTGGTCGTTCTTCGCCGCCTGGGCCCAGATGCTCAACTACACGATCACGATCGCGATCTCCGCGTTCTTCGTGCCGCACTACATCGGCGGGCTGTTCTTCCCGTTTCTGAAGACCTCCCCAGGCGACATCTTCTTCGGCATCGGCGTGGTGGTGTTGCTGAGCGCGATCAACGTCGTGGGCGTCACCGAAGCCGCCGCGCTCAACGTGGCCCTGGCGATCGTCGACTTCTCGACCCAGGTCCTGCTGGTCGTGATCGGCGCCTTCCTGGTGTTCTCGCCGCAGACCCTGGTCGACAACGTCCACCTCGGCACGGCCCCGACGTGGAAGAACTTCCTGATCGCGATTCCGGTGGGGATGATCGCCTACACGGGGATAGAGACGATCTCCAACATGGCCGAGGAGGCCAAGGACGAAGCGCACACCATCCCCAAGGCGATCAACCGGGTGGTGATCGCCGTGTTCGCGATCTACGCGGCACTGCCCGCGGTGGCCCTGTCGGCGCTACCGGTCACCTGCACGAACGGCCACTGCACGACGCTGCTGGGCGAGCCGGAGAGCAAGGGGGGCTTTGCCGCCGACCCGGTGCTGGGGATCGTCAAGCACCTCCACCTGGGCGCGCTCCAGCACGCCGGCGAGATCTACGTCGGGCTGCTGGCCGCGACGATCCTGTTCATCGCCACCAACGCCGGAATCATCGGGGTCTCACGCCTGGTGTATTCGATGGGGCTGCACCGCCAGTTACCCGACGGGCTGCGACGGCTGCATCCCCGCTTCCGCACGCCTTGGATCGGGATCCTGGTCTTCGGCGGCGTCGCCTGCCTGACGATGCTCCCGGGACAGGCCGTCTTCCTCGGCAACATGTACGCCTTCGGCGCGATGCTGTCGTTCACGATCGCGCACCTGGCGGTGATCCAGCTGCGCCGACGCGAGCCCGACCGGGCCAGACCCTACCGGGGGCCGGGAACGCTGCGGATCGCCGGGCGCGAGCTGCCGCTGTTCGCGGTGTTCGGAGGCCTGGGCACATTCCTGGCCTTCGTCACCGTGACCGTGCTGCACCTGGCCGTGGCGGCGGCCGGGCTGGGCTGGCTGGCGGTCGGGATCCTGATCTACGTGGTCTACCGCCACCGCCAGGGGCTCGACCTCGTCACCACCAAGAAGATCGTGGTGGCCGGCCCGGCGGTGCACACCGAGGCCGAGTACGACTCGATCGTGGTCGCCTTTGACTCCAGCGGCTTCGCCCCCGAGGTGATGGCCACCGCGGCCCGGCTGGCCGCGCGCAAGCGGCGCGGGATCCACGTTCTGGTGACGATCGCGGTGCCCGCCAGCAGCCCGATCGACGCCCACCTGCCCGAGCTCGAGGCCAAGGCGCAGTCGATCATCGAGGAGGCCAAGGTGCAGGTGGGCCGTCGGGTGACGGGCCACTGGGACAAGGTCAGGGCCGGCCAAACCGGGCGGCGGATCGTCGACGAGGCGCGGGCGGTGCGCGCCGAGGCGATCGTCCTGCCGATGCCCCGCGGTGGCTCGTTCGGCCGGGCGCTGGAGACGGTGCTGCGCGAGCGACCCTGCCGGGTGATCATCGAGTCCTCGCCGGAGACGGTCGAGCGGCCCACGCCGGTGGCGGCGTAGCCTTCGCTACAGATCGCAATGGGACAGGACCGCCCCGCACGCCGATGGGGAGCTTTGGAGCCGCCGTCTGGCGAGGTCGCCCTCGCCACGGCACTCGAGGTGGTGATCGGGATCGCGATCGCCACCGGGATCGTCGCCGCGCTGCAGTCGGCGGCGCCGCCCGCGGGACTGGGATCGATCTACCTGCTGGCGGTGCTGGAGGTGGCGATCCGGCGGGGCCAGGTGGCGGCGCTGGCCTCGGCGGTGCTCAGCGTGCTGGTGCTCAATTACCTGTTCATCGCGCCGCGTCACCGGTTCGCGATCGCCCACACCCAGGATCTGATCGAGCTGATCGTGTTCCTGATCGCCGCCGTGGTGGTGGGGCGTCTGGCGGCGACGGGTCGTCAGCGCGCCGCCGAGGCCGAGAGCCGGGCCCGGATCGCGGCCGCGCGCGAACGCGAGGCCACGCTGCTGGCCCAGGCGGCATCCGGGATCTTGACCGGCAGGAGCCTGAGCGTCCAGCTGGAGAGCATCGGCGTCCGGGTCGCCGAGGCCACCGGTGCCCGGCGGGCCCGGGTGGTCGTGGAGTCGGTCCCGTCACCGGGCGAGCACGAGTTCACGGTGCGGCTGGCGTCCAGCTCCCAGGTGTGGCTCTATCTCACTGACGACGCCGCCTGGGATCGACCGGAGATAGAGCGGATCGCCGAGCCCCTGGGCCGCCTCATCGACGTGGCCATCGAGCGCGAGCGGGTCGCCGAGCTGGCAGCTGAGAACGAAGCGGCGGCGCGGGCCGAGGTGGCCCGGACCGCGATCCTGCACGCGATCTCACACGACCTGCGTTCCCCGCTGACGGCGATCACCACCGCCGTGTCGGCGCTGCGCTCGACGGCGCTATCGGATGCCGAGCGCGACGAGCTGATCGACGTCATCGACGGCGAGGGCGCGCGGCTGGCCAAGCTGGTCGACGACCTTTTGGACCTGTCCAAGATCCAGGCCGGCGCCGTCGACCCCCGCACCGACTGGTGTGACCTGCACGACATCGTCGCCTCGGCGGCCGCCAATCTGGGAGCTACCCACCCGATCGAGTTCGCCCTGCCGTCCGAGCTGCCGCTGGTCCGGGCCGATGCCGCGCAGCTCGAGCGGGTGTTCTCCAACCTGCTCGAGAACGCGGTCAAATTCTCGCCTGACGGGGCGCCGGTCCGGATCAGCGGTGCCGCCGCGTCCGGCCGTGTGACGGTGCGGGTGACCGACCGGGGACGGGGGATCCCGAGCCACCAGCGCGCGCGGGTGTTCGAGCCGTTCTTCCGTGGCCGCGGGCGCGGCGACCCGGGCGCGGGCTCCGGTCTGGGCCTGGCGATCTGCCGCGGCTTCGTCGAGGCCAACGGCGGCCGGATCCTGCTGCAAACCGGGACCGATCAGGGAACCTCGTTCGCCGTCAGCTTCCCGGTCGCGCAACAACCGGCGCCGGCGCCGGCGCCGCAATGAGCCCGGCGCCCCGAGTGCTGGTCGTCGACGACGAGCCACAGATCGTCCGCGGCCTGAAGATCATCCTCCGCGACGCCGGCTATGCCGTTGAGGCCGCGGAGACCAAGGCGCAGGCGATGGCGGCGCTGGGTTCGCGCCCGCCGGAGGCGCTGGTGCTCGACCTCAAGCTGCCCGACGGCGAAGGAGTGGAGGTGTGCCAGGAGGTCAGGCGGTTCAGCCGGCTGCCGATCCTGGTCCTGTCGGCGGTCGGCGACGAGCGCGAGAAGGTGCGGGCGCTGGATGCCGGCGCCGACGACTACGTCACCAAGCCGTTCGGGACCGACGAGCTGCTGGCTCGGCTGCGCGCGGTGATGCGGCGCTCGGCGGACCCCGGTGCGGGCTCGCAACTGCAGGTCGGTGACCTGGTGATCGACGTCCTGGATCGCCGGGTGACGCGCGCCGGGGTGGAGGTACACCTGACGCCGATCGAGTTCGATCTGATCCTTGTCCTGGCCCAGTACCGCGGCCGGCTGGTGACCCACCGCCAGCTACTGCAGGAGGTGTGGGGGCCCGAGTACAGCCAGGAGACCCACTATTTGCGCGTGCACGTGGCGCATATCCGCAGCAAGCTAGAACCCGACGCGTCCCGGCCGGAGTATCTGATCACCGAGCCGGGGGTGGGTTACCGGCTCCGCGACCCCTCCGAGTAGGGCCGGCGGGACCGCTGGTCAGGCTTCTCAGCCGAGGCCCGTGCGACCCGGGGGTCACGCGGTCCCGGCGCCCCCGTAGGAGCTCGGCGGCGGCGAGGCCGTCCGGTTTGACGCGATCTGCTCCAGCAGCGCCGACGGACTGGTGCCGCCGAGCACACGGAGCCGGGGCAGCGCGTAGGGATCATTCGAGGGACCCGCCCATCCCGGGATCACGGTGGTCGAGCCGACGTACCCGGCGGACCGCACGGCGGCGATCACGGTGCTGTTGTAGTGGCCCGAGGGGTAGCAGAACCAGTTCACCGGAACCCCGTAGCGGCGGCGGATGATCTGGCGCGCGGTCGCGACCTGGTAGTGCAGCTGCGACGCGTCGAGCGCGATCAGATCGGCGTGGCTGATCCCCTGGGTGTCGAGCTCCCAGCCGGCGTTGACCAGCGCGCGGACCTCGTCGTCGGTCAGCCCTCCCTGGGACGGAGGCAGCCCGCTGAGCTGGATGTTCTCGTCGGCGACCCAGCCGAGCTTCTTGAGCACCGGCAGCGCGCTGGCGTACTGGGAGTGGTAGCCGTTATCGAAGGTCAGCACGATCGGCTTGCCGGGCGGCAGCTCGGCGCCGTGGCTCCAGTAGGCCCTCAGCTGGTCGAGCGTCACCGCGTGCCACCCGGCCGCCTTCAGCGCCTGCATCTGGGCCGCGAACTCGTCGGCCTGAACGTACAGCCCCGGGAACGGCGCGCCGGCCGGTGGGGCCGCGATCACGTGATACATGAGCACCGGGACCGCGGCGTGGCCAGGCTGGCCGGTCGCCGGTCCGAGCACCGAGGCGGTCGAGGCGCCGTGGTGTGCGTGCTGCGCGCTCGAGCCCCCGGCGTTACGCGAGGTGTGAGAGGCCCGCTTGGGCGCGGATGTGTTCCCGCTGGAACCTCCGCCGACCGAGGTGGCGATGGCCACTCCCGCCACGACGACGACCGCCACCAGCGCCCCGACCGCGACAAACCGTCGGCGCTGGCTGCGCCGACGGCGCTCGAGCGCTCGCGCGGCGCGCCGCCTGTGCAGTTGCTCGGCATCCATCGGCTTGCAGCGTAAAGGTTGCCACGCCGACCGGCCGGCTCAGGAGCTGCCCTCGGAGGCGGGAGTTTAGGAAGGAGTCAAGCCAGGGACAGAGAACGCAGCACCATGCTGCTCAAACACCGTCCACCGGGCATCGAGTCTGAGCCCGTCAAGCTTCACGAGGGCCTCGACCATCTCGACCAGAGGTCGATCGCCGTACTGCGCTGGCTGGTCGCCAACAAAGTCGACTTCGTCGTCGTCGGCCCCGTGGCCCACGCCATCCGCGGCGACGTCAACGCCAAGGGACCGGTGGCCATCATCCCGGCTCCCTACAGCCGTAACTTCGAGCGCCTGTGCACGGCGCTGGTCGCCTCGCACGCCGGCCTACGCGCCGACCGCGGCATGCCGGGATCGGCGGCGCGACCCGAGGCCGTCCCGGTCAAGCTGACCGCCGACAAGCTGGCCCGCGGCAAACGCTGGATGCTGAGGTTCGAGGGCTATGACCTCGATGTGGAGGGGGCCGGTCCGCGACCGGCGCCCGGACGGGGCGGGACAGCCCGGTCACCGCGCTATCAGGAGCTGCTCTATGAGTCGGGGCGGATCGAGCTGGGGCCCGGGCTGACGGTGGAGGTCGCATCGCCGGAGGACCTCGAGCACTACTCCCATGTGCGCCGCACCGGATCCGCCCCCGAGTTCGTCGTCACGCGCAACACGCAGGCCGAGCACGAGACGGCCTGAGAGCCGCTTTAACGCTGCATAAGAACCGGCTGGCGGCGCTGGGGCGACCGCTAGCCTCGGGGCCATGCCCAGTCGTGCGCGGAAGGCGCTAATCGCGGCGGCGATCGGGGTCGGCCTGCTGGTGACGACCTGGTACTGCGCTTTCCACATCGGATTTGTAAGGCGCGCCGACCGGTCGATCCTCGACGGGTTCGTCGGCCTCCACCGCCCGAGGCTGAATCGGATCACGAATTTCGTGGCCCAGTTGTGCGACCCGCATCCGTTCGTGTTCCTGGCCGCGATCCCGGTTCTGGTGGCGATCCTGCGCCGGCGGCCCCGCGTCGCCGTGACGGTCGGCCTGATCATGCTGGGCGCCAGCTTCACCACCCAGCTGCTCAAGCCGCTGCTGGCGGCCTCGCGCTGGGCGCTTCCCGAGCACCCGCTGACCTCCGGCTTCTCGGCCCCGCACGCGCTGGTGCTCACGGCGTCGTGGCCCAGTGGACACGCCACGGCGGCGATGTCGCTGGCGCTGTGCGCGGTGATCGCCGCTCCGGCGCGTCTGCGCCCTGCCGTGGGGGCGGCGATGGCGGCGTTCGCGCTCGCCGTCTGTTACTCGTTCCTGGAGCTGGCCTGGCACTTCCCGTCCGACGTGCTGGGAGGGTTCCTGGTGGCCACGGTCTGGACGCTGCTCGGCGTCGCCGGACTGTGGTGGCTCGACGCGCGACGCGCGGTGAGGCGGCGCGAGCTCAGTCCCACCGGGCCCGCTCAGGTCTCGGTCGCCGAGGCGCTGGTGCCGATGGGCGTGCTGATGCTCGGTGCACTGCTGTTCGCCGCGGTGGTCGCGTTGGCCCGGCCGCACGCGGTTGTCGCCTACGCCAGCACCCACGCCGCGTTCATGGTCGGTGCCGCGTTGATCGCGGTGGTGGGAGTGATGCTGGCCACGGCGGCCACCCTGGTGCTCCGGCGGGGCTAGCGGTAGCGGCCCGGCTCCCAGAGGGGCTCTTCGCTTCCGTTGGCGGCGCGGCTGAGGATGAACAGCAGGTCCGAGAGCCGGTTGAGGTAGCGGATGACCTCGGGGCTGCACTGGCCGCCGCAGGCGATGGCCAGGCGCTCGGCGCGGCGGCACACCGTGCGGCAGACGTGGAGGTGGGCGGCGGCCGGAGTGCCGCCGGGGAGCACGAACGACTTCAGCGGGGCGAGCGCGGCGTTGACCTCATCGCACCGCGCCTCGAGCCAGGTGGTCTGCTCGGGCAGGACGCGGAGCCGCTCGCGCTCGGGATCCTCGGGGGCCGCGATGTCGGCTCCGACATCGAACAGGTCGTTCTGGATCCGGCGCAGCCAGGCGGCGTGGCGGTCGTCGAGCCCAGCCACGGCGAGAGCCAGGCCAAGCTGGGAGTTGAGCTCGTCGACGGTGCCGTAGGCCTCGATCCGAGGATCGGTTTTGGGGACGCGGCTCATGTCGCCGAGGTGCGTCTCGCCGCCGTCGCCCAGCCGGGTGTAGATCCGAGTCAGGTTGACCGTCATCGCCAGGGCCAGTCTACGTTCTGGCTCGGGCGTGGTCCGCACCCGCCCGCCGGGCGGTACGATCCCCTGCGTTCAAGGTCGGTGGCGATGGGAAGCCGGTGTGACTCCGGAGCGGTCCCGCCACTGTGATCGGGGACGTCAGCCGCAACACAGCCACTGGTCGGCGGCGAGCCGACCGGGAAGGCGCGACTGATAGGCCCGTAAGCCAGGAGACCAGCCTCCGACCACAAAGCCGAAAAACCCTCGTGGAAAGGGGTGGCCCTCAATGCAACTCCGACGAACTTTCGTCCTCGGCGGCGTCACTGCCGCAATCCTCTTGGCCTGTGCCGCGGCCGCGCTGGCAGCAGGTAGCAAGGTCACGGTGCGCGTGGAGGGACTCAAGCGCACGCTTGTGCCTGCGACGACCGTGCAGACGCACAGCGGCTCGATCACCAGGGAC
>DASXZB010000117.1:0-48032 GCA_036502145.1 Solirubrobacteraceae bacterium | reverse complement strand
CGGGACCGAGTGGGTCTGGGCGGAGACCCGGAACCTGCAGAGCCCGTTCGCCCATCGCGGCGCCAGCCGGGGCACCCGCCGCGAGGTGGAGCGGTTCCGCGTGCACCCCAACGAGATCAAGTCGCTGGTGACGGGCCAGGCGGTGCTGATCACCAAGACTCCGGAGACCCGGGTGACGCGGGTGCAGGTGTCGCCTCCGGCGGTCGCCACCGCGGGGCCGGGACCGTCGCAGCCGTCGCCCAGCGCGCCCTCATCACCGCCGCCCAGCGCGCCCTCATCACCGCCGCCCAGCGCGTCCTCATCACCGCCGCCCAGTGTGGCGTCACCGCCGCCGCCCGACGCCGCCCCCGGCCGGGCATCGCCGGGTCCGCGCTCGGTGGCCGCAGCGCGGGCGTTGCCGGCGGTCCGAAACCCGCGCGACGCCGGTCGGTAGCCGAGGTGCAAACGTCCCAGCCGACCTCGGCCGGCGGAGCACTGGGACGTTTGCACCCCAGTAGTTAGACCGAGCCGGGGGTGACCCGGTAGGCGTCGAACACCGCGTCGATGTTGCGCAGGCGGTTGATCGCCTGGTCGAGGGTGCGGGTGTCTCCCACCTCGACCACGAAGCGGTTCTTGACCATCGGGTGGTTGACGGTGCAGTGTGCGTCGAGGATGTTGATCCCGGCCTCGGCGAAGGTCCGCGACATGTCCTCGAGCAGCCGGTGTCGGTCCCAGCCGTCGACCTCGATCTCGACCCGGAAAGCGGTGTCGGCGTCGCCCTCCCAGGCGACGTTGGTGAAGCGGTCCGGGTCCTTCTTGAGTACGGCCACGTTGGGGCAGTCGTCACGGTGGATCGTGATCCCGCGCCCCAGCGAGATGTAGCCGACGATCGGGTCGCCGGGGACCGGCCGGCAGCACTTGGCCAGCCGCAGCATGACCTCGTCGATCCCCTTGACCGCGATCCCGTAGCGCGACGACGAGGTGGTGGGACGCACCCGCCGGCGGTTGGTCTTGAGCAGGTGGTCGGCGGCGGTCGGCTCGGACTCGGCGGCCTCACCCTGCTTCAGGCGCTGCATGACCTTGTTGACGACGACCTTGGGCGAGATCTTGGCCCCGCCCAGCGCGATGTAGAAGTCCTCGCCCTTGCGGAAGCCCATCTCGCGGATGACGTCGGCCAGCAGCGGTGAGCCGACGAGCTTCTGGGCCGGCAAGCCCTGCTTCTTGAGGTGCTCCTGGAGCAGCTCGCGGCCGGTGTGCTCGGAGTCACGGCGCGACTCGGCCTTGAACCAGGCCTTGATCTTGTTGCGCGCGCGGGTGGTCTTGACGAGCGCCAGCCAGTCACGCGAGGGGCCGCGCTCGCGCTTGGAGGTCAGGACCTCGACGATGTCGCCGGACCGCAGCTGGTAGGAGAGCGGCACGATCTTGCCGTTGACCTTGGCGCCCACGCAGCGATGGCCCACGTCGGTGTGGATCTCGTAGGCGAAGTCAAGCGGAGTGGCGCCGGCGGCCAGTGACTTGACCTCGCCCTTGGGCGTGAACACGAAGACCTCGTCCTCGAACAGGTCGACCTTGAGGGTCTCCATGAACTCCCGGGGGTCACGCATGTCCTGCTGCCAGTCCAGGAGCGAGCGCAGCCACTTGAGCTTGCCGTCGGGGTCGCGCAGCGCGCGCTCGCCGTCGGACCGGGGACCGCTCTCCTTGTACATCCAGTGCGCGGCGATCCCGAATTCCGCCAGGTCGTGCATCTCCCGGGTCCGGATCTGGATCTCCAGCGGCCTGCCCTCGGGACCGATCACCGTGGTGTGCAGCGACTGGTACATGTTGAACTTCGGCATCGCGATGAAGTCCTTGAAGCGGCCGGGCAGCGGCTTCCACAGCGAGTGGATCACGCCCACCGCGCCATAGGTGTCCTTGACCGAGTCGACGATCACGCGCATCGCGGTCAGGTCGTAGATCTCGTTGAACTCCCGGTCCTTCTTGGTCATCTTGGAGTAGATGGAGTAGAAGTGCTTGGCGCGGCCCGAGATCTCGGAGTGGATGCCCAGCTCGGCCAGCTCCTTGGCGACGTACTCGCCGGCCTGGTTGACGTAGCGCTCGCGCTCGCCGCGCTGCTGGGCGACCAGGCCCTTGATCTCGTTGTACTTGCGCGGATGCAGCGTCTGGAAGGCGAGGTCCTCGAGCTCCCACTTGATCGCGTGGATGCCGAGCCGGTGGGCGATCGGGGCGTAGATATCGAGCGTCTCACGCGACTTCTCGATCTGCTTCTGCTTGGGCATCGCGCTGATCGTGCGCATGTTGTGCAGCCGGTCGGCGAGCTTGATCAGGATCACCCTGATGTCCGTCGCCATGGCCACGACCATCTTGCGGTAGTTCTCGGCCTGGGCCTCGTCGCGTGAACTGAAGGTCAGCCCGGTCAGCTTGGTGACGCCGTCGACGAGGCCGCCGATCTCGTCGCCGAACGCCGTCGTGACCTCATCGAGCGAGGCGCTGGTGTCCTCGACGGTGTCGTGCAGCAGGGCGGCGCAGAGCGTCTCGGTGTCGAGGCGCATGCCGGCGCAGATCTTGGCGACCCCGACTGGGTGGTTGATGAAGTCCTCACCGGAGCGGCGGCGCTGGTCGGCGTGGTGCACGCAGGAGTAGACGAACGCCTCCTCGACCTCGTTGCGGTCGATCGGCACCGCGGCCTGGTCGGCGTGCTCCTCGACGATCGCGAACAGATCCCCCAGCAGTCCCTGCTCGACGGGCGACAGGTCGGCCCGCCGTACCGGGTAGCCCGCCTCCGGATCGCTGACTCCGTCGACACGCACCCGGGTCCCGGCGACCACGGTCGAGACCGGTCCGCCGCCGCCATTTTGCGCAGGCGGAGCCTCGGCCCCGTCGGTGCGGGCCTGGTCGCCCCGGCCGATGGCTCGGCTCAGGCGCTTGGCGGGTGGTTTGCTCGGCTCAGGAATCGCCGTCCGTCCTCGTATCGCTGGGCGTAGACCCTGTACGACGGCGAATGCTCGAGCGCGGTTGGCGCCCGGCCCGCGATCGCGAGGGCCGGCAGATCCCGGTCGAGGCTGACGAGCTCCAACTCCGCTAGCACCCGCATCAATCTTCCGGCCAAACGGGCCGAGCGACCGTGCGGACCATCGCCGCGGAGCAGGTGCTCGAGCTCCTCGCCGACCGCCCGCTTCCGGTCCCGGAGGGCCCGGTAGAAGGCGACGAGCGAAGCACGGAGTCCGTACTCCAGCTCGTGCATCTGCTCAGCAAAGCGTAGCTCAGCCGGGCCCCATGCCAGGTGGGTATACCCGTCCCCGGCCAGCAGCAGCTGACGCTCGGGCTCGCTGGCCGGCGGGTCCAGGGCGACCAGGTGCGCGAACGGCGCCGCCAGCGGTGGATCGGCGGCGACCGCCTGATAGCAGGCGAGCTCGAACCCGCCGACCCGGCTCTGCAGCCCCGCAAGCCGTCGCGGGACGTCAGCGCACAGCGCCAGCACGGACCCGCCGGCGGCCACTGCGTCGCCCAGCACCGCCAGCGGGCTCTCGCCGCGACGGTCGATGACCGTCCGGGCGGCGGAGCGCTCAACCGCCGCCGGTGGCGCGCCCAACCCCCCGGCACCCGGCTCCACCGCCACCCCTCCCGGCGCCAACGCCACGCGTCCCGGCGCCAACGCCACCCGTCCCGGCGCCAACGCCACCTCTCCCGGCTCCAGCCCCGCCTCGAGCTCGGCCAGAGCCGCGCTGAGGTAATCGCCGGGCTCGCCCCGGACCTCGATCGGCGCCGGCGCGCACGGCTGCGAGTGGCGCAGCACCAGGCGCGGTTCCACGGCCCCGTTCCAGACGTTGCGCTCGAGCTTGAAGGTGGCGTCGAGGGGCTGTTCGGCGATCGCTTTCAAGCGCCCATCGCAGCCGAACGCCACGGCCCGCGCCCGGGCGCCGCCGGAGCTGACCGAGAACCGCGCGTGGCGACCGTCCCCCATCGGCCGGACATCGATGAACCGGCCCCCGGCGACATGCAGCCGGGGAGCCGGATTGGCCATTCCGCACGGCTCGAGCGCCTGCAGCTCCTCGGCCAGCCCCAGGCCGAGCTCGGCGCCCGAGACGACTGCATCGACTCGCTCCACCGGCTCGAGCAGACCCGGGGTCAGGACCTCGGCGGCGTGGCGCTCCACGGCGGCTCGAAAGCCGTCCAGCCGCTCGCGGGCGATGGTCAGGCCGGCCGCGGCGCGGTGACCGCCGTAGCGCTCCAGGTGCGGCGCGGCCGCGTGCAGCGCCGCTAGCAGATCGAACCCGGGGATGCTGCGCCCCGAGCCCGCGCCGATCTCCTCCTCGAGCGCGACCAGGACTGTCGGCCGGTGGTATCGCTCGACGATTCGCGAGGCGACGATCCCAATCACGCCGGGGTGCCACTCCTCGCTGGCCAGCACGTACATGGGCCGCTCCCCGACCTCGGCGAGCTGGGTCTCGGCCTCCCACAGGATCCGCTGCTCGACCGCGCGGCGCTCGGCGTTGACGGCGTCGAGCTCGACCGCGATCTCGTGTGCCCGGGAACTGTCCTCGGTCAGCAGCAGCTCCACGCCGGCGTCCGCTCGGCGCAGGCGGCCGGCCGCGTTGATGCGTGGCGCCAGCCGGAATCCGATCGTGCCGGTGTCAAGCGCGCTGGGATCGGACTTGGTGACGGTCATCAGCGCGCGCAAGCCCGGCTTGGCGGTGGCCGCCAGCGCCCGTAGCCCCTCTCGCACCAGCCGCCGGTTCTCGCCCACCAGCGGCACCAGGTCGGCGACCGTCGCCAGGGCGACCAGCTCCAGGTCGTCGGCCGCGGTCGGGGCGCCGAGCGCCTCGGCGAGCTTGTGGGCGACCGCCGTCCCGCACAGGTGCTCGAACGGGAAGTTGCACACCCCTGGGTGGACGATGGGGCAGTCCGGCAGCCGGCCGTCGGCGCGCGGGGCATGGTGGTCGGTGATCACCAGCTCGATCCCCGCGGCCCGAGCCACCGCCGCCTCTTCGACCGCGGTGATGCCGCAGTCGACGGTCAGGACCAGCGCGGTCCCGTTTGCGGCGAGGCGCTCCATATTGCGACCGGAGAGCCCGTAGCCGTCGTCGATCCGGCTAGGCAGAAACCAGCCCGCGTCGGCCCCCAGGGACCGCAGGGCCCGGATCATGATCGCCGTCGCGCAGACGCCGTCTACGTCATAGTCGCCGTGCACGGTGATCCGGCTGCCGTCCGCGATGTGGCGGCCGATCACCGCAAGCGCGGTGTCGATACCGGCAAACCCGCTCGGATCGTTGACTTCGCCGGCGTCCAGGAACGCCCGGGCGGCGGCGGGCTCGCCGAGGCCACGGCGAACCAGGATCTGGGCCAGGACGTGGCTGACCCCGAGCTCGCGCTCCAGCCTCAGGGCGTCGGCGAGCCGGTACGGAGGGATCTCCAGCCGCGGGGACTTGGCGGCTGGCGCGGGGGGCGCGTCGGCCAGCCGGAGGATCGGCCCCGGCTCGCCGGTTGAGTCCGGGAGGCGAGCGGTTGAGTCCGGGAGGCGAGCGTTGGCAGCGGCAGCCTCGAGCATCGCGCCAGCGTAGGCGCCGTCCCAGACAGATCTGGGAGTCTGTGCCGGGCGGGATGCGGCCCGGACGCCGCCGCGAGAAAGGTCTGGCCCGCGTCCGCGCTAGAAGGCGACCGGCTCGACGCCCGTGGCGCGTTCGCGGCGCAGGCCCTCGAAGTACACGAGGCCCATCCCGATCACCGCTCCGGGGACCGCGTCCAGCGCGGTCAGCAGGTCGGTCGCGTGACGTCCCGGGATGTGGAACCCGTTGACGATCAGGCCGAACACGGCGGCGCCGATCAGCGCGCCGATGAACGCGCCAACGATGCCGCCCCAGAATCGGTCGGGCAGCCAGATCGTGAAGTGCCACAAGGCCAGGCCCATCATCACCCAGGCGAGCATGCCCATCAGCGACGTCTCCCATGGCGGCGGTTGCGCGACCGGGACTTCCCTGTCCGGCTGGGCTTCTGGGTCGGGGCCATGCCCTCGTTCTCGGCCACGTCGGGGGCGCGCTGGAAGCCGTCCTCGCCATCACCGGGCGCGACGGCCGGGGGCGTCTCGCCGCCGTTTGGAGTGGGGGGCGCCTCGGCATCGGCGGGACGGGGGGGTGTGGCCGGGCTGGGGCTATCGGCCGGACGCTGCGGTGTAGCCGGGCTGGGGCTATCCGCCGGACCCGGCGGTTTCGCCGGGCCGGGCCCGCCGGCCGGACGCGACCCGCCGCCGGGAGGAGACCCGCCGCCACCGGCACGGGACCCGCCGCCACCGGCACGAGACCCGCCGCCACTGGCACGAGACCCGCCACCGCCGGCGCGAGACCCGCCGCCACGAGACCCGCCGCCACCGCGAGACCCGCCGGCCGGACGGGATCCCCCTCCGCCCCCGGTGCCGCCCCCGTCCTCGGTCCGGGCCAGGCGCTTGGTCAAGGTCGAGGTCTGGCGCGCAGGCTCCTGCTCCTCGGCGGCGATGTCGCGCTTCATCGCTTCGAATTCGGCCGCCGACACGGTCTCGGGATCCGGCTCGGTCAGCCGGCCGACACGGCGGCGGGCGCGCTGGCGTGCCGGCTCGACATCGGCCCCCGTGGCCGCGTACGCCGGGACGGCGCCAACGTCGCTCTCGATCCGGTGGCGCCGGGCCCGGTAGATGGGCTCGCGCTCCTTCCAGTGCGTGAGCACCGGCGAGGCGATGAAGATCGACGAGTAGGCGCCCGAGGCGACTCCGATCAGCAGCGCAAACGCGAAGTCCTTCAGCGTCGAGCCGCCGAACAGCAACAGCGCCAGGATCGGCATCAGGGTGCACGAGGTGGTGGCGATCGACCGCGTCAGCACCTCGGACATGGAACGGTTGACGATCTGCGAGAAGGCCGCCCGCGGCATCCGCGGGATGTTCTCGCGCACCCGGTCGAACACGATGATCGTGTCGTAGAGCGAGTAGCCCAAGATGGTAAGCAGGGCCGCGACCGTGTCGACCGTCACCTCCCGGCCGGTCAGCGCGTACACGCCGCTGGTGATCAGCAGGTCGTGCATCAGTGCGATCAGTACGGGAACCGCGAACTTCCACTCGAACCGAAGCGCGACGTAGACCGAGATCACCAGCAGCGACGCGATGATCGCGATCACGGCGCTGTTGGCCACCGTGCGCCCGAAGGTGGGACCGACCGACGTGTTGTCAAACCGGTTGGCGCTGATCCCGAACCGCTTCTGCAGCGCACTCTGGACGTTGGTGACGTTCTTCGGCGCCAGCTGCTTGGAGGAGATCTCGAACTCGTTCCCCTTGCTGCCTACCTTTTGGACTTGTGGGTTGCTGGCGCCGGCGCTGCTCACGGTCGCGCTGACCTGGGCCGCGGACGCCGGCTGGACCAGGGTGGTGGTGATCCGGCTGCCCGAGGTGAAGTCGATTCCAAGGTTCAGGCCGCGCCCGCCGATTGCCAAGGCCCCGATCAGCAGGATCACGCCCGACATCGAGAAGAAGTACTTCGAGGCGCCCATGAAGTCAAAGCGCCAGGTGCGGTGCTTGGCGCCCGCTCCCAGCGCGGACGGGCGGGCGATGGTGCGCGAGTCGGCCGCCGTCATCAGGATCGCCTGGGTCGCCAGGACCGCCGTGAACAGCGACACGATGGTCCCGATTCCGAGCGTGAACGCGAAGCCCTGGACCTCCGCGGTGGCGAGCACGAACAGGATGAACGCGGTCATGATGGTGACCACGTTGGCGTCGATGATCGCAGTCAGGCCCTTGCGATAGCCGGTGGCTATCCCGGCCCGGATCGAGCGGCCGGCCCGGATCTCCTCCTTGACCCGTTCGAAGATCACGATGTTGGCGTCGGCGGCGACGCCGATGGTCAGGATCAGGCCGGCGATCCCCGGCAGGGTCAGCGTGATCGGGATCAGCTTGATCAGCGCGTAGAAGTAGAGGGCGTAGGCGGCCAGCGCGGCGGTCGCGATCACGCCCAGCACCCGGTAGTACATGATCAGGAACAGGGCCACCACCAGTAGGCCGACGGCTCCGGCGACCAGGCCCTGGTGCAGCGCCTGCTTGCCGAGCGTCGCCGACACCTGCGACTCCGAGATCAGCTTCAGGTTGATCGGCAGTGCGCCGAGGCGCAGCTGCGTGGCCAGATCCTGGGCGGACTGAATCGTGAAGCCGCCGGTGATGTCGGCTCCGCCGCCGCCGGTGATCCCGTCCGGATACTGCTTGAAGTCGATCTGCGGCACCGTGACCAGCTGGTTGTCGAGCGCGACGGCAAAGTGCTGGTTGAGCGCCTGACCGAAGGAACCGACCGAGGCACCGCGGTGCGCGATCGTCCCGGTGACGTTCTGAAAGGCGTTCTGGCCCCTGGAGTTGAAGCCGAAGGTGACGTCGGGGGAGCCCGACTGGTCGGTGCTCTGCTGCGGGTTGGTGATGTCCGAGCCGCGCAGCGAGACGTTGTCGCGCAGGACGAAGAACTGGGCCGAGGGGCTGTCGAAGGCGGTCTTCTGGTTGGCGCTGGGATTGGCGGCCTGCAGGACCACCGTGCCCTGCTGGACGACGAGCACCTGGCCGTCGGAGGCGTTGACCCCGGGCGGAAGCTGCGAGGCCAGGTTCTGGACCGCCTGCTGGCGCGAAACCGCGTAGGTCTCGTTGTCAGGACCGGACAGAAGGCAGTGCTGGCCGGCGGCCGGCGTCGTGTGATCGGCCGTGGCCTTGGCCGCGCAGGCGGCACTGCCGGGCGCGCCGAACATGTAGTACTGGGGACCGAGGCGAGCGTTGTGGGGGCTGACCGACTTGGGTTGCTGGGCGGCCAGCTTGACCGCCTGATACAGCGGCAGGCTGCCGGCGCCGGGGTCGCCGGGCGCCGTTGATCCCGCGCCCTGGCTGATGGTGGTCGCTGTGGGGTCCTGGGCGGCCAGCTGGCTGGCCACCGTCTTGCCGTTGGGCGTCAGCGCATTGGCTTCCCAGTCGTAGAAGTACAGCTGCGCGACGGTGCCGACCTCGTTGACGGCCCGCTGGGTGTCGGACACGTTGGGCAGCCCGACAGTGATCTGGTTGCCGCCCGAGGTCTGGATCTCCGGCTCGGAGACGCCCAGCTGGTCGACCCGTTCGCGCATGATGTCGACGGCCCGGTTCAGCGCGTCTTGCGTCACCTTGGGCGTCTGGGGACTCGGCTCGCCCTGGTAGACGAGCTGCACGCCGCCTTGCAGGTCGAGCCCCAGCCGCGTCTTCTGGGTGAAGATCACGAAAACCGAGGCTGCGATCAGCCCGGCGACGAGGAGCAGGACGAAGCCGTGGCGCTGGCGGTCGGACATCAGGCTTGGGAGGATGCTAGAGGAACGCCGGGCGGGCGCTACTGAAAGCTTCCGGGCCCGGCGGACACGCTAGCCATTGTGGTTGGTGGGTGTGAGCACCACCAGCACTCCCCCCTCGTCGTCGTCGTAGGCGGGGAAGATGTCGGCCACCGCCCGGGCCGGAAGGTCGTGCTCGGCGTGGACCTCGACCGACTTGTTCTGAACCCGGACCTCCCATTCCAGCGCGGTTCCCACGTGGTCGGCGCCGTCGTCGAAGCGCAGCCCCAGCACGTCCTTGACCGGGCGTCCGATCGCCTGCTCGGTCTTGAGCCCGGTGAGCTCGAAGGACCCCCGGCCGCAATCGACGATCCGGCCGTCGCCGTCGCAGGCGAAGAAGGCCGCGTTCGGCGCCGGGTAGTAGTCGTCGAGCAGCTCGAACAGATACGCGAAGCCGCACTTCTCGCACCCCCGGGCCTCCCGCCTAAACCCGGCGTTGCGGTTGGTGCCCATCGAGCGATTGCCGCAGTGCGGGCAGATGAAGTAGCGCTCTCGGCTCATGAGAAAGGCAGGATAGACAGACTCCCGAATAGGTCCGTAAGCCCTTACAACAGTGCCAGCGGACCCGGCGGCTCGAGCCCCAGGTGGGAGAACGCCCGCTTGGTCGCGGCCCGCCCCCGGGGGGTGCGCTCGATCAGGCCGCGCTGGAGCAGGTAGGGCTCATAGACATCCTCGATCGTGTCGCGCTCCTCCCCCACCGCCACCGCGAGCGTGGACAGGCCGACCGGGCCGCCCCCGAACTTCTTGCAGATCGCCGCCAGGATCTCGCGGTCCAGGCGGTCCAAGCCCTCCTCGTCCACCTGGAGCAGGTCGAGGGCCTCGATCGCCACCTCCCCCGAGACCACGCCGCGGTGGCGGACCTCAGCGTAGTCACGCACCCGCTTGAGCAGGCGATTGGCGACGCGCGGAGTCCCCCGGCTGCGGGCGGCGATGGCCACCGCCCCCGCCTCCTCGATCTCGACTCCGAGCAGCCGCGCCGAGCGAAACACGATCCGTCCGAGGTCCCCGGGACCGTAGTGCTCGAGCCGATGCTGGATCCCGAACCGGTCGCGCAGCGGAGTCGTCAACAGCCCGGTGCGGGTGGTGGCGCCGATCAAGGTGAACGGCGGCAACGTGAGGGTGACCACGCGGGCCCCGGCTCCCTGCCCGACCGTGATCGGCAGCTCGGCGTCCTCCATCGCCGGGTAGAAGGTCTCCTCCAGCGCCCGCGGCAGACGGTGGATCTCGTCCACGAAGAACACCGCCCGCGGCTCCAGCGCGGTCAGGAACGCGGCCACATCGCCCTTGCGCTCGAGCGCCGGGCCGGCGGTCTGGACGAACGGCACCTCCAGCTCGGCGGCGACGATCTGCGCCAGCGACGTCTTGCCGAGGCCCGGCGGTCCCGCCAGCAGCACGTGGTCGAGCGAGTCGCCGCGGCTGGCGGCGGCGGCGATCGAGATCGCCAGCTGCTCCTTGATCGCCTCCTGGCCGACGAAATCCTCCAGCCGGCGCGGGCGCAGCGACCGGTCGAGCTCGCGCTCGTCGCCGGGGAGCTCCTCGGGATCCTGGATCCGTGGCGAGGACGCGCTCACCGGCGGGCGCTCCGCAGCGCGTGGGAGATCAGCTCTTCGGTGCTCTGGCCGGAGGCGCCGTCGAGGTACTCGTCGATCTCGGTCGGGGTGTAGCCGAGACCGAGCAGCGCCTCGCGAGCCAGGGACAGGGGATCCTCGGCGCGGGAGACCGAGATCTCGCCCTCCGGCAACGCCACGCCCACCTTCTCTCGCAGCTCCACGACGATCCGCTCGGCGGTCCGCTTGCCGACCCCGGGCGCCGACTGCAGCCGCGCCACGTCGCCCGCCGCCACCGCAGCCAGCAGCTCGCGTGGGGGCGCGCCCGAGAGCACCGCCAGCGCCACCTTGGGCCCCACCGCCTGCACGCCCAGCAGCATCAGGAACAGCTCGCGCTCCTGCTCGGTGGCGAAACCGTACAGGGCCAGCGCGTCGTCGCGAACGACCAGGTGGCTGTGCAGCGTCACCGTCTGGCCGACCGCCGGGACGCGCCGGAATGTCTCCGCCGACACCGCCAGCCGGTAGCCCACGCCGCCGCAGTCAACGACCACGAACTCGGCGCGTCGCACCGCCACGGTTCCCGAGATCAGCGCGATCACGCCGGGACCCCGGTGGCGGCCAGCAGAGCGCTCGACAGCGGCCCGCGGTTGAGCTCGCAGATCGCCACCGCCAGCGCGTCGGCGGCGTGGTCGGGCGTCGGCGCCGCCGCCAGCCCGAGCAGCCGGGCGACCATCCGCGCCACCTGGTCCTTGCCGGCGCGGCCGTGACCGCAGACCGCCGCCTTGACCTGCTGAGGGGTGTAGGAGCGCGAGGCGATCCCACGCTGTCCGGCGGCCAGCAGCACCACGCCCCGGGCCTGGCCGACCGCAAACGCGGTCCGGACGTTGACCCCGAAGTAGAGCTCCTCGATCGCCAGCGAGTCTGGGCGGTGGCGATCGAGCAGGTCGCCCACGCGCGCGTGGATGTCGGCGAGTCGCCGCTCCAGCGCCACCCCCGGGGCGGTCGCGATCACGCCCTGCTCGAGGGCGTGCAGACGCGACCCCGAGCTGCGGACCAGTCCGTAGCCGGTGCTGGCGGTTCCCGGATCTATCCCCAGGACGAGCATCATCTGAGTCATTCTGCGCGGCCGTTCGGACGCCTTCCGGGAGCGCTACGGGCTGGAAGTTCTGTTTCATCGCTACCGGACCAGCGCAACCTGCGGGAAGTTCTGTTGTTCTAGCGGTGTCAGATTGATCATTGCTCCATCACGCCGTACGGGGGCCAAGGGCAGGGGGGGACGAGTCCTGCCCCTACCGCTGCTCGCGGTCAAGAGCCGCGGGCTCCGCGTGCTGCCCCTGGTGATGCTCGCTGCGCTGGCGTCGGCCTCGGCCCCCGCGCTGGCGGCGGCCCCCCGGACCCCAACCCTGGCGCCGTCCAGCACGGTGATCGACGGGCCCAGCGCGGACATCCAGTCGCTGTCGGGCATGGCGGTGGCCCGTGACGGAAGCGGCGGCCTGGTCTATCTCAAGGACATCAACGGGGTGGCGCACGTGTTCGTGTCACGTCTGGCGGGAGGCCACTTCGGCGCGCCCCAGCAGGTCGACGCCGGCCTGGCGCCGCCCTCATCGCAGCCGGTGATCGCCGCCGCCAACCCGGGGCAGCTGGTGGTGGCGTTCATAAACGGCGGGGCGCTGTACGTCGTCCAGGCGCCCAACGGGTTCTCCCCGCTCGGCGCTCCCGGTGCGCTGGCCGCCGGGGCCCGGAATCCGGCGCTCTCGATGGCGACCTCGGGCAAGGCCTATCTGGCGTTCACCGAGGCCGGCAGCGGAGGCGGCGACGTACGCACCGCGTACTACAACCAGGGCCTGTGGGCACTGGAGCCATCGCCGCTGGACGCCAACCCCAGCGCCGACGCCGGAACCGGGAAGGGGCGGCCGGCCGTCGCCACCTCCGGCGACGGCGTCGCGATCGTCGCCTGGGGAGAGGGTGGCCACATCTATACCCGGCGGGTGTGGGGCGTCTCCCCGAGCGTCGTCTTTCAGCAGGCCGATCCGGCTTCGCTGGGCGGCATCAGCGAGGTCTCGGCCAGCAGACCGGCGATCGGCACCGGAGGCGATTCCTCCTACGCGGCCGTGGTGTTCCAGGAGACGTTCACCAATGGGTCTACCACGCAGTCGCGGGTACTGATGAACCGTCTGCACGCCGGCAGCTACGACGGCATCGCGCCTGTCGACGGCGGCTCGGTGCTCGGGCCCGAGGGAGCTGATCAGCCGCAGCTGGCGGTCACCGAGTTCGGGCGCGGCTGGGTCCTCTCGGAGGGTGATCAGAGCCACAACATCACCGGCGCGCCGCTGGCCACCAACGAGAGCCCAACCGTGAGCCAGCGGATCAACAGCCAGATCCTCGGCGCGCCGCCCGACGCCGTCGCCGGAGTGGCCGGGACCGTCTCGACGATGGTCGCCTGGCAGCAGGACCCGGGCAGCCAGGGCCTGCCTGAGATCCGGCTTCGCTACGCCCCCAACGGCGCGGACCTCAACCCCGAGCAGGTGATCTCCTCCCCCACCCTGGGCGCAGCCAACGCCGACCAGGGCCTGGCGGTGGCCGGCGATCTGTCGGGCGACGCGGCCGCCTCCTGGGTCCAGGGAACCGGCGCCAGCACGCTGATCGTGGCCGGGCAGCTCTATCAGACGCCGGGCAGCTTCGTGCCCTTGCAGGCGTTTCGCTACGCCGACAGCCTGAACCCGATCCTGTCCTGGTCGACCGCCTCGGAGCTGTGGGGCCCGGTGCATTACATCGTCACCTTCGACGGCGCCCCGATCGGCCAGACCGGCGGGACCTCGGCCCGCGTTCTGACCCCCATCGCCCAGGGGCGCCACACCTGGCAGGTGACCGCGGTCAACCAGGTGGGGCTGGGCACGGTGGCGCGGTCGGGGTCGGTGTTCGTCGACACGATCAAGCCACGGGTCTCATTCACCCTCACCGGCCCCCGTACCGTGGGCGCGACGCAGCGGGTCTCGATCAAGGCCAACGATGCGCCGCGCCCGCTGCCCCCGGCGCAGTCATCGGGGATCAAATCGGTGCAGGTCAAATGGGGAGACGGAGCCAAGCCGTTTCTCCGCAAGACCATCGCCACCCATGTTTACCGGCGCCGGCGCTCGTACGTGGTGACGGTGATCGTCAAGGACCGGGCGGGCAACCGGACGGTCGTCACCCGCAAGCTGACGATCAAGCCCAAGTTCAAGCCAAAGAAGCGCAAGGGCAAGGGCAAGCCCAAGGCGCGGAAGACCGGGGCCGGGCGCCTCCTGCGGGCCGCGCCGGCGACCTTCTCGACGGCGGCGGGTCGATGAGCCCGCGCATCAAGCTCAGCGGCAGCGCTTCCACGTCGGCGCGGTCAGTGCCCGATGCAGCTGCTGGCCGGCAGCCGCGGATCGGTCAGGCGAACCACCCGCCACACGCCCGCTCCGCCCACCGCCTGGGAGCGGGTGAGGCGCGGATCGACCGCCGCCGGGGCGCCGTCGGTGGCGTTGTGGGGGCCGATGAAGTCAAGCCCGGGGGCGCGCATCGAGGTTCCCACCCGCTCCAGGGTGACGTGCAGCTTCCAAGCCAGCGCGGTCTGGACGCTGTGGTTGACGGCGACAAAGCTCGACTTGCACGGCAGCACCCCCTGATGGCCGCCGACCGCGGCGACGGCGTCGGAGAGCTGGTCGAGCGTGGTGACCGCGCGCGAGGCGGCGGGGAAGCTGGCCCGCGCCTCGCTGGCTCGAGTGGTGGTGAACGGAACCGAGACGATCACCAGCAGGGCGGCGACCGCCACGGTCACGGCCGCGGCACGGCCGGGCGCGGCCTCACCGGCGAGCTGGGCCAGGCGGACGAGCCCGACGCCACCGAGCACGCAGGTCAGCGCCGCGGCGGGCAGGAAGAACCGCTCCAGTCCGGGATACCCGTCCAGGGTCATGGCGACCACCACGACCCACCAGGCGGCGATGGCGACGCCAATGAACAGCAGCTGGCGATTTCGGTCACGCAGCCAGCCGATGCCCACCGCCGCAGCGGCCAGGATCAGGGCGGGCAGCACCTGGAGGTCGACGCCGCGGCCGACCACGGCGCGGAACGGATTGGACCCGAGATGACCGTTGTACTGCGCCGCGTGGGTGGCGGCCAGGAACGGCTGCCCGGAGCCGGCCCACGGCGGGCCGAACCACAGCACCGGGATCGACGCCAGGCCGGCCAGGAGCAGCAGACGCATCGCGGGGCGTTTGAACTCGGGCTCGCGGAACCACAGCCAGATCGCGTACAGACCGACGAATGGCCACCACTCGGGGCGGATCAGCGAGGCGGCGACTCCGAGCAGGAACGCCTGTGCGTGGCGTCCGTCGAGCAGACGGTCCACGGCCCACAGCGAGGCGCCGATCAGGACCACCTCGGAGGTGCCACGCAGCCAGTAGTAGAACCAGTCCTGGGTCAGGACGACGCCGATCACGGCCAGCAGCCCGGCGAATGCTCCGGCGCGGCCGCCGCCCACCAGGCGGCTGGCCAGCCGCCAGGCGGCGACGAGTCCGAGCAGGCCGCCGGCCCGCGCCGTGATCACCCACAGCGTCGGCGCGGCGCTGCCGAACAGGCCCCAGATCGTGGTGAAGACGAACGGCAGCGGCTTCCAGGACGGGCCGCCGCTGACCACAAAGCTCAGATGCGGGTCGAACACCTCCTTGCCCCACACCACCCACGACCAGGGGTCATAGCTGGGCACGGTCGGCAGCACGGCGGCGGACAACGCCGCCAGCAGGACGCAGGCGATCACCGCGATCACGGGCGGGGATCGCAGCGGACTACGGAAGGAGCGGACGAATGAGGCGCCTCGGGGCTCTGCGGAACCGCCGTCGGGGCCGGTCGCTGGCGCCCGCTCTTGCAGCGGATCGACGACGGGCATCGGCGGGCGATTGTAGCGGTGGCTTCGGTGGCCACAGCCGGCTGCCGGAGTCGATAACCGGGCGCAACTCGTTGCCGCTCCTGGCGCTTGTGGTGGGATTGGCGCTGGCCCTCAGCGCGCCGGCGGGAGCGCAGGCGCAGGTGCCCTACGCGGCCACTGCGCCGACCAAGGGAGCGCTCTATCCGGACGGTCCCGACGACCGCTATCTGCTCGGCGGAACCTGGCTCTACCAGGCCGACCCGGGCGACATCGGGGTGGCGAGCGGCTGGTGGCGCAACGTCGCCGGCACCGCTGGGTGGTCGCCGGTGGCTGTGCCCAACTCCTACAACGCGGGCGACTTCAGCCCGGCCAGCATGAACGGGTCGGTCGGCTGGTACCGCCGCGACTTCACGGTGCCCCCAGGCGCCTTCCCGGGCTACGCCCCGGCCAAGTTCCGAAACTGGATCATCCGGTTCGAGTCGGTCAACTACCGCGCCACCGTCTGGCTCAACGGCCGCCTGGTCGGCTCGCACGCCGGGGCCTATCTGCCCTTCGAGTTCGACCTCAAGGGCGTGCACAGCGGCGTCAACCGGCTGATCGTGAGAGTGGATGACCGGCGCGGACCCGGCGACCTGCCGCCCGGCCCGGGCGGCGGATGGTGGAACTTCGGCGGCATCAACCGGGAGGTCTATCTCCGGCCGGTGAGCCGTGCCGACATGTCGCAGGTCGTGGTGCGCCCGACCCTCCCCTGCCCCACCTGCTCCGCCACCATCCACGAGCAGGTGTTGGTGCGCAACACCACCGGCTCGGCCCAGACGGTGGTGCTGCACGGCGACTATGGTCCCCTGTCGCTTCACTTCGGCGGCCACACGATCGCGCCGCACGCCACCTGGCTGGCCCACGCCAGCGTGACGATGCGGTCGCCGCACTTGTGGGCCCCCGACGATCCGTTCCTGTATCAGGCTCACCTGACCCTGTCTGATTCAGGCGGTCGCCGGCTGCAGCGCTACTTCACCGACAGCGGGATCCGCAGCATCACGGTCACCCCGGCCGGCCAGCTCGAGCTCAACGGACGGCCCTTGGACCTGCGCGGGATGAGCGTGCACGAGCTCAATGCCTCGACCGGGGCGGCGCTCAACCAGACCCAGCTGGCCAACCTGGTCGGCTGGGCGCACGAGCTCGGCGCGACGATCATCCGCGCCCACTATCCGCTCAACCCCCAGATCGCCCAGCTCGCCGACCAGGACGGGATCCTGCTGTGGTCAGAGGTGCCGGTCTACCAGGTGGCGAACCAGTTCCTCAACCAGAAGGCATGGCTGGGGCGAGCCCACGCCATCCTGCGCGAGAACATCGCCGAGAACCAGAACCACCCCTCGGTACTGCTGTGGAGCATCGGCAACGAGCTGCCGACCCCGCCGACTGACGCCGAGGCGAGTTACATCGCCGGTGCAGCGGCCATCGCCCACCAGGCGGACCCCACCCGACCGGTGGGGATGGCGATCCAGGACTGGCCCGGGGTCGCCTGCCAGGCCGCCTACGCGCCGCTCGACGTGATCGGCTTCAACGACTACTTCGGATGGTTCGACGCCGGCGGCGGCACCACCGACGACCGCGACCAGCTCAGCCCGTTCCTGGACAGCCTCCACGCCTGCTATCCGAATAAGGCCCTGATGGTCACCGAGTTCGGTTTCGAGGGCAACCGCAACGGCCCGATCGAGGAGCGGGGGACCTACCAGTTCCAGGCCAACATGGCCCAGTTCCACCTGAATGTGTTCGCCTCCAAGCCGTACCTGGCCGGCGCGATCTGGTTCGCGCTGCAGAACTTCCCGGCCCGGCCGGGCTGGACCGGCGGCAACCCGCGGGGTGACCCGCCGTGGGTGGAGAAAGGCCAGATCGACCAGAACGGCAACCCCACGCCGCTGTTCGGCCTGATCCAGTCGATCTACAGGTCGACTGTCCAGATCGCGCCGCTCAGCGCCGCGCAGCGACGCGCCCGGGGCCGGGCCAGCCGGTCCCGGAGGCCAGCGGCCAAGCGCAGGCCGGCCGCCAAGAAGGCGGCGCCTAAGACTTAGTGAAGCGGCAGCGCACCAGCGTGATGATGACCCGCACGCCGTCCACGGCGGTGAGCTTCTTGCCCTCGTCGGTCGCCCGCGCCCGGTAGTGCACCGGCACCTCGAAGATCCGCTCGCCGCGCTGGACCAGCCGCGCCGTGATCTCGGGCTCGATCGCAAACCCCGGCGAGCGCAGTGGCAGGCTGCGGAAGATGTCCGTACGGATCATCTTGTGGCAGGTCATGATGTCGTGCAGGTAGACGTTGTAGAGCATGTTGCAGGCCAGGGTGACGCCCTTGTTGCCGAGCACGAACAAGAACGAGTGGCTCGTGTAGCCGTCGAACGCGCGGACGCCGAAGCAGGCGTTGGCGCGGCCGTCGAGCAGCGGCGGCATCAGCAGCGCCAGATCGGCCGGGTCGTACTCCAGGTCGGCGTCGAAGATCGCCGCGTATTCACCGCGGGCCTGTTCGAGCCCGGTCTGGACGGCAGCTCCCTTGCCCTGGTTGTGAGGATGCTCGAACAGCCGGACGCGCTCGCCCCAATCGCCGTTGCGCAGAATCTCGCTGGTCCCGTCGGTAGACCCATCGTCGACGACGATCAGCTCGAATTCCGATGGGAGCTCGGTGTCGAGCACCTCCGTGATCGCGCGCTCCACTCGCTCGCGCTCGTTGTAGACAGGCATCAGGATGGAGAGCATCAAGGAATCACTCCGGATCACGGATCAGCTAAGCGAGCGTGGACTGCGCAGCGCCCGCGAGGGGTCGTGATCCTAGCGAACCGCGTGGCTTTCAGAGAGGATGCCCGCCATGGACTACGGCGCCGAGGGGATGCTGGACGGATTGGAGGGCGAGGAGCGCTCGGCGCGCGAGCGGCTGCTCGAGCGCCTGCACGAGGACGGATTCAGCGACGAGCAGCTGGCCAAGGCCGTCGAGCAGGACCGGCTCGTCCTGCTGCCCGTCGATCGGGTGCTGGGCGGTACCCGCAGCGCTCAGGAGCTCGAGCAGGAGACGGGGGTTCCGGCGGCGCTGCTGATCCGGATGCGGCGGCTGCTCGGCCTGCCCGAGGCCGATCCGGGTGACCGCGTGTTCACCGACGACGACGTCGAGGCGGCGCGGGCCACCAAGGGGTTCATCGATGCCGGGTTCGACGAGGACCGGATCATCGAGATCACGCGCGTGCTGGGCGAGGGGATGGCGCGCCTGGCGGCGACGATCACCGCCGCGTTCGTGGAGACCTTCCTCAAGGCCGGCGACACCGAGGACGAGGTGGCGCAGCGTTTCGCCACCCTGGCCGAGGAGCTCACGCCGGCGGTCGCGCCGATCCTCAACGCGGCGTTCAAGGCGCAGCTGCGCGACAGCGTCGAGCGGGGGATGATCGGCCGCGACCAGCTCGAGGCCGGCGAAGCCGGCGACGAGCAGGAGCTGGCGGTGTGCTTCGCCGACATCGTTGGCTTCACGCGGCTGGGCGGTCGGATCGAGGTCCAGGAGCTGGGCACGGTGGCCGGGCGTCTGGCGCGGCTGGCTGCCTCGGTCAGCGAGGCGCCGGTGCGGCTGATCAAGACGATCGGCGATGCGGCGATGTTCGTCAGCCCCGAGCCTGGACCGCTGGTCAAGGTGGCGCTGGCGCTGGTGGAGGCGGTCGAGGAGGAGGGCCTGCCCAGCCTGCGAGCCGGGATCGCCTACGGCCCGGCGCTGCTGCGCGCCGGCGACTACTACGGCAACTCGGTCAACCTGGCCAGCCGGGTCACCGGCGCCGCCAGGCCGGGCAGCGTCCTGTGCACCAAGGAGGTCCGCGACCTGGCCGGCGACGATGGGCTGCAGTGGTCCTCGGCGGGGCGCCACCGGCTCAAGGGCGTCTCCGGCTCGACGCCGCTGTACCGCGTGCGGCGCGCCGATCCTGCGAGCCGGGACGGGACTAGCCGGAAACCCCGTGAAGATCGATCACGAAAACGAGCGCGGAGTTAGGCGGGATCTTCGACCCGCTGCCGCGAGCCCCGTAACCGAGGTTCGACGGGATGATCAGCTCGCGCCGACCGCCCACCTTCATGCCCGGGATACCCTGTTGCCAGCCCGGGATGACGCCTGAGAGCGGCAGCTGGACCGGCTGGCCGCTGCCATCGTTCCAGGACGCGTCGAACTGCTTGCCGTTCTTGTAGAGCACGCCGACGTACTGCACGGTGACGGTGGAGCCGGGCGTGGCGGCCGGCCCGGTGCCCTTGATCAGGTCCTTGACGATCAGCTTCTTCGGCGGGGCTGCGGACGGCGGCACCACCTTGGGCTTGGTCTTCAGAGCCGTCGGCAGGGGGGTCGCGGGGGTGGTGGCGCTGCTGGTGGTGGCCGACGCCGAGCTCGAGGCGGTCGTCGGAGTCACCGAGGCCGCTGTCGCCCCGCCGGCCGGAGCTAGTTGAACGCCCGGGGCGGCGGAGCTGCCGCAGCCGGCCACGGCGACGGCGAGCCCGACCAGCGCGGACGTGATGGTGATTGGTTTGCGCATGGAAGTGCCGGAGGGTAGCGAGCGAACCTCGAAGCTGTGTAAGAGGCTTCGAAGGGCTGGTCGGGGGGCGCCGGGTCAGCCGGCGATGCGCTCGAGCACGGCGGCGTCGACGTCGAAATTGGCGTGCACGGCGCCCACGTCGTCGGACTCCTCGAGCATGTCGATGAGCTTCATCAGCCGTGCGGCGTCGCTTTCGGACACCGGCACCCGCGACTTGGGCCGCTGGGTGACGTCGGCGCTGTCGATCTCGATCCCGGCTTCGCTGAGGGCGTCTCGGACCGGGCCGACAGCGGCGGGCTCGGTGACGATCTCGTAGACGTCGTCGTCGCGCGCGATGTCGTCGGCGCCGGCATCGATGGCCACGATCAGGTCGTCCTCGTCATGGCGCGAGGCGTCGACCACGATCACGCCGCGCTTGTCGAACAGGTAGGAGACCGAGCCCGGCTCGCCGAGGTTGCCGCCGTGCTTGGAGAACGCGTGGCGCACATCGGCGCCGGTGCGATTGCGGTTGTCGGTCAGCGCCTCGATCAACAGCGCGACCCCGCCGGGGCCGTAGCCCTCGTAGACGACGCTCTCGATCTGGTCGGCGTCGACCCCCTCGCCGGTGCCCTTGGCGATCGCGCGCTCGATGTTGTCCTTTGGCATCGACGCGTCGCGGGCCTTTTGGATCGCCAGCGCGAGCCCCGGGTTGCCCTCCGGATCACCTCCGCCCTCGCGGGCGGCGACGGTTACGGCGCGGGCGAGCTTGGTGAAGTGCTGGCCGCGGCGCTGGTCCACGATCGCCTTCTTGTGCTTGATCGAATGCCATTTTGAGTGGCCTGACATTGAGATCTAGTTTAGGAGGCCCCCGTCCGCGTGGTTCATGGGCTGGCTGGGGACGATTTGGCTATCGAAGCGGCGAGGGAGGCTTCGGTGGCGCCAAAAGTTGGCGGTGGGGCGGGCCGCCTCGGGGTCAAGCCGTGCAGTTCTGCGCCCAACCCCCTCCTTTCGACGGACCGTGTCGGGAACCGCTCATCCCCCGTGCCTGATGCGACACTGCTCGGCAGACCACGCCAGTCGGGCGCGAAATCGCACGTGGCGGGCCCGCGCGGACATCGCAACCGCCCTCACCACCCCTGCCTAAGCCAAAAGACGTCCGCGCTGCCAATACGCCCCACCGGGCCAAGGGATCAACCGCCCCCCAGAGCCTCCGGATGCTCTCGGTACCAGCCGATCGTGAGCGCCAGCCCCTCCTCCAGCCCCACCAGCGGCTCCCACCCGGTCAGCCCCCGCAGCTTGGAAGCGTCCACCCACTGCTCCTCGATCTCCCCGTGCGGGACGCCCGCGCCCCGGATGTCCGGCTCGACCCCGCTGCCGGCCAGTCGGCAGATCATCTCCACAACGTCGCGTACGCGGTGCGGCTCGCCGCCGCCGGCGTTGAACGCCTCGCCGCGGCCCTCGCCGGCCAGCAGCGCCCGCCAGATCGCCACATAGGCCCGCGCCGCGTCCTCGACGTAGAGGAAGTCCCGTCTGGGCGACCCGTCGGAGCGGATTACCGGCGCGCGGCCGGTCAGCGCCGCCGCCACTGCCTCGGGGACCAGCCGGGAGCGGTTGGTGTCCCCGCCGCCGTACAGGTTGGCGAACCGCGTCACCGCCACCGGGAGCTCGAACGTGTGCCAGTAGGACCTGGCCAGCAAATCGGCGGCGGCCTTGGAGACGTCATACGGGTAGGTCGGGGCCAGCGGCTGGCGCTCGCGGTAGGGCAGCTCGACCTGGCGACCGTAGGCCTTGTCCGACGAGGCCACGACCACGCTGCGCACGCCGTGCAGCCGGCAGGCCTCGAGCACCAGCCAGGTGCCGCGAATATTGGTCTCGAACGTCGATAGCGGCGAACGGTTGGCGGTGCCGACGAGCGTCTGGGCGGCGAGGTGAAAGACGCTGTCGACCTCGTACTCGTTCAGGGCCCGCGCGATCAGCCCCGGGTCGCAGATGTCCCCGTTGACGGCGGCGACGCGATCGGCGAGCCCCAGCATCGCCAGCGTCGACGCCACCGGCTCGTCGCGGCGGATCGCCACCACGTGGGCGCCCTGGTCAAGCAGCTCTGAGACCAGCCAGCCTCCCAGCAGCCCATGGGCGCCGGTGACCAGCACCGACGCGCCGCTCAGCTCCACAGCTTCCAGGGCGCGCCCCCGCTCTTCCACAGGTCGTTGAGCACGACCGCGTCCTTGTAGGTGTCCATGCACTCCCAGAATCCCGCATGGCGGTAGGCGCGCAGCCCGCCGCCCTGGGCCAGGTGGACCAGCACCTGGCTCTCGAGGCGGCTGTCGGGCTCCAGCGCGTCGAACACCGCGTCGCGGAAGCAGAAGAAGCCCCCGTTGATCCAGCGCTCGCTGCGGGGCTTCTCCACGAATCCCTTGACCGCGCCGTCCTCGGCGAGCTGCGCGACGCCGAACGGCAGCTCGGGCTGCACGACGGTCATCGTCGCCGTGGCGCCGTGCTGGGCGTGGAAGGCCAGCAGCGCGTCGAGATCGACGTCGGCGACGCCGTCGGCGTAGGTGAGGCAGAACTGGCTGCCCCGCAGCTCGTCGGCGGCCAGGTGCAGCCGCCCGCCGGTCGGCGTGTCCTGACCGGTGTCCAGGCAGCGGATCTCGACTTCGTCGGGCCAGGCCTCGTCCTCGACGAAGCGGATCACCTGCTCGCCCAGATATCCGGTCAGCAGCAGGAAGCGCCGAAACCCCTGGGCCACATAGATCTGGATCACGTGCCACAGGATCGGCCGCCCCCCGATCTCCACCAGCGGCTTGGGGATCGACTGCGTGTGCTCCTGCAGGCGGGTCCCGCGCCCGCCGCACAAGATCACCACGCTCGGTTTCACGGCGGCGGATTATCGGGCATCATCATCCACCATGACCGAGCGAGTCGATCCAGCGATCTTCAAGGCCTACGACATCCGGGGCCTCTACGGCGACGAGATCGATGACCGGACAGCGCACGAAATCGGGCGCGCCTTCACGCGGGTGATCGCGGCGCTCGAGGACAAGCCGACTTCGCAGCTGCGACTCGGCCTGGGACACGACATGCGGCTCACTGCCCCAGAGCTGGCGGCCGCTTACCGCGACGGCATGACCGGCGAGGGCGCGCACGTTCTCGACGCCGGGGAGGTAGGGACCGAGATGCTGTACTTCCTGGTCGGCTCGCGCGAACTGGACGGCGGGCTGATGTGCACCGCCTCGCACAACCCCGCGAGCTACACCGGGGCCAAGCTGGTGGGTCGCGGCGCGCTGGCGCTGTCTGGCGACGCCGGCATCGGCGAGGTCAGAGAGCGGATCGAGTCCGGGCTCGGCGACGCCCCCGGCGGGGGCACGGTCGAGGACGTGGAGATCTTCGAGGAGTTCCAGGAGGCGGCGCTGAAGTTCATCGATCCCGCCGTGGTCAAGCCGCTGAAGGTCGTAGTCGACGGCGGCAACGGGATGGCCGGGCCGATGGTGGGACCGCTGCTGGAGCGGTTGGGCCTGGATCTGGTCGAGGCCTACTGGTCGCCAGACGGCAACTTCCCAGATCACGGGCCCAACCCGCTGCTGGCTGAGACCCGCGAGTTCATCGTGAGCGAGGTCGTCAAGCAAAAGGCCAATCTCGGGATCGCCTGGGACGGCGACGCTGACCGCTGCTTCTTCATCGACGAACAGGGGTCCTTCGTCGACGGCGACTTCCTGACCGCGCTGCTGACCGACTCGATGCTCGACAAGGAGCCCGGAGCGACGGTGCTCTACGACGTCAGGGCCAGCCGAGCAGTGGCCGACGTCGCGCACGCCAAGGGCGGCGAGGCGCTGGTCAACCGCGTCGGGCATGCGTTCTTCAAGACGCGTATGCGCGAGGAGCACGCCGCGTTCGGCGGCGAGGTATCGGGCCACTACTACTTCCGCGACTTCTACTGCGCCGACTCGGGCACGCTCCCGGCGCTGCTGATCCTGGAGCTTCTCTCGGGCCGCGAGGCGTCCATGTCGGAGCTGCTCGAGCCCTACCGCTCCAAGTACTTCATCTCGGGGGAAATCAATTCCGAGGTCGAGGACCCCGCGGCCAAGCTCGAAGAGCTGGCCGAGCACTACAGCGACGGCCGCCAGAGCCGCCTGGACGGGGTTTCGGTCGACTACGAGGACTGGCATTTCAACGCCCGTCCCTCCAACACCGAGCCGCTGCTGCGGCTGTGCTTGGAGTCGGTGCGCTCGCGCGAGGACATGGAGGCCCACCGCGACGAGCTGCTGAGCCTGATCCGCTCGTGACCTGCTCGTGAGCGGCGCCGGATCGATCGGAGCGCCGGCCCAGGCGCTGCGATCGATCGCCAGCCAGGACGGAATCCACTGCATCGCCGTCCCGACGCCGTTCTTGGTGGGGAGGGTCAACTGCTGGCTGATCGAGGACGACCCGCTGACCCTGATCGACACCGGTCCCAACTCCGGCAAGTCGCTGGACGAGCTCTCGCGGGCAATCGAGGCCCTGGGGTATTCGATCGCCGAGCTCGAGCGCATCGTGATCACCCACCAGCACATGGATCACCTGGGCCTGCTGGAGATCCTGAGCCGCCGTTCGGGCGCCGAGGTGGCCGCCTTTCATCCCCTCGGCCCCTACCTGGAGAACTTCAGCGCCGCCGCCACCGCCGACGACGAGTTCGCGATGGCGCTGATGCTCCGCCACGGCGTCCCGGGCGATCTGGCCACCGCGCTCGGCTCGGTGGGGGCCTCGTTCAGGGCCTTCGGGTCAAGCGGCCGGGTCACCAGACCGCTGCACGACGGCGACCAGCTCGAGTTTCGCGACCGCACCCTGCAGGTTCTGCATCGTCCCGGCCACAGCCCATCGGACACGGTGTTCTGGGACTCGGAGCGGCGCATACTGATCGGCGGCGACCATCTCCTGGCTCACATCTCGTCCAATCCGCTGCTCAGTCGCCCGCTCGACGGGGATTCGGACTCGACCCGCGCGCACACGACCGGCCCGCACCCGACCCACCCGCACCCGACCCGCCCCCACGCCCTGCTGCGCTACATCGACTCGATGCGGGCCACCCGCGAGCTGCCGGCCGAGGTCGTCCTGACCGGCCACGGCGAACCGGTGCTCGACCATACCGCGCTGATCGACGAGCGCTTCCGCATGCACCACCGGCGGGCGCGCAAGCTGCTGGGGATGCTCGAGGCCCAGCCGCTGTCGGCCTACGAGCTGGCGACCCTGATGTGGGGCAACATCGCGGTGACCCAGGCCTTCCTGACGCTCTCCGAGGTGCTCGGCCACATGGACCTGCTGATCGAGGACGGCCTGGTCGCAGAGGACTCCGGTGACGAGCTCACGCGCTTTGCCGCCGTCGCCTCGGAAACCTCCTAAACCTCACATTCCTTCAATTGCGGCGATAAATCGTCAGTAGAAGGCCGCAGCGGTCAGCGACAATTCACGGTCCGGACCGGGGCGCGCGATGCCGATGCAACGTTGGACATGTCTGGTCGTTCGAGCGCCAACCGTGGTGGCGGAGCGCGGTCTCGAGTGCAACCTGCCCCGGCGGGACGTAGAGCGCCGTCCGGACGTACGCCGCCGAAGGGCCACCGGGCGGCGCCCGAGCTCCCCGCGGCAACCCGTAAGTCCAGTCCGGCCCTCGAGCTGCTCAAGCGCGTGCCGGCGATCGTCTACACCGCCGATGCCGGCCCCACCGGCCGCTGGCACTACGTCAGCCCCCAGATCGAGGCGATCCTCGGCTTCTCCGACGAGGAGTGGTGCTCGGACCCGGGGCTGTGGGCCAACCAGCTTCATCCCGATGACCGCGAACGAGTCCTCCGCGCCGAGGCCAACGCCATCCTCGGATCATCGACCGGGGCCGCCAGGTATCGGCTGCTGCATCGCGACGGCCATGTGGTCTGGATCCGCGACGACGCCCTGCTGCTGACCGACGGCGACGGTCAGCGCCGCTGGCACGGCGTGATGTCGGATATCACGGAGACCAAGCTGGCCGAGGCCGAGCTCGAGCGGCGCGTGGGGCAGCAGGCCGCCGTGGCCCGGCTCGGCGAGCACGCGCTGGAGGGCGCCAGCACCTTTGACCTGATGCAGGAGGCCGTGCGGGCCGTCGCCGAGCTGCTCGACGTCGAGTTTGCCGCCGTGCTGGAGCTCCAACCGGACCGTGACGCGTTCGAGGTCCGCTGCTCCTACGGAGTGCCGGCGCACGAGACCAAGGCGACGATTCCGGGCGGCAAGCGCTCCCAGGCCGGCTACACGATCCTCAGCGGCCGGCCGGTGACGCTACGCGATCTCGCACGCGAGCAGCGCTTCACGCCATCCCCGATCATGTCGAAGATGGGTGCCTGCAGCGGACTGACGGTCGCAATCGCGGGCCGCCAGGCGCCGTTCGGAGTGCTCGGCCTTCACTCCACCTCGGTTCGCGACTATCGCGCTGGCGACGTCGATTTCGTCCAGGCGATCGCGAACGTGCTCGGGGACGCCTTCGAGCGCCAGCTGGCCGACGATGACCTGCGCCACCGCGCCCTGCACGATCCCCTCACCGGTCTGCCCAACCGGGTCCTGTTCATGGACCGGCTCGAGCACGCGCTCGAGCGGCTACGGCGCCGGCGCTCGCCGACGGCGATCCTGGCGCTCGATCTGGACCGTTTTCAGCGGCTCAACGACAGCCTCGGTCACCAGGTTGGAGACGAGCTGCTCGCCGCCGCCGCCCCGCGGCTCAAACAGGCGATCCGCTCCAGCGACACCGTGGCCCGCTTTGGCGGTGACGAGTTCGGGATCCTGCTCGAGGAGATCGAAGGCGAGCGCGACGCGATCGAGATGGCCCAGCGGATCGCCGGGGTGTTCAATCGACCGTTCGTGCTCGGCGGCAACGAGCACTTCGTCACCACCAGCATCGGCATCGCGGTCGCCGAGGGCGGCGAGCTCGCCGAGGACCTGATCCGCGACGCCGACTCCGCGATGTACCGCGCCAAGGAGCGTGGACGGGCGCGCTACGAGCTGTTCGACGAGGGGATGCGCGGCCGCGCCATGTCCCGCCTGCGGGTCGAGAACGACCTGCGCCGCGCCCTGGAGCGCAACGAGCTGCGGCTCGAGTACCAGCCGATGGTGTCCTGCCGCGATCACTCGATCGTCGGCCTGGAGGCGCTGATCCGCTGGCAGCACCCGGAGCGCGGACTGGTCGCCCCCGGCGACTTCATCCCGGTGGCCGAGGAAAACGGCCTGATCGAGCCGATCGGACGCTGGGTGCTCGAGAACGCCTGTCGCCAGGGGGCCCGCTGGTATCACCAGCGGCCCGACGCCCCGCCGATATCGATGTCGGTCAACCTGTCCGCGGTGCAGGTCGCCAGCCGCGGCCTGGCTGACACGGTGGCCTCGGCGCTGCGCGGCGCCGGGCTCGATCCCCAACACTTGACGCTCGAGATCACCGAGAGCGCGCTGCTCGAAGACGCCGCCGGGCTGACCGACGCGCTCGGGGCGCTCAAGGAGATCGGAGTTCGCCTGGTGCTCGACGACTTCGGCACCGGCTACTCGTCGCTGGCGTACCTGACCCGCCTGCCTTTGGATGCGCTCAAGGTCGACCGCTCGTTCATCGACGGCCTGGGAACCGAGCCTCGTGACACCGCGATCACCGAGGCGATCGTCGCGATGTCACACGCGCTGTCGCTGGAGGTGGTCGGCGAGGGAGCCGAGACCGAGCGCCAGATCGCCGAGCTGGCGCGCATCGGCTGCGACTACGTCCAGGGCTTTCACTTCTCGCGGCCGCGGCCGGCGGACGAGATCACCCGGATGCTCGAGACCGGCCCGTCCTGGCTGGCCGCCGGTCGCCCCCAGGGATAGGCCGACATCCCGCGGCGCCGCGGCGACGCCGTGGCGATGCGACACTCGTGGGCGCCGTCGGAGATCGACACGATGTTTCGGCGTCTCCAAAGCGTGCCACCATCCAGGCCATGACCGCCGCCGGCGCCCCCCCCCCGCCCGCCCACGAGCGACCGCAAGCCACGGGCCAAGCGCAGCACCCACCCGGCACCCAGCGCCCCCGGCGACGACGTCAGGTCGACTGGGAGCTGATCACCTGCGGCATCAAGGGCCACGTCCTGGTCGGCCGCGACCTCGAGCTGCCCGAGGAGGATCAGGCCCTGGTGGTACACGACGACGGCGACATCCGTTGGCACCGCTGCCTGCGCTGCGACACCTGGATCGCACTCCCTCGCTCGGCGGACGAAGCGCACCCGCGCCCGGTGACCCGCGACGAGATCGAGCTGCCGCTCCGCGGCAAGCCGCTGCACGACCGGGTGATCCTGCGGCTGATCGCGGTCGACCGGGTCATTCACTTCATCGTGCTGGGGCTGCTCGGCATCGGTGTGCTGGCCTTCACCGCCGACCGCGCCCACTTGCGCGGCGCGTTCTACCGGGTGCTGACCGCGCTGCAGGGCGGAGTCGCCGGCGGCCCGGTGCAGACCACGGGGCACGTCGGGATCCTGCACGACTTCGACCGGCTGTTCACCTTGCGTACGGCGACGCTGCGTGAAGCCGGGATCGCGCTGCTGGCCTACGGGGCGCTGGAGGGCGCGGAGGCGCTGGGGCTGTGGTTCGGCAAGCGCTGGGCGGAATACCTCACGTTCATCTCGACCACGGTGCTGTTGCCGCTCGAGATCTACGAGATCATCCACGGCGCCACTCCGCTCAAGGTGATCGGCTTTCTCATCAACGTCGCGGTGGTCGTCTACCTGCTGTTGCGCAAGCGTCTGTTTGGGCTTCGCGGCGGCCGGGCCGCCGACGAGGCCGAGCGACAGCGCGACATGGGCTGGGAGGCGATCGAGCGTTCCACGCTGGCGACGCCGCGATCCGGCGTCCGCGCCGCGCCGAGCGGATGAGCCGGTGAGCTCGCCTACCGGAGAGCTGAGGCAGCCGCTGGTCGAGCAGGAGCTCCACCGAGTCGGCACCGAGCTGTACGCCGCCTTCCCGTCCAACACGCTGCACCCCGTCCGGGCGCTCGACGCCAGAGCGATGGAGATGGCCTCGAGCGACCAGGAGCTGCGCGCAGCGCTGTTTCGGTTCGTGGACGTGGTCCCCGCCTGCCGATCGCTCGACGACCTGGCACGCCACCTGACCGGCTTTCTGGAGGAGGTGCCCGAGACGCCACCCCCGATCTCGGCCGCAATGCGCATCTCCCACACCAGGGCCGGGCGCGCCGCGCTCGGCGCCGCGGCGGCCGGTGGCGTCCGGCACCTCGCGCACCGGTTCATCGTCGGCGAGAGCCCGGCCCAGGCCCTGGGGTCGCTGAAGCAGCTCTGGAGCCACGGCGTGGCCAGCTCCGTCGACCTGCTCGGGGAGGCCACAGTGACCGAGGGCGAGGCCGACCACTACCAGTCGCGTTGCCACGATGCGCTCGAGGTGTTCGGGACCGCCACCCGCCGCTGGCCGGAGCGGCCGGTGCTCGAGGCCGACGGCGCCGGCCCGCTGCCGCGAGCCAACGTGTGCGTCAAGATCTCGGCGCTGACGCCGATGCTGAGACCCGACGCCCCCGCGCTCGGTCAGCGCGACGCCGCCGGCCGCCTGCGGCCGCTGCTGCGACAGGCCCAGAGCCTCGGCGCGCACCTGCACATCGACATGGAGTCGCTCGACTCGCGCGAGGCGGTGCTGGAGCTGGTGCTGGCACTGCTCGACGAGGAGGAGTTCCGCGACGGGCCGTCGGCCGGACTGGTGCTGCAGGCCTACCTGCGCGACTCTCCGGACCAGCTGACCCAGATCATCGACTGGGCCCAGGCCACCCGCCGCACCCCCGCGCTCCAGGTCCGGCTGGTCAAGGGCGCCTACTGGGATCACGAGCTCGTCGAGGCCCGCCAGCACGGCTGGCCGGTGCCGGTGTTCGAGGACAAGGCCGAGTGCGACCGCAACTTCGAGACCCTGACCCGCCGGCTGCTGACGGCTCGCCCATCGCTGCGGGTGGCGGTCGCGTCGCACAACCTGCGCTCGGTGGCCCACGCCATCGCCTTCAACCGGATCTCCGGAGGCGAGGACCGCGACCTCGAGCTTCAGATTCTGCGCGGCCTGGGCGACGAGCTCCAACAAGCCCTGGCCACGCACGGGTTCCGGGTCCGGGCCTATTGTCCGGTCGGCGACCTGGTGGCCGGAATGGCCTACCTGGTTCGTCGCCTGCTCGAGAACACCTCGAACGAGTCGTTTTTGAGCGAACACGCCCGCGGGGTGGCGGTGGAGCAGCTGCTGGAGGCGCCGTGAACGCGCTGGTTAATGTCTGCGCCCGGCGTAGGCCCCCAAGAGCCGCGTCGCCCGGCGCGGGCTCAGTCGCGCCTTGAGGACCGAGTCATACCAGCGCAGGTCCGACCACCAGTCACGGACGAGGTCGCGCGGCTCGTAGGGCGGGCGCTCCAGGAACGATCCGTAGGCGCGAGCCTCCCGACGGGCACGCCGAAAGATGTCGCGCAGCCGGTCGTGGGTGTGGTCGTGATCGACGAGCAGCGAGGGGTCGACCACGCACCGGTAGCCGCGCCACAGCCACTCCCAGGCCCACTCCTTGTCCTCACAGGCCGGAAGATCGCCACGAAACGGCCGCCGACGCCACAGCTCGGCGCGAAACGCCCCGGCGGCGTTCGAGTACCCCCACTCCGGCCGGCGGGCGGCCAGGGCGGCGTCCTGAGCCACCGGTCCGGTCAGCAGCTCGCCGTCGGGGCCGTAGGAGTCTCCGCAGGCGCACGCCACGTGGCGATCCTCAAACGGCGCCACCAGCCGCGCCAGCCAGCCGTCGTCACGCGGGAAGGCGTGCGCCGACAGGGCCACCAGCACCGCGCCGCGGGCCTCGGAGGCACCGAGGTTCAGCGCGCCGCCGAACGAGTAGGGCTCGCCGGCGTTCAGCACGGTCGCCCCGTGACGGTGGGCCACGGCGACGGTGCCGTCGCTCGAACCGCCGTCGACGAGGATCAGCTCAGCGGGCTCCCCCACCCCCCGCTGTCCCGCGACCAGCGTCAGGCAGCGCTCCAGACTGCGTTCCTCGTCGCGCGCGCGGACGATCACGCTCACGCCGCCGGTTGCCATCGCGCGGCGAGCCTACCAGCGCCTCGGCGGTAGGCCCCCGCGGGGTAACGTCCCTGGCACCGATGCTCGATCCTTTCACCAACGAACCGGTGCTCGAGCTGCGCCGCTCGGCGATCCGCTCACAGCTGTCCGACGCTCTGGCGCGCGTGGATGCCGAGCTGCCGCTGGCGGTCGGAGTGATGATCGGCTCAGACTCGCGGACGGCCGCCGAGCTGATCTCGACCGACCCGGGGGCCCCTTCGCGAGTCGTCGCCGAGGCCGCGGCGGCGAGCCAGTCGGACGTCGCCGCGGCGATCGAGGCGGCCGGCCGGGCTTTGCCCAGCTGGCGGGCCGCCGGCGCCGAGGAGCGCGCCGCGGCGCTGGTGTCGGCGGCGGCGTGGATGCGCGAGCGCCGCCTCGAGCTGGCCGCGCTGGAGGTGCGCGAATGCGCCAAGCCGTGGCTCGAGGCCGACGCCGACGTGTGCGAGGCGATCGACTTCCTCGAGTACTACGCGCGGGCCGCGATCGAGCTGGGGCGGGGACGCGAGCTGCTGCAGGTGCCGGGCGAGCGCAACGAGCTGAGCTACGTCCCGCGCGGCGTCGCGGCTGTCATCTCGCCCTGGAACTTCCCGCTGGCGATCCCCTGCGGGATGACCGCCGCCGCCCTGGTCACGGGCAACGCGGTAGTGCTCAAGCCCGCCGAGCAGTCGCCCGGGCTGGCGCTGCGGCTGGTCCAGGCGCTGCGCGCGGGCGGGGTGCCGCCGGGAGCGCTGTCGCTGCTGCCAGGGGAGGGCGACGTCGGCGCGGCCCTGGTCCGCCACCCCGAGGTGGCCGCGATCGCGTTCACCGGGTCGCTCCCGGTGGGGCGCGAGATCGTCCGCGCCGCGGCCCAGACCGACGACGGGCAGCGCCATTTCAAGCAGGTGGTCGCCGAGCTGGGCGGCAAGAACTGCGTGATCGTGGACTCCGACGCCGACCTCGACGATGCCGTCCCGGCGATCGTCGGCTCGGCCTTTGCCTACGCCGGGCAGAAGTGCTCGGCGGCCGCGCGGGTGCTGGTGCACGAGGCGGTCGCCGACCGCACCCTGGAGCGGCTGGCCGGCGCCATCGACGTGCTGGTGGTGGGCCAGGCGCAGACGCTCGGCGTCGACGTCCCGCCGGTGATCGAGCGCGCCGCCCAGGAGCGCGTGGAGCGATACGCCGAGATCGCCCGCGAGCAGGGGCGGATCGTCGCCGCGGCCCCTTCGCCCGGCGGCGAGGGCTGGTTCTGCCCCGCCCGGGTCGTGGCCGACCTGCCGACGGGATCGCCGGTGCTGGAGGAGGAGATCTTCGGCCCGCTGCTGGCAGTGGAGCGCGTGCGCGATGTCGAGCACGCCTGCGATGTCGTCGACGGGCTCCCGTTCGCGCTCACCGGCGGGCTGTTCACCCGGGATCCCGGGGCCGTGCGGCGGGTCCGGGAGCGCACTCCCGTGGGGAACCTGTACGTCAACCGCGGGATCACCGGCGCGATGGTGGCCAGGCAGCCGTTCGGCGGCAACCGCCTGTCGGGCACGGGGATGAAGGCCGGCGGGCCGGATTACCTGCTGCAGTTCGTCCAGCAGCGGGCGGTGAGCGAAAACACCATGCGCCACGGCCTGGTGGTCTGAGAAATCCGTCTTGATTTCTCCGCGGGTCGGGTCGATCATGCGGGGGGAGGATGGTGTTCTCGCTGTCTGCCGCCTGGAAGCTGGTGTTCGCCCTTGCTCTGGTTGGGGCGATCTTCACGAGCGCCTTCGCGCGGGCACCGCGTCACTCGGTCCCCCGCGCCGAGCTGCGCCGGCTGGTGGTGTGCGCGCTGACGCTGTACGCGGTCGGCGGGCTGGCCTCGCTGACCCACCACGAGGCGCTGGCCGGGATCGTCTACGGGGCCGGGATCATGGTCGCCGCGCTGGCCGCCTGGCTCTCGCGAGGCCGCGACCAGGAGGATCCCCCGGATGGCGACGAGCCCGTCGACGAGCAGCCGCCGCCTGAGCCCGATGGAGTGCCCCGGCTGGACTGGGCGGCGTTCGAGCGCGAGTTTCGCGAATACTCCCGGCGGGTGAGCCAGCCCTCTTAGCCGCGCTCGCCCTGGGCCAGCCCCAGCAACAGCGCGTGCAGCCGGTTCTCGCCGCTCAGCTCGGGGTGAAACGAGACGGCCAGCAGGTTTCGCTGGCGCACCGCGACCGGGTGCTCGTCGAGGCTGGCCAGCACCTCCACCTCGGGACCGAACTCGGCCACCCAGGGGGCGCGGATGAACACCGCGTGGACCGGCGGCCCGGGCATTCCGTCGAACTCCAGATCGGCCTCGAACGAGCGCAGCTGGCGGCCGAAGGCGTTGCGCTCGGCGCGGATGTCGAGCAGGCCCAGATGGGCGCGGTCGAGCATGATCAGCCCGGCGCAGGTGCCGAGGACAGGGGTGCCGGCGCCGGCCAGGTCGCGCAGCGGCTGCGCCAGTCCCTCGCGCTCGATCCCCAGCGTCATCACGGTCGACTCGCCGCCGGGGATGACCAGGGCGTCGAGCCCTTCCAGGTCACCCGGCACGCGGACCTCGCGGGCGCTGGCGCCCAGGCCGGTGAGGATGCGCGCGTGGGCCTCGAAGTCGCCCTGCAGCGCGAGCACGCCGACCAGCGGCGCGGGCGCCGCCGAGGGTCCGGTCACCGCTACCAGCCGCGCGGGGCCAGCAGCTGCTCGGACTCGAGCTTGGCGCTCTCGAGGCTGACCATGGGCTGGCCGAGGCCGGTCGAGGCGGCGGCCACGCGGGCGGGATCCTGGTAGTGCGTGGTGGCCTCCACGATCGCGCGGGCCCGGCGCTCGGGATCCTCGGACTTGAAGATCCCCGAGCCGACGAACACGCCCTCGGCCCCGAGCTGCATGACCAGCGAGGCGTCGGCCGGGGTGGCGATCCCGCCGGCGCAGAACATAACCACTGGGAGCCGGCCGTCGGCGGCCACGCGGCGCACCAGATGGAGCGGGGCTCCGAGCTCTTTGGCGGCAGTGGCGACTTCGGGGTCATCGAGCATCGTCAGCCGGCGCATCTCGCCGCGGATCATCCGCAGGTGGCGGACCGCCTCGACGATGTCGCCGGTGCCGGCCTCGCCCTTGGAGCGGATCATCGCCGCCCCTTCACCGATCCGCCGCAGCGCCTCGCCGAGGTTGGTGGCGCCGCAGACGAACGGGATCTTGAACGGCGCCTTGTCGATGTGGTTGGCCTCGTCGGCGGGAGTGAGCACTTCGGACTCGTCGATGTAATCGACCTCGAGCGCCTCCAGCACCTGGGCCTCGGCGAAGTGCCCGATCCGCGCCTTGGCCATCACCGGGATCGTCACCGCCTCCTGGATGCCCTTGATCATCTCCGGATCGGACATCCGCGCCACACCGCCGTCGCGGCGGATGTCGGCGGGGACGCGCTCGAGCGCCATCACCGCGGCGGCGCCGGCGTCCTCGGCGATCTTCGCCTGCTCGGGGGTGACCACGTCCATGATCACGCCGCCCTTGAGCATCTCGGCCAAGCCGGCCTTGACGGTGAAGGTGGCCTCGTCGCGCCGGATCTCGCCGTTCTCGCTCACGGCTACGAGTGTAGCCGGGCGTCGGGCGGGCGCTAGGTTACGCCGCGATGACTCTGGAGGCGGTTTTTGTACGCGATGGCGAGCGGTTTGTGGCCACCGAGGCGGCTCTGGGGCCCTGGTATGAGGACGCCCTGCACGGCGGCGCTCCAGCCGCGCTGCTGGTCCACGCCATCAACGGGGCCGGCCTCGATCCGGCGCTGCGCCTGGCCCGGATCACCTACGAGTTCGTCCGCCCGGTGCCGCTCGGACCGCTGTCGGTCGTGCTCGAGGTCGTTCGCCCAGGACGGCGTGTCACCCTGCTCGATGCCGTGCTGCTCGATCCTGACCAGATCGAGGTGATGCGAGCGCGAGCGCTGCTGCTGCGCGCCGCGGAGCTCGGCGATTCGCCGAGATCGGCACCGCCGTTTCCGGGTCCCGAAGCGGGTCAGACCAACGACTTCCCGGGCGCCCGGGGTCCCGGGTTCGCCACCGACGCGATGGAGATCCGCTTCGTGCAGGGAACCTTTCTGGAGCCGGGCGCGGCCACTGCCTGGTTTCGGCTGCGCCGGCCGGTGGTGGCCGGCGAGCCGGTCTCGCAGCTGGAGCGCCTGGCCGCCGCGGGGGACTTCGGCAACGGGATCGCCTCGGTCCTGTCCTGGGACGAGCACGTGTTCATCAACCCCGACCTGACGCTTTACATCGAGCGCGAGCCGGTTGGCGAATGGGTCGCCCTGCAATCCGAGACCCGGATCGGCCTGGGCAGCGTGGCGGTGGCCGAGAGTCTGCTCTGGGACCGCCACGGCAGGATCGGCCGGGCGATCCAGGCGCTGCTGGTGGGTACGCGCTGACGCTGGGCCGTCGAGCCTGGCCCGCCGCGCGGACGGCGCCGGCGCGGTGAGCTACTTGAGCCGGAAAGCCTTGATCCGCACGTCGTACTGCTGCGCGTCGCGCGCGTAGACCCCGTAGGCGAGCGCCTGGATGAGGGACAGCAGGGCGGCGTGCGAGCGCACGAAGGCCGGAGTGTTCGACGAGTAGTAGAGGCGGATCCGGGCCAGCCGGGCGACCTCGGACAGGGTGGCGTCGGTGATCGCCAGCGTCGGCGCTTTGCGATGGCGGGCCAGCTTCATGGTCCGCGTGATCAGCGGGTGCGGCCGGCCGGCCGAGAGCCCCACGACCAGCGTCTCTGAGTCGATCCGGCTCAGCCGCCCCAGGGCCTCCTGGGAGGGGCTGGCGACGATCTCGGCCCGCAGGTCCAGCAACATCAGCAGGTGGCGCAGGTAGCTGGCGAAGAAGGCCATCTGGTCGGTCCCCGCGATCAGCACCCTGTCGGCGGAGACGATCGCGTCGACCGCCGCCTCGACGTCTGAGCGCGAGAGCTTGTGGGCGGTGTCCTCGACGTTGACGTGATCGGCGGCCAGCGCGGCCTCGAACTCCGTGTGGTCAAGCGAGAACAGCGGGGCCGCCGCGGCCAGGGCCTCGGTCGCGATCGTCCCCCCGCCCACCCGGCGCCGGTACTCGTCGCGGGCGGCCTGCTGCAGCTCGGGGAAGCCTTCGAAGCCGAGCGCTTGCGAGAAGCGCACAACCGTGCTGGAGGAGGTATTGGCGCGGCGAGCGAGCTCCTCCGCGGTCTGGAACGCCGCCTCGTCGAGGTGGTCGACGATGTACTGGGCAACATCTTTCTGCGAGCGCGAGAACTCGTCGAAGCGAGCGCGAATGTAGCCCGAGAGCGCTTGGTGGCCGTGACCGGCGGGGGGGCTGACGATCGGAGTCGTGGACTGCTTCATCGGCAGGCCTCTCATTCGACGCCCCCCGCCACCGTTCCTTCAGATTCATTTGACCGCTTCCCGGATCTGGCCGGGTTCGGGTCACGGCCGACGGCGCGCCGCGCTCCCAAAAGCGCTCGGCCCGGCCGCCGGGGCTCCTACTGGCGCAGGCTTTCCTGACGCTCCTGGTTTTCCTTGCGCTCGGCCAGCACCTGGGCCACGACGTAGCCGATCAGGACGTTGGCGATCAGCCCGATCCCCAGGAACGTGAGCAGCAGCGCGAGCGTCTGGCCGAACGAGCTCGGCGCGTCGCCGAGGCCGAGGATGCTTGCCGTGAGAAGCGCCACGGCCAAAATCATATCCGTCGCGGCGGTGGGCGCGAAGCACCGCCGAGGTGAAGACACGGCCGCCAGGTCGCGGTAGGGTCGAGCCGGTAGCTTGCCAACCGTCGGCCCGGTAGCTCAGTGGTTAGAGCAGCGGACTCATAATCCGTCGCGCGCAGGTTCGAGTCCTGCCCGGGCCATCGGGAAAAGCCTGGCAATTGCAGGCTTCGATCGCAGCGGCGAGCGGGGCCGCGGTGCTGTTGGCCGGCGGTGCAGATCGAACGCTGGACGCGGTTGCGGCCGAGTCGTGAGCGGAGGAGATAGCGCTCATGAGCTGGCCGAGCCGGCGGTGGGTGCCTGTGCGAGGACTTCGTGCAATGTGGCGAGGTCACGGTGTGCGTAGCCGAGCTCCTCGGCCTTTCCGAGGATGTCGTCTGCGGCCTCGGCCGAGGGGAGCGGGACGCCGAGTTCCGTCGCCGCTTGGCGCGCGAGGCGGATGTCCTTGTGCATCAGCGCGATGTCGAACCACGTCTCGTTGGGCTTGTCGAGCACGAGCGCAACGCGGGCCTTGAGCATCGGCGAGCCAATCGGGCTCTCGGTCATCACCGCTGCGGCGCGGTGAGGATCGATCCCGTCGCGTTCGGCGAGCAGCAGGCCCTCGGAGAAGGCGAGCATCTGCACCGCCAGGCTGATGTTGATCGCGAGCTTGAGCACGAGTCCGTGGCCGTTCTCACCGATGTACTCCGGAGTTCCGAGGATGCGCAGGACTGGCTCGACGCGCCGGTAGGCGTCCTCGTCACCGCCGACCATGATCGTGAGCGTTCCGGCCTTCACCTGCGGGACGCTTCCGGACACGGGCGTGTCGAGCATCTTTGCCCCACGCCCCTCGTTGCGTACTCGCGCGGCGAGCTCGCGGCTCACACCGGGGCTGATCGTGCTCAGATCAGCCCAGATCTTTCCTTCGCCCAGGCCGGCGAGCATTCCGTCGGCGCCCGAGGCGACCGACCGGACGACGTCGTCGTTCGGAAGCGACGTCATCACGATCTCGGCCGCCCCAGCGAGCTCGCGCGGCGTGTTCATCCACTGCAGCCCTTGATCGATGAGCCACTCCGCGTCCTCGCGGTGGCGGGCCTGGCCGTAGACGGTGTAGCCGGCGGCGAGATATCGGGCGGCCATGTTGCCACCCATGTTTCCCAGGCCTATGAATCCGATCGTGTCCACTGTTAGCGGCCTCCTTCGATCATGGTCATGTCGTCGTCTGAGAGCTCGAGGTTCGCGGCGTCGATCAGAGGATCGACCTGGTCGGGTGAGCGGAAGCCGACGATCGCGCCGTCCACGGCGGGGTTGCGAAGCGTCCAGCCGATGGCCACGGCGCCCGGGACGGTGTCGTGGCGCTCGGTTACTGCCCCCAGGCGGTCGGCAATTTCGAGATTGCGCGAGAGTTCCGGCTCACGGAAGCGCGGATCCTGCTTGCGCCAGTCGTCCTCGGGCATGGCCGCGATCCGCTCGCGGGTCATCCGGCCGGCGAGGAGCCCCGACCCCATCGGGGAGTAGACGATCACGCCGATCCCCTCACGGTCGGCAGACGGCAAGAGCTCCGCCTCGGCGTCGCGCTCGATCAGCGAATACTGAGGCTGCAGCGTCTCGACCGGGGCGATCTGCTGGATGCGCCGCAGCTGCGCGGTGTCGAAGTTCGATACGCCGATGTGGCGAACCAGGCCCTGGGCCTTGAGCTCGGCGAGCGCGCCCCACCCCTCCTCGATGTCTGACTCCGGAATCGGCCAGTGGATCTGATACAGGTCGATCGAATCGACCCGGAGCCGTTTGAGGCTGGCCTCGGCCTCACGCAGGATCGAGTCTCGCTTCAGGCTGTGAACCACACGGCGGCCAGGGCCTTCCAGTAGCGAGCACTTGGTGAACACGTACGGGCGCTCCTGCTCGGGCAGTCCTTCCAAGGCTCGCCCGACTACCTCCTCGGAGTGCCCGAAGCCGTAAGCGGCCGCCGTGTCGATCCAGTTGACGCCCTGCTCCAGCGCACGGTGGATCGCGGCCAGCGACTGCTCGTCCTCCTGCGCGCCCCAGCCGAACTCCCAGCCTCCCCCGCCGATCGCCCACGCGCCGAACCCGACGCGGGTGATCTTCAGACCGGTCTGGCCCAGCTGGGAGGTTTTGAGTGCTGTCTTGTACTTGATTGCTCCTTCCATCGTGCGAGATGGAATCCGGTTTGTCGCGGTGTGTCGGTCATTACTGATTAGACTATCAGTATTAGAGTGAGCTGTCAACGCTGATATGATCATTCACGAATGAGGATCGCCAACCACTCCGACACCAAGACCGGGCCCGCGAGCCGCCAGGACCGTCGCCGCGCGCAGACGCGGGCGAAGCTCTTGGGCGCGGCGGGGGCGCTGTTCGCGCGCCAGGGCGTCGAGAACACGCGCATCAACGAGATCACCGAGGAGGCCGACCTCGGGTTCGGCTCCTTCTACAACCACTTCGAGAACAAAGAGGCGATCGTCGCCGCGGTCGTCGAGCAAGCCGCCGCGGCCGCAGCGGAGGCAATCGACGCCGCGACCAGGAGCCTCAAGGATCCAGCCGAAGTCGTCGCCGTCGCGCACCGCTCACTGATCAAGCAGGCCGTCGACGATCCCGAGTGGGGATGGCTGCTCGTACGACTAGAGATCAGCCACAACCTTGCCTCCCGCACGCTCGGCCCCTACGCGCGTCGCGATCTCGCGCGCGGCATCGAGTCCGGCCGCTTCCGCGTCGACGACCCCGAAGTAGCGCTCATCGCCGCCGGCGGAGCACTCCTCGCCGTCATCCGCACAGTCCTCCAAACCCCAGCCGACGAGACGACCGCCCAACACCACGCCGCATGCGTGCTACGGATCTTCGGCCTCTCACCACACGACGCCGCCGAGGTCGCCGCCCGCCCGCTACGACGGAGGCGACCCAGCGGTTAGGCTGGGGAGCGAATGCTCGACTCGGAGCCCACGAGCGCATCCGATCTCGCCGCCGCCTACGACGAGCTAAAGGCCGAGGCTGTCCGTCTCGCCGGGGGTCCGGGGGACATGCCGCAGCGCGTGGCCCTGCTTCATTCGATCTTCGAGGACTCCGAGCGCAACCACGCGTTTCCGGAGGTCGCGCTCCATGGCGCGCTGTGGGCTTACGGCTTCTACGAGCGTCGCGGCGCGGTCAGCCGGATGATCGCCTACCGCTACTTCTACGACCGTGACGAGCGCGCGCGGCGGTCGTACATGCTGTTCGAGTTCTCGCAGGGGTTCAAGGAGGCGAACCGTTCGGTGTTCATGGACACCTACGCGAACTACTACTTCACCAAGCGCCACGGTGAGGCGCCGGGGGCTGAGGAGGTGATGGCGCCTCAGCTGCTCGATGCGCTGAACCGGGTGCACCATGCTGCACGCTCCCGCCGGGCATTATCGATCGACGAGCGTCGCCGGGTCTTCGAGACGGCCCTTCTCTTCGAACAGGAGACCACCGTCGGGCCGAAGGTGAAGCAGGAGGTCGCCAAGTTCGATTGTCCGATCCTGACGCGGATCGTGCTCAAGCCGATCGTCCGCTTCATGTACTTCCCTCGCCTCACGACCCTGCGCTTCCACGACTTCAGCAACACCGACGAGCGGATCGAGAAGGCCATCCACAGCTACGAGCTGGCAGAGCGGACGGGTTGGCCGCGCGTGGCCGACTGCATCCGCTACTACGGCGTCCTGCCCGACCGTTTCTTCGCCGATCCCGTCGGATACGGGGACCAGCTGCGGGTCGGCGCCTAATCCTTGGACCGGGCCGAAAAAGCGACCATATTCGTAGCTTTTCGAGCACTCATGACCAGGACCGCGGTGCAGGGGTCCAGTCAACCGCTTGACCGAGCGACGCCGGCAGCGGTATCCACAGCTCCGGCGGGTTATCAAGCTCGTATCGGCGCTGGGCTCAGCCCGCAGCAGGAGCCGGCAGCGCCTGCGACATACCGTTGAACGGATCGTCGGTGGTCACGCCGGCCGGCAGGGCTGCCACGGCGGTCTGGAAGGTCGACCACGCGTTTGTCGCGGCGTCGCCGGTGATCTGCGCATACAGCGCGGCCAGTGTGCCTGAATCGCCGAGCCCCACCATCGCTGTGGCGATCTGGTTCAGATCGTGGCCCTGGCTGAGCAACCAGGAGATGAACGCCATCCCACAGCCGGTGCTGACGGCGTCTTGGTCGGTCGACTCGGTCTGGTCGACCCAATCCGGCATCCCGGCCTGCGCCCAGGCCGGGGCGGTGGCGAAGTCAGACAGCGCGTTTGAGCTGACCACCATGGAGCACCAGCGGGAAAGCGCCTCGCCGGTGCTGAAGCCGCACAGGCTCCCGTTCATCGCGCACTCGCTCAGCTCGGCCTCGAACAGCGCGGTGACCCGGTTCGGACTGCCGAACGAGGCGTCCACCTCGATCGCGTTGCCGGTCGTGAAGTCACACCCGTTGTGATCCGCTCCGCCCGTTCCGTCTGTGGCGCCGCCGATCGCGTAGATGACGACATCCACGGGACCCCCGGCGATTGCGAAGATCGCGTTGTTCTGCGCGACAACGGTGTCGGCCGACGACAGGAGCGACTGGGCATTCTGCATCCCTTGGTCGCCGAGGGCTTGGTCGACGTACACCGTGACCCCGCTGCTGCTGGTGCCGACCAGCGTCGCCGTGCCCGTGAATGTCGGCCACGCCGGGGTTCCCGGGGCTGCGGCGGCCGGTGGTCGCAGCGGAGTGTTCGCACGGTCGCCACGTGGCATGAGGCTGCCTTCGCTCATCGTACTCGCAGGTCAAGGGGCAGCGACCGACCCGGAGCGCACCAGCGCGCTCAGAGGCTCCAGGTCGGCCGGATACGGCATCCGCGAGCCCGCGAACGGGATCAGCTCACGAACCCGGTCGTACGCCCTTCCGGTCAGTGCCCCGAGCCTTTCCGGAGCGCGGAGATCTAGCGCTTGCGACGAGCAGAGCAGCTCGATCGCCACGATACGGTGGCCTAGCGCCGTCTGCTCGGCCAGCCGGCGCGCGGCCAGCGGGGCCATCGTGATCCGGTCGCCGATGCCCTCCTCTGGAGTGGTGGTCGCCAGCTCAAACGAGACCGGCTGGGCCAGCAGCCGCGCCTCGGCGGTCAAGGCGTGGGCAGACCAGGAGATCGCCCCCAGACCGCCGTATTCCAGGCCCTCGTTCTCAGACAGGCCACCGGGCAACCCCGACAGCGGCGTCTGCAGCAGCTTCATGGCTCGCTCCAGGCTCGCGGTCAACAGGGGCGCGAGCGCGATCCGCAGGAAATCGAGCCCCACCGCCACCGGCAGGGCCTCGTAGTTTCCCGCCGAGATGATGCGATCGCCAACCGGGGTCACGATCGGGTTGTCGTGGTGCGCGTTGAGCTCGATCGCCAGCTGGCCGCGCACGAACGCCAGGGCGTCGCGGGCGACACCGCCGAGCTGGACGATCGACCGGTAGCTGAGCGGATCCTGAAGATTGCGGGCCGCTCCACGCCCCCACAGCGAGCTGCCTTGGAGCGCCCGTCGCAGCCCTGCCAGCTCCGTCTGGAGCCCCGGATAGGGGCGCGACTCGCCGACCACCGGGTCCAGGATTGTCAGATTGGCGCGAAAGGCCTCCAGGTCAAGGGCTCCGGCAACGGTGATCGAGTCGATCAGCGTGCCCACATCGACCACCGCCAGCGCCGCCAGCGCCGTCGAGAACGAGTTGTTGTTGACGAGCGCCAGCCCCTCCTTGGCCTGGAGCTCGAGATCAGCGAACAGGCCACGGGCGAGATCGGCAAGCGGCCCCAGATCAGCCTCCCCGGCCGAGCCGAGCAGCCTCACCGGGGGGTGCTCACCAGTGTTGAGCGCATCCACCAGCCGCTGCGCCAGCACCGGGCGAACCCCCACCGTCCCCTTGGCGAAACCGTTGGCCAGGCGGAGCATCGTTGCCCGCACCACTTCGTCCGGCACGGGTGGACCCTGGGCAATCAGATGATTGTCCAGCAGCCGGCGGTTGAACTCCGGCACGTCAGCCGCCGCCACCCGATGGCGCTTGTGCTGCCCCAAGCCGGTGGTCATGCCATAGACGGCATCGTCGCGCGCGAGTACCCGCTCAACCTTCAGCCTGCTCTGCCGCATTCGCTCGATCGCCGCCGCCGATATCGAAACGGGCTCGCTCGAGCGGGCGACGCCGACCAACTGCTCCAGCGACAGGCTCTCGCCGTCGATCACCACCGTCATCGCCAGAAAGGTATCCGTGCCGCGCCCAGCCTATTGTTCGCGCGGCCGGCGCCCGTCGCGGCTCAGGAGAGCCTCGAGCGGCCGGGTATTGAGGACGTCGGCGGCCGTGGCCCACCCGCGGCGCGCGGTGGCTACCGAGAGCGTGATGTTGTCCAGGCCCGCCGGGGAGTGCGCGTCGGTGGAGCAGACGATCGGGATGCCGGCGCGCAGCGCGTCGCGCACGTGCTCGCCGCTGAGGTCGAGCCGCGCGGGCAGGCCGTTGACCTCCAGGGCGACGCCATGGGTCCGCGCGACGTCGAAGATCCGCTCCAGGTCCAGCGCGTTCTCCGGGCGACGGTTGATGAGGCGGCCGGTGGGGTGGCTGAGACAGCGGACGGCGGGGTGGTGCAGGGCCTCCTCCACCCGTTTGGTCATCTCCGCGCGGGGCATTCGCTGCCCGCCGTGCACGCTGGCCTGGACCCAGTCGAGCTGAGCGAGGACGTCGTCGGGGAGGTCGAGCCGCCCGTCGGGGAGGATGTCGCACTCGATCCCGCTCAGCACCCGGAACGGAGCCAGCTCCGCGTTGGCCGCCGCGATCTCCTCGCTCTGGCGGCGGACGTCGTCGGGGGTGAGCCCCTGCACCGCCCCCACGGCCGGGGTGTGGTCGCAGATGGCCAGATACTCATAGCCCCGTGCGCGAGCGGCTTCGGCCATCTCCGCCACGCTCCCCCGCCCGTCTGACCACGTCGTGTGGCAGTGCAGGTCCCCGCGGATCTGCTCGATCTCGATCAGCGGAGGCGGCTCTTCGCGGAAGGGCGCCTCGCGCAGCTCCGGGGGGCACCAGGGCACGCCCAGGGCCGCGTAGACCGCGTCCTCGTTGGGTCCTGCGGGCAGCGGCTCGAGCGCCGCCACGTAGCGGGGCGACCCCGTCGCACGCATCAGCGCGGTCCCGAACCAGTTGGGCTCGGGGACCGTCAGCTCCACGGGGACCCCTTCCACGGTGACCCCGACAGCGTGGCGCTCGCCCTGCTCGATCACGGCGACGATCTGGGGCAGCTCCGCGAACCGCGCCAGGACCGCATCGGGACGTGACGCCGCACGGACCACCGCGAGCTGGTGGCAGGAGTCACACCGGCGCCGCACGTCGCCCGCGGGCTCGCCGTCAAGGGCGTGGGCGATGCCGCCGACGAGATCCCAGGCGCGGTTGAGCCACACGCCCCGTGGCGAGCGGGCCTCGGTCTCCCGGGCCAGCACCGACACGATCTGCGCCTCGGTCTTGGGGCCGATACCAGGCACATCGCGCAGGCGGCCCGCAGCGGCCGCCTCCCGGAGCTCGCCGGCGGTGCGGATCTCGAGCGCACGGGCGATGTCGATGGCGCGCTGGGCGCTCAGCCCGAGGTAGCGGCCGAGGCCGACGAGGTCAGGCACAAGGTCGCGCTCGAGCTCGGCGAGCTCCGCGATCTGTCCCGTGGCCACCAGCTCGCGCAGGCGAGCCTCGATCCCGGAGCCGATGCCCCGAAGCTCGCGACCGCGACCGGCGGCGACGAGCTCGGCGATCGGCACCCCGCTGTGGCGGACGGTCTCGGCCGCCCGCCGGTAGGCGCGGATCGTGTACGGATTGGCGTCGCCGAGCTCCAGCACCGCCGCGAAGGCGTCAAGCCGGTCGGCGATCGCGGCATTGTCCACTACTGGACCGACTGATCGAACCGGATCACATTCTCCGGGTCGTACGTCGCATCGATGACGATGCCGGTCGTCGATGAGCGTCCAGCGAAGCAGTGGCCGCCGCTGCGCAGCGCGACGTGCACTCCGTCCCGTGCCGACGTGAGGGCCTGCGAGCCCGCAACAACGACCGTCATCCCTTGAACATAGTTTGCGGTCAGTCCGGAGTTCGCCCGAGGATCGCGGTTACGGTACGCCGGGTTCCGGGAGCGGAAGTGCAGCCAGGAGCTCTTCGGTTGGGGTTTCGCCGAGTGCACTGTGGTCGGTCTCGCTGGCTTCGGAAGCCTTGACGATGTCGATCGCCATCGAGCGGACCTGGCCGGCGATCTCGATCAGGGCGATGTCCGACTGCCGTGACGTGCTGGCGGTCGCGAGGCTGGCGGCCTGCAGCGCCATCCGCAGCACGTCCCCGCCGCGCCAGGGCTCGTCAAACTGTGCCGGCAGCTCCCACGCCGCCAGGCCGAGCTCGCGGACGCCATCGGCGAGCTCGGACTGCGCTGGGCGCCCGCTCCGCACATAGCTCAGGACGTTACGGGCAAGGATGCGGGCGCTGCGAGCCGCGAGCTCGGCGTGGCTCACGGTGCGTGCGTAGCGCTGGAGGCTTGGACGGCTGGCCCGCCGCAGCGGCGCCCAGCGGGCCGTGTCGGACCCTACGACCACCGCCCGCCTCAGCTCGTCGACGTACAGCTCGAGATTGTCGGCCGCCCGGATTGCTGCCTCGCCGTGGCGCACGTCACCGGCGGCCAGCGCCGCCGCCGAATCCCGCAGCACCACGCCCAGTGCGCCGAACACGCTGCTGGTGGCCCGTGCGACGCCGAGCACGGGATCGGGCGGGAACAGCAGCGTGGTTACCGCCAACGCAACTCCACCGCCGATCAGAACATCGAGCAACCGCACGGTCGGGGTCGAGGACAGCGTCGCCACGAGGATCGCCGACACGGCCGCCTCACCGACCAGCAGCTCCTCCCCTCCGAGGATCACGGCTGCCACCATCGCCAGCACGACCAGCAGCCCAATCTGCGGAATACCGCTCCCGATTGCCCGTACCAGCAGGTCGGCGATCACGATCCCCAACATCACACCGCCGATCAGCTGCACCGCCCGCTGCCTGCGCTCGCCGAACGCGGCGCCCAGCGAGATCACGGCAGCGATCGACGCGAACGCGGGACGATGCTCGACGCCCAACAGCACCGCCAGATACCACGCCCCGACCGCGGCCACAGCAGTCTGCAAAATCGGCCACAGATGGCCGCGCACGCGCAGCTCGGCCACCTGGATGAACGTTGTCCTCACTCTAGAAACACCCCGCCGCCGAGAAGGCGTTACATCCCCCCAGCCGCCGGGCTGGCGGCACCCAGGCCTGGCAGCCCCGCGACGTCAACGGCCTCCGGCCGATGGATTTCGGCGCCGCCCCGGATCTGTATTTAAATCCCCATGAAAGGAGACAGCGCATGACCGATCACGAGGTGGCAAGCCAGCAGGAGTGGCTGGCGGCGCGCGAGAAGCTGCTCGCACGCGAGAAGGAGCACACACGGAACGGTGACGAGCTTGCGCGCCAGCGCCGCGAGCTGCCGTGGGTTGAGGTCGAGGAGGAGTACCGCTTCGAGACCACCCAGGGCACCAAGCCGCTGGCGGAGCTGTTCGACGGCCGATCCCAGCTGCTCGTCTACCACTTCATGTTCGGCCCCGACTACGAGGCCGGCTGCCCGGTTTGCTCGTCGATCGCGGACAACCTCAACGCAAACCTCCCCCACCTCGGAGCGCGCGACGTGACCATGATCTGCTCGTCGAGGGGACCCCTGGACAAGCTCGAGAGCTATAAGAAGCGGATGGGCTGGAGCTTCGAGTGGGTTTCGACGGTGGGCCCGGACTTCCACCGGGACCTCGGCTTCCTGCATACCGAGGAGGAACTGCGGCCGTTCCTCGACGGCGAGCTGCCACCGGTTGTGAAGCAGAACGCCCACGCTTGCGGCACCGACGTCGCGCGCTACATCGCCGAGGGGCCCGGTCTCAGCGCATACGTCCGCTCGAACGGAACCGTCTATCGAACCTACGTCGCGACCGCCCGCGGGCTGGAGCCGGCGATGGGCTACTACGGGCTACTGGACCGGACGCCGGTGGGACGAAACGAGGAAGGTCAGGAGGTCTTCTGGCTGCGCCGCCACGACGAGTACGACCGGGCCGCCGGCGCGGCGCCAAGCGCATGACCCCTGGCGCGGGCACGATCGTCGGCTCATCGCTGGCAAGTCCTGGTTCGGACCGGCACGAGCTGGCCGCTGTTGGTGAGGCGGCGCGCTCGCGCCTCGGGGTCGTCTCGATATTGCTGGTGGTGGCTGCGGTCGCCTGGTGGTCGACCGTCGCGCGGATGTCGGGGATGGACGCCGGGCCGGGCACCGGCCTGGGAACCCTCGGCTGGTTCACCGGTGTGTGGGCGGTGATGATGGCAGCGATGATGATCCCCTCGATCGCGCCCACCGCAGCGGTATACGCGACCCTGACGCGCCGGCGCGAGCCCAGCCGATGGCTGCTGTTCGCCGGCGGCTACCTGCTGGTGTGGAGCGCCGCTGGCGTGGTGGCCTACGGCCTGTTCGAGGTCGGGAGGGGTTGGTTCGCCGGCGACTTGGCCTGGGACAGGGGCGGGCGGTGGCTGGCCGGGGGTGTCCTGGCGTTCGCGGCGCTCTACCAGCTGACCCCGCTGAAGGGGGCGTGCCTGGCCAAGTGCCGAGGTCCGTTGCGCGCCCTGGGCGAGAGCTGGCGCGAGGGCCGCGCGGGCGCATTGGCGATGGGCGTGCGCAGTGGCGGCTGGTGTGTCGGCTGCTCGTGGGCGCTGATGACCGCGCTGTTCGCGCTCGGAGTGATGAGCCTCACCTGGATGGCGCTCGTCGCAGCGCTCGTGGCGCTCGAGAAGCTCGGCCCCTGGCCCCGCGCCGCGAGGGTGGCGACGGCGGCCCTCCTGGTTGCGCTCGCAGTGGGGATCCTCGCCGCCCCTCACGCGGTGCCAGGGCTGGTCGTTCCCGACTCGTCCCCCGGGATGCCGGCGATGAAGGCGATGGGTTAGTCCGGGTACTCGTCCCTGCGCCAGGCGCGAGGCTCGTCGGACCCGGGCTTCGGGGTTCGCTGCAGCAGGAAGGAGTGGTACGGCGC